>JBFMGV010000029.1:0-89595 GCA_040752615.1 Pseudomonadota bacterium | reverse complement strand
TCCGCTGAGCGAACCCAGGCCGTCGGACCCTGGACCGACGCCTACAACCTCACCAGACCCCACGCCGGCATCGGCGGCCTCACCCCATGGACCAGGGTGAACAACCTTCTTGGAAACGACAACTAGGAGGCCGAGGCGGCCTTCACGCGCGGATGATCCCGCCACGCCGGCAGGGTCGCCATGTAGGCCAGGGTGTCCCGCTCGGCCGCCTCGCGCGTGCCGCCCCGCTCCCGGAGCTGCCAGTCCACCATGCGTCCGAAGCGGGTGTCGAAGTCCTGCAAGGCGCCGGTCTCGTCGACGCAGTACCGGCAGTAACGGCCCGTCTCGATGGGCATGCCGCAGCTTTCGCACTTGTGAGTCATGGGGCCTCCGCCTTCAGGGCTTGAACGAGAGCGCCTACCGCCTCCGCGAGTTGGGCGCGTTGATCCGGATCCAGGCGCGCCGCCGCGCGAGCCAGTTGGCCGCCGTCCAGCACCTGCATCTCCTCGGCCAGGACTTCGCGTCCCTCGGTGGTCAGCCAGATGAAGGTGCGACGGCCATCGGCGGAGTCGGCGTCGCGGCGGACGAAGCCCTTGGCCTCCAGGTGGTCGACCATCTCGCTCAGCGTGGACGCGGCGCGGTCGAGGTGTCGGGTCAGTTCGCCCAGGGTCATCGGCCCCGCCTCGGCCAGGTGCAGCAGGAAGGCGGTCGTCTCGGGCGTCAGCCGCCCGCGCTTGTCCCGCACCCGTCGCACGGCATGCAGGTAGACGTCCTGAAACGCCCGGGCGAATACATCGGCGAAGGCCTGCGGCTCCATGAAGGCCAAGCTCGCCGCTTGGGGATCGTTCGTAAATCCCGATGCATTCGGCCTCGCTGCGGGCTAACTCGGGACCATGCAGAACATCGGCCGGGTTTTGATCATCGCGGGCTCGGACAGCGGCGGCGGCGCCGGCATCCAGGCCGACATCAAGACCGTCACCATGCTGGGCGGTTACGCCGCCACGGCCATCACCGCGGTGACGGTGCAGAACACGCTGGGCGTGACCGGCGTGCACCCGATCCCGCTGGACGTGATCGCCGGCCAGGCCCGGTCCGTGCTTAGCGACATCGGCGCCGACGTGATCAAGACCGGGATGCTGGGCGACGCGGCGACGGTCGACCTGGTGGCCAGCCTGATCGCCGAGGCGGGCGTACCCGCCGTGGTGGACCCCGTGATGATCGCCAAGGGCGGCGCGGCGCTGCTGGCGGCCGAGGCGGTGGCGGCGGTGAAGGCGCGGCTGATCCCCCACGCCGCTCTGCTGACGCCCAATGCGCCCGAGGCGAGCGCCCTGACAGGATTGCCATCCGAAACCACCGACGACCTGCGCCGCGCCGGCGAGGCCCTACTGGCCATGGGCGCCCGCGCGGTGCTGATGAAGGGCGGCCATGTCCCCGGCGAGCGCGTGATCGACGTGTTGATGACCCCGGACGGCGAGACCGTGTTCGAGGGCGAGCGGATCGAGAGCCGGCACACTCATGGGACCGGCTGCACCCTGGCTTCGGCGTGCGCCGCCGGCCTGGCCCAGGGCCTTCCGCTGGACGCCGCCGTCGCCGTCGCGTGGGACTATGTGCACGAGGCGATGCTGCAGGCCCCGGGCCTGGGCGCCGGCCACGGCCCGCTGGATCACGGCTGGCCGCTGCGGGGGCGGGCATGAAACGCGCCGACGAGCTGGAAGCGATCCTGCGGCGCTCGCGGCCGCTGATGCACGTGCTGACCACCCTCGGCGAGATCGCGCCGCCGGATTGGCTGGTCTTCTCGGGGGCGATCTACCAGCGGGTGCTGAACCACCTGGGCGACCGTGACCTGGACTACGGCATCAAGGACTACGACGTCGGATACTTCGACGCCTCGGATATCTCGTACGAGGCCGAGGATGTGGTGATCCAGCAGGTGGCGGCCGCGTTCGAGCCGCCGCTGCGCGAGATGGTCGAGGTGCGCAACCAGGCGCGCGTGCACGTCTGGTTCGAGGGCAAGTTCAACGAGCCCTACCCGCCGCTCGCGAGCAGCACCGAGGCGCTGGAACGGTTCGTCAGCCCCATGTTCTGCGTCGGCGCGCGGCTGGAGGCCGACGGTCGGATGACCATCGTCGCGCCGTTCGGCCTGGACGATCTGTTCGCCCGCCAGCTGCGTCCGAACCCCAACCGCCCGTCCACCAACTTCGAGCGCATCGCCGCCAAGGCCGAGAGCCGCTGGCCCGAGATCGAGGTCCAGCGCCCCTAGCGCCGGTAGACGTCGGGGTCGCGGATCTCCATCCAGCCCTCGACGCCCGTCAGCGGCGTGAAACCGAACGGGGCGTAGAGGCCGTGGGCGTCGCGTGTGGCCAGGTGCATCCGGCGGAAGCCCTGCAGGTCGGGGTGTCCCTTGAGATAGGCCATGAGCATCTTGCCCAGGCCATGGCCGCGGTAGGCCGCGTCCACATAGACGTCGCAGATCCAGCCGAAGGTCGCGCGGTCGGTCACCACCCGGGCCATCGCCGCCATGGCCCCGCCCTCCGCGAAGGCGCCCACCGTCAGGCTCGCCGCACAGGCCTTGGCGAAGGTCTCCAGCGGGATGCCGGCGGCCCAATAGCTCTCGCCGCCGATCCACTGGTGGGCGCGGGCGAGGTCGAAGCGCGCGGGATCGTCGCTCAGCCGGAAGCCGCCGTCGGTGATTTCGTGCGCCATGCCCTCTCCCTGCCGGGTCCGCGGAACGGGAAGTGGCCCTTGCTGCCCGCCCCGTCGCGACGCAAGTCCAATGGCCTGAATTCGAGGAGACCAGTCTTGCGCCAGTGGACCGTGGACGCGTTCGCCGCCCAGCCCTTCCGTGGCAATCCCGCCTGCGTCGTCGAGCCGTTCGACGCCTGGCCCGACGCCGCGTGGATGCAGGCGCTGGCCGCCGAGAACAACCAGGCCGAGACGGCCTTCCTCACCCGCACCGACGCAGCCGACAGCTTCGGCCTGCGCTGGTTCACGCCGAAGCTGGAAGTGCCGCTGTGCGGGCACGCGACCTTGGCCTCGGCCCATGTGCTGTTCGCCGAGCTGGGCCTCGCCGTCGACCTCGTACGGTTCCAGACCCAGTCGGGTGAACTGACCGTCCGGCGGACGGCGGACGGCTACGAGATGGACTTCCCGTCGCAGCCGCCGGTGCGGACCGACATTCCGCCCGGGCTGGCCGAGGCGCTGGGCGCGTCGCCGGCCGAGGTCTGGGCCTCGACCTATCTGGTCGCAATCTTCGCGGACGAGGCGACCGTGCGCGGCCTGGATCCGGACCTGGTGGCCCTGAACCAGATCTCCAGCGCGGCCACCGGCGGACGCGGCAATGTGGGCGTCGCGGCCCTCGCCCCCGCCGGCGCCGGCCATGACGTCACCGACCGCTTCTTCGCGCCCGGATCGGGCATCCCGGAGGACCCGACGACCGGCTCGCTGCATTGCATCCTGTCGCCATTGTTCACCGACAAGCTGGGCCGGCCGACCGTGCGTTTCCACCAGGCCTATCCGGGGCGCGGCGGGGACCTGGAGTGCGAGCATCGCGGCGCCCGCGTCCTGATCCGCGGCAAGGCGACGACGGTCGTGGACAGCCGCCTGCGCCTCGCGCCCTGACGCAAGACGCCCCCGAAGCCGGAGCTCCGGGGGCGTCGCCGTCAGCTGGGATCAGCGCCTAGCGGCGCCAGGCGTAGCCGCCGTTGTTGATCCGCGTGTCGAGGCTGGCTTCCAGCAGGTCGAGACGACGGTTGATCTCGTTCCGCTCGTAGGAATTGTAGCCCCCGACCCGGAACTGGGCGTTCCGGCGAGCCAGATCGTCGTAGCCGCGGGTCACCTTGTTCCGCTCGGCGCGGTCCAGCAGGCCCCGGCGGTCGGCCCAGTCGATCCGTTGGCGGATCTCGGCGAAGCGACGCTCGATCTGGCCGCCGCCGCGACGGTCGCCCCGCCACTCGCCGCGATCATCGCGGTCATAGCGATCGTAGCGATCCTGACGCTCATAGCGGTCCTGGCGGTCGTAGCCGTAGGGCTGGGCGACCGCCGCGCCGCCGAGGGTGGCGAGCGCCGTGGCGGCGGCCAGGGCGGTGAGAACGGTCCTTTTCATATCGGTCCTCCGATCAGATTGGCCGGACACCCGGCCTTTCGATGACTGGAGAAAACCACGCCGGGCCTGACGCGGACCTGAGGCCGTCGTTGCCTGACGTTCAGCTAGATGACCGCCGCTTCAGGCAGCCTGCCCTCAGGCGGCGGCGCCGGCCTGGGCGGGAGAGACGCCGTCCGTCGCGGCGGCGTTCAGCACGGCCGAGATGGCGTCGTACAGCTTGGCGATCTCGATCGGCTTGGCGACGTGGGCGTCCATGCCGACCGCCAGATACTCCTCGACCTGATGGGTCAGGGCGTTGGCGGTGAGGGCCACGATCGGGGTCCGGCGGCGGTTGGCGACACGTTCGGCCTCGCGGATGGTCGAGGCGGCGGTGATGCCGTCCATCACCGGCATCTGGATGTCCATCAGGATCAGGTCGTAGGTCCCGGTGCGCCAGGCCTCCACGGCCTCCCTGCCGTCGGGAACGATGTGGACCTCGATGCCCAGCGAGCCGAGGACGGCGGCCAGGACCTGCTGGTTGGTCGGGTTGTCCTCGGCGGCCAGCAGACGCAGCGCGCCGTCGTCCGCCCCTTGCGGCGGCTGGACCTGCTGCATCGACGCGGGCTTGCCCCGGGCCAGCGGCAGCTCGACCGTGAAGGTGGACCCGTGGCCCTCGCAGCTCTCGACGTCGATGGAGCCGCCCATCATCTGGGTCAGCTCGCGGCAGATGGCGAGGCCAAGGCCCGTGCCGCCGAAGCGACGGGTCGCCGAGTTGTCGGCCTGGATGAACTTCTCGAACAGGGTCGGCAGCTTCTCGGGCGCGATGCCGACGCCCGTGTCGGCGACCACGATCCGCAGACCGCCCGAAGCGCCCACGTCGACCCGGGCCGTGACCGAGCCCTGCGGGGTGAACTTGATGGCGTTGGACAGCAGGTTGCCGATGACCTGGCGCAGGCGGTCGGCGTCGCCGCGCCACCAGCCCTTGGCCTCGTCGGTGACCTCGATGCCGAAGCCGAGCCCCTTGGCCTGGGCCATGACCTCGAAGTTCTCGCGCGCCTGGCCAATGGCCTGGTCGACGTCGAAGTCGTCCTCGAAGAGGGTCAGCTTGCCGGCCTCGATCTTCGACAGGTCCAGCACGTCGTTCAGGACCGCCAGCAGCAGGCCGCCCGACCGGCGGATGACGTCGAGACGGTCGCGCTGCACCTGGTCCAGGTTGCCCAGCGCCATCACCTCGGCCATCGCCAGCACGCCGTTCAGCGGCGTGCGGATCTCGTGGCTCATGTTGGCCAGGAACTGGGTCTTCAGCACATTGGCGGCGTTGGCGGCGTCGCGCGCCGCCTCCAGCTCGCGCATCGCGCCCTTCAGGTCATCCTCGCGCTCGGCCAGCTTGGCGAGCAGGTGGTTGAAGCTCTCGGTCAGGCTCTGGAACAGCTCGTCGCTGGCGTCGACCGCCACCGGGGTGAAGCTGCCGCCGGCCGCCACGTCCTGCATGGCCGCCGACAGGCTCTGGACCGGCTTGATCACCCGGTGGGCCAGGCTGCGGGCCAGGAACAGGGCCACGCCCACGCCGCCGAACAGCAGCACGAAGGTCAGGGCGATGAACTGCGGCAGCAGCGGCGCGAGGTCAGGCTGGCGCACCGTCAGGCTGAGCCGCCCCAAGGTGCGGCCCTCGTCCTCGACGACCTTCTGGATGACTTCGGTGGAACCGGCCGGCTTGCTGTCGCGATAGCTGGCCAGAACCCGGCCGCTGGCGTCGATCACCTCGACCGCCACCACATTGCGGTTGGCCTTCAGCGTGGCCATCGTCCGACGCAGGCTCTCGCCGCTCCGGTCGTCCTCGGCCGACGGCACCGCCGTCTGGGCGACGATGGCGGCCATGTCCTCGTGATAACGATGCGCCTCGGTGCGGGCGACGGCCCACTGCTGGAGCATGAACGTCAGACATGCGGCCGCGAGCACGACGACGGTCGTGACGAGGCCCACACCCGCAACGCGAGCATGGAAGGTAGCCGTCGGCGCCGCGCCCTGTGGCGCGTCCGGTTCGGACATGTCCCCTCGCAGGTTCATACCCACGAGCGATAAGCGAATAGTCCTAACGCTTCGCTTCCACCGCAAGCTGTGGACGGGCGCGAGTTGCACTTGAACTGTGCTTTCGGCGCCACGCTACAACCGGTCGCAGAAGAAAACATGGTTAACAACCACTCAAGCGATTGCCTGCCCGATAATGTTTCATTTACCTTAACGGGTGTCGGGTAACTCAGGGGTGTAACCTCATGGAAAAAGTGTTCGTGGCCCAGCGCGTGGCCAAGAAGCTGTTCAAGACCGAAGCCGCCGTCGATGGCGCTCTTGTGGAAGCTGCCGAGCTGATGAGCGAAATGCTCAAGGCCCGTCAGGACGTGAATACCTCGCTGGTCTTCGCTGACGACGTTCAGGTGAAGATGATGGAAGCCATCAAGGCGCTCAGCGAAGCCCGCTCGGCCATGGTCGGCGTGCACAACGAGCTGAACGAAGCCAAGCTTCGCCTCGGCATCCGCACCAAGATGGACTACCAGGACAAGCCGGCTGAGGGCGCGTCCCACACCGAAGTGACGATGAAGAAAGTCGGCTAACCGACACTTACGTCGGATACCTGACCGATCGTTGCAATAGATTAACTGGTTGGGCGCCTCTAATCTGATTAGGGGCGCTTAATCATGCCGACTTCGCCGATCGTTCAACTACTGCTGCTGTTCAGCCTCGCCGCGGTCACGCTGGCGTTGGCGCTTGGCGGCCGCGCGGAACGCATCGCGGCGATCGTGGTGATCGCGCACATCGCCCTGGGCTTCCTGGTGCGCGCCTTCCTGCCCGAACTGGACGGGGTGATCCGGTTCGCCAACGACGGTCTGGCCGCCGTGGCCCTGCTGTTCGTCACGCTGCGCTACGGGGCGCCCTGGATGGGCGGGGCCATGCTGTTCTACGCAGCCCAGTTCTCGCTCCACTCGTACTACATGGTCACGGGCCGGGCCGAGAACGACTACCTCCACGCCTTGATAAACAACATCAATTTCAGCGGAATCACCTGGTGCCTGATCATCGGCGCCCTGGTGTCGCGGCGTCAGCGCGTGCGCCGGGCGAAGGCCGCGAGCCCGCCCGCGGCCTAGCGCCGCTGTCGTCGCCATCAGAAAACTTTCGCTTGCGCTGAATTCGGAACGCTGGCTTTTGGCCCGCGGGCCACGCCCCCCCAACGGGGCGCTGCTCATCTGCAAGGATGGGAGACATCGCTATGACCACCACGCCGAAGCCGGCGCTCCGCCCGGCTCGTCCCGAGTTCTCTTCCGGCCCGTGCGCCAAGCGCCCCGGATGGACCCCCCAAAATCTCAGCAACGCCGTCCTCGGCCGTTCGCACCGGTCGAAGATCGGCAAGGCGCGCCTGAAGGAAGCGATCGACCGCACCCGTGAGGTGCTGCAGGTCCCCGACGACTTCCTCGTCGGCATCGTCGCCGGTTCGGATACCGGCGCGGTCGAAATGGCCCTGTGGTCGATGCTGGGTCCCAAGCCCGTGCAACTGCTGGCCTTCGAGAGCTTCGGCAAGGACTGGGTGACCGACGTCACCAAGCAGCTGAAGATCCCGGCCGAGGTGTTGGACGCGCCGTACGGCAAGCTTCCCGACCTGACGAAGGTCCGTAAAGACGCCGACCTGGTCTTCACCTGGAACGGCACCACCTCGGGCGTCCGCGTCCCGAACGCCGACTTCATCGCGGCCGACCGCGAGGGCATCACGATCTGCGACGCCACCAGCGCCGCGTTCGCCCAGGCGCTCGACTGGACCAAGCTCGATGTCGTGACCTTCTCCTGGCAGAAGGCCCTCGGCGGCGAAGGCGCGCACGGCGTCCTGATCCTCGGCCCCCGCGCCGTGGCCCGTCTGGAAAGCCATACGCCCGCCTGGCCGATGCCGAAGCTGTTCCGCATGACCAAGGGCGGCAAGGTCAACCTCGAGATCTTCGAGGGCGCCACCATCAACACGCCCTCCATGCTGTGCGTGGAAGACGCCATCGACGCCCTGAAGTGGGCCGACAGCATCGGCGGCCTCACCGAGATGCAGCGCCGGGCCGACGCCAACCTCGCCATCCTCGCCGACTGGGTCGCCAAGACCCCCTGGGTCGAGTTCCTGGCCGAGGATGCGGCCGCGCGCTCGAACACCTCGGTGTGCCTGAAGGTGGTGGACCCGCGCGTCACCGCCCTGGCCGAAGACGCCCAGGCCGACTTCGCCAAGAAGCTGGCCTCGGCGCTTGAGAAGGAGGGCGTGGCCCTCGACATCGGCGGCTATCGCGACGCCCCTCCCGGTCTGCGGATCTGGTGCGGCGCCACGGTGGAGACGTCCGACGTCGACGCCCTGACGCCCTGGCTCGACTGGGCGTTCGCGTCCGTCGCCGCCGACCTCGCCGCCGCCTAGCGCCTGCTGCCCCCTTCCCCCTCGCGGGGAAGGGCCGGGGACGGGGGTGAACCCCCGCCTTTCCCCGCTCGCACACCCACCCCCCACCCCTCCCCGCACGAGGGAGAGGCCATGGAGCACCCACCATGCCCCGCGTTCTCATCGCTGACAGCCTGAGCCCCGCCGCCGTCGACATCTTCCGCCAGCGCGGCGTCGACACCGACATCAAGACGGGCCTCAGCAAGGACGAGCTGATCGCCGTGATCGGCGACTACGACGGCCTGGTCGTCCGTTCGGACACCAAGCCCAACAAAGACGTCATCGCCGCCGCCAAGAACCTCAAGGTCATCGGTCGGGCCGGCATCGGCGTCGACAACATCGACATCCCGGCGGCCACCGCGGCCGGCGTGGTGGTGATGAACACCCCCTTCGGCAACTCGATCACGACGGCCGAGCACGCCATCGCGATGATGTTCGCCCTGGCGCGCCAGATGCCCGCCGCCGACGTGTCGACCCAGGCCGGCAAGTGGGAGAAGAACCGCTTCATGGGCGTGGAACTCTACGCCAAGACCCTGGGCCTGATCGGCGCCGGCAACATCGGCGGGATCGTCGCGGACCGGGCGCTGGGCCTGAAGATGAAGGTCGTGGCCTACGACCCCTTCCTGTCACCGGAACGCGCCGTCGAGATGGGCGTCGAGAAGGTCGAGCTGGAAGAACTGCTGGCGCGCGCCGACGTCATCACCCTGCACACGCCGCTCACCGACAAGACCCGCAACATCCTGTCGGCCGAGAACCTGGCCAAGACCAAGAAGGGCGTGATGATCGTCAACTGCGCCCGTGGCGGGCTGGTGGACGAGGCGGCCCTGCGCGCCGGCCTGGAGAGCGGTCACATCGGCGCCGCCGGCTTCGACGTCTTCTCGACCGAGCCGGCCAAGGAGAACGTGCTGTTCGGCGCCCCGAACTTCGTCGCCACCCCGCACCTGGGCGCCTCGACCAACGAGGCCCAGGAGAACGTGGCGCTGCAGGTGGCCGAGCAGATCAGCGACTACCTGCTGACCGGCGCCGTCACCAACGCCCTCAACAGCCCCTCGGTCAGCGCCGAGGAAGCGCCGCGCCTCAAGCCGTTCGTGGCCCTGGCCGAGAAGCTGGGCGCCCTGGCCGGCCAGATGGTCGACTTCGGCGTGAAGGCCGTGGACATCGCCTTCGAGGGCGAGGTCAGCAAGCTCAACACCCGTCCGCTCAGCGCCGCCGCCCTGGCCGGCGTGCTGCGGCCGATGCTGGCCGAGATCAACATGGTCTCGGCGCCCGCGGTGGCGAAGGAGCGCGGCATCGTCGTCTCCGAGAGCCGTCAGGAAGCCTCGCCGGTCTTCGAGAGCCTGGTGCGCATCACCGTCACCACCGAGAAGGGCAAGCGTTCGTTCGCCGGCTCGGTCGTCGCCGGCGCCCCGCGCATCGTCGAGGTGAAGGGCATGGACCTGGACGCGCCGTTCCTGCCGCGCATGCTGTACGTCAACAACCTCGACAAGCCTGGCTTCATCGGCGCCATCGGCGGCCTGTTGGGCGAGGCCGGCGTCAACATCGCCACCTTCAACCTCGGCCGCATCGACGCCGATGACGACGCCATCGCCCTGGTGGGCGTCGACCAGGCGCCGGACGAGAAGCTGCTGGCCAAGATCCAGGCCCTGCCGCACGTGAAGGAAGTCCGGGCCCTCCGCTTCTAGACGACTGGCCCTTTGCCGGCCCGGCTCCAGGCCCTACCTCAGGACCTGGAGCCGGGAGGGCCGCGCATGAAGATCATCGGCAGCTACGTCAGCCCCTACGTCCGCAAGGTTCTGGCGTGCCTGAACCTCAAGGGCGTCACCTACGAGATCGATCCGATCACCCCCTTCTACGGCGGTGACGAGTTCCAGCGGCTGAGCCCGCTGCGCCGCATCCCGGTGATGGTGGACGGCGACCTGACGCTCTGCGACTCGTCGGTGATCTGCGCCTATCTTGACGAGGCCTATCCGGGCCACGCGCTGCTGCCGGCCTCCCCGGTGGATCGGGCCAGGGCCCGGTGGCTGGAGGAGTTCGCCGACACCCGCATGGGCGACGTCTTCATCTGGGGCCTTTTCTACCAGCGGGCCGTCCACCCGATGGTCTGGGGCGAACCCGGCGACGCCGACCGCATCGAGAAGACCCTCACCCAGGACGCGCCGGCGATCCTCGACTACCTGGAAGGCCAGGCGCCCGAGGCGGGCTTCCTGTTCGGCGAGATCGGCCTCGCCGACATCTCGGTGGCCAGCTTCTTCCGCAATGCCGCCTATGTGGGCTTCGAGATCGATGCGGACCGCTGGCCGAAGACGGCGGGGCATGTGGCCCGCACCCTGGCCCATCCGTGCATCGCAGGCCTGCTGCCCTTCGAGGACGCGCAGCGCAGCGCCAACCCCGCAGGCCGCCGCGCCGCGCTGCAGGCCCTTGGGTGCCCGCTGGTGGCCCAGAGCGTCGGCACGCGCGAGGCTCGCAAGGGGGTGATGACCCTCTAGCCGCCGCTGAGCGCGCCGAAGATCAGCACCTCGTCGCCGACCCCCAGCGCCACGTCGACGCGCCGGGCCTCGTCCGCGCCGACGAAGATGCGCATGTGCCGGCGGATGCGATCCTGCTCGTCCACCACCCGGAACTTGAGGCCGGGAAAGCGGCGGTCCAGGTCGTCGAGCACCTCCGCCACCGTCGCGCCCGCCGCCTCCACCCGCGTCGCGCCGTCGGTGTAGGCGATGAGCTGCGAGGGGATCGAGACGCGGATCATCCGGCCCGGACCGCCGTCACCGAATAGATCTCGGGCAGGTGCGCTCCGATCTGGCGCCAGCTCTCGCCCTCGTCGCCGCTCATCCAGACCTCGCCGCCGGTCGTGCCGATGTAGAGCCCCATCGGATCACAGCTGTCGCCGCAGAACGCCTGGCGCTTGACGGTGAACCAGCCCTGTTCGGCGGGAAAGCCGCGCGCCTGCCGCTCCCACGAGGCGCCGCCGTCGCGCGTGCGGTATGCGGCCGGCCTGCCACCCGGGCTGACCCGCGGCCAGACCTCGGTCCCGTCCATCGGCCAGATCCAGGCGGTGTCCCGGTCGCGCACGTGCGGCACCACCGTGAAGCCGATGTCCCCGACGTCCTGGGGCATGGCCTCGCCGATCCGCTCCCAGCGCTCGCCGGGCCGGTCGAGGCGATAGACCCCACAGTGGTTCTGTTGCCAGATCCGGTCGGGATCGGTGGGCGCCAGGGCGATGTAGTGGCTGTCCTGGCCGAACTCGGGATAGGGGTCCGGCAGGAAGTCGCAGCGCACATTCTGGTTCAGCGGCCGCCAGGTGGCGCCCTGGTCCCTCGTCTCCAGCACCCCCGCCGAACAGGTCGCCAGGTACATATGCCGGGCGTCGCGCGGGTCGATCACCACCTGGTTCAGGATCGCGCCGTCGGGCGTACCGGCCTCCGGCGGGAACCAGTCCATCACGCTCGGATGCTCGTTGAGGCCCGTGACGCCCTCCCAGGTGTCGCCGCCGTCGGCGCTGCGGAACAGGGCGGGTGGCGAGGCCCCGGCCCACCAGACACCGGGCTCGTCGGCGTGACCCGGCTCCAGCCAGAACGAGTGGTCCACCGCGCGGGCATGAGGGTCGCCCTTGGAGAACGCGGGGGGTTGTTTCGCTTCGGTCCAGGTCGCGCCCCCGTCGGTCGAGCGCAGGATGGTGGGGCCGAGATGGCCCGTGGACGCGGCCATCAGCATCGTCCGCCCGTCACGCGGGTCGCGGACGAAGTGGTTTATGATCTGGCCCAGGAACAGCGGCCCCTCCAGCACCCAGCTCCCGCGCCCCGTGTCCGAGCGATAGATCCAGGCGCCCTTGCGGGTGCCGATGAGCAGTTGCGTCGCGTGCGTCATCCGGATTCCTCCCTGGCCAGAGGACGTGCGGACCCACGTTATGCCGACATTTGCTCAGTGGAAATCGCGGCTGCGGATCAGGCGGCCCGTGACGCGGGAGTGGGCCTCCACCGGGGCGGCGTCGTCGCGCAGGCCCGCGAGGCGATGAGAGAGGTCGGTGAAGCGCTCGGCCACCACGTGGATCACCTCGCCCTCCTTCTGCACCTGTCCGTGGACGACGATGAATGCGCCGGCCATCACCAGCCTCCGGTTGGCCTCGAAGGCGTCGCGCCAGACCACCAGGTTGGCGATGCCGGTCTCGTCCTCCAGGGTGACGAAGACCACGCCCTTGGCGGTGCCCGGCCGCTGGCGCACCAGCACGAGCCCCCCCACCGACAGCCGCCGCCCGTTGCGCGACGTCTTCAGCGCCGCGCAGGGGACCGCGCCCAACGCCGCCAGGTCGTCACGGAAGAAGTCGATGGGGTGCGCCTTCAGCGACAGGCTGGTGGTGCGATAGTCCTCGGCCACCCCCTGGGAGGCGCTCATGAACGGCAGCTGGACCTGGGTCTCCTTCAGGCTCTGGCGCAGCAGCAGCGGAGCGTTCTTCGCGGCCCCCTGCTCACCGGCCAGCCCCTTCACCGCCCACAGCGCCTCGCGCCGGGTCAGGCCCAGGCTGCGGAAGGCGTCGGCCTCGGCCAGCAGCTCCAGCGTGCGGCGGCTGATCCCGGCGCAGCGGGCAAAGGCCTCCACCGTGCCCGCGCCGGCCGCTCGCGCGGCCATCAACGCCTCGCCGTCCGCCTGCTTCAGTCCCTTGACCTGCCGCAGGCCCAGGCGGGCGGGACGCAGCCTCTCCCGCGGGTCGTCCTTCTCCTCAAGGGTGCTGTCCCAGTCGCTGAACATCACGTCCGGAGGGCGCACGTCCACCCCATGCTCCCGCGCGTCGCGAACCAGCTGGGCCGGCTGGTAGAAGCCCATCGGCTGACTGTTGAGCAGCGACACAAGGAAGGCGTCCGGGTGGTGGCATTTCACCCAGGCCGAGGCGTAGACCAGCAGGGCGAAACTGATCGCGTGGCTCTCCGGAAAGCCGTACGAGCCGAAGCCCTCGATCTGCTTGAAGCAGCGGTCCGCGAACTCCGGGTCATAGCCGCGCTTGACCATTCCCTCGACGAACATCTCGCCGTGCCGGCCGATCGTGCCGACGTTGCGAAAGGTCGCCATCGAACGCCTCAGCTGATCGGCCTCGTCGTCGGTGAACTTGGCGGCGGTGATCGCCACCCGCATGGCCTGTTCCTGGAAGAGCGGCACCCCCAGGGTCTTCTTCAGGATCTCTTCCAGCTCGTCCTGCGGATGCCCGGAGCCCGGACGTGGATACTCCACGCTGGCCGGGTCTTCGCGCCGCTTCAGATAAGGGTGGACCATGTTGCCCTGGATGGGCCCGGGGCGGACGATCGCCACCTCGATGACCAGGTCGTAGAACTTGCGAGGCTTCAACCGGGGCAGCATCGACATCTGCGCCCGGCTCTCGACCTGGAACACGCCGATGGAGTCGGCATGGCATAGCATCTCGTAGACGGCCGGATCTTCCTGCGGGATCTGGGTGATGTCGACCACCTGCTTCCCATCGATCGGCGGCAGAAGGTCGAAGCTCTTCTTCAGGGCCGTCAGCATGCCCAGCGCCAGGACATCGACCTTCATCAGGCCAAGGGCGTCGATGTCGTCCTTGTCCCATTCGATGAACGTGCGGTCGTCCATGGCCGCGTTGCCGATGGGGACGGTCTCGTCCAGCCGGCGCTTGGTCAGAACATAGCCGCCCACGTGCTGGGACAAGTGGCGCGGGAAGCCCAGCAGCTCGTGGGCCAGGGCCGTCGCCCTGCGGATCTCCGGCGCGTGGGGATCGATGCCGGTCTGGCGGATGTGCTCGTCGGGGACCCCGTCGCCGTAGCTGCCCCAGACCGTGCCGGCGAGAGCGGCGGTGACGTCCTCGGTCAGGCCCAGCGCCTTGCCCACCTGACGGATCGCCATGCGCGGCCGATAGTGGATCACCGTGGCGACGATGGCGGCCCGCTCCCGGCCATAGCGCCGGTAGACGTACTGCATCACCTCCTCGCGACGGGCATGCTCGAAGTCGACGTCGATATCGGGCGGTTCGTTGCGGTTCTTCGAGATGAAGCGGGAAAAGAGGAGCTCCTGATCGTCCTTGGTCGGGTCCACCGAGGTGATGCCCAGGCAGAAACAGACGCAGGAGTTCGCCGCCGAGCCGCGCCCCTGGCAGAGGATGTTCTGTTCCCGCGCCCAATGGACGATGTCGTGCACGGTGAGGAAGTAGTTGGGGTAGTCCAGCTCCTCGATGAGATTCAGCTCCTTCTCCAGGACTTCCCGCTGCTTCTCGCCCATGCCCTTCGAGAAACGGGTCTGGGCGCCCTTCCAGGTCAGGTCGCGCAGGTGCTGGATGGCGGTCTTTCCCGGCGGGACGGGTTCGTCGGGGTATTCGTAGCGGAGCTGTCCGAGGTCGAAGCTCACCCGCCCGGCGATCTCGATGCTGCGCTCCAGGGCCCCTGGGAACCTGGCGAAGAGGCGGGCCATCTCGGCCGGGGCCTTCAGGTGCCGCTCGGCGTTCGCCTGGAGGCGCAGGCCCGCCTGCTGGATCGTGCAGGTCTCGCGGATGCAGGTGAGCACGTCCTGCAGCGGCCGCCGCTCGGGGCCGTGGTAGAGCACGTCGTTGGTGGCCACGAACGGCGCGCCGCAGCGGTCCGCCAATGCCGCCAGCCGACCCAGCCGATGCAGGTCCCGCGCACCGTACCGGCGGGCGGCGGCGAGCCATACGTCGGGCAGTTCGCCGGCGATGCGGCGCAGGTCGCTCTCGAAGGCCTCGTCGAGCCGGTCGGGCGGCACGACGAGAACCAGCTGGCCCTCGGCATGCGCCTCGAAATCCGCCCACGCCAGGTCGCACTCACCTTTCTCGGCGCGGCGCTGGCCGAGCGTGAGCAGACGGGTCAGCCGGCCATAGGCCTCGCGATCCGAGGGATAGACCAGCAGGCTGGGCGTTCCGTCCGCGAAGTCGAGTCGGCAGCCGGTGAGCGCCCGGATGGACGAGCCCGCCTGCCGCTGGTCCTTCGCCTGCGACCAGGCCCGCACCACGCCGGCCAGGGTGTTGCGGTCGCAGAGGCCCACCGCCTCGATCCCCAGGGCGTCGGCGCCGACCACCAGCTCATGCGGATGCGACGCGCCGCGCAGGAACGAGAAATTGCTGCTGGCCTGGAGTTCGGCGTAGCGGGTCATGCGCTCACGTCAGGTCCGTGAAGGGGTTCCAGGCCACCTCCCAGAGGTTGCCCTCCGGGTCCTTGAAATAGCCGGAGTAGCCGCCCCAGAAGACGTCCTGCGGCGGCTTCTGGGGCGTGGCGCCCCCCGCGACCGCCTGGGCGAAGACCTCGTCCACCGCCGCCTTCGAGGGCGCGTTGTGCGCCAGGGTCACGCCCGAGAAGCCGGCCCCCTCGGCGGAGACCTGGGCGTCCTCGGCCAGGGCCTCGCGCGGGTAGAGGCCGAGCCAGACACCCTCCAGCGCGAACATCACCATGTCGTCCCCCGGCGTGTAGTTGTGGGTCGGGAAGCCCAGGCCATCGCGATAGAAGGCGATCATGCGGTCCAGGTCGCGGACGCCGAATGTGATCAGGCCGATCTTGGGTTTCATCGCGGCTCCTATCCGAACAGGCCGTGCAGCCACCACTTCGGCGGGGCGGCGTCGCCGTAGAGGCCGGCGCGGAAGAGCCAGAAACGGGCGCCGTCCTGGTCCTCCACCCGGTAGTAGTCGCGGACATGGAAGGTGGAGACGTCCTCGATCTTCTCGCGCCACCATTCCTCGCCGATCCGCTCGGGCCCCTCGGCCAGGCGCACCTGGTGCAGGCGGCCGCGCCAGCGGAACTGCCGGGGCGGCTCGTCCGGCGTCAGCGCCATCACCTGCTCCAGCGGCTCGGGCCGGCGGAAGAGGCGCACCGGACGCGGGGCCTCCAGGTCCCAGGGCGGGGCGTCGACCGTGGCCGCCCCCAGCGGCGGATCGGGGCGTACCGACCGTTCCGGCACATGGCTTTCCACCGGCGCCGCGCGCCAGACGCGCGTCGGGCCCAGGCGGTTGACCAGGCGGTCGACCAGGGCGGCGAGCCCCTCCTCGGCGGCGGCTGCGTCGGACGCCGCGAGCTGACCCTGACGGCCCGAGACCTCCTCGACGGCATAGGCGGCGATGGTCACCGACTCGATGCCGAAGCCGGGATCGACCGTCTCGAGCTTGGGCTGGAACAGGCGGGCGATGCGGCGCGCCTCGCGGCCGGCCAGCGACAGGCCGACGGCCAGGCTGGGCGCCTTGCCGTCCACCCGGTGGAAGGCGATCTCGAACCGGCGCGCGCCCCGCCCCTCGGCCTCGAGCCGGGCGCACAGCTTGGCCACCACGTCCTCGGTGACCCGCGTCATGTCCTCGGGCGCGCTGATCGGCTCGAAGAAGGCGAGCCGCGCCACATGGGGGCTGGGCGGGCGGCGGAAGGCCAGCGCCTCCGGCAGGCGGCCCATCGCCTGGTCCAACCGCTCCAGGGTGGCCGCGCCGAAGCGGCGGCCCAACGGCGCGCGGGGAATCTCCATCAACTGTTCCAGCCGGCGCAGGCCCAGCCGCTCGATCTGGGCCGCGGCCTCGGGCGTGATGCGCAGAGCCGAGGGCGGCAGCGGTTTCAGCAATTCGGCCTGGCCGTTCGGCGGAGCGATCACGCCGTCGCGGCCATGGTGGGCCAGGGCCCAGGCCGAACCGGGCGTGTCGGCGATGGCGGTGCGGAACGGCAGGCCGTTCCCAGACAGCCGGGTCCTGAAGTCTGCCATCAGCTTCGCCTCGCCGCCCCACAGGTGCGCCACACCGCTGATGTCGAGGAACAGCCCGTCCGGCCGATCGGCGGCCACGGCGGGGGAGAAGCGCACGCACCAGTGGACCAGCTCGTCCAGGGCCGCCGCGTCCGCCTCGGGCTCGGCGTCGGCCGAGGCCAGCTCGGGGACCAGCGCCAGGGCGTCGGTAGCCTTCTGACCCACGCGCAACCCCAGCCGCGCCGCTTCCGGGCTGACCGCCCAAAGCCGCCGGGCCTGCTGCTCGGTGGCGATCAGGGCGAAGGGCGGGTGAGCGGCGTCAGGCGGCGCGTCGGTTCGCGGGTTGCGCCGGCGCCAGTTCGCGATCGCCCAGAGCGGCGACCAGGCGCAGAGGATACGCGACATCGCCTGCCTCCCATGAATAGGCCCCCTGGGCCTCCAGGATCCATGCCCCGGGGCGGCCCCCGCGGGCCCGTTCCAGCGCCACGGCGAAGCGCGGCGCGCCCAGGCCGAACGCACCGGGCTCGGGTTCGGAGGGCGCGGAGGCCACGCGCCAGCGGGTGGCGGCGACCGAGCCGGCCGCCTCCTTCCTGCCGACGCCGCCATAGGGCCTGCGCTTGAGGACGAACCCCGTGCCGCCGCGCCGCTCGCACGCCAGTTGCAGGCGACGCCCGGCCGTGAGGTCCACCGCCTCCACCTCGCCGAACACCGCCGAGACGCCCACCGTCGCCAGGGCGTCCTCCATAACCGCCAAGGCCTCGGCCTCGTCGCGGACACACACCTGGATCAGCCGGTCGGCGGGAAAGCCCAGGCCGGCCAGGCCCGGAGCCCAGAGATCGTCACGCCGCAGCACCCACACCGCCTGTCCCCTGGCCGCCAGGGGCGCCGCCGCCAGGGCCGCGAAGGCGGCGGGCGCGGCCGCGGTCTCGCCCTCCAGTCCCGAGGCGGTCACCTCGTGCCAGCGTCCCAGGCCCAGGCCGCCGCCGGCCAGCCGGTCGTCGATGTCGGGCGCGCCGAAGGCCAGCACCCCCGCCTCGGCGCGCCCAGCGCTTTCCAGCGCGGCGATCTTCGCCCGCATCGCCTGCAGGCGATTGCCGCGAAAATCGGACATGGCTTCAGGACTCCTTTTGTTCCACTTTCGTTCTAGAACAGAAGGCGTCGGAGTCAAGGTCCGGAAGCCGCCGGATCGGCGGCCCGTCCTAGCCGGGGGGACCGCCCCCGCCGCCGAAGTCGAAGCCCGGGTCCCGGGCCTTGCCCCCGCCGAAGGTGTAGGTGAAGCCCACGAACACACCGCGGTTCAGGGGCTTGTAGTACTCCACGTCCCGCAGGGTCGGCGTGTCGATCACGCGCTTGAACTCGATCGACTTCAGCAGGTCGTTGGCCGTCACCATCAGCGAGAGCTGGTCGGTCACCTTGCGCCGGTAGCCGACATTCAGCCCGCCCATCGGCTGGATGTAGCCCTGGGGCGACAGCCGCTTGCCGTTCAGGAACCCGTTGAGCTGCAGGAAGTCCTTCGAGGTGACCTGCCAGCTCAGGTTCGCGCGGCCGGACAGAGCGACGGCGTCACGCTTGCCACTGCCGAAACCCAGCCCCGTGGCGTCGAGCTCGGTCCAGTTGGCGTTGCCGCTGACGTTGTAGGTGAAGCCCTGGAACAGCCGCCCGTTGGCGACGAACTCCACCCCCGCGCTCCGGCTCTCGCCGATGTTCTCGCGCGTCACCAGGAACACCCCGCCGCCCAGGTCCCGGTTCACGTCGTTCACCGCGTCGCGGATGTCGCGATAGAAGAACGTCGCCTGATAGATCGCGCCGCCCTTGCGGTACTGGTAGCCCAGCTCGAACGAGTCCGTCTGCTGCGGCTGCAGGTCGGGATTGCCCGCCCGGAAGTTGAACTGGTCCTGGTAGAGCCGGAAGGGATTGTAGTCCTGCGGCTGCGGCCGCTGAATCCGGCGGCTGTAGCTGGCGGTGAGCTTCTGGGCCTCGGTGATCTGATAGTTCAGGTGCAGCGACGGATAGAGGCTGACGTCGTCGTTCTCGGCCTTGATCGCCTGGGTGACGCTGTTGATGTCGATGTTCACCGCCTCCAGCCGCAGGCCCGCCAAGGCCGTCAGCTTCCCGAAGGCGCGCTCATAGGTGCCGTAGAAGGCGTGCACCTGCTGGTCGAACAGGAAGAGGTTCGCCTGCGAGGCCACCGGCGTCAGGTTGGCCGGCGTGGTCCCGCGGAAGCCGCGGTTGTCGTAGTCCTGGTCGTCGGCGTCCAGGCTGTAGCCCAGCTTCAGCTTCACGCCCTCCCCCAGCGGCCGGACGTATTCGACCTTGGCCGTGGTCTTCCAGAACCGCATCCCGGTCGTCAGCCGCTCGGCGAGATCCGGCCCCGTGGGCAACCGGTTGACGTTCAGGAAGTCGCGGTCGAAGTCGTTGTTGTTGCGCTCGCGGCTGACATCGATGTCGAGCTGGTGGTCGTCGCCGAAGGTGTGCCGGTAGCGCAGCGTGCCGGCGTACGAAGGCCGATCCTGTTCCTGATAACCGAAGCGGTCATAGCCCCGGACGGGAACCCCGCCCGCCGTCTGGTCGAAGGCGAAGGCCAGGCGATCCTGGAAATCCACCAGGGTGTAGCGCAGCTCCAGCGACAGGCGGTCGTCGTCGGTGACGTCATAGTCCGCCCCGCCGCGCAGATTGGTGACATTGACCCGGCCGCCCTGCTCCCCGGCGTCGCGGATCGCCCGGACGACACCGCCCGCCTCGACCACCGAACGTTCGCGCTCGTAGATCTGCTTGATGGAGTCGTGGCGATAGCTGGCGTCGCCCGAGAGGGTCAGCTTGCCGCTGCGATACGAGGCGCTCACCCCGCCGTTCTGGCGTCCCTGCGAGCCCACATTGGCGCGCATAGAGCCGTTCGCGCCCGGCTTGCGGGTCTTCTTGGTGACGAGGTTGATGATGCCGCCGCTGCCGTTCGGGTCGAAGGCGGCCGACGGGTTGGTGATGACCTCGACCCGTTCGATCTGGTCGGCCGGCAGGTTCTGGAGCGCCTGGGCGCGGTTGTCGCCCTGGAACTGTCCGGACGGCTTCCCGTCCACCAGGATGGTGACGTTGGTGTCGCCGCGCAGCGCGACGTTGCCCTGCACGTCCACCTCCAGCGACGGCACGTTGCGGAGCGCGTCCGAGATCGAGCCGGCCGTCGCCTGCAGGTCGTTCACGACGCTGTAGCTCTGCCGGTCGATCGAGCTGCGGATCGGCGGCGGCGCGCCCTCGATGCGCACCTCTCCCACGGTGGGGCCGTCGGCCGGCTTCGCGGGCGCCTTCGCGGGCGCGGGGGCCGCCGCCGGCTGGGCCAGGGCGACGCCGCCCGACAACACTGTGGCCGCCGTCGCCAACCAGATGCTACGCATCGACACGAGAATTCTCCCCCGACTTCCGGTATAAATTACGCTGGTAATTTTCTATTGCCAATAGCGCTTCTCCCGAGCAAGCGCTGCAGTTGACGCGGGGAAGAACGAGACCAAACCGGGCCGAATAAAGGCGGAGGGCGGCTTATGCGACGGAAGGCGACGGACCGGCGCGCAACGACGATATTCGCGGGACTAATCACCCTCCTCGCGACCGCGGCCGGCGCTCAGACCCCTGCCCGCGTCACGGTCGAGACCGGCGTCCTGGTCGGCGAAGCGACCGAGCGGGCGAACGTCTTCCGCAACGTGCCCTATGCGGCCCCGCCGGTCGGCCCCCTGCGCTGGGCGCCGCCCGGGCCGCCCGCGAAATGGACCGGCGAACGCGAGGCGGCGAAGGCCGGCCCCTCCTGTCCCCAGGTCATGAACGCCGACGGCACGCCCAATCTGGGCAGCGCGAACGGACCCACCTCGGAGGACTGTCTCCAGCTCAACGTCTTCGCGCCGAGGAACGCCCGAGGCGCGCCGGTCATGGTCTGGCTGCACGGCGGCGGCCACCGCACCGGCGCCGGCTGGATCTACGACGGCCAGAACTTCGCCCGCGACGGCGTGGTGCTGGTGGCGATCAACTACCGCCTGGGCGCTCTTGGCTACTTCGCCCATCCGGCGCTGACGAAGGCCGCGGGCCGCGCGCCCACCGGCAACTTCGGCCTGATGGACCAGATCGCGGCGTTGAAGTGGGTGAAGCGGAACATCGCCGCCTTCGGAGGCGATCCCGGCAACGTCACCGTCTTCGGCGAGAGCGCGGGCGGGGTCAGCACCCTGGCCCTGCTGGCCACCCCCTCGGCCAGGGGGCTCTACCGCAGGGCCATCGTCCAGAGCGGGCTCGGCTGGTTCGAACCCGTCACCCTGGCGCGGAAACAGGCCGAAAGCGTCGCGGCGCTGGAGAAGGCCGGCGTGGCGAAGACCGCCGGCATCGCCGACCTGCGCGCCCTGCCCGTCGAGACGCTGGTGAAGCTGGAGGGCGAGCCGCAGCCCTTCGTCGACGGCCGGCTGATGAAGGAGACCGCCACCCAGGCCCTGGCCCGAGGCGCCTTCGACGACGTGCCGCTGATCATCGGAACCAACTCCGGCGAGGACTCGCTGCTGGGCTTCAAGCCCCTCGGCGCCGAGGCGGCCGCCCGCGTGCCTACCGCCGTTCGCCCGGCCTATGTCGAGGAGGCCACGAAGGGCGACGACGCCCTGGCCCGCGCCGTCTTCACCGACCAGGTCTTCGGCGCGCCCGCCCGCTGGACCGCCGCGAAAGCCTCGGGCGGACAGCCCGCGTGGCTCTATCACTTCTCGTACGTCGGCTCGCGCTTCCGTCCGATGCTGACCCGCTCGGCCCACGCCGCCGAGATCCAGTACGTCTTCGAATACTGGGGCCGCCGCACGCCGCTGAGCGCGGTCAGCGCCGACGACCGGGCCATGGCCGACCTGATGCACGCCTGCTGGGTCAGCTTCGCGAAGGCCGGCAAACCGGCGTGCGGGGCCGAAGCTTGGCCGGCCTATGACCCCCGGGCCGATGTCCTGATGGAGTTCGGCGCGCCCAGCGGGCCACGGAGCCAGTTCCGCAAGTCGCGGCTCGACGCCCAGGACGCGCAGATCCTGCCGACGCTGGGCCTGAAATAGAGTCAGAACTGACTCGGCCATGGGGCGTTCGAGTCCGGAAATCCGGAGTCTCCCCATGGCTACCCGTCCGACCTGGCAGGGCTACCTGCGTCTCTCGCTCGTGAGCTGCCCCGTGGCGCTCTACACCGCCACCTCGCGGACCAGCGACGTCAGCTTCAACATGCTGCACAAGGAGACGATGAACCGGATCAGGATGATCCCGACCGACCCGGAGACGGGACCGGTCGACCGGTCCGACATCGTGAAGGGCTACGAGATCGAGAAGGGTCACTACGTCGTCGTCACCGACGAGGAGATCCGCAACGTCCGCCTCGAGACCACCCGCACGCTCGACATCGAGCGGTTCGTGGACGAGGACGACATCGACCGCCTCTACTGGAACGACCCCTACTTCCTCGTCCCGGACGGCGACATGGCGGTGGAGGCCTTCACCGTCATCCGCCAGGCCATGTCCAAGGCCGGCAAGGTCGCCCTGGGCCGGCTGGTCATGCACCAGCGCGAGCGGCTGATGGCGCTGGAGGCGCGGGACAGGGGGATCCTGGCCTACAGCCTGCGCTCGAACCGCGAGGTCAAGGACGCCGCCGAGGTCTTCGACCGCATTCCGACCCACAAGCCGCCGGCCGCCATGGTGGAGATCGCCGCCAAGATCATCCAGCAGCAGGAAGGCCCCTTCGATCCCTCCAGGTTCAACGACCGCTACGAGGACGCCCTGCGCGCCCTGATCCGCGAGAAGGAGAAGGGCCACGGCGTCAAGAAGGTCGAGGAGCCCAAGGAAGCCGAGGTCATCGACCTGATGGAAGCGCTGAAGCGCAGCCTGGGTGGCGGCGACCGCCGCAAGGCGCCGGCCAGTAAGGCCACGTCGGCCAAGAAGACCACCAGCGCCGCCCGCAAGGCGCCCGCCAGGAAGCGCGCCTAGCCGCCCAGTTCCCGGATCACATCGTCGATCAGCGGCGCCCAGGCCCCACGGCGCGGCTGCCGCCGAAGCTCGATGCTCGGATACCAGTGCGAACGGCCCGGCGATGACTCCCGCCAGCGCCAGTCCAGCGCCTCGGCCTGCAAGAGGACGAGGGTGGGCTTGCCCAGCGCGCCGGCCAGGTGCGCCACCGAGGTGTCGATGGTCACCACGCGGTCCAGCCCCGCGATGATCGCGGCGGTCTCCTGGAAGTCACGCGCGCCGGAGTCCTCGGGCTGCAGGCTCACCGCGCCGGGCAGGGCGAGCAGGCGCGCCGCCTGCGCTTCGGGCAGCGAGCGGCCAGGATCGGGCTTCGCATTGCCGCGCCACATCACCCCGACGCCGCCACCGGCCGCCCCCTCCGCCTTGAAGTAGGGTGCGGTCGACGCCGTGGCCCAACGCGGCAGGGACAACGGCAACGCCCAGTAGTCGTGCCGTTCGATCGTCATGCTGTCGCTCATCGGGCGCACGTCGTGGCCGAGTTGCCGGATCAGGTCGGCCAGCTCGGGACGGCTGGCGACGGTGACCGACGCCGCGCCCGTGCCAGAGAAGTAACGGGCGGCGAAAATCTCGTCGCCGAAGCCCTGTTCGCCCCAGACGAACAGGCGCTTGCCGGCCAGCGGCTCGCCCCGCCACTCCGGGAAGCTCAGCCGGTTCGCCTGGCTGCGCGCGCGCTCGGGCCGGGTGTCGTAGAGCGCCCAGCCCTCGGCCTCGCGGCCCGCCAGGATCGCCGCATTGCCCATGTTGAGCCGCAGGCCCGGCTCGTGCGGATCGAGCCCGAACGCGGCATCGTAGGCGTCGCCCGCCTCGGCGGCGCGGCCCGTGTGCCAGTAGAGGTTGCCCAGGTTGTAGAAATGCGTCGCCCGGTGGGGCGCCAGCTCGCAGGCGCGGCGCAGCTCGGCCTCCGCCTCGTCGGCGCGCCCCAGGCCTCGCAGGACCAGGCCCAGATTGCCCCGCGCCCGATCGCTCTCCCCCTCGGCGAGGGCCAGGCGGTAGGCGGCCTCGGCGGCCGGCAGGTCTCCAGCCTTGTGGAACGTCAGGGCTTCGCTGAAGGCGCTCATGCTTCGGGCGGGATATCAGTTCGTCCCGCCCGGCCCAAGCCGGCTACTGCGCGGTGGCCTCGACCGCGTCGCGCCAGTCCTTGAGGAAACGCTCGCGGATGGCCACCGCCCCGTCGCCGAACTCCACCTGCGCCTCATTGTCGGCCGTGAAGCGCGGCCAGGCCACGCCCGCCGCCGCTCCGGGATCGCCCTTGCGGGCGAAGTTGGCCCAGTAGGTGGTCATGGCGTCGGAGAGCGCCTTGTCCGCCGCGTCGAACTTCGCCGCCGGAGCGCCGAACACGAAGCGGATCTCGTCGGTATGGCGCGCGCCGTACGGCTGGGCCGCCTTCTGCGCGGCGGGTACGTGGCTGAAGTAGTAGAGCCAGGTCGGCTGGCCCGCCTTGGCGTGCAGCCGCGAGAGGTTGCGGTCCGGCTCGGTGATGAGCTGCACGGTCGTCAGGTCGTTGACGATACGCGCCTTGTCGCCCGTCCCCTGCGGATCGAAGGCCTTCAGCATCGCGGCCTGGCGATCGGCGGGCAGGGCGTCCAGCTGCGCCGGTTGCGGCCGCACCAGGCTGGCCTCGTTCGAGTTGCCGCCGATCATCAGCGGGATCCTGGCCTGCCGCCCGGCCGCGAAGCCCTGGGCGATGCCGCTCGTGATCCAGGCGCCGTCCAGGATCGGTCCGGCGCGCCCGACGAAGCCGCCGGAGTAGGGCATGGCGGTCAACGGCAGCTTGCGCAGCGCCGCGGCCGCCTCGGGCCCGTCGCCGGTCACGCCCGCCGCCTCGGCCGCCTTGACCCCCGCGGCCTCCGCAATCTTCAGCGGCGTGGGATTGTGGCGGGCGAAGGCGCTCTCGCCGATGGCCTTCTGGAAGAGGCCCTTCGCCTCCGGATACAGCATCAGATAGAGCACCGAGATGCCGCCGGCGCTCTCGCCGTAGATGGTGACGTTCCTGGGGTCGCCCCCGAACGCGGCGATGTTGGCCTGCACCCACTTCAGGGCCGCGACCTGGTCCATCATGCCGTAGTTGCCGGTCGCCCCCTCCTTGGTGAGGGCCGGATGGGCGAACCAGCCGGCGCGGCCCAGGCGGTAGTTCAGGCTGACGTGGACGATCCCCTTCTTCGCGAAGTTCGTCCCCTCGGTGTCGCCGCCGAAGGCGCCCATGCTGGTCCCGATGACGTAGGCGCCGCCGTGGATCCAGACCATCACGGGCAGCTTGTCGCCCGCCTTGGCGTTCGCGGGCCGCACGACGTTGAGGAAGAGGCAGTCCTCGGCCGCCTGGCACGATCCGCCGGGCCTGGAGGCGTCGCGCTCACCGCTCCAGGCGGGCGCGGTCGCCGGGGGTTTCCAGCGCAGGTCGCCCACCGGCGCGGCGGCGTAGGGTGCGCCGAGATGGTAGGCGACGCCGTCCTTGACGGTCCCCTTCAGCGCACCCTGCTTCAGCTTCACCACCTGGGCGACGTCGGAGGCGAAGGCGCCCTCTGGCGCCTGGGCGGCGGCGGGGAGCACGGCGAGACCCAGCGCGAGCGCGCCGGCGGCCAGAGAGCGGAGCAGCATGGAATCCCCCAAGGATCGTACCTCGCGCAGAGGTTCTTTTTCGAATTTCCGGTCTGCTTAGCCGCGCCCTGTTGCGCGAATGTGTCGGCCCGGCGAGGCTGGCCCGCGCCAACCCGGAGAGCTCATGGCCGCCTATGTGATCAACGAGATCGTGGTCAGCGAACCCGAGCGGTTCCAGACCTATGCCGACCAGGTGCCGGCGATCCTGGCGAAGTACGGCGGCGCCTACGTGGTCCGTGGCGGGACGCCCGAACGGGTCGACGGCCCCGAGCCGCCGCACAAGCTGGTGGTGCTGCGTTTCGAGAGCCGGGAGGCGGCGCGGGCGTGGCGCAACTCGCCCGAGTACCTGGCGATCCTGCCGATCCGCGAGGCGACCTCCACCAGCCGGGTCTACATCGTCGACGGCTACGCCGGCTGAGGCGCGGGGAACCGGAGGCGGCCACGACTGTTCGTCTGGACGGGGCGCCGATCAGGAGGACGCCCTTGCGCCACGCGCTGACGCTGACCCTTGCCGCCGCCGTCGTGACGGGCTGCGCGACCTCGCCCCGCCAGACGGTGAAGACGCTGAACACCCGCGATCCGGAGTACGCCACGCGCGACTGCCGCAAGGCGCGGGCCGAGGTGGCGCGCTACGACGACAACAAGGACGGGCGGGCGGTGATCGCCATCGCCGGCAATCTGGTCGTCCCCTTCGCCGGATCGGCCGCCGCGCTGGCGATGAGCAGGATGAAGGACGACGAAAGAGAGGCGCTGAACACTCGCGTGCGCAGCGCCTGCATCTCTGATCCGCTGAAGAGCCGGAACGGCGGGCGCATGGCCCGCCGCTGAGGGGGCTCAGGCCGCGGCCAGGATCTCGTCTTCCGGGATCACCGCGTCGAGCGCCAGCAGCGTGACGATCGCGTCCTCGGTGGTGATCACGCCGCGCACGAAGGTGCGAACCGCGGGCGAACCGACTTCCGGCGTGGCCTGCAGCATGCCCGCCTGCAGCGTGAGGATGTCGCAGACCGCGTCGACCAGCAGGCCGACCAGGCGGTCGCCGATCTCGGCCACGATCACCACCGAGGCGGCGTTCGGTTCGCTGGTCGACAGACCCAGGCGCGCCGCGAAGTCGATCACCGGCAGGACCTGGCCCCGCAGGTTGATCATCCCCAGGACGTGGCCCGGCGCGTGCGGCAGGCGGGTCGAGGCGGTCCAGCCGCGGATCTCGCGGACCGTCATGATGTCGATCGCGAAGCGCTGGGCCGCGATCTCGACCACGATCAGTTCGCGGCCGGCGGCGATGGTGTTGTCGAGAGTCATCTTCAGAACTCCGCCCATTCGTCGACCCGATGCGGGTCGGTGGTGATCATCTGCGTGAGCTTGGCCTGAGCCGCGTGCACGGGGTTGCGCGGCTGGGCTGCGGCGGGGGCGGGCGTCGGGGCGACGGCGCGCGAGGCGCCCCCGCTGAGACGGAACTGGGCCATCAGGTCCGAGAGGGTGGTCGCTTCCTTGGCCAGCGCATGGCTGGCCGCGGCGGACTCTTCCACCATCGCGGCGTTCTGCTGGGTCACCTGGTCCATCTGGTTCACGGCGGCGTTCACCTGCTGCAGGCCGGTAGCCTGTTCCTGCGCAGCTTGAGCGATTTCCGTAACCAGGGCGTTGATTTGCGCGACTTCGCCGATGATGCGCTCCAGGGCCGAGCCGGTGTCCGCCACCAGGCGCACGCCCTCGTCCACCTTCTCGGTGGAGTCGTGGATCAGACCCTTGATCTCCTTGGCGGCCTCGGCCGACCGTTGAGCCAGGGCCCGGACCTCGGACGCCACGACCGCGAAGCCCTTGCCGGCCTCGCCAGCCCGGGCCGCCTCGACCCCGGCGTTCAGCGCCAGCAGGTTGGTCTGGAAGGCGATCTCGTCGATCACGCCGATGATCTGGCTGATCTGCTTGGCCGAGGCCTCGACGCCCGACATGGCGGTCATGGCGCGACGCACCACCTGGCCGCCCGACTCGGCGCCGGCCTTGGTGGAGTTCATCACCTGGCGCGCCTCACCGGCGCCCTCGGCGGTCTTGCGGACCGTCGCGGTGATCTCGTCCAGGGCCGCGGCGGTCTCCTCGATGCCGGCGGCCTGCTGCTCGGTGCGGCGGGCCATGTCGTCGGCGGCCGAGGTGATCTCGCGGCTGCCGTTGTGGATGCCGTGGGCGTTGTGAACCACCGACTGCATCGTGTCTTCCAGCTTGCCGATGGCGCCGTTGAAGTCGTTGCGCAGCTTTTCGTAGTCGGCGGGGAAGGCGTTCGTGATGCGATAGGTCAGGTCGCCGCGCGACAGGGCTTCCAGGCCCTGGGCCGTGGCGTCCACGACGGCGGCCTGCTCCTGGGCCGCGCGGGCCTGCAGGGCCTCGTTGCGGGCGCGTTCGGCCTCGGCGGCCTCACGCTGGGCGGCGCTTTCCTTCTCGAGGCGGACCTTCTCGATGCCGGCCTCCTTGAAGACCTGCACCGCGGCGGCCATCTCGCCGATCTCGTCGCGGCGTTCGCGGCCCTGGATCTCGACGCTGTTGTCGCCGCCGGCCAGCTTGCGCATGGCGCCGGTCATGGCGACCACCGGACGGGCGATCAGGGCGGTCAGCAGCCAGCCCGAGGCGCCGGCGATCAGCATCGCGATGGCCGCGCCGCCGAAGATGCCCATGCGGGCGACGTCGACCTGAGCGTCCGTTTCCTGGACACGGGTCTCCTGCATGGCGGCCTGGCCATCCAGCAGCGCCTGAGCCTCCTTGCGGACGGCCGTCAGGTTGCGGCTGCTCAGGGCCAGCATCGCGGCCTCGCGGGCCAGCGGATCGTCACCGATGTTCACATAGGGCTCGAGGCTCTTGGCGCGCCATTCCTTGATAACGCCGCTGAGGCGTTGGGCCCGGGCGCGCTGCTCGTCGCTCGCGGTGCGGGCGATGAAGTTGGCCAGGCCCTTGTCCACCACCTCGCCCTGCTTGCGGTAGGTGTCGAGGAAGTCCGGGTCGCCGCCCATGACGAAGGCGCGCACCGCGTTCTGCTGTTCGATCACACCGCGATAGACGTTCTGCACGTCCATCGAGAGATCATAGGTGACGTCGTTGCGCTGGGTGGCCCTGTCGACCTTCTCCAGGCTGTAAAAGACCACGGCGTTCGCCGCGAGAATAACGACCATCATGACGCCGAATACGGCGATCAGCTTGGTCGAGAATTTGATGTTGTTCAGATTCATCGCCCGAGTTCCGAATTCTTGTCGAATCGCGGGCGGATCAACGACTTCAGGTCGCGCGATTTCGCTCGCATCACGACCTGCGATTATCCATTTCGGATTTTAATAAGGGTGAATTCCGCTGCGGAAGGCGCACCACAGGACTGCGGCGCGTTGCCGCATCTATTGATCGTCGAACGACATTTGCTCAACCTGCACGACGCATCCTGGCAATCGCGTCGGCCAGCGGTTGTTCGGCTTCGCAGTAGTCGGCCCAGGCCCTGGTCTTCTTCAGCAGCGCCGGCGCGGTGCGGATCGTCCAGGCCTTGGGATCCAGCCCCTTCTTCACCTGGCTCCAGGTCAACGGGAACGACACGGGCGCGCCCGGCCGTCCACGGGGCGACAGCGGCGCCACCGCCGTCGCCATCCGGTCGTTGCGCAGATAGTCGAGGAAGATCCGCCCCCGCCGCTTGGCCTTGGCCATGTTGACCACGTAGCGGTCCGGCGCGTCGGCCGCGATCGCCAGGCAGACATCCTGGGCGAACGCCTTCGCCGCCGGCCAGTCGACCGCGCCCTTTCCCGCCGCCAGGGGCGTCACCACGTGCAGGCCCTTGCCGCCGGTGGTCTTGCAGAAGGCGACGAGGCCCAGGGCCTCCACCCGCGCCTTCACGTCCTTCGCCGCCTCGACGACACGGTCGAAGGGAATGTCCTCGTCGGGATCCAGGTCGAAGACCAGTCGGCCCGGAACCTCGGGCTGGAACGGCTGGCAGTTCCAGGGATGGAACTCGACCGCCCCGATCTGCGCCAGGGCCGCCAGCGCCTCGACCCGGTCGATCTGCAGATAGGGTTTGTGATCGCCGAAGACCTCGACCTCGGTCAGCAGCGCCGACGAGCCCTTCCCCGCATGCCGCTGGAAGAACCTCTCGCCGCCGATCCCGTCCGGCGCGCGGATGATCGAGCAGGGCCGGCCCTTGATGTGCCGCAACAGCCAGGGACCGACCGCTTCCAGATACTGCGCCAGCTCCAGCTTGGTCACGGGCCGCCCGGCGCCGTCGTCAGGCCAGAGCGCCTTGTCGGGGCTGGAGAGCGTGACGCCCATGACGACGTCGGCGCGGGTCGGCTTCCGCGCCGGCGCGGGCTTCGCGAGCTCGGCCTTTTCCACGGGCTCCGGCGTCTCGGCCTCCACCTCGCGCGCGGGCTTGTCGTCGCGCAGCCCCTTGAACGCGCCCTGACGCACCATGCCAGAACCGGTGAACCCCGCGAACTCGATCTCGGCCACCAGATCCGGCCGCGCCCAGTGGACGCCGGCGGCCTTCCTCGGCGCGCCAGGACCCGAGAACGGGCTGCGATCGCTGGCCAGCTTCTCCAGGCGCGGCAGCACGCGCGCGGCCTTGTCGCGGCCGAATCCCGTGCCGACCCGACCGACATAGACCAGCTTGCCACCCCGGTGGACGCCCACCAGCAGCGAACGAAGCTGGCCCTTCTCGCCCGTCCAGCCGCCGATCACCACCTCGTGGCCCGCCCGGCACTTGGACTTCAGCCAGCTGTCGCCACGGTCGGATCGATAGGGCGCGTCGAGCTTCTTGGAGACGATCCCCTCCAGCGACATCCGGCAGGCCGACTGCAGCACCGCCTCGCCCCCGGTTTCGAAATGGTCGACGTAGCGGATCCGGCGTTCCAGCCGCTTCCCGGCCTTCCTCACCGCCGCCGCCAGCCGCGCCTTGCGCTCGCGCAGCGGTAGTTCGCGCAGATCCTCGCCCGCCAGGAACAGGGCGTCGAACACGAAGTAGATCAGGCCGTCGGCGTCACCCTCCGACAGCGCCGCCTGGAGCGCCGGGAAGTCGGGAGATCCGTTGGCATCCAGCACGCACGCCTCCCCGTCGTAGAGACCATCGGGAAGCGCCAGGCCGTCGGCGGCGATCGCCCTGAACTTCGCCGACCAGTCCAGGCCCTTGCGGGTCTTCAATGTCGCCTTGCCGCCGCTGACGCGAAGCTGCAGCCGGTAGCCGTCGAACTTGATCTCGTGCGCCCAGCCGGGACCGGCGGGCGGGCGGTCCACCGGCTTGGCCAGTTGCGGCGTCACGAAGCCCGGAACATCGGCGGGCTTCGACGGCTTTGGCGCGGCGGCGGGCTTCGCAGGTGGTTCGACAGCGCCGCGCGGTCGCGACTGCCACACATCCCCGGCCGGAGCCCGTCCCTTGCCTGTCATGAAGCGGCTGGGGCCCTTGCCCTTTCCGGCCTCGATCTCCTCCAGGCTGCGTCCCGAGGCGACGGACGTCGTCTCGCCCTCGACCAGCAGCTCCCCATGCGCGTCCACCGACCAGCCGTCATGGTGCTTGATCAGCAGCCAGTTGTCGCGCGTCTCGCGCTCGCGGCGCTTCATGCGCACGAGCACCCACGAGCCCTTCATCCGCTCGCCGTCCAGGGTGAACTTCAGGTCGCCCTTCTCCAGCATCGCGCGCGGGTCGCCCTCGGGCTCCCAGTAGCCGCGATCCCACAGCATCACCGTGCCGCCGCCGTACTGCCCCTTCGGGATCGTCCCCTCGAAGTCGCCGTAGTCCAGCGGGTGGTCCTCGGTCTGCACCGCCAGCCGCCGCTCGGAGGGATCCAGAGACGGCCCACGTGTCACCGCCCACGACAGGAACACTCCGTCCAGCTCCAGCCGGAAGTCATAGTGCAGACGGGTCGCGGCGTGTTTCTGGACCACGAACCGCAGATGGGTCGACGCCCTGGTGTTCTCCGCCCCCGCCGGCTCGGCCGTGCGGGAGAAGTCCCGCATCGACCGGTAGCGGGCCAGGCGGTCGGCCATCAGACCGCGGCCTTGAGCGCCGGCTTGCGCGACAGCGCCGCCACGAAGGCGTCGCGCCAGGCGGTGACGTCCTCCCGGACCACCGTCTCGTGCAGCGCCCGCCAGCGGCGGATCCGCTCGGGCTTCTCCATGGTCAGCGCCCGCTTCAGCGCCTCGGCCAACTCCTCGGGACTGTGCGGGTTCACCAGCAACGCCTCACCCATCTGGCCCGCGGCGCCGGCGAAGCGCGACAGGATCAGCACGCCCGGGTCGTCGGGGTTCTGGGCGGCCACGAACTCCTTGGCCACCAGGTTCATCCCGTCGCGCAGGGGCGTGACGAGTCCCACGCGGGCCGCGCCGTAGATCCCGGCCAGTTCGTCGCGGCGGTAGTTCTTGTTCACATAGCGGAACGGCGCCCAGTCCACGTCCGAGAACTCGCCGTTGATCCGCCCCGACAGGGCGTCCAGGCGGCCACGGATCTCCTGATAGGCCTCCACGGACTCGCGGCTCACCGGGGCTATCTGCAGCATCAGCACCTCCCGCCGTAGGTCGGGATTCTCGGCCAGGAACCGTTCGAAGCCCAGGAAACGCTCCTCCAGGCCCTTGGAATAGTCGAGCCGGTCCACGCCCACGATCAGGCGGCGGAAGACCGTGTGGGCCACCATCAGGTCGCGCATGCGCCGGGCGCGCGGGCTCTTCATCGCCCGCGCGAAGTCCTCGGCGTCGATGCCGATCGGATAGGCCCCGACCTCGACCTCGCGGCCGAACGCCTTCAGGCAGCCGTCGCGCACCGCCACGCCCGAGGCCTCGTTGATCACATATTCCTCGAACGCCTGCTGGTACTCGGGGGTGTGGAAACCGACGAGGTCGTAGTCGAACATCGCCTCGACCATCTGGCGGTGGCGCGGCAGGTTGATCATCACCTGATGGGCCGGCCAGGGCACGTGCAGGAAGAAGCCGATCCGGTTCTTCACACCCAGCTTCCGCAGCTCCTGCGCCAGCGGGATCAGGTGGTAGTCGTGCACCCAGATGATGTCGTCCGGCCGGATCAGCGGCCGCAGCGTCTCGGCGAAGCGGCGGTTCACCCGCCGGTAGCCCGTGTCGAAGGCGCGGTCGAAGGCGGCGAGGTCCGTCCGGTAGTGGAACAGCGGCCAGAGCGTCTTGTTGGCGTAGCCGTTGTAGTACTCGTCGACGTCCTGTTCCTCGAGGTCCACGGTCGCGGCCGTGACCCCACCCACTGTCTCGACGTTCAGTTCGCCCGTGAACTCCGGGGTTGTCTTGCCGCTCCAGCCGAACCAGACGCCCGAGTACTGTTTCAGGGCTGCGGCCAGCGCCATCGCCAGGCCGCCCACGCTCTCCTCGCCCTCGCCGCTGGGCGGGTTCACGCGGTTGGAGACGACGATCAGGCGGCTCATGCGACTGCGCTCCCGGCGAAGCCTTGGCGAAGCAGGGTCATCTGGCCGCCTCCAGCCACGCCAGTACGTCGTCGACGCTGCGCAGCCCGAAGCGCGCGGCCGTGGGGCGCGGCCCGCCCACCAGCACGCCGAAGCCGCCCAGGCGCGAGACCTCCGCGAAGCCATGCTCGTCGGTGACGTCGTCGCCCACGAAGATCGGCAGCGCGCCGCCGAACGCCGCGGTCTGCATGAAGCTGCGCACCCCGTCGCCCTTGGCGGGACCCGGCGGCCGCAGTTCCTCCACCATGTCGCCTTCCTGCAGCACGAGCCCGGTCTCGGCGGCCAGGCGGCGGGCGATCACCCGCGCCTCGGGCGCGCGGGTGCGGGCCAGACGATAGTGCAAGGCGACGCTGGCGCCCTTTTCCTCGACCAGCAGGCCGGCGTCCCGCGTGGCGAACGCCCGCAACGCCGCGACCGCGTGCGCCAGGCCAGGATGCGGCGGCGGCATGTGCAGGCTGCCGTCGCAATCGCGCCGGATCAGGCCGTGGACGGCGGAAACGCAGGTGATCCGGCCTTCGAGGATGCGGTCGACGTCCTCCAGCGTCCGGCCGGTCACCACCGCCAGCCGCCCTTCCAATCCCTCGGCCAGACGCTCCAGCAGGCGCGTCCGCCGGGCGTCGGGGCGCACGTCCTGCGGCCGGGCCACGATGGGCGCCAGCGTGCCGTCCAGATCCAGGAACAGGGCCGAGTCCCGAAACCGCAGGGGCTTCGGGGCCGGCAGGCCGATCGTCAACGCATCAACGGACATAGGACTCCCACCCGAGGTGGTAATTGAACGCCCGCGCACGCCATTTGATCCGACAGGCGCGCCGCGGCGGAATTGACGCCGTGGCCCCTTGACCGCGCGGGCGGCGCGCGGTGGTCTCCCGCCTCCGCAACGGAAGGACGACCCATGGCCGGTGAGGCTGACGCCATCGTGCTGTTCGGCGCCACAGGCGACCTGGCGCGGCGCATGCTGCTGCCCTCGCTGTATTTCCTGGACGCCGACGGCTTCCTGCCCGTCGGCTTCCGGATCATCGCCACCGCCCGGGCCGACCTTACCCGGGACGCCTTCCTCGAGGCCACGCACAAGACCTTGAGCGACCGTCCCGAGGGGTTGGACGAAGGGGTCTGGGAGCGCTTCTCGCAGCGGCTCGACTATGTGGGCGCGGACGCCACCACCCTGGAGGGCGCGCTCGAGCTCAAGACCGCGCTGGGTGACGCCCGCGAACCCTTCTTCTTCCTCGCCGTGTCGCCCAGCCTGTTCGAGAAGATCTGCCTTTCGCTGTCGGCCGCGGGCCTCGCGACGCCGCAGTCGCGGATCGTGCTGGAGAAGCCGATCGGCCGCGACCTGACCACCTCGCGCCACATCAACGACGTGCTGCATCAGGTGTTCGACGAGAGCCAGGTGTTCCGCATCGACCACTACCTGGGCAAGGAGACGGTCCAGAACCTGATCGCCCTGCGGTTCGCCAACACGCTGTTCGAGCCGCTCTGGAACAGCCTCTCCATCGACCACGTGCAGATCACCGTGGCCGAGACCGAGGGCGTCGGCGCCCGGTGGCCCTACTACGACGAGTACGGCGCGCTCCGGGACATGTTGCAGAACCACATGCTGCAGCTCCTCTGCCTGGTCGCGATGGAGCCGCCGGCCGACATGGAGCCGGACTCGGTCCGCAACGAGAAGGTGAAGGTGCTGCGCAGCCTGCGCCGCTTCACCCGTGTCGACGCGGCCGAGAAGTCGGTGCGCGGCCAGTACACGCCGGGCGTCGTGGCCGGAAAGTCCGCCGAGGGATACGAGACCGAACGCGGCCAGAAAAGCGGCACGGAGACCTTCGTCGCCCTGCGCGCCGACATCGACAACTGGCGTTGGGCCGGCGTGCCGTTCTTCCTGCGCACCGGCAAGCGGATGCCCGAGAAGCGCACGTCGATCTCGATCCAGTTCAAGCCCGTGCCGCACTCCATCTTCGGCCAGGCCTCCACCGCCGACCTCGCCCCCAACCGGCTGGTCATCGACCTGCAGCCGGACGAGGACATCCAGCTCACCCTGATGAACAAGGCGCCGGGGCTCAGCTCGGGCGGCATGCGGCTGCAGTCGCTGCCGCTCTCCCTCTCGCTGCTCAGCACCTACGAGGGCAAGGGCGGCCGCCGGCGCGTGGCCTATGAGCGCCTGCTGCTGGACGTGATCCACAACGACGCCACCCTCTTCGTGCGCCGCGACGAGGTGGAGGAGGCGTGGCGCTGGGTCGACGGCGTCGCGGACGCCTGGTCCGAGGCCAACCTGCAGCCCAAGCCCTATGCGGCCGGCAGTTGGGGTCCCTCGGGCGCCTTCGCCCTCATCGAGCGCTTCGGCAAGGCCTGGCAGGACTGACGAGTTCGCGCCCCCGTCCGCCGACCCGCCTCAGCGCACCGCCGCCCAGGGGCGGGACAGCATGATCGCGCAGTTGATCATCCCGACCAGGGAGTAGGTCTGCGGGTAGTTGCCCCACAGTTCCTGGCCGTCCAGGGCGATGTCCTCCGACAGCAGGCCCGCGGCGGTGCGACGGCCCAGCATCTCCTCGAAGAGCTGACGCGCCTCGTCGGTGCGCCCGGAGAGGTGCATCGCCTCGATCAGCCAGAAGGTGCAGAAGTTGAACGCCGTCTTCGGCAGTCCGAAGTCGTCGGGGATCGCGTACCGCAGCATGTACGGACCGCGCCGCAGGCCGTGCTCCACCGCCGCCATGGTGGCCTGCATGCGTGGATCGTCCGGCGGCACGAAGCGCACGTCCACCATCTGCAGCAGGGACGCGTCCAGTTCGTCGCCGCCGAAGGTGGCCGCGAACCGGCCCTCCTTCTCGTTCCAGGCCCGGGTCTCGATGGTGGCGCGCACCTGGGCCGCCCTTGCGTTCCAGTAGTCGGCGCGCTCGGCCAGGCCCAGCCGGGCGGCGGCGTTGCCCAGGCGGTCACAGGCCGCCCAGCACATCACCGAGGAATAGGTGTGCACCGCCTCCCGCCCGCGGAATTCCCAGAGGCTGGCGTCGGGCTGGTCGTGCAGCTCGAAGGCCCGCTCGCCGATCGGCTCCAGCGCGCAGAAGTCCTCGACCGTGGCCGGACGCAGCAGCCGCTCGTCGAAGAACGCCTGCACGGTCGACAGGACGATCTGGCCATAGACGTCGTGCTGCAGGTGCTCGTGGGCCTGGTTGCCCAGGCGAACGGGCCCGATGCCGCGATAGCCCGGTAGGTGCGGCGCGATCCACTCGGTCAGCGCCGGTTCCAGCCCCACTCCGTAGACCGGCTGCACGTGACCCGCCTTGCCGTTGGGGGCGACGACGCCGCAGATTCCCGGCAGTTCCGGCTGGGCCACCGGCTCGGCCCTGGGCTGGACCTGCATGTCTCCCCGGTTCGCCTGGTCGACCAGGTTGCGTAGGTAGTTGAGGTAGTTCTCCAGCATGTCCGCCGCGCCGAGCCGGTTCAGCGCCTGGACCACGTAGTAGGCGTCGCGAAGCCAGCAGTAGCGGTAGTCCCAATTGCGCCCCGTCCCGCTGTCGGCCTCGTGCTCGGGGATCGAGGTCGTCAGCGCCGCGACGATGGCGCCCGTCTCCTCGTGCGCGCAGAGCTTCAGGGTGATCGCGGCGCGGATCACCACCGCCTGCCACTCCAACGGCACGAACAGCGTCCTCACCCAGCCCTGCCAGTAGGCCTTTGTCTCCCGGTACATCCGGTCGGTGACGCTGGGCACGTCGCCGTCCAGCCCCTCGTCAGGGCCCAGGAACATCGAGAACGGCTCCTCCAGGCGGAACGCGCGCTCGTCGAGGATGTGGCCCACCGAGGCGTCGGTGGTCAGCCGCAGGGTCGTCTCCTCGCCCACATAGCGGATGTGGTTCGAGCCCGCCGTCCGATCGCACGGCCGTTCGCCGTAGTTCGTCATCGGGCGCAGGCGCACGCGGACGCGCGGGGCTCCGGACAACGGCCGCACCATGCGCACATAGGCCAGCGGCCGGTACTGGCGGCCGTGGTGACGATAGCGCGGGCAGAAGTCGAGCACCTCCACCACCGCCCCGTCGACCGTGTGGATCTCGGTGCGCAGGATGGCGGTGTTGCGCACATAGGCCTGCCGGATCTCGGATGTGCCCTCCACGTCGATGGCCCAGAGTCCGTCGGCCTCCGGTTCGCCCGGATCGCGGCCGCCCAGCAGAGCCGGGAAGAACGGGTCGCCGTCCACCCGGGGCGCGCAGGCCCAGACGAACCGCCCGCCGCGGTCGATCAGGGCGCTGGCCGCGCAGTTGCCGATCGGGAACAGATCCACCGATGGGTTCAAGCCCGGCTCCTCTGGATGACGCACAGGGTGTGCCGGCAGACCCCTCCGTCTGCTGGTCGACACATCAACGCCACGAGCGGCCGATTGGCTCCCCGCCTCAGCCGTAGCGGACCCGCAGGCGCGGTCCCCGGCTGTTGGAGTGCACGGCCACGCGCTGGCCCTGGCGCTCGAAGATCAGGTCGATGCTGCCGTCGCCGATCTGCAGCCCGCCCACGCTCAGCCGGTCGATGCCGATCGGCAGCACCGGATCGCGGATCTCCACCTCGGACGACTCGCCCGAGATCGACAGGCCGAGGCCCGCCTGCAGCAGCATGAACACCGAGCCCGCCGCCCAGGCCTGCGGCAGGCAGGCGACCGGATAGGCCACCGGCGGCTCCCCCGCCGCGCGCTCGAAGCCGCAGAACAGCTCGGGCAAGCGCATCTCGAACTGCGTCGCCGCCTCGAACAGCCCCGACAGCAGCTTCACCACGCCGGCGCGCTCGCCGTAGTACGACAGCCCCAGCGCCGTCACCGCCGTGTCGTGCGGCCAGACCGAGCCGTTGTGGTACGACATCGGATTGAAGCGCGCCTCGTGACAGGCCAGCGTGCGCAGCCCCCAGCCCGAGAAGAACTCGCTGGTGAACAGCCGCCGCGCGACCCGCGCAGCCCGTTCCCCACGCGGCAGGCCGGTGAACAGCAGGTGTCCCGGGTTGGACGTCGCCACCCGGCAGAGGTTGTTCCGGCCGTCCAGGGCGATGCCGTAGAAGTCCTGCTCCGGCATCCAGAACCGTTCCTCGACCACGTTGCGCAGGGCCGTGGCCCGGGCGCTCCACAGCTCGGCGGCGAGGGCGTCCCCGCGCCGGCGCGTGAGCGCCGCCATGCTGCGGTAGGCGGCGTAGGCGTAGCCCTGCACCTCCACCAGCGCCACCGGCCCCTCGGGAAAGGCGCCGTCGGCATGGAAGATGGAGTCGCCCGAATCCTTCCAGCCCTGGTTGGTCAGGCCGCCGTCCATGCCGCGCGCATACGCGACGAGGCCCAGCGGATGCGCGTCGGCCTTGGCGGCGATCCATCCGGCCGCGCGCTCCAGCGCGGGCCACCACTGGTCGATCTGGGCGAAGTCGCCGGTCCGCTCGGCATAGGCCCCGGCCAGGGCCACGAACAGCGGCGTGGTGTCGACCCCTCCGTAGTAGCGGCCGAACGGCACCTCCCCCAGCGCCGACATCTCGCCACGCCGGGTCTCATGCATGATCTTGCCGGGGTCGGAGTCGCGGAAGGCCGAGGTTTCCCGCGCCTGATGCTCGGCGAGGTACGACAGCACGCCGCGCGCGAGGCTCGGGTCGAACCACAGCACCTGCCAGGCGCTGATGATCCCGTCGCGCCCGAACGCGGTCGAGAACCAGGGGATGCCTGCGTAGGGGTACGGACCGGTACGCATAGGCGTGGTCAACAGCGCCAGGTCGGCGCGGGACTTGTCCAGCCAGGCATTGAAGAGCCGCCCGTTCGAGGTGATCCGCGCGCCCTGTCGCCGACGGGCGCGCATGGCGAAGCGCGCGCGCGCCGCCGCCGCCCGGTGCCGCTGACGACACGGCCCGTCCGCCTCCGCCGTCCCGACCTCGACGAAGATTTCGCGCTGCTCGTCGGGCTCCAGATCGAACTCGAACCGCGCCTCGTCGGCCCGCAGCCGCGCCGGGGCCTCGGAGAAGGCGATGACGCTGGCGCGGGCCACGCCGTCCAGGCCCTCGTAGCCGAACCGCACCGCCCGGTCGCTGATCCGCGGCGTGAACAGCCGGCCCCGCGCCCGCCGCCGCGCGCCGCGCACCTCGAACATGTCACGGAAGTCGGCGGCGAAACGGAACACCAGCGGCAAGGCCATCGGCTCGGGCGCGTAGTTGGTCAGGCGGATGCGCTCGAACAGCCGCTCGTCCCACAGGAAGCGCTTGCGCTCGATGTGCACCACCCCAGGCGGCCCCGCCGGTCCGGCCGGCGCCGGGATCGCCCGGTTCAGCCCGTGCGAGGTGAAGTAGACGTTGTCCTGGCTGATCGCCCCCGAGAGCAGGGTCGGCGAGTTGTCGCCGAGCGTGACCTCCCAGCGCGACAGGATGCGGGTGTCGTCGTGGAACAGCCCGTCAGCCGCCCCGGCGATGTCGCCGTGACTGTCGGCGACGATGAAGGTGTCCCGGTCCTTGAGCGCGTACAGCCGCTGAGGAACGCGAGGCTCCTCGATCTCCCCCCATTCGACGGGAGTGGTGTGGGACGGCGCGAGGTCGTTCATCGTCTACCTCGTGGTCAGGCGGCCTCCGTCAGGGTTCTGTCCTGAGAGAGGCGGTCGTAGATCTCGAGATACCGGTGGGCCATGGCGAAGGCCGAGAAGCGCTCCTCGAAGCGCGCCCGGATCGTCGCCCGGTCGAGCTCGGGCAGGCGGGCCACCGCGGCGCGGGCCTCCGCCTCCGATCGGACGATGAAGCCGGTCACCCCGTCCTCCACCACCTCTGGCACCGAGCCGTTGTCCCAGGCGATCACGGGCGTGCCGCACGCCATCGCCTCGATCATCACCAGGCCGAAGGGCTCGGGCCAGTCGATGGGGAACAGCAGCGCCGCCGCGCCGCCGAGGAACGCCGACTTGTCCGCGTCGCCGATCTCGCCGACATAAGTCACCAACGGATGGTCCAGCAGACCGGCGATGTGCTCTTCGAAGTAGGCGCGGTCCGCGTTGTCGATCTTGGCGGCGATGCGCAGCTCCCGCCCCGCCGCCGTGGCGATGGCGACCGCCCGGTCCGGCCGCTTCTCGGGCGAGATCCGCCCCAGGAAGGCCAGGTATCCGGCGTCTGCCGGGCTGAACCGGTAGAGGTCGGCGGTGACGCCATGATGCACCGTCGCCGCCCAGTTCGCGAAGGGCAGGGGCCGGCGCTGGTCATCGCTGATCGAAACCAGCGGAAACTGCGGCCAGCGACGATAGACCTCGGGCAGGTCCTTCAGGTCCAGCCGCCCGTGCAGGGTGGTGAGGGTCCGTCCCGCCATGTCCGCGAACATCGGGAACTGGATCATGTCGGTGTGGAAGTGGATCACGTCGAACTCGTCGGCCCGGCGGCGGACCTCGGCCAACTGCGACAGGTGCGAGGCCAGGTCCGACTTCAGCGGGGCCGGGTCCAGCCGTATGGCCTGGTCCCGGACCGGCGCCAGCCGCGCCAGGGTCTGGGCGTCGGCGCTGCTGAACAGGGTCACGTCATGCCCCAGCAGGACCAGCGCGTCGGTGAGGTGGGCGACGACCCGTTCCGTGCCGCCATACAGACGGGGCGGCACGGCTTCATACAGGGGGGCTACCTGGGCGATACGCATGAGGTGAACTCCTCGCGCCGCCCGCGGGCCGTCCGGCGCCTGACATCCAGGCATGAGACGCTTCGGAGCTCGCGGAAGTTCCACGGGAAAATGCGAAAATCAGTGGGGCGGGCGCCATCGCCCCGCGATGCGCGTTAGGGAAGCACGCATGATCGAGACCTACCCGACCGGCCCGGCCCTCGCCGAGGCCGCCGCCCACGGCATCGAGACCGCCCTCGCGGAGGGCCTGCGCACCCACGGCCGCGCCAGTCTGGCGGCCACCGGCGGCCGCTCGCCCGGGCCCGTGTTCGACCTCCTGAGCCAGTCCGCGGCTGTCGATTGGTCACGCGTCATCGTCACCCTGTCCGACGAGCGCTGCGTGGCGCCCGACGACCCGGCCTCCAACGCCAAGGCGGTCCGCGAGCGGCTGATGACCGGCCGCGCGGCCAAGGCGCACTTCCTGCCGCTGTGGCCCGAGCCGCCCGCGGAGGCCCTGGCCGCCATCCTACCCTTCGACGCCCTCATGCTGGGCATGGGCGAGGACGGCCACATTGCCTCCCTGATCCCAGGCGACCCCGATCTGGAGCTCGGATTGACGACCGCGGAGGCGCTGCGCCCCGTGCCGGCCGGGCTCGGCAAACCCCCGGTCGCGCGCGTGACCCTGACGCTCTCGGCGCTGCTGAACGCGCGTGCGGCCTTCCTTCTTGTCGCCGGTGAGGCTAAGCGCGGCGTGATCGAGCGGGCGCTGGCGGGCGAGGACCTGCCGGTCGGACGCTACATCTCGCAATCCAAGGCGCCGGTGCGCATCTTGTGGTCCCCGGACGGAGGTTGAACCGATGCATCCTGTCACCGCCGAGGTCACCCAGCGCATCGTCGAACGCAGTCGCGAGACCCGCGCCGACTACCTCGAACGCATGGAGGCTGCCCGCCAGTCGGGGCCCGGCCGCGGCAAGCTGTCCTGCGCGAACTGGGCCCACGCCTTCGCCGCCCAGCCCGACGGCGACAAGGTGCGGATGCGCGATCCCGCCGCGCCGAACGTGGCCATCGTCTCGGCCTACAACGACATGCTGTCGGCCCATCAGCCGTACGAGCGCTTCCCCGACATCATCCGCAAGGCCGCCCGCGAGGCGGGCGGCACGGCGCAGTACGCCGGCGGCGTGCCCGCCATGTGCGACGGCGTCACCCAGGGCCGCCCGGGCATGGAGCTGTCGCTGTTCTCGCGCGACACCATCGCCATGGCGACCGCCATCGCCCTGACCCACGACGCCTTCGACGCGGCCCTGATGCTGGGCATCTGCGACAAGATCGTGCCGGGCCTCTTCATGGGCGCGGCGTCGTTCGGCCACCTGCCGACGATCTTCGTGCCCGGCGGCCCGATGAGCTCGGGAATCTCCAACGCCGAGAAGGCCCGCACCCGCGCGCTCTTCGCCGAGGGCAAGGCGACCCGCGAGGAACTGCTCGACAGCGAGATGAAGAGCTACCACGGGCCGGGCACCTGCACCTTCTACGGCACCGCCAACTCCAACCAGATGATGATGGAGATGACCGGCCTGCACCTGCCGGGCGCGGCCTTCATCTCGCCGAACACACCGCTGCGCGACGCCCTGACCGCCCAGACCGCGCGGCGGGCGATCGAGATCCGCGACGGCGGCAACGACTACATTCCGTTCTCGGCGGTGATCGACGAGAAGAGCCTGGTGAACGCCATGGCCGGCCTGCTGGCCACGGGCGGCTCGACGAACCACACCCTGCACATCCTGGCCATGGCGCGGGCGGCGGGCATTCTGGTGACCTGGGAGGATTTCAACGACCTCAGCCATGTCACGCCGCTGATCGCCCGGGTCTATCCCAACGGGACCGAGGACGTGAACGCGTTCCATGCCGCCGGCGGCATGGCCTACGTCACCCGCCAGTTGCTCGACTTCGGCCTGGCGCACGAGGACGTGCGCACCGTGGCCGGCGAGGGCCTGCGCCGCTACCAGCAGGAGCCGTTCCTGGACGGCGGTCAGCTCGTCTGGCGCGACGGGCCCGCCGCCAGCCTGGACGCCGAGATCCTGCGGCCCGCCGACAACCCCTTCCAGTCCGAGGGCGGCATGCGCATCGTCACCGGCGCCCTGGGCCGTGGGGTGATCAAGACCTCGGCCGTGAAGCCCGAGCACCGGATCATCGAGGCGCCCGCCCTGGTGTTCGACGACCAGGAACAGCTGTTGGCCGCCCACAAGCGCGGTGAGCTGAACCGCGACTTCGTGGCCGTCGTCCGCTTCCAGGGACCGCAGGCCAACGGCATGCCGGAACTGCACTCCCTGACGCCGCCGCTGGGCGTACAGCTCGACAAGGGCTTCAAGGTGGCCCTGGTCACCGACGGACGCATGTCCGGCGCCAGCGGCAAGGTGCCGGCCGCGATCCACGTGACGCCCGAGGCCGCGGGCGGCGGGCCGCTGGCCTACGTCCAAAACGGCGACATCATCCGCCTCGACGCCGAGGCCGGCGTCCTGGACATCAAGCTGGACCCGCGCGAGCTGATGTCGCGCGAGCGGGCCGTCTGCCCGCCGTCCGGCTCGGGCTACGGCCGTGAGCTGTTCGGCTGGATGCGCAGGGCCGCGGGCCCGGCCGACACCGGCGCCTGCGCCCTGTTCGAGGCCGCCTGATGCGCACCCACTGGAACGGGCTCGTCGGCGACGTCGGCGGCACGAACGCGCGCTTCGCCCTGGTCGACGCCCAGGGCCACGTCCGCCACCCGCGCAGCTTCCCCTGCAAGGAGTACCCCAGCCTCGACGCGATCATCGTGGAGTACCTGGAGACCACCGTCGGCAAGAAGCGGCCGCCGCGCGCGGTGATCGCCGTGGCCGGCCCCGTGGTCGACGGCGAGATCGAGTTCACCAACCTCGACTGGCGGGTGTCCGAGGGCGACCTGCTGGCGCACTTCGAGTTCGAGGCGGTGAAGTTGATCAACGACTTCGCCGCCCAGGCCCTGGCCTGCCCGCTGCTGGAAGGCGCGGACCTGCGTGAACTGGGCTCGAAACTGGGCAAGGGCGCGCACAACTGCCCCATCGTCGCCCTGGGCGCCGGCACCGGGTTCGGCGTCGCCGGCCTGGCCCGCAGCGAGCGCGGCGACATCGCCATCGCCACCGAGGGCGGGCACGCCGCCTTCGCCCCGACCGACGAGGTGGAGGTCGAGGTGTGGCGCCGGCTCAAGGCGCAGTACGGCCGCGTCTCGATCGAGCGGCTGCTGTCCGGCCAGGGGCTCTACGACCTCTACACCGCCCTGGCCGCCGTGCGGGGTCAGGCGGCGGCGCTCGCCGACGAGACCGCCGTCACCACCGAAGGCCTGGTGGGCGACCCCCTGGCGGGCGAGACCCTCGATCGGTTCGGCGGCATCCTGGGCTCGGTGGCCGGCGACCTGGCCCTGACCTTCGGCGCGCGCGGCGGGGTCTATGTCTCGGGCGGCATCGCCCCGCGCATCGCCGAACGCCTGGCGGCCGGACCGTTCCGCGCGCGCTTCGAGGACAAGGGTCGTCTCTCCGACTTCGTGCAGACGATCCCGACCTTCCTGGTCACCCACCCCTATCCGGCCATCGTCGGCTGCGCCCGCGAACTCGAACAGATGGGCCGGCTGTGACCGACGCGCCCCAGCTGCGCTGGACGGTCGCCGCGGCGGCCCGACCCGGCGAGCCGGGTTCGGCGACCGTCAGCGTCCTGGCGAACAACAGCCTGATCCCCGAACTGGCCTTCGACATCAACGTCGACTGGCATCCGGGCGCCGAGGCGGCCGACGTCGAGGGCCGGGCGCTGGTGATCCTTTCGCTGCTGTTCCGCGAGCTCGCCGCCGAGTGCGAGGCGGCGGCCGGCGTGCGCTTCAGCGACGGCTGACGCTTCACCTTTCCTCCACGGCCGACCGGCAGGATGGCGCCGATGTCGACGCCGTCCCGCGCCCACGCCGCGATCGCGGACCTGCCCTGGCTGGACGGGCCGCGCGCCACCGCCTGGGTGCGGATCCTGGCGGCCGTCACCGCGGTCGGCGTCGTCGCCTTCACCGCCCTCGCCCTGGCGAACCGGGGCCTGGACCCCACGGGCAAGCCGCTGGGCACGGACTTCCTCGCCTTCTGGAGCGCGGCGAAGGCCGCGCTCGGCGGCCCCGCCGCATCGGTCTATGACGCAGCGCGCCTCGCGCCGGTTCAGACGGCGGCGTTCGGCGGCGTCGACGTGGGCTACGCGCCGTTCCCCTATCCGCCGACCTTCCTGCTGCTGTGCCTGCCGTTCGGGCTCGTCCCCTACCTGCCCGCCCTGGCCGCCTGGGTTACGGCGAGCGGCTATGCCTATGTGCGGGCGATCCGCGGCTGGATGCCCTCTGCCGGCGGCTCCCGCGTCGCCGCGCTGGCCTTCCCGGCCGTGGTCATCAACCTCGCCCACGGCCAGACCGCGTTCCTGACCACCGCCCTGTTCGCCGGCGGGACCCTGCTGCTCGGACACCGCGACATCCTCGCCGGCCTCCTGCTGGGCGCCCTCGTGATGAAGCCGCACCTGGGCGTGCTGATCCCCGTCGCCCTGCTGGCCAGCCGCAACTGGCGCGCCGTCGCCGGCGCCGGTGTGTCGTTCACGACGCTCGTCGTCGTCTCGGCGCTGGTGTTCGGGACCGACGTCTGGCGCGCCCTGCCCGCGCAACTCGACGCCCAGCGCGTGATCGTGGAGCAGGGCCTGCTCGACCCGGCGAAGCTCCAGAGCCTGTTCGGCGCCGCACGGCTGCTGGGCGCGGGACTCGCCACGGCGTACGGGCTGCAGATCGCCGCCGGCCTCGCCGCCGCCGCCACGGTCGCCGTCGTCGCCTGGCGGCGGCCCGACGCGCGCGGGCTGGGCCCTGTCCTCGTCGCCGCCACCCTGCTGACCGGCCCCTACCTCCTGGACTACGACCTCGTCCTGGCGGCCATACCGCTGGCCTGGATGCTGGCGCGGGGGCAGGCGGCGGGGTTCCGCTCCTGGGAGAAGATTGTTCTCCTGCTGGCTTATGTGCTGCCCCTGATCTCGCGCATCACCGCCATGCAGGCGGGCATTCCGGTCGCGCCGCTGGTGCTGGCGGCCCTGCTGGTCATCACGGTCCGGCGCGCCTTGTCCGACGCGGGCTGAGGGTCAGCAGGCCGGAACCGCGCTCAGCCGCCGCATCGTCACGCTCTCGTCCACCGAGGCCCCGCCGGCCCGCTCCACCCGCTTCTGGGTCAGGCTGATGACGCGTCCGTCCTGTACCGACAGCAGCGCCTCGGTCGTGAAGTCCTGCCGGATGCCGCTGGCCCCGCCCACCGCCACGCGAACGATGCGCACGGTGCAGCCGGGCTTGATCTCCTTCACGTCGGACAGCGCCCGGCCGGGCGGCGTGCGGCGATCGTCGGTGACCTCGCTCATGCCCACCGGCGCCGCGCCCTTCGGCTCCATGATCGCCAGCAGGCGCACGTCGCCCAGCACCATGTCCTGGGCCGCGTACATCGGCTGCTGGCCGAAGCGCTGGTGATAGGTGTTCCGGATCGGATCCTGGGCCGGCAGCGCGGCGTCCACCGCGGCCAGCACCTTGGCCTTGAACCCCGCCCAGTTCTCGAGGCCGACCAGCGCGCCGTCGGCCCGGAGCTGAAAGTCCAGCGGGATGCCGATCAGCGCCTTCAGCGCGGTCTCCATCGACGGGCCCGACGTGTCGGTCAGGCTGGCCTCGCGCAGGGTGTAACGCAGGCGCAGCCCGTCCTCGGTGACGCCCAGGACCTCGATGTCGAAGACCTGGGTGTTGGCCTGGGTCGCCGAGCCGTCGCTGTTGGTCTCGGCGTACTTCGCCTCGCTGCGGTAGCGGTAGAGATCGCCGACCGCGTCGGGGCGCGTGCGCACCTCCACCGCCGCGCGCTGGGCCGCCGCCGGCGAGGCGACGGCGATCAGCGCCGAGAGGAGAAGTGGGGCGGCGAGGAAGGCCGCGCGCATCGTCAGCGCCCCACGAAGTTCCCGGGTCGACGCTCGGCCACCGAGCGCACGCCCTCGGCGAAGTCCTCGGTGGCCCGCAGGATCGCCTGTTCGGCGTGCTCGACGCCGGTCTGGGCCCGCACGTCGGCGGCCAGCTTGGCGCGCAGGGTCTTGCGGGTGGCCGCCACGGCCAGGGGCGCGTTCTCGGCGATCTCGGCCGCCAGCTTCAGGGCCGCGGCCCGCAGCTCGTCGGCCGGAACCACCTCGTCCACCAGACCCCAGGCCAGGCCTTCCTCGGCCTTGATGCGGCGGCCGGTGAGGAACATCAGCGCGGCGCGCTGCTGGCCCACCAGACGCGGCAGGGTATGGGTCAGGCCGAAGCCCGGGTGGAACGACAGCTTCACGAAGTTAGCCGCGAAGCGCGCTTCCGGCGCGGCGACCCGGAAGTCGGCCACCAGCGCCAGGCCCAGGCCAGCGCCCACGGCCGAGCCCTGCACGGCCGCCACGATCGGCGTCGCCACCGAGAACAGGCGGACCGCCTGGTCGTACAGCGCGTTCACGCCGTCCATGCCGCTGGCCACCTTGTCGGTGGGCGATGCGAAGTCGGCGCCGCCCGAGAAGGTCTTGCCCTCGGACTGCAGCACGATGGCGCGCGCCGCGCTCGAGGCGTCGGCCGCCTCCATGGCGTCGGCCAGGTCGGCCATGAACTCCACCGAGACGAAGTTGTGCGGCGGGCGATCCAGGGTGACCACCGCCACGTGCCCGACCAGCGCGACCTTCACATGGTCGCCGTAAGCTTCTTTCATCGTCTCGTCCCCAACAGGTTCCTGGCCACGACCCACTTATGGACCTCGGTCGGGCCATCGTAGATCCGCATCGTGCGCAGCTTCGCTTGCATCAGCTGCAGCGGTAGTTCCTTGGTCATACCCATGGCGCCGAACGCCTGCATGGCGCGGTCCAGGGTCTCGTAGGCCATTTCGGTGGCGTACCACTTGATCATGCTGATCTCGGAGCGGACGTCACGCCCCTGATCCAGCTTCCAGGCGCAGTCGTAGGTCATCAGCCGCGCGGCGTGGATCTTGGTGGCGGCCTCGGCGATCCAGAACTGGATGGCCTGGCGCTCGCTGAGCGGCATGCCGAAGGTCTTCCGCTGCGGGGCGTACTCGATGACCATCTCCATGGCGCGCTGGGCCATGCCGATGGACCAGGCCGCCATCTGGATGCGGCGCGTGCCCAGGCGGGTCTGCATCGGCGCGAAGCCCTGCCCCTCCTGGCCCAGCAGCTTCCAGCCCTCGACCCGGCAATCCTCCAGCGCCACCTCATAGGTGTACTGCCCGCCCAGCATCGGGATCCGGCGCAGGACGTTGAAGCCGGGCGTGCCCTTGTCGACCAGGAAGGCGGTGATCCCGCCCCGCGCGCCCTTCTCGACGTCGGTCACCGCCATCAGGATCGTGAAGTCGGCGTCCTGGGCCCGGGTGATCCAGATCTTCCGGCCGTTGATGATCCAGTCGTCGCCGTCGCGGACGGCCCGGGTGGTCATGGCTGCGGGATCCGAGCCCGCGCCCGGCTCGGAAATACCGATGGCCGACACGGTCTTACCGGCGACGTACGGGGCCAGGTAGGCCTGCCGCTGGCGCTCGTTCACCGTCTGCATCAGCATCCGCAGGTTCGGGCTGTCCGGCGGCAGGGTGTAGGGCGTGACGGTTCGGCCGATCTCCTCCTCGACCCCCACCATCGCCACCATCGGCAGGTCGGACCCGCCCACGTCCTCGGGCGCGTCCAGGCCGAACAGGCCCAGCTCATGCGACTTGGCGTCCAGGCGTTCCTGGGTGGCGGCGTCCAGATAGAGGCCCTTGCCCTCGGCCTCCCGCGCCATGACGTCGGCTTCCAGCGGCATGAGTTCGTCGCGGACGAAGTTCGCCACCAGGTCGCGGAGCATCCGATGCTCTTCGGCCAGCTCAAAGTCCATGAGCGTTTCCCCGTATCGTTGCGGCCATTGAACAGGCCCTCGCGAACGGATACTAGGCCTTGAGGCATTGGCCCATATGTGGATCAGATTTCCACATATGTGGATGATGCCGCCACATGTCGAACTGGAGCGGGTGTTTTGGCCGAGGATGCGGTCAAGTCGGCGAAACGGGCGCTGGAGATCCTCGAGCTCTTCAGCCGCCATCGGCGTCCGCTCGCCCTCAAGGAGATCCTGGAGGAACTGGCCTATCCCACCTCCAGCGGCTCGGCCCTGATGAAGTCGCTCGTGGCGCTCGGCTACCTCGACTACGACCGCGAGCGGCGGACCTACTTTCCCACCATGCGGATCGCGGCCCTCGGCTCTTGGGTGCCGGGCGCCCTGTTCGGGGACGGGCCCCTGCTGCCGGCCCTCGAGACCCTGCATCAACGGATCGGCGAGACGGTCGTGCTGGCCGTGCAGAGCGACCTGCACGCCCAGTATGTCCACCTGATCCACTCCGCCGAGCCGCTGCAGTTCCGCGCGCCCCCCGGTACCCGCCGGCCGCTGGCGCGCTCCGGCCTGGGCCTGGTCCTACTTTCCGGTAAGACCGACGCCGAGATCGAGCGGCTGCGCCGTCGTATCAACGCCTCGGGCGAGGGCGCGACCCAGAGCCGGGAGGACCTGATGGCGCGGGTCAACGAGGTGCGCGCCCGGGGCTATGCCTTCTCAAGGAACAGCATCTCGCCAGGCCTCGGCATCATCGGCGCGGCCCTGCCGAAGGGGCCGTTCGGCCGGGTCTTCGCGGTCGGCGTCGCCGGCCGGGTCGAGCGGCTGGAGGACAAGAAGGACATGATCGTGGAGGAGCTGCAGGGCATGATCCTGCGGCTCGAGCACGGCTAGACAGGAGTAGGGAGAACCATGGGCGCCAAGACCCTGGCCGACAAGGCGACCGGACCGCTGCAGGGCGTCCGCATCCTCGACATGACCAGCGTGGTCAACGGCGCCTATGGCGTGCAGATCCTGGCGGACCAGGGCGCGGACGTGATCAAGGTCGAAGACCCCGGCTCGGGCCGCGGCGAGGGCGGCGACATCATGCGCTGGGCCGGCCACATGCCCGAGGGCTCGCCCAAGGGCATGGGCCCCATCTTCCTGACCATCAACCGCAACAAGCGCTCGATCGTCCTCGACATGAAGCAGGAGAGCGCCAAGCGCGCCCTGCGGCGGCTGATCAAGACCTGCGACGTGATCGCCAGCTCGATCCGCTACGACGGCATGAAGCGGTTGGGCCTGAGCTACGAGGACGTCGCCGCCATCAAGCCCGACATCATCTTCGTCCACGCCGCCGGCTACGGCTCGGACGGTCCCTACGCGGGCGAGCCGGCCTACGACGACCTGATCCAGTCGGCCTCGGGAATGGCCGACATCCTGCCGCGCACCGACGGCAATCCTGTGCCGCGCATCCTGCCGACCCTGGTGGCGGACAAGGTCTCGGGCCTGTTCTTCTCGCAGGCGGTGACCGCCGCCCTGCTGCACAAGGCGCGGACCGGCGAGGGCCAGTTCGTGGAAGTGCCGATGTTCGAGTGCGTGACCAGCTTCCTGCTGGTGGAGCACCTCTACGATCACACCTTCGACCCGCCGACCGGCCAGTGGGGCTACCAGCGGGTGATCAACCCCAACCGCAAGCCGTTCGCCACCAAGGACGGCTACATCGGCCTGCTGCCCTACACCGACAAGCAGTGGGATCAGTTCTTCGACGCGGCCGGCTATGGCGAGCAGGTGAAGAACGACCCGCGCTTCGCCGACTACTCCACCCGGGCCAGGCACACCAAGGAGCTGTACGGCCTGATCGAGCAGGCGGCGGCGACCAAGACGACCCAGGAGTGGCTGGACATCCTGAAGCCGCTGTCGATCCCGGTGGTGAAGACGAACACCCTCGCCGACATCGACGACGATCCGCACCTGCAGGCCACCGGCTTCTTCGAGACCTACGAACACCCGGACCTGGGCCGCTATCGCGCGATCAAGCCGCCGGTGAAGTTCTCCAAGAGCCCGGCCAACATCCGCCGTCACCCGCCGAAGCTGGGCGAGCACACCGACGAGATCCTGGCCGAGGTGAGCGAGGGCGAGGAGGCCTGAGCCGCCGCGCCGCCGCACCGCACCGGTTCATCACCGCCTGTTGCCTGGCGGTCGCCGCCGTGCTCATCGAGCCGGCGGGAGGCTGGAACGGCATGCGCGTGACCGTCAGCGGGACATCAGGTTCGGGCAAGACCACCTTCGCCGGGAGGCTGGCGGAGGCCATCGGCGTCCGGCACATCCAGTTGGACGCCATCAACTGGCTGCCCAACTGGTACGACCTGCACCGCAACGACCCCGAGGAGTTCCAGCGCCGGGTCGCGGCGGCGGCGGCCGACGAGGCGTGGGTCAGTTGCGGCAACTACTCCAAGGTCCGCCCGATCATCCTGGCCCGCGCCACCCACGCCGTGTGGCTGGACTATCCGCGCCGGGTGGTGATGAGTCGCGTCATCCGCCGCTCGTTCGACCGCGCCTGGAGCGGCAAGGAGCTTTGGCCCGGCACGGGCAACAGCGAGACCTTCATGCGCTGGCTGGACCCGGAGCATCCGATCCGCTGGGCCTGGGACACCTGGGCGCAGCGGCGCGCGCGGATCGCCGTCGAGATGGCCGACCCGGCCCTGGCCCACCTGCGGAAGCATCACCTCACCGATCCGCGGCAGGCCGCGCCGCTCATCGCGCGCCTGACGGCCGAGGCCAAGACGCTCCAAGCCTGAAGATCGCCTCGGCCAGGCCGGAGAAGTCGCCCCCGAAGTGGTGGCCGCCCGGCAGTTTCACCGTCACCGCCGCGCCCCTGGGCAGGGTCCGGCAACCGGGGCGCCGCTCGGCCGCGCCATAGAGGCAGGCCACGCGCAACCCGCCCAGCCGCGCGACCGCCGGCGCGAGCGGAAACGCCGTGGCGTCAGTCCGGCCAAGCCATCCTGAAGGCCTGAAGCGCAACACGCCGGCCGGTTCGGGACTGACCAGCGCCACGTAACGGATGCGCGCCTTCACGTCGGAGGGCAGGTCGGCGACGAGCGGCGGCAGGGCGCCGGCGCCGAACGAATAGCCGATGAGCACCAACCTGCGCCGACCCCACGCGGCCATGTACCTGCGCGCGAGGTCCGCCAGGTCGTCCGCCCCGGCCTCGGGCGTCCGCGCCGTCCAGAAGTAGCGCACCGAGTTCACGCCCACGACCGGGACGCCTCGGGTCGCCAGCGCCCTGACCACGCCCCGGTCCAGGGGCGCCCAGCCGCCGTCGCCGGAATAGAGGATCGCGAGCGTGTCGCCTGGCGCGTGGGCGGGCGCCTCCACCACCGCCGAGCCGAAAGGACCCAGCGCCAGGAGCAGGATCGCGGCCGCCAGGACGCAGAACGCCACGAGGCCGGCGATCCGGCTGCGAGGACCTATGGCTGGCATCGTGCTGCCTGGTTACGTCGCTCCGCCGCGACGCCTCACCCTGGCGCGCGAACCTGACGGCGCGCTCGCCCCAGCCTCACAAACCTGTCAGGCGCGGCTAGACCGGCACGAAGACCGGAACCGGGGGGCCGCCCTCGGTCGGCTGCAACCTCACCTTCACCCGCTGCCCGATCTTCAGGTCGCCGGGCGCCACGTCGACGATATTGGTCAGCATGTTCGGCCCCTCGTCGAGGGTCACATAGGCCAGGGCATAGGGGCCGCTGGGCGACTTGCGCATGATCGAGAAGCTGTAGACCACGCCCTCGCCCGGGCTCTCCTCCCACACCGTCTGGTCGGAGTGACAGAAGGGGCACATGGCGCGAGGGTACCAGTGGGCCTCGCCACAGGCGGTGCAGCGCTTGATCAGGAAGCGTCCCTCGGCCGCCGCGTCGAAGAACGGCTTGGTCTCCAGGGTCACGGCGGGGGCCGAGACCGGCCGGGTCATCAGGTCGTCGGACATGGGGATCAGGCCTCCCGCTCGAGGATGACGGTCGCCGCGCCGTGGCGAACGCCCAGCGACCCGCCCGTGCCATGGGCGATGGCGAGATCGCAGTTCGGGACCTGCACCTTCGGGTGGGCCTCCCCGCGAAGCTGGCGCACCGCTTCGATCACCTTGGTGATGCCGCCCCGGTTCGTGGGGTGGTTGTTGCAGAGGCCGCCGCCGTCCGTGTTGAACGGCAGCTTGCCGACGCCCGAGATCAGGTTCCCGTCGGCGACGAACTTGCCGCCCTCGCCCTTCTTGCAGAAGCCGAGGTCCTCGATCTGCATCAGCACGGTGATGGTGAAGCTGTCGTAGATCGAGGCGTATTTGATGTCGGTCGGCGTGACGCCGGCCTCCTCGAAGGCCCTGGGGCCCGACCAGACGGCGCCGGAGTAGGTGAGGTCCAGCTTGCCGCCCTGCTGCACCTTCGGCGCCTCGCCGGCGCCCAGCACCCGCACGCGCGGCCGGTTCAGGCGCCTGGCGATCTCGGGGGCCACCACGACCAGCGCGCCGCCGCCGTCGGTCACCACGCAGCAGTCCAGCAGGTGCAGCGGATCGGAGATCATCCGCGAGTTCACAACCTCCTCGACCGTCACCACGTTCTTGAGGAAGGCGTGCTCGTTCCACTGGGCGTGATGGCTGGCCGCCACCTTGATCCAGGCGAGCTGTTCCGAGGTGGTGCCGTACTCGTGCATGTGGCGCATGGCGCACATGCCGTAAGTGTTGTGGGTCGACCCGCCGTAGATGTTCTCGAAGCCGGCGCCGGGGTCGCCGTCGGTGAGGCCGGTGGGGCCGGGCCGCGCGCTGGGGCCTGGGCGTCCGCCGCCATTGCGGGGCCGGCCGGCCAGGGTGATCAGCGCCACCTTGCACTTGCCCGCCGCGATCGCCTGGGCCGCATGGCCGACGTGCAGGATGTAGGACGAGCCGCCGGTCTCGGTGGTGTCCATGTGGCGCAGGTTCTTCAGGCCCATGTAGTCGAGCATCGACATGGCGCCGAACCCGGGGGCGTCCCCGGCGCAGAAGTAGCCGTCGACATCGTCGAACGTCAGGCCCGCGTCCTCCAACGCGCCCTTGGCCGACTCGGCGTGCAGTTGGGCCGTCGTCTTGTCCGGCGCGTCGCGGGTCGGATGCTCGTAGGCCCCGACGATATAGGCCTTGCCCTTGATGCTCATGCGACCTCCCCGAACAACCGGTACGGGCTTAGCCCGGCGGCGGAGCGGCGCCAATTGTACGTAGGGTTAGGCGGCGTCAGTGCTCCACTGCGGCGTCCAGCCGGCGGCGGATGAAGTCGGCGGCGAGGGTGATGGACTGGCGCGCCTTGGGCGTCTGCATCCGCTCCCAGACGTGTGTCTCCTCGGCCCACAGGCGGACGGTCAGGTCGCAGCCCCGGTCGCGCATCGCCTCGGCGAGACGCACCGCGTCGTCGTAGAGAATGTCGCCCCGGCTGGCGTGGATCAGGGTCGGCGGGAACCCGTCGAACCGGCCGAAGATCGGGGAGGCCACCGGGTCGGTGGCCGCGCGCCCGTTCAGATAGAACCGCGCCATCAGCGCCAGACTCTCCATGGTGTAGGGCGTGGTGGCCAGCAGCGACGCGGCGGTCACCGACCAGCTCTGCAACGAGAGGTCCACCCACGGCGACAGCAGCACCAGCCCCGCGGGACGCGGCAAGCCCCGGGCGGCGGCGGCCTGCAACGCCGCCAGCAGGATGCCCGCGCCGGCCGACTCCGCCAGGGCGACCACCGGCTCGTCGGGCGCGGTCTCGCACTGCCAGGCCCAGGCCGCGACGATGTCTTCCACCGCCGCCGGGCAGGGATTCTCAGGTGCGAGGCGATAGCTCGGCGCGAAGACGCGGGCCTCCGCCGCCGCGGCGAACCTGGCGACCAGGTGCGTGATGCGGGGCGAACGCTCCGCCACGAACGAACCGCCGTGGACGTAGAAGACCACACCGCGCGGCACGGCGGAGCGCGGTGCGAACCATTCGGCCGGAGCGGGCGGCGGCGGCAGGTCCGCCCCCGGACCCAGCTGGCGGATCGCCTCGGCGTCCACGCGCGCCACCACCGGCGCATCGAACCGCATGTGGATCCGACGCTGGCGCTCGGTTTCGCGGAGCAGGGCCTGTGGCCCCTGCGCCTCCGCGGCCAGGACGCCGCGCATGGACGCGGTGACCAGCCGCTGCATGGCGCGGTTGGCGGCGCGGCGCGCCAGGGCCTTCAGCGGATTGCCCGCCGGACGATCCATCTGCTGGATGTCGAGCCGACCGGGCGACAAAGCCCCCACGCCACGCGTTACGCTCATACCCGCACCCGACTCAGCCCTATGGTGAGATGATGAGCGACGACGAGCGCATCCACCAACGCCTGCTTGAACAGGCTCAGGCCTATGGGCGGATCTATCCCAGCATCGCCCCACGGCTGAAGGCGGCCATGGCGGCCGGCGACCCGAACCTCAAGGGGCTGGTCGACGCCCTCGCCGAGGCCCTGGAACGCGCCGACGCGCACCGCGAGCGCCTGCTGCGTGACGGCTGGAACCTCAGCCCCAAGGAGATCGGCGTCACGCTTCATCTGGTCGACGGCGGCACCGTGGCGTCGTGCGCCGAGGCGCAGGGCGTCGCTGAAAGTACAATCCGCACACATCTCAAATCAGTGTTCGCCAAGACCGGCCGCAATCGTCAATCCCAACTGGCGTCGCTGCTGCAGAATAGTGGCGGCGGGCCCGAAGCGACTGAAACATTTGATTAACTAAGCTTCGAAAATACCAGTTCCCCTCCCCTATTTTGGGGAGGCGAGCCCCGGATGCCCGCCGATACGGTCCGCGGAATCAGTATCTTCCCGGGGGTTCTCCAACATGGCGCTTCTCGTGGCCGGCGCGGCCGGCATCAGCGTGGACACGCTCAGCATCACCGACCTGCTGCTGGGAACGGTCGTCACCGCGACCGCAACGCGGCTGGTCCTGAACGACCTGCCCTGGGTCGAGGAGTTCACCGGCCAGTTCACCTACACCGGCTCCAACATCACGGGCGGGACGCTGAACGCCTGGAAGGAGACCCTGAACGGCAACACCGTCTTCGAGGTCTCCAACTTCTCGGTGCCCGTGGCGACGTTCCTGCAGTGGGTTAACACCAACGACAACGAGGCGGCCCGCAGCACCATCCTCGGGGGCGCCGACAGCATCGTGGGCTCGGCCGTGGCCGACACCCTGCGCGGCTACGCCGGCAACGACACGATCACCGGCGGCAGCGGCGTGAACTACCTGCGTGGCGACGAGGGTGACGACTCGATCGTCGGGGGCACGGGCTTCGACGACATCAACGGCAACATGGGCAACGACACCGTGGTCTCCGGCGGCGGCGACGACTGGGTCGTGGGCGGCCGGGACAACGACAGCGTCCAGGGCGGCGATGGCGCGAACCTCGTCTACGGCAACCTCGGCGCCGACACCTGCGACGGCGGGGCGGGCGCCGACATCGTCCGTGGCGGCCAGGACAACGACATCGTGCGCGGCGGGGCCGGCGACGACTATGTCTCGGGCGACAAGGGCGACGACACGGTCTGGGGCGGCTCCGGCGCCGACGACTTCCACAGCTTCGGCGACGCGGGCCTGGACCGGGTCATGGACTTCAGCCTCGCCGAGGGCGACCGCGTGCGCCTCGATCCCGGGACGACCTACACCGTCGCCCAGTCCGGCGCCGACACGGTGATCAGCATGAACGGCGGCGGCCAGGTCGTGCTGGTCGGCGTTTCCATGACCTCGCTCACCGGCAACTGGATCTTCGTGGGGTAAGCGCCCCCGCCCCTTGGCTGTCGTGGCGTCAGCTTCCCACGTGAAGCGGCACGACAGCCGAAGGGGCCTTCCTTGACCGACGCCGCGACCGACGACTTCGCCCTCGCCGTGCGGAACATCCGCGCCGGCCTGGGCGCGCAGGGCATGCTGCATCACCTGGGGGTGGAGATCGACGAGATCGCCCCTGGCCGGGTCACGCTCTCGCTGCCGTTCCGCAAGGAGGTGGCGCAGCAGAACGGCTTCTTCCACGGCGGAGCGATCGGCTTTCTCGTGGACGACGCCACGGCGCCGCCTCGGCGACCGTGCTGCGCGACGGCGACACCGTCCTCACCGCCGAATACAAGCTGAACTTCGTGGCTCCCGGCCTGGGCGAGCGGTTGATCTGCCGCGCCGAGGTCATCAAGGCCGGCCGCACGCTCATTCCCGTCGAAGCCAGGGTCCATGTGGTGAAGGATGGGCTCGAAACACTGTGCGCCGTGGCGCTGGCCTCGATGGCCGTGCGCGCCCGGTCACGTCTCCAGGAGGTGCAACCATGATGGAAGGCAACCAGGCCGCCCTGTTCCAGGAACGCCAGAAGGGCACGCTGCCCGGTGAACTGGGCATCGAATGGGAGGACGTCTCCAACGGCCACGCCGCCGGCCGCTTCGTGGTCACCCGGGGCCACATGGCGCCCAACGGCTTCCTGCACGCGGCCTCGATCGTGGCCCTGGTGGACAGCGCCTGCGGCTATGGCTGCGTGGCCGCCCTGCCCGAGGGCGCCAGCGGCTTCACCACCATCGAGATCAAGACCAACTACCTGGGCACCGCCAGGGAGGGCGAGACGGTCGCCTGCGAGGCCCGCCTGCTGCACGGCGGCCGCATGACCCAGGTCTGGGACGCCGAGGCGACCAACGCCACGACGGGCAAGGTCATGGCCGTGTTCCGCTGCACCCAGATGATCCTCTACCCACGCTGACGTCGCGACCTCACAACGCAGTTGCGTGACGGCGCCGAGATGAGTAGAACGCGCGCTCGCTCAGCGGGACGCCCTCAGAGGCCCCCGTCGCCGGCTCCGGAGAGGTGGCAGAGTGGTTGAATGTACCGCACTCGAAATGCGGCGTACGTGAAAGCGTATCGTGGGTTCGAATCCCACCCTCTCCGCCATCCTTGAAAGCCGGCCCACTTCGTCTCGATAAAGCGAGACGAAGCCTCTCCTCCCGTCGCGGCAAGCCTGTATCCTGTCCGCGTGACGACGCCCGCAGAGGCGCCGCGGGAGGATGTGCATGCACTACGCTGAACTGGATCGGGCCTGGGCGGAGCTGACGGCGGCGGGGCAGCCGTTCGAGATCCAGGAGGTCCCGGTCCGGGGCGTGCCGATCAAGACCTTCAGGAACGCGCCGCCGGACGTGCGCGCCCTGTGGCTGTCCACCGCCGCCTTCGCCGATCGGGACTATCTGGTCTACGGCGACGAGCGGATCACCTATGCGCAGGCGCACCAGTTGGTCGGCGCGCTCGCCGCCTGGCTCTCGGCCCAGGGCGTCGGGCCAGGCGACCGGGTGGCGGTGGCCATGCGCAACTATCCCGAATGGATGCTGGCTTACTGGGCCTGCGCGATCATGGGCGCGACCATCGTGGGCATGAACGCCTGGTGGACCGCCGCCGAGATGGCCTATGGCCTGACCGACGCCGCGCCCAAGGTGCTGATCGCCGACGCCGAGCGGATCGCCCGGATCCAGGAGCAGCCGGGCATGCTGGGCGACATCCGCCTCGTGGCGGTGCGCGCCGAAGCGCCCGCGGGCGCCACGCCGTGGTCCGAGGTGGTGGCCCGGCCGGCGACGCCGCCCGACATCCAGATCGATCCCGACAGCGACTTCTGCATCTTCTACACCTCGGGCACGACGGGCTTCCCGAAGGGCGCCCAGCTCACCCACCGCAGCTGCATCAACAACCTGATGAACATGATGTTCTCGGGCGCGGTGCATGGGCTGGCGGTGCAGCGCGCGACCGGCGTCGAGCCGCCGGCCACCCCACCGGTCCCGGTCACCCTGGTCACCACGCCGCTGTTCCACGTGACGGCCAACAACTGCGGCGCCTACGCCACGACCGCCGCGGGCGGGAAGATGGTGCTGATGTACCGCTGGGACGCCGGCGAGGCGCTCAAGCTGGTCGAGCGCGAACGCTGCACCAGCGTCAGCGGCGTGCCCGTGATGGCGCGCGAACTGATCACCCACCCCGACTTCGCCACCACCGACACCTCCAGCCTGCTGACCGTGGGCGGCGGTGGGGCCCAGCTGCAGCCCGACCTGGTGGGCAAGATCGACGAGGCGGTCTCCACCGCCCGCCCCAACACGGGCTACGGCATGACCGAGACCTCCGGGATCATCACCTCGGTCTCGGGCGACTTCTTCATCGACAAGCCGGCCAGCTGCGGCCGCGCCATGCCGACCTTCGACGTCAAGGTCACCGGCGACGACGGCCAGACCCTGCCCCCCGGCCAGCCGGGCGAGCTGTGGGTGAAGGGCGCGTCGGTGATCAAGGGCTACATCAACCGCCCCGACGCCACCGCGGAGTCCATCACCGACGGCTGGCTGCACACGGGCGACGTCGCCTATCTGGACGACGACGCCTTCATCTATCTGGTGGACCGCAAGAAGGACATGGTCCTGCGCGGCGGCGAGAACATCTACTGCGCCGAGGTCGAGGCGGCCCTGCACCAGCATCCGGGCGTGGCCGAGTGTTCGGTGTTCGGCGTGCCCGACGCGCGGCTGGGCGAGGAAGTGGGCGTGGCGCTGATGTTGCGTCCCGGCGTCTCTGCGACCGCCGAGGACCTTCGCCAGCACGTCGGCGGGCTGATCGCCCGGCACAAGATCCCCCGCTACATCTGGCTGCGCGAGGAGCCCCTGCCCCGCAACGCCAGCGGTAAGTTCCTGAAGCGCGAGCTGCGGGACACGCTCTCGGTGGAAAGCGCGCAGTAGGCGGCTGGCGTCCACGCGGCCGGCTTCCCATGTGAGGGCATCGCCGCGCGGAGTCCTCCATGACCGACCTGTCGTCCTTCCCCATCACCCGGCGCTGGCCGGCGCGGCATCCCGACCGCCTGCAGCTCTATTCGCTGCCGACGCCCAACGGGGTGAAGGTGTCGATCATGCTGGAGGAGATCGGCCTGCCGTACGAGCCGCACCTCGTGGACTTCGGCAAGGACGACCAGAAGACGCCCGAGTTCCTGTCGCTAAACCCCAACGGCAAGATCCCGGCGATCCTCGACCCGGACGGTCCGGGCGGAAAGCCGCTGGCGCTCTTCGAGTCCGGGGCCATCCTGCACTACCTGGCCGAGAAGACCGGCAAGCTGCTGCCGGCCGATCCGGCCCAGCGCTACCAGACGCTGCAGTGGGTCTGGTGGCAGGTCGGCGGACCGGGGCCGATGTTCGGCCAGCTCGGCTTCTTCCATAAGTTCGCGGGCCGCGAGTACGAGGACAAGCGGCCGCGCGACCGCTACGTCGCCGAGAGCCGTCGCCTGCTGGAGGTGCTGGACGCCCATCTCGAGGGGCGGGACTGGATCATGGGCGCGGCCTACACCATCGCCGACATCGCGCTGCTGGGCTGGGTGCGCAATCTGATCGGCTTCTACGAGGCCGGCGACCTGGTCGCGTTCGACACCCTGAAGAACGTGCCGGCCTGGCTCGAGCGGGGGCTGGCGCGGCCGGCCGTGCAGCGCGGTCTCACGATCCCGGCCCGAAGCTAGAAGTCGCAGCCGCTGGTCGAGCCGCGCGCCGGCGCGCGGCCATCCAGGCTGATGCTGGCGCTGTAGAAGCTGTTGGCGCTGGCGGTGGGCGCCTCGCGCTGCTCGATGGTCACCGCGAACGGCGGCTTGCCCGGCGCGTGGCCGGCGAACACCCGCGTCCCTTCCCCGGCGCCCAGCTTCTCGCAGGACGCCAGGGTCAGCGTGGCTCCACGCTGGCGCAGCGCCTCGACGACGTCATAGGGGATCGGCTGGCCGACGGCGGCCCATCCGGCGCTGGCCGAGACCGGCGTGGCGCGGCCGCTCACGGTGATGTCGAAGGCGCCGAGCCTGCCGCTGGCGAAACTGGAGGCGTCGGCGGGGCGAGCCGCCCAGCGAACCGACGGCGCGGCGGCGCGCAGGCTCTCGGCGGTCAGGCGGGCGCCCGGCGCGGGCAGCACGCTCAGCAGGAACTCGGCCGCCGGCGCCGAAGCGACGACCTTCTTCCAATCCTCCTTGCAGGCGCCGTCGGCCCACCGGGCGGCCGAGGCCTCGGCGGAGACGTAGGCGCGACGGCAGCGGACCAGGAAGGCGGCCTCACCGGCCACGGTCGGAGCCGGCGAGGCGACAGACCCCGATCCGCCCGGCGTGGTCCCCGCGCCCACGGCGACGCCCTCGCCGAAGCCGCGGCCGTTCCAGGCGAGCTGCGCGGCGCACTGGGCGGTGGGCGCGACGCCGGCGCCGCAGGCGGCGCCGCGCCGGGCGACCTGCACCTTCACCGGCTGGCCGGCGATCAGGCGGTAGGCGATCAGCGTCTCGGAGTAGTTGCGCAGCACCTGGCCGCGCGCGTCGGCCACATAGATGTCCACCCGCGCCTGGCCGCCGGGCCGGAAGACCCCCGGCTTGCCCGTGCAGGCGTAGTCCCCCTCCGACACGAGGTAGTCGAGCCGGCCGTCGCCGGTGAAGTCCTGGGCGAACACGAACCGGCCGCCGTCGGGACGGCCGCCCGCCGCCCGGCAGCGGGCGTCCAGGTCGTTCATGTGGGCGAGGACGACCGGCGGGACCGGCGGTCGCTGCGGCTGGGCCTGGGCGGAACCAGCGGCCAGCACGGCCGTGAGTACGAAGGGTATGATACGCATGAACGCCTCCGGACCTGGACCTTAGAGGCCGCTCGGGAACGAAGGCAAACGATCAGCTACCCAGACGGGGGCTCGCGTCAGGCGGCGCGCGCCGCGTCGGCCTCGTCCAGCAGCCGCGCCAGGTTGGCCTCAGCCCGGGGCCGCGCGTCCCGGATGCGCGCCAGGATCGGCTCCGCCGTGGCCGGATCGCCGCCGTCCGCCGCGCCGAATCCCATCAGCCGATGCCCGGCGATCCAGCGACGCAGTTCCCGATCCTCGGCCCAGCGGCCCATCAGCCGCAGGTCGTGCAGGGTCTGCCGCAGCCAGTCGAGGTCGCTGCTGGGCGCGGTGTAGGCCTGGCAGAGATGGTTCTTGGCCGCGTCACCCTGATAGCCGGCCTCGACGTGGGCGATCAGCGCGGCGCTCATGCACACCAGGTTCGGGCGCAGCCGTTGCAGGGTGATCAGGTCGCCGTCGAACACCGGCGCCGGGGGCCGCTGCGGCAGGCCGTTGGCCGTGCAGTCCACATAGAGGTGATGCGGGTCGGCGGCGACCTCGCCGTCCTCCAGCACGATGCGGTTGCGCTCGACCTCCAGCACGCGGCCCTTGCGGATCACGTCGCGGATCTGGCGCAGCAGGGCCACCTCGCCCGTGGAGATCGTGGCCCCACGGAACTTGCCGGGCCGCACCTCGGGGTCCAGCCGCACCAGGGTTCCGGCGCGCTCGAGGCGATCGAAGAGATCGTCGGGCGAGTTCGCGGCCGCCGCGGCCTCCAGCGTGGCCGCCTGCCCTCCGGCGCGACGTGAGAAGAAGGCGTCTCCCGGCTGGGTGAAGTCGCGGTTGGCGAGCCAGAGGTCGCGCGGCCGCACCCAGCGGATCGCCGCCGGGTCGACGCCCATCTCCAGCAGCCAGACGCAGGCGTCCATCGCCGTCTTGCCGCCGCCCAGCACCACGAAGCCCCGGCGCCCGCGCGCCTCGCGCGGCAAGGCGCCCGGCGGGACCAGCCGCACGCCGTCGGCCACCGCGAACGACGGCATGTGCAGCGCCGGGATCTGGGTCTCGGACCAGCGGGCGTCCACCAGCTTGCGGTGGGCGATGTCCTGCACCTCGCCGGTCACGTGCGAGGCGACGCGGCCCTGGCCCAGGTGCTCCGACATCGGCAGGTAGCGCACGCGCCCCGAGGCCAACAGCCGCTCGCGCATCAGCCGGTCGTAGTAGGCGACCACCTCCTGCCCCGAGGCCAACTCATAGTAGCCGGCGTTCCAGCCATGGCTGTCGATCCGGTCGCGCCCCAGGGGCCGCGAACCGACGCCATAGAAGGCCGAGGGCTGGTGCAGGCGCACGAAGGGGTAGGCGTCGTTCCAGTGCCCGCCGGGCGCGTGCCGGCGGTCGACGATGGCCATGGTGGCCGTGGTCTCGGTCAGCAGCTGGTCGGCGAAGGCCATGCCCACGGCGCCGGCCCCCACGATCAGATAGTCGACTGCGCTCAACGGCCCCTCCTGCGATCGGCGTGAGCCAGCTTGCTACGCGCCGGCGCGGCCGGCGTCCTGCCCGCCCGGCTCGGAAAGCTTGCGGGTCGTCCGCCCCAGGCCCACGAGGATGACGGCCGCCGCGAGGGCCACGGGCGCCACCGAGAAGAACACCTCGCCCGGCGAGGCGCCGGCGTTGCGCAGCTCGCCCGCGATCAGCGGGCCGGCGATCGAGCCCAGCCGGCCGACGCCCACCGCCGCGCCCGCCCCCACCGCGCGGAAGGCCGGCGGGTAGAGCATCGGCGCCACGGCGTAGAGCGAGAACTGCGCGCCCATCACCAGGAAGCCGGCCGCGGCCGAAAGGGCGAAGATCGCGGGCGGCGCGTCGGCGGCGGCCAGTCCCGCCATCGCCGCGCCCAGCGCCAGGTAGCTGATCCCCAGCGGCCAGCGCCAACCGAAGCGGTCGCTGATCGCCCCCATGACCAGGGAGCCGATGATGCCCGCGATGTTGAACGACATCGCCGCCGCGAAGCCCTCGGACGGCGGATGGCCCTTGTCCACCACCAGCGTCGGCAGCCAGTTCAGCGCCAGGTACAGCACCACCAGGGTCAGCATGAAGGCCGCCCACACCAGCACGGTGGAGACGGCGCGGCCGCCGCCGAACAGCGCGCGGGCCACATTGCGATCGGCGGCCGGCTCGGGCGCGGGCCGGGTCTCGGGCAGCAGGAACAGGATCACCGGCAGCAGCAGCAGGGGCACGATGCCCCCCGCCACGAAGATCGTCCGCCACTCCAGCCCGTCGCCCGCCAGCCGCGCGATCAGGGCCGAGCTGGCGCCCCCCACCGGCATGCCGCAGAACATGGCCGTCACCGTCGCGGTCCGGCGCTCGGGCCGGCTGATCTCCATCGCCACCGCGATCAGGTTGGGCATCGCGCCGCCGAAGCCCAGTCCGGTGGCGAGCCGCGCCCACAGCAGGGTGTCGTAGGTGTGCGACGCCGCGGTCGCCAGCGAGAAGAGCCCGAACAGCGCCACCGAGCCCAGCAGCACCGGCTTGCGGCCGAACCGGTCGGCCAGCCAGCCCCCGACGAAGGCGCCGATCACCAGGCCGATCATGGCGACGCTGGCGGCCCACCCCTGCTGGGCGGGGTTGAGCCCCAGTTCGGGAACCAGCTTGGGCGCGGCGATCCCGAAGGCCTGGATGTCGTAGCCTTCCACCGCCGCGATCAGGAAGCAGATGAAGACGACGAGGCCCGCGCCCGCCCCTGTCCTGGTCGTTGCCGTCACCCGCTGTTCCCCCGTTTCGCCCGGCGCACCATGCCGTCAGCCGCCACCCGGCCACAAGCGGGCGTGCAACCTCTGGCCCGCTGGCGAGTTGGAGTCAGTTCGCGTGTCGGTGAAGCCACGAGGAGTGAAATCATGCGCAATCGTATCCTGGCCGCCGCCGTCTTCGGCCTTGCCGGCCTGTCCCTGGCCGCCGCTCCCGTCCCGGCCGAGGCCAAGCGCGTGCTGGTCTGCAAGGACGTGAAGAAGCAGGCCAACAAGGGCACGGTCATCGGCGCGGTCGCCGGCGGGCTGCTGGGCAACCAGGTGGCCGGCAACGGCGCGCGCACCGAGGGCACGCTGGTCGGCGCCGGCGTCGGCGCGGTGGCGGGCCACCAGATCGCCAAGAGCCAGGCCAAGAAGAAGCGCTGCCACTACGAGTACCGCTGACCCGGCGGCTCAGACGGGTCGGCGTCAGTTCAGCCTGAACTCGGCGCCGACGGCCTTCAGCTCGGCCGGCCGGATCAGCCGGCAGTGGCCCACCGTCACCTTGAACAAAGGGCCATCGAGCGTCCGCGCCCAGAAGTCCAGGAACTTCCGGAGGGTCGGAAACTCGGGGAAGAGATCGTAGTTCTGCCAGATGTAGCTCTGCAGCAGGGCCGGATGGTCCGGCATGTGGTAGAGGATCTCGGCCGTGGTCAGCCCGTAGCCTTCGAGCTGCTTGCGGAATTCGGGTGACGCCAGCATCTGCGACCTCGCGCGCGTTGAACCGCCGCGCGGCCGCGACCTCACGGCCGCGCTTGGACAAGATGCGCTCGATTCGCTTCGAAAACGCTATAAATCCAATATATTAGCACTCATTCGGAAGCGCTGCTGCCAGGCGCCCGGAAGACCATGGGCTCCAGCCGCACGGGGACCGGCGGCTCGACGACGGTCCAGCCCTGCTCGCGCAGAACCCCGTTGCTTTCCCAGGCCCGGCGCTCTGGGCCCAACGACCAGGTGACGTGATAGGTCGAACCGTCGGCCCGCTCGTGCCGGCCGTCCACCCGAACCACCAGCACCTGCACCCCCGCCCCGTCATCGGCCAGCCCGGCGATCTCGGCCGAGACCTCGGGCGGCAGCTCCAGGAGCGGCGGGTCGTAGGCATGGGTCACGTGGTGGGCGACGACCGTCTCGTAGCGCGGGGCGAAGCGGACCAGTAGTCGGGCGCGATCAGCCTCGGCCAGCAGCCAGCCGGCATAGGGTCTTTCCCCGCCGGCCTGGGTCATGCCGGCCCGAACAGGTCTGGATGGCGCACCCGCAGGGCCAGGATCAGCGCCAGCGACTTCAGGTCCTCGATCCGGCGCTGCTCCACCCATGACCACAGCAGGTCCAGCGGGACCTCCTCGACGCTGATGTGCTCGTGCTCGCTGGCCAGCCCGCCGCCGGCGCCCGTCCGATCGGTCGCGGCGTAGGGCGCCAGGAAGAGGTCCACGCGCTCGCTCGACACCCCGGGCATGGCGAAGGGCGAACCGATCGCCTCCAACCGCGTCAGGGCGACGCCACATTCCTCCAGCGCTTCGCGGATGGCGGTCTCCTCGGCATCCTCGTTCTCCACGATGCCGGCGGGCGCTTCCAGCAGCTCGGGTGGGCCGCCCGCCCAGATGACCGGGGCGCGGGGCAGGTTGACCAGCAGCGCCGTGCGCCGCTCGGGATCATAGGGAAGCACACAGGCCGCGCGGCCGTGGTGCTCGATCTCCCGGGTGAAGGTCTCGCCGTCCGACGACTTGAAGGTGGCGACCATCACCGTCAGGTAGCCCTGGTAGACGGTCTCGACCTTGCGCAGCTCGACGGTCGTCATTTCGCCACCCTGTTGACTGCGTTCGGCCGGGAACGTCGCGGATGCTCCGACGTTGCCTCAAGGCAGCGTCGCGGAGCCGCCCCATGCCCCACATTCGGCCTTCCGTCGAGCATGCGCATCACGGACTGGAGCGCCGCAACGCCCTGATCGCGGCGGCCGAGCCCCTCCCCGAGATCGACGACCCGGCGTTCGGCGCGAGGTTCGACCGCTTTGGCGACGCCCGCGTCGTGCTGCTGGGCGCCGCTGCCGAGGGCGCCTCCGAGTTCTTCCGGGCCCGCGCGGCCATCACCCGCTGGCTGGTTGAGAAACGCGGCTTTCAGGTCGTGGCCCTGGATGCCGACAGCGCCGACGCCCGGACCTTCGACGAGCGCGTGCGCGGCGAAACGGGCCAGGGGCCGCCGGCCGCCTCGTGGGCCTGGCGCAACCGCGAGTTCGAGACCTTCCTGGCCGGTCTGGCGGATCACAACGCGGCCCGCAGGCCGGGCGACCGCGTTTCCGTCCACGGGCTGGATCTCCACGACCTCGCCTTCTCGATGCGGATGGTGGTCGGGCATCTGGATCGGATCGACGCCGGGTGCGGCAGGCTCGCCCGCTCGCGCTATGGCGGTCTGGATCCCTGGGCCCAGGAGCCCGGGCGGATGAACATCACCGGGCGCTACGCGGGGTGCGAGGCCACGGTCACCGAGATGCTCCGGGAGGCGCTGCGCCAGCGGATCGAGGACGCGGCCGCCGGTGAGCATCCGGTGGCCGATACAGAGACCGCCGAGCGGATGCTGGGCGAGGCCGAGGCCTACTATCGGGCCATGTACTACGGCGGCGCGGACGCCTGGAACCTGCGCGAGACGCACCTGTTCCGGCGCCTGAAGGCGCTGCTGGACGACAGGGGCCCGGACGCCAGGGCCGTCGTCTGGGGCCACAACGCCAGCGTGGGCGATGCGCGCGCCACGGAGATGGGCCTGGCGCGCGATGCGCTCAGCCTGGGCCAGCTCTGCCGGGAAGAGTGGGGTGCGGCGGCCCGCCTGATCGGGTTCGGCTGCGACCACGGTGCGATCGGCTGCGCCGCCGGCGCGGACGGGCCGATGGAGGTGAAATCCCTGCGCCCCGCGCTGGCGGGAAGCCACGAGCGCAGCTCGCACGACGCGGGCCTGTCCAGGTTCCTGCTCGACCTGCGCGCCGGAACCGCACGTCACGCCGGCCGGCCCCTCGCCGAGGCCGCGCTCGAACGGTTCGTAGGCGCGGCCTATCACCCCGACAGCGAACGGCAGAGTCACTATGCCGAGTGCCGGCTCGGCGAGCAGTATGACGGCTGGGTCTGGTTCGACGAGACGACGGCGGTCACGCCGTCGGCGGCCCGCTAGGCTACGCCCTTTCGCCGCCGGAGCGCCCAGCGCACGAGGCCCAGGAACGAGACGCCCACCCAGGCGCCCTCCATGGCCGTGGCCGAAAGGTTGAAATCCTGGGTCAGCAGCGACCAGAGGATCGCCACCGAGCCGAACAGGTTGCAGCAGAGCGACAGCGGGCGCTCGGGATCCATTCGTCCGAGCGCCGCGCCGGCATAGGCGATGAGAACCACCCCGACGCCGCCCAGTCCGGCGACGTCCGTCGGGCTCATCAGAACGTGCGTTCCTGATACTGCAGGGTGCCGAGGTCGTACTTGGCGTTCACCTGCGTGTCGTCCGGCTTACGGACGATGGAGAAGTTCAGACCGATCGACTGGGTCGAGGTCAGGTATTCCCACGAACGACGGACGCGCTTCAGGCCGTCCGGATCCTGGGGCTGGGTGTAGTTCGCGGTCGGGTCCAGCGGCGGCTGGTGCACGAACGCCCAGACGTTCAGGCCCTTGGCGATCTCTTCGGCGGCGGTGGTCGGGTAGCGCAGCTCGACGTTGCACACCGTCTTGTTGGAGCCCGTCGGGAAGACGATGACCTGATAGGCCTTGTTCTCGGTCCCGAGCGGCTTCACCCAGGTTTGCTCGCGCTTGTTCAGCTTGTAGCCCTGGGCCTTGGCCACCTCTTCCAGCTTCTGGCCGCGAACCACGGGCACGCAGACCTTCTCGACCACCTGCAGGGCGTCGAAGCCATAGCCGCTGGTCGGCAGCGTCGGGGCGGGAAGCGGGAGCTGGGTCGGCGCAGCCTCGGCGGCCGGCGCGGGGGCGGCCGGCTGGGCGGGGGCGGGAGCGGCGGCCGGATCCTGGGCGTGGGCCGCGGAAGCGAGGCCCGCGGCGAGGATCAGACTGGAGAGGGCGAGACGCATGGTAAGGATGTTCCCCTGACTTCGGCGCCGCATCAAACTTAAACAAGGCGCCGGAGGCAAGGCCCCGCGGCGCCCGATTTACGGCAGTGAATTCACTTGCCCGTTAGGCAGCTTCTTCGGCGTGCTCTGCCAGGATCGTGAGCCCTTCCGGGGTCACGTCCGCGAAACCGCCACGGACCTGGTAGGTGGTGACCGCGCCGTTGTTGTAGACGCGGACCGGCCCTTCCTTGAGCGTGGTCATGAACGGCGCGTGGTTCGCCAGGACGCCGAAGTCGCCTTCGGAGCCCGGGGCGTCCACCTGGTCCACCAGACCCGAGAAGAGTTCCCGTTCCGGCGAGACCAGGGAGAAGTGCAGCTTCTCGGCCATGGCGCCTTAGGCTTCCGCGGCCAGTTGCTCGGCCTTGGCCACCGCTTCCTCGATCGCGCCGACCATGTAGAAGGCCGGCTCGGGCAGGTGGTCGTACTCGCCGTCCACGATCGCCTTGAACGAGCGGATGGTGTCCTTCAGCTCGACGAACGCGCCGGGCGTGTTGGTGAACTGCTCGGCCACGTGGAAGGGCTGCGACAGGAAGCGTTGGATCTTCCGGGCGCGGGCCACGATCAGCTTGTCCTCTTCCGACAGCTCGTCCATGCCCAGGATCGCGATGATGTCCTTCAGCTGCTTGTACTGCTGCAGGATTTCCTGGGTGCGGCGGGCGACGGTGTAGTGCTCTTCGCCGATCACCAGCGGGTCCATGATCCGGCTGGTGGAGTCCAGCGGGTCCACGGCCGGGAAGATGGCCTGGGCGGCGATGTCGCGCGAAAGCACGGTGGTCGCGTCCAAGTGGGCGAACGAGGTGGCCGGCGCCGGGTCGGTCAGGTCGTCGGCGGGCACGTAGATGGCCTGCACCGAGGTGATCGAACCCTTCGAGGTCGAGGTGATCCGCTCCTGCAGGTTGCCCATCTCGGTCGCCAGGGTGGGCTGATAGCCCACGGCCGAGGGGATGCGGCCCAGCAGGGCCGACACTTCGGCGCCCGCCTGGGTGAAGCGGAAGATGTTGTCGACGAACAGCAGCACGTCCTTGCCTTCCACGTCGCGGAAGTACTCGGCCTGGGTCAGGCCGGTCAGGGCGACGCGGGCGCGGGCGCCCGGCGGCTCGTTCATCTGGCCGTACACGAGGGCGCACTTGGAGCCTTCGGTCGAACCGTTGTTGGCCTTCGGGTCCACGTTCACGTTGGACTCGATCATCTCGTGGTAGAGGTCGTTCCCTTCGCGGGTCCGCTCACCCACGCCGGCGAGCACGGAGTAACCACCGTACGCCTTGGCGATGTTGTTGATGAGCTCCTGCATGGTCACGGTCTTGCCCACGCCGGCGCCGCCGAACAGGCCGATCTTGCCGCCCTTGGTGTAGGGGCACATCAGGTCGATGACCTTGATGCCCGTGACCAGCACTTCGGCCGAGGTCGATTGCTCGGCGAAGGACGGGGCCTCGCGGTGGATCTGCGAGAAGGTCGTGGTCTGGATCGGGCCGGCCTCGTCGATCGGCTCGCCGACGACGTTCATGATGCGGCCGAGCGTGCCCGGGCCAACCGGCACGGTGATCGCCGCGCCCGTGTCGGTCACGGGCTGGCCGCGGGTCAGGCCCTCGGTCGTGTCCATGGCGATGGTGCGGACGGTGTTCTCACCGAGGTGCTGGGCGACTTCCAGCACGAGGCGGAAGGGCTCGCCCGTCCGCTGGTCGGTGTTGCTGGTTTCCAGCGAGTTCATGATGGCCGGCAGGTGGCCCACGAACTCCACGTCGACGACGGCGCCGATGACCTGGACGATCTTGCCCGTGGCGGCGCCCGTGGTGGTGGCGGCCTTCGGGGCGGCCGCCTTGGGAGCGGCGGGCTTCTTGGCGGGGGCCTTGCGGGCGGGCTTGGCGGCGGCGGCTTCGGACATGTCGTTCTCTTCCTAGAGCGCTTCGGCGCCGGAGATGATCTCGATCAGCTCCTTGGTGATCTGCGCCTGGCGTTGACGGTTATATTTCAGGGTGAGGCCGGCGATCATGTCGCCGGCGTTGCGGGTGGCGTTGTCCATCGCGGTCATCTGGGCGGCGAAGAAGCCGGCCTGGTTCTCGAGCATCGCCGAGAAGACCTGGGTCGTGATGTTCCGCGGCAGCAGCTCCTCGAGGATCGAGGCCTCGTCGGGCTCGTACTCGTAGGCGGCGCCCTTGAGGTCGAGCGGCGCGGCGCCGTCGGCCACCTGGGCGGGGATGAGCTGCAGCACGGTCGGCTGCTGGCTGACCACCGACTTGAAGCGGCTGAAGACCAGGCTGACCACGTCGACCTCGCCCGCCTCGAACAGCGCGCGGACCTGGGCCGAGACCTCTTCGGCGACGCTGAGCGACGGGTTGCCGCCGGCTTCGAACGTGCCGACGAACCGGTCGCCGTACTGGCGGCGCAGCTGGTCGCGCGCCTTGCGGCCGATGACCAGGACGCGGACGTCCTTGCCCTCGCCGATCAGCGCATTCAGCTTCTCGCGCGCCGCGCGGACGATCGAGGTGTTGAAGCCGCCGGCCAGGCCGCGGTCGCTGGTGGCGACCACGACGAGGTGGCGACGGTCAGACCCCGTGCCGATCAGCAGCTTCGGGGCGCCGTCGCCCGACACGCCCGCCGCCAGGTTCGAGATGACCGAAGCCATCCGCTGGGCGTACGGGCGCGCGTTCTGGGCGGCGTCCTGCGCCCGCCGCAGCTTGGCCGCGGCGACCATCTGCATCGCTTTCGTGATCTTCTGCGTGGCTTTCACGCTTCCGATCCGATTGCGCATCTCCTTGAGGCTGGCCATGCCCTAGCGCTCTCCGCTCAGCGTCCGAGATCTCAGGCGAAGGTTTCGTTGAACGCGACCAGGGCCGCCTTCAGACGATCTTCGACGGGACCCAGGTCCTTGCCGGTGCGGATCTTGTCCAGGATGTCCTGGTGCTTGGCGTGCAGGAAGGCGAGCAGTTCGCGCTCCCAGCGGCCGACGTTGGCGGTCGGCACCTTGTCGAGATAGCCGCGGGTGCCGCCGTAGACGACCGCCACCTGCTCCTCGACGGCCAGCGGCGCGTACTGGGGCTGCTTCAGCAGTTCGGTCAGGCGCTCGCCGCGCGCCAGCATGCGCTGGGTGGCGGCGTCCAGGTCCGAGCCGAACTTCGCGAAGGCGGCCATTTCCCGGTACTGGGCCAGCTCGCCCTTGATCGGGCCCGACGCGGCCTTCATCGCCTTGATCTGGGCCGACGAGCCCACGCGGCTCACCGAGATACCCACGTTCACGGCGGGGCGGATGCCCTGGAAGAACAGGTCGGTCTCGAGGAAGATCTGGCCGTCGGTGATCGAGATCACGTTGGTCGGGATGTAGGCCGACACGTCGTTGGCCTGGGTTTCGATCACCGGCAGGGCGGTCAGCGAGCCCGAGCCGTTGTCGGCGTTCAGCTTCGCGGCGCGCTCCAGCAGGCGGGAGTGCAGGTAGAACACGTCGCCCGGATAGGCTTCGCGGCCCGGCGGGCGACGCAGCAGCAGCGACATCTGACGGTAGGCGACGGCCTGCTTGGAAAGGTCGTCATAGATGATGACGGCGTGCATGCCGTTGTCGCGGAACCACTCGCCCATGGCGCAACCGGCGAACGGAGCCAGGAACTGCAGCGGGGCCGGGTCCGACGCGGTGGCCGACACGACGATCGTGTACTCGAGGGCGCCACGCTCCTCGAGGGTCTTCACGATCTGGGCGACGGTCGAACGCTTCTGACCGATGGCCACGTAGATGCAGTAGAGCTTGGCGCTCTCGTCGTCGCCGGCGTTGGCCGACTTCTGGTTCAGGATCGTGTCGATCGCCACGGCGGTCTTGCCGGTCTGGCGGTCGCCGATGATCAGTTCGCGCTGGCCGCGGCCGATCGGGATCAGGGTGTCGATGGCCTTCAGGCCGGTCTGCACCGGCTCGTGGACCGACTTCCGGGGGATGATGCCCGGGGCCTTCACGTCCACGCGGCGACGCTCGGCCACGTTCTTGATCGGACCCTTGCCGTCGATCGGCTCGCCCAGCGGGTTCACGACGCGGCCCAGCAGGCCCTTGCCGACCGGCACGTCCACGATTTCGCCGAGGCGGCGGACTTCGTCGCCTTCACGGATCGAGCGGTCTTCACCGAAGATCACGACGCCGACGTTGTCGCGCTCGAGGTTCAGGGCCATGCCCTTCACGCCGGCGGAGGGGAACTCCACCATTTCACCGGCTTGCACGTTGTCGAGGCCGTAGACCCGGGCGATGCCGTCGCCGACGCTCAGCACCGAGCCGACGTCGGAAACGTCCGCTTCGGCGCCGAAGTTGGCGATCTGCGACTTGAGAATGGCCGAAATTTCGGCGGCGCGGATATCCATGGGCCTTACGCTCTCTTCAGGGCGAATTTCAGGGAGTCGAGCTTCGACTTCAGCGAAGCGTCGAACAGACGGGAACCGACCTTCACCTTGATCCCGCCCAGGAGGGCCGGATCGACGCGGGTCGAAATCTCAGGGTCCTTGCCGAGCGCCTGGCGCAGGGCCTGGGCGACGCCCTTGGCCTGGGCCGCGCTCAGCGGGACGGCGGTGACCACCTCGGCCGAGACCGCGCCGCGCGCGGAGGCCGAAAGTTCGGCGAAGCCGGCGATCACCTCGGACAGCGACGAGGCGCGGCCGTTGGCGGCCAGCAGGCCCAGGAACTTCACGGTGGTGGGATTGAACTTGGCCTTGGCGGCGATCGCCGCGAGGCCCTTGCCCTTGTCCTCGGCGCTGAACGCCGGCGACGCCAGCAGCGCGCGCAGGTCCGCCGAGTCGGCGATGGCCGCCTTCAGCGAGAGCAGGTCCTTCTCGACCGCCGCAACTTGCTTCTCATCGCTCGCGAGATCGAAGAGCGCTTGGGCGTATCGGGAGCCCACATTCGACAGATTGAAATCGTCCGCCACTATTGTCCGCCCGGGTCGTATGTCACGCGCCGCAAACGGACCGGTCCGCTGCGGCTAAAGGCTTGAAAGCGCTTGAAGAAAGCACATCGGTGCTGAGGCCCTTAAATCGCCCCGGCCCAAAGCCGCGCGCCTACTAGCACGCGATGTTGTGCGTCGCAACCGAGGGAAACGGGGGTTCCCCGGAGGGAAAGCGGGGAAATTCAGGCCTCTCGGCCGGCCGCCTTCGCGCGCGAGCGCGTGCACACGTAGAGAGAGCGCCGGCGCGGGCTCCAGGCAAAAAGAAAGGGCCGCCGGCACGCCGGCGACCCCAAGGCGACAGAAGCTCGACTTGAAAAGAGAGCTGCTGGGAGAACCGTAGGCCTTACTGCTTGGCCAGCTGGGTCGAGCCGCCGGCCTTGGCGATGGCCTTGGCGTTGCAGTCGGCCAGCTTGTCCTCGGCCAGCGCCTTGCGGCCCTCGAACGAGGCGACGACGCCCACCTTGTCGGCGATCGTCTTGCAGGTGGCGGTGGCGAAGGTCTGCGAGGTCGGAGCCGCGGCCACGCAGGCGTCGCCTTCGCAGTTGAACATGGCGCCGCCGGCGATGAACTTGGTCTTCTCGGCGACCGGGCTGGCCAGCTTGGCGGTGATGGATTCGCCCGCGAGGGCTTGGCCGGCGGTCAGGGTGGCGAGGGCGGCGCAGGCCGCAAGGATTTGGAGCTTCATAAAGCCCTCCAGCGTTTCGGGGAGAAATCGGCGCACAAGAACTTGAGTACCGGCCCGGATCGCCGCTTTGGTCCGCCTCGGGTATCCCCTCCTTTGGCGCACGTCGAACTGAGCATCGCTAAGATAACGGTGTTAAGATCGAGGACGCAACTGCAAAAAGCGCAACGCCGCTATGCGGAATTGCAGAGCAGGTCGGCGGTAAGGCCGCGCCCGTTCATTTCCCGTCAACCTTCTTTGGCGTTCCGTCGGCATACGCTAAGGCAGGGCCGGGGCGGCTCACCGATCGGTTAGGACGACGCTGACATGGCCAATGCGCAGCCGCCGGGGCGCGACGCCCCGCCGCGACCCAAGCGCTCCCCGTTGCAGGCCCTCATCTACTGGACGCTCGTGCTCGGCGTCTGGGGCCTGATCTTCCTGGTGGCCTTCTTCGCGGTGTTCGCGGTCGACCTGCCCGACACCTCGAAGCTCTACGACGTGAAGCGCCAGCCGTCGGTCTCGTACCTGGACCGCTCGGGCGCGCTGCTGGCCGTGCGCGGCAGCCAGTACGCGCCGCCGGTCGACCTGGACAAGCTGCCGCCCTACGTCCCCAAGGCGTTCATCGCCATCGAGGACCGCTGGTACTACTGGCACTTCGGTTTCAATCCTTGGGGCATCGCCCGCAGCGGCATCTACAACCTGCAGCACAAGGGCGAGGGCGGGCCGCTGCGCGGCGGCTCGACGATCACCCAACAGCTCGCCCGCAACCTCTTCCTGACGCCCAGCCAGAACTACCGGCGCAAGGCGCAGGAGCTGATCCTGGCGGTCTGGCTGGAGGCCCGCTTCTCGAAGAAGCAGATCCTCGAGCTGTACCTGAACCGGGTCTACTTCGGCGCCGGGGCCTACGGCATCGAGGCCGCCTCGCAGCGCTACTTCGGCAAGCCGGCCAACGAGCTCAGCCTGGGCGAGAGCGCCCTGCTGGCCGGCCTGATGAAGGGCCCGTCGCGCTATTCGCCGGTCTCGTCCACCGACCGCGCCGCCCGCCGAGCCACGGTGGTGCTGGACGAGATGCTGGAGGCGGGCTTCATCAATTCCGCCCAGCGGGAACAGGCGATCCGTACGAAGGTGCGGGTCAATCCGGTGCTGGCGAACCAGCGGGCGCAGTACTTCGTCGACTGGGCCGACGACCAGGTGCTGGCGCTGGTGGGTGAGCCGACCGAGGACCTCGTGGTCGAGACCACCCTGGACCTGCCGCTGCAGGCCAGCGCCGAGCAGGCGCTGAAGGCCGGCGTCGCGGGCTCCAAGGGGCAGGGCGTGGAGCAGGCGGCGCTGGTCTCGATCGACGGCGAAGGCCGGATCCGGGCCTATGTGGGCGGGGCCGACTATCTGGAGAGCCAGTTCGACCGCGCCACCGTGGCCCGCCGCCAGGCCGGTTCGGCCTTCAAGCCCTTTGTCTATCTGGCCGCGGTCGAGGCCGGGCGCACGCCGTCGACCCCCGTGGTCGACGAGCCGGTGAAGATCGGCAACTGGGAGCCCCGCAACTACACCGGCCAGTACCTGGGCCCGATCACCCTCTCCACCGCCCTCGCGCAATCGGTGAACACCGTGGCGGCGCGACTGGCCAACGAGGTCGGCACCTCGAACGTCGCCTCCACCGCCCGCCGCCTGGGGATCACCTCACCCATCCAGCTCGACCCGTCTATGGCGCTGGGCGCCGTCGAGGTGAGCCCGCTGGAAATGGCCCAGGCCTACGCCCCGTTCGCCAACGGCGGCTTCCTGGCCAAGGCCTATGGGATCGAGCGCATCCGCACCGCCACGGGCCGCGTCCTCTATGACCGCAGCGTCGACCGCCCGCCCCGCGCGCCGGTGATCGGCCAGCCCGCGCTGGGCTACATGGTCACCATGATGCGCGGGGTCGTCACCAACGGCACCGGGACCCGGGCCAACGTCCCCGGCTACGACCTCGCCGGCAAGACCGGCACCACCAGCGATTATCGCGACGCGTGGTTCGTGGGCTACACGGGCGGCTTCGTCACCGCCGTCTGGGTCGGCAAGGACAACAACAAGCCGATGCGCCGGGTCACCGGCGGCGGCGCGCCGGCCGGCATCTGGCGCGACTACATGAACGCGGCCCTGCCCCGGCTGAAGGTGGCGCGGATCCCCGGCGGCGACATCGAGCTGCCGGAACCGCCCGGCGCCATCGACCAGTTGCTGGACGGGGTCAGCGACTTCTTCCGCGGCGACGGCGACGAGCCGCCGCCGGAGTATCAGGAAGCGCCCCAGCCGCGGGATCGCCGGCGGGAAGATCCCCCGTTCTGACCTAGCGCCCGAAGGCGTGCAGTCGCGCGCCCTCAGCGCGGAGCCAGTCGCGGTGGCGGCGCTCGTCGCCCACCAGCTCGCGCACCAGGGCCCAGAAGCGCGGACCGTGGTTCAGCTCCAGCAGGTGCGCGCACTCGTGGGCGGCCACGTAGTCGGCCACCTCGAACGGGGCCAGCGCCAGCCGCCACGAATAGCGGATCGATCCCGCCGCGCCGCGCGGTCCGGGGCGGCATGATCCCCAGCGCGACTTGGCGTCGGCCACCGCCACCTTGGGCGCCGGCGCCCCCAGCCGGGCGGCGTAGTGTAGGGTGCGGGCGGTCAGCACCTCCAGCGCGCGCTTGCGGATCACCAGGATGACCGCGCGCGCGAAACCCTCGCCCTCGCCCATGGCCACGATGCGCGGGGTCGAGCCGTCGGGCGGCGCGACCCAGCGGGCGCGGCCCGAGCCGGACTCCAGGCGAACAGGCTCGCCGAACAGCTCGATCAGCATGCCGGGCGACAGCACCTCGGTCCGGGGCAGTTCGGCCAGCCGCTCGGCGATCCAGTCGGCGCGCTCGCGCGCGAAGGCGGCGGCCTCGGACAGGCGGCGGATCGAAGGCGCCGTGGCCACGATCTCGCGCCGGGTGCGATCCAGGCGCAGCGACACCCGCCGGGCGCGGCGGTTGACCTTCAGGCGGACAGGCGCCCCGGCCACCTCCAGCCGGTCGCCGTCGGCGAGCGCGGGGCGGCCGAAGAGACTCATCACCCGCAAATCTAGGGGCTCAGGGCGCCGGCGCGAAGGCCCGCGCCCGCCGGCGGATCAGCTTTTCGCAGTCTTGGACCGGATCGGAACCACATCGGCCGACGCCACGGCGGGCGCCTTGGCCTTCGGCCGCGGAAGATCCTTCTCCATCCGGCGGATGAAGCTGCGGACGCGGGGATAGATCTCCTCGCGGAACCGCTTGCCGTTGAACACACCGTAGTGACCGACGTGAGGCTGGATGTAGTCCTCCTTCATCTCGATCGGCAGGCCCAGGCACAGCTTGTGCGCCGCCTGGGTCTGGCCGATGCCGGAGATGTCGTCGTTCTCGCCCTCGACGGTCATCAGGCCGATGTCGGTGATGCGCTCGGGCTTCACCTTCCGGCCGCGATGCTCCAGCTCGCCCTTCGGCAGCAGGTAGCTCTGGAACACCACGTCGATGGTCTGGAGGTAGAACTCCTCGGTGAGGTCCAGCACCGAGAGGTACTCGTCATAGAACTCCAGGTGCTTCTCGGCGCTGTCGCCGTCGCCGTCCATCAGCTGCTGAAGGTATCGGCGATGCGCTTCCTGGTGCTTGTCCAGGTTCATCGACATGAAGCTGGCGAGCTGCACGAAGCCCGGATAGACGCGCCGCCCGGCGCCCAGGTGGGGCGGCGGCACGTTGTAGATCATGTTCGTCTCGAACCACGAGAACGGCCGGTCCTCGGCCAGCTTGTTGGTGACCGTGGGCGACAGGCGCGCGTCGATGGGCGAGCCCATGTAGGTCATCGAGGCCGGCCGGCACTCTTCCCGGTCCTCGGCCATCAGCGCGGCCGCGGCCAGCACCGGCGGGCCGGGCTGGCAGACCGCGACCACGTGCGGGCGCGGGCCCAGCTGACGCAGCATGTCGCGGATGTGGTCGATGTAGTCGTGGAAATCGAAGCGGCCTTCGACGATCGGCACGTCCCGGGCGTTGGTCCACTCGGTGATGAACACCTCGTGATCCTGCAGGAAGGCCTCGACCGTGCCGCGCAGCAGGGTGGCGTAGTGACCGCTGAGCGGGGCGGCGATCAGGACCGCCGGCTCCAGCTCGGTCTTGCCGGCCCGGCGCAGGTCCGCGGTGTCGCGGGCGAAATGGGTCAGCTTGCACCAGGGGCTGGACCAGACCTCCTGGATGCGGATGCGCACCGGCTGGCCGTTGATCTCGACCGTGTCGATCTTCCAGTCGGGCCTGCCGTAGCGCCGCGTCAGGTTCGCGAACAGGTCCGAGCCCGCGTAGATCCGCCGCCCGAGCTCGGTGTCGGCCGCCGGATTGAGCGGCGAGCTCCAGAATTCGCGCGCGGCCAGCGCAGCGAAACGGAGCGGCGAGGCGGCGTAGTAGCCGGCTTCATAGAGGCTGTAGAGCATGTCGACCTGCCTTTGTGCGCTGCAGCATAACATGCGAGACGTTAATGGGCTGCACAAGGTCTCGCATGCGCGAGATGTCGCAGATCGCTCAGCAGCTGGTCGCGCCCGACCCCTGGCGGATGGCCGCCTTGATCTTCGCGGCCGTCTGTTCCGGCGTCAGCTCGTAGGGCAGCACGCAGGCGAACTTGCCCTTGGGGTTCATCAGATAGCTGTAGGCCGCGTGGTTGACGGTGTAGTCGTCGCCCTGGACCTGCTTCTGGTAGAAGACCCGATAGGCCTTGGCCGCCACGGCCACCTGGTCCGGCGTGCCGGTCAGGCCGACCAGGCGCTTGGGGAACGCCGGGTTGGCGACATAGGCGGCCATCTGCTGCGGCGTGTCGCGCTCGGGATCCACCGAGATCAGCACCGACTGCACCTTGTCCGCGTCGCCCGCCAGCAGGGGCTCCACCTGGCCCAGCTCGAACAGCGTGGTCGGGCAGATGTCCGGGCAGTGGGTGAATCCAAAGAATACAACGCTCCACTTGCCCTTGAGCACTTCCTGGTCGACCGTGCGACCTTGGGTGTCGACGAGTTGGAACGGACCGCCGATCGCGGCGGTTTGGCCCTGCGGACCAAGAACACCCTTTCGGACGGCGAGACCGGTGAGGATGGCCAGCGCAAGCGCCAGGATCGCGATGAGAACCAGGATGCGCCTGGACATGGGTGATTCCCTTGCTTGCGGACGTCCGCGGGGACAGGTCCGGGCATGACGGACGCGCCCGTCCCGACCGCCGGCCTCGATACGGCCCAGCCCGCGGGCGCGCAAGACGTCTGGGACACCGCCGCGATCCGTCGCGGTCACCTGCGGGTGCGGACCCTGGTCACCGTCCGCTGGATGGTGATCTTCGGCGAGGCGGCCCTGCTGCTGGCCATGGCGTTCATCCTGGGCCACGACGCGCCGTTCGCCCTGGCCGGCGCCATCGTCGCCGCCGCTGCCGTGGTGAACCTCCTCACCAGTCGCATGACCCCGCCGCAGCGGGTGATCGGCGACCGCGAGGCGGTGATCCAGCTCAGTGTCGACCTGCTGCAGATGTCGCTGTTGCTGGCGCTGATCGGCGGGACCTCGAACCCCTTCATCCTTGTCCTGCTGGCGCCCGTGACCCTGGCGGCCGCGACCCTGCCGCTGCGGCCGCTGCTGGTGGTGGGGACGGTGGCGTCGGCCTTCTCCATGATCCTGGCCGTCGTCTCGCTGCCCTATCCCGACATCCTGCTGCCGCTGGAGTTCCGGCTCACGGCCGGGGTGGCCAACGTCGCCGGGATCGCGCTGGTGGCCGGCTTCGTCCGCCAGTCCGTGGTGGAGGCGGCGCGGATGGCCCTGGCGCTCGACGTGACCCAGACCGTGCTGGCGCGCGAGCAGAAGCTGTCGGCCCTGGGCGCCCTGGCCGCCGCCGCCGCGCATGAGCTGGGCACGCCGCTCGCCACCATCTCGATCGTCGCCAAGGAGATGGCCCGCGAGGCGCAGACGCCGAACGTCAAGGACGACGCCGAGCTGCTGATCGCCCAGGCCGAGCGGTGCCGCGAGATCCTGCGCCGGCTGTCCGCCACGCCCGAGAAGGCCACCGACGAGGTCCACGAGCGACTGTCGCTGCGTCAGCTCGTGCAGGAGGTGATGAAGCCGCACGCCAACGCCTCCAAGGAGGTGCGGGTCGAGGCGATCGTCACCGGGGCCAAGGACGTGAAGACGCCCGACATCCGCCGCCTGCCCGAGATCATCCACGCCTTCACGACCTTCGTGGAGAACGCGGTGGACTTCGCCCAGTCCGAGATCCTCGTCTCGGCCCGCTTCGACGCCGACACCATCACCGTGGAGGTCCGCGACGACGGCCCCGGCTTCGCGCCAGAGGTGCTGGCCAAGCTGGGAGAGCCCTATGTGACGACCCGTCCGGGCGCCGAGGGATCACGCACCGGGCACATCGGCATGGGCCTCGGGTTCTTCATCGCGAAGACGCTGCTGGAACGAACCGGGGGGATCGTGACATTCCACAATGCGAAGCCCCGCGGCGCGGTCGTATCGGCCCGCTGGGCGCGGGCGGAATTGGAAGTTGTTTGACGTGCTGTGCGGCCACGCTTGCGGTCAGGCATCGATATGCGACATTCTGCCGCAGTCGCAAGAGAGGGAGCCCTCCACCAGGGGTAGCCGGACATGACTGATCTCTCTACCGAAATCGCGGCGCTGCCTGATCGCAGCCTGCTCGTCCTCGACGACGACGCGCCGCTGCGGACCAGGCTGGGCCGGGCGCTCGAGCAGAGAGGCTTCGAGCCGACGCTCGTCGGCAGCGTCCAGGAGGCCATAGCGGCCGTGAAGGTGAAGGCGCCGGCCTACGCGGTGCTCGACATGCGGCTGGAGGACGGTTCCGGCCTGAAGGTGGTGGAGGCGGTTCGGGACGCCCGCCCCGACGCCAAGATCATCATGCTGACCGGCTACGGCAACATCGCCACGGCCGTGCAGGCGGTGAAGGCCGGGGCGGTGGACTACCTCTCCAAGCCCGCCGACGCCGACGACGTGGCCCGCGCCCTGCTGGCCCGTGGCGACGCCGCTCCGGCCCCGCCCGAGAACCCGATGAGCGCCGACCGGGTGCGGTGGGAGCACATCCAGCGCGTCTACGAGCTGTGCAACCACAACGTCTCCGAGACGGCCCGCCGCCTCAACATGCACCGCCGGACCCTGCAGCGCATCCTGGCCAAGCGGGCCCCGCGCTGAGCCTTCCCTCCCCTCCCGGGGAGGGAGATCACAGGTCCGTCGCGGCCACCCCCGCCGCGCGCATGGCCGCCAGCCTGGCGAAGGCCAGGGTCAGCGCCTTGCGCCGCGCGCCGGCCAGCGGGATCACCGGCGCCTCGCGCAGCACCGCGCCGCCGAACCCGTCGGCGACGATGAGCCCCGGCTCCTCGGGCAGGATCTCCCGCGGGAACTCGGGCGCCACCGCGAAGGCGAAGGCGTCGCAGTAGGGGCCGTACTCGGGCCACTTCAGGTCGACGCGGAAATCCTCGATGCCGGACTTCACCTCGACGATGAAGATCTGGCCCTTGGGGCCCAGGGCCATCAGGTCGGCCCGCCGTCCGTTCGGCAGGGTCACCTCGGCCAGGGGCGCATAGCCCAGCGCGGTCAGCAGGCGCGCGGCCCCGTGCGTGACGGTGGCTGTGGTCTCAGGCCGTGAGACGCTGACGACGGTGACGTCCATGTCCGCCACCTTGTTCCGCCTTCGTTCCGAATTCAAGCGGGACGGACGGTCAGCTCCGGCCGGGCGTCGGGAATTCCAGACGGCCCACGTCGAAGCCCAGCTGGCGAATCCGGGCCAGGGCCTGGGTCTTCACCGCGGCGGGCAGCACCGGCTTCTGCGACATCAGCCACAGGTACTTGCCGTTGGCCGTGGCCAGCACCAGCCAGCCCTGCTCGGGACGATGTTCGACGACCACATAGTCCTGGCTCACCACGCCGCCGAAGAAGGTCATCTTGAACTTCGCGTTGGTGCGCGGATCGGCGACCGTGGCCTTGGCCTTCCACGTCTTGATCGGGCCGTCGGGCGAGTCCTTGCGGCAGGACTGCACCACCGCGAAGCCGCCTGCGGCGGGCGCCCACTCCGACGCTCCGGCCTGGCAGCCCTTCTGCAGGACGTTCGGCACGCGGGCGACCTCGTACCAGCGGCCCATCATCTTCGCGAGTTCGATGCGGCCGGTGGGCTCCACCGCGGCCTGGGCCGAGACGGGCGCGAGCAGCATGCAGGCGGCGAGGGCCGCGAGGATGAAGCGCTGGATCATGATCCGGGTGCAGTACAGGAGGAGGGCCGGCGACGGAACACCGGTCGGCGCGCGATATAGGGACGCACGCCCCCGATGACCACGCCCTGACCACTCGCGCCCGGCAGGCGGCAAAGCGCCCGCCAGGTCTCCCCGGCGGGCGTCGGCCCCTCGTCGCGGGAGCGGGTGCTACTCGGCCGCGATGAGAACCGGCTTGGCGCCGCCCTTGAAGTTGATCTCCTGGAGGTACTTGATCCCCTCCTCGGCGATGTCGTCGCCGACCATGCGATCGCCCTCGGACTTCAGCTCGTCCATGTCGACGTACATGCCGTAGAAGGCGCGGGTGCGGTCGGTGATGATCCCGGCGTTCAGCAGGGTCTTCACCAGCACCCGGAAGATGTTGGTCTGTTCCTTCATCCCCTCGCGGCGCGTCTCGTCGGTGACGATCTCGGCCAGCTCGGCGATCACCTTGTCCGGGTCCAGGCCGAACTCCTCGTAGAGGCTGCGCTGCTGCGACGGGCCCACCAGGTTGAAGAGCAGCGTCTGGAAGCAGTGCGCGGCCCAGGTCTCGATGATCTCGTGCTCGGCCTCCGACAGGTGCGGAATGGTCCGGTCGGCCCAGATCTTCCCGAACTTGTGGTGGAAGGCCTCGTCGGTCATCACCAGCTGCATCAGCTTCTTGGCCAGCGGGTCGTTGCTCACCTTGAAGAAGGTGGCGAAGGCGCCCATCGCCAGACCCTCGACCAGCATCTGCATGCCGACGATCTTCTTGTAGACCTCGGGGCTGCCGATGATGTCGACCAGCAGGGCCTTCAGGGTCGGGCCGCATTCCACCGGCCGGCCCCAGCGCGCCTTGATGTACTTGGCGAAGGCCGTGACGTGGCGGGCTTCCTCGCGGGTCTGGTTGGCGGCGTACTCCTGCGCGCCCTGGTCCTTCAGCACGTGGCAGAGGCTGGCCGACAGGTTCAGCGCGCCCTGCTCGCCGTGCAGGATCGAGGAGAAGCTGCGCAGCGCGAACTGGTTCACGAACCGCACGCGGTCCTTGCGGTCCGTCAGGCGGTCCGAGACGTACTTGGTCTGCAGGGAGACGACCATGTCCTCCGGCAGGATCATCTCGTTCTCCATGTCGAAGGGCTCGGAGAAGTCGATGTACCGGGTGTCCAGCGGATCCCAGAAGTGGTCGTGGGTGGCGCTGATGATCTTGTCGAAGGCCGTCGAGCGGTTGTTGTACCGGTCAAGTTCCAGCATCGACTCGAAGTCGTCGGGCGCGACGGCGTCGTAGATGAGGTCCTTGGTGATGTTGCCGTCGGCGGCCATGGAGTCCTCCTGATCGTTGTTCAGGGAACAATGCGGGCCAATTTGACGGTCGTCAAGAAACGTGACGCCCCCGTCACTTTTGCGGCGCCGCAGCATGAAAGCCGGGGCTATTCCGCCGCGGCCTCGATCGCCTCGATCTGAGGATCCGACAGGCCGAAGTGATGGCCGATCTCGTGCACCAGCACGTGGCTGATCAGCGCCTCCAGCGTCACGTCCCCGCGCTCGGCCCACTCGTCCAGGATCGGACGGCGATAGAGGAAGACCCGGCTGGGCTCGGTCGCGGCCCAGACCGAGCGGTCGGCGAGGCTGACGCCCGAATAGAGGCCGGTCAGGCCGAACGGGTCCTCGATGCCCAGGTCGTCCAGCACCTCGTCGGGCGGGAAGTCGTCGATGCGGAAGATCACCTCTCCGGCCATCTGGCGGAAGCCGTCCGGCAGGGCGGCGAAGGCGCGTTCGGCCAGCTCGGCGAACTCGTCCAGGGACGGGGCCTCGCCCCAACGCTTGTCACTCATCCGGCATCACGATGTGGGGCGCCTCGGGCGGGCGGATCTCGAACAGGCCGATGTCCAGCGGCTGCTGCGGCTTGGTGGGGCGGAGCGGGGTGCGGGCGATCGCGCGCAGGGTGTCCGCGTCCAGGTCCTGGCCCGACTTGCGCGCCTGCCGGGCCTGGGGCGCGTCCAGCGGACGCTCGGCCGTGCCGATCCGCCAGTACGACACCGACAGACGCCAGACCGTGCGCGGCGGCTTCGGCGGCTCGGGCCAGCGGCGGCCGTCCGCGTAGGTGGGCTGCACCTGCCGGGGACGCGGCGCGCCTTCGGCCACCTGCTCCACCAGCCGGCAATAGCGGTCCTCGACCTCGGGCGTGGTCCCGGTGCGCTCGTCCTCGACCCGGCCCTTGTATGCGTCGAGCGCCGCCTCGCGGGTGGCGAAGGCCGGACCGACCACGTCCGAGGCGAACACCACGGCCTCCCCGGCCCGCCGACGAGCCTCACTCTCACGCGCGGCGCGGCCCAGCGGCCCGCTGAGCGCCAGGTCGGCGTTGGTCGCCACGGGATAGAGGATGGCCGTCATCGGCGTCATTCTCGCGCAAAGGGCACGTCCGAAACAACGCGGCAACCTCCAACCCGCAGCGACGACGCGTAGCAGGACGCCACACGTGCGGCCGGAGCCCGCAGGCCGTAAGCTCTCGCCCATCGATTCGCCCGGGACCGGATGGACGCACACGAACTGATGCTGGCGGCGGCGGCGGGCTCGATCAGCCTCGCGCTGTCCTCCGTCCTCTGGGCCTTCGCGCAGCGTCGGGCCGCGGATCGTCGCGTCTCGGACCTCACCGCCCGCATCCGCCAGCTGGAGACCGGCGCCGAGACCGCCCAGGCCTCGGCCGAGGCCTTCGACTCCGCCCTGCTGGCGGTGGAGGACGGCCAGGCCCTGCTGGCGTCCGGCGAGGAGAGCCTCGGCGTCTGCTGCCAGGCGCTGGGCCTCTCGGAGACCGACCCCCAGTACCTGCTGAACGCCCTGATGCGCGCCGACCCGGACCATGCCCGGCGGCTGCGCGGCCTGTTCGAGCGCGGCGAGGCCTGCGCGTTCGAGGTGAAGGGCCCGGCCGGGGTCGTCACCGTCGAGGGCCGCGCCGCCGGGGCGCTGGCGTGGTTGCGGGTCTCGGCGGTGCTGGGCGAGGACCAGGGCCTGCCGACCGCCCCCCGTTTCGCCGCGTTCCTGCACACCCGTTCGTGCCCCGCCTGGATCGCGGCGGCCGACGGCTCGCCCATCTGGGTCAACGCCGCCTGGCTGAAGGCCGTCGACGCCGCCAGCCTCGACGAGGCGGCCCAGCGCGGCGCGGCCTTCGACCGTGGCGCCGACGCCATCGCCAGCGAGGCGGCCAACATGGGCCAGCGGCGCGAGGCCCTGCGCTGGCTGTCGTTCGGCGGCCGCCGCCGCGCCTTCCTGATCTCGGCCCAGCCGCTGGAGGGCGGCGGCGTCGCCGTCTGGACCGACGACCTCACCGAGCTGGAGGAAGCGCGCGAGGAGACCAAGCGCAACGTCGAGGCCCACGACGAGACCCTGAACCGCATCGACGACGCGGTGGTGATCTTCGACGGCCAGAAGCGCCTGAAGTACAACAACACGCCCTTCGCCGAGCTCTGGGGCCTGGAGCCCGCGTGGCTGATCGAGCGTCCGACCCACGGTGAGGTGCTGGACCGCCTGCGCCAGCGCCGCCGCCTGCCCGAGACCGCCGATTACGCCAAGTGGAAGGCCGCCGAACTGGGCCGCTACGAGCGGCTGGAGAGCGAACCCGACGACCTCTGGAGCCTGCCCGACGGCCGCACCCTGCGTGTCGTGCGGCAGCCGCACCCGATGGGCGGCCTGCTGCTGCTGTTCGCGGACATCACCGGCGAGCTGAAGCTGAAGGCCCAGTACAACGCCCTGATCCAGGTGCAGCAGGCCACGCTCGACAAGCTGTCCGACGCGGTGGCGGTGTTCGGCTCGGACGGGCGCCTGCGCCTGCACAACGAGAGCTTCGAGCGCTTCTGGAACATCACCCCGCTGCAGCTCGAGGCCGCAGGCGGCTTCGAGGGCGTGGTCGAGCTGTGCGTGCCCAAGCTGCACGACCTGTCGTTCTGGACCGAGCTGAAGGGCCGCGTCGCCGATCCCGACCCGGCCGCCCGGATGCCGATCACCGGCGAGGCCCAGACCTCCGACGACCGGATCATCGAGTACCGCACCCGCCCGCTGCCTGACGGCGCCACCCTGATCGCCTTCACCGACGTCACCGACGCCCGCCGCCTGGAGAGCGCCCTGGCCGACCGCGAGCAGGCGCTGACCGAGGCCGAGCGGCTGAAGCGCGATTTCGTCGGCAACGTCAGCTACGAGCTGCGCACCCCGCTCACCACAATCATCGGCTACTCCGAACTGCTGGAGCATTCGGGCGACGCCCTGCCCGACCGCGCGCGCGGCTACGCGGCGGCGGTGAAGACGGCGGCGACGCAACTGGCCCGGTCGATCGACGACGTGCTCGACATGGCCCAGATCGACGCCGACGAGATGGCCCTGGACCTGGGGCCCGTCAGCGTCTCCGAACTGCTGCTCGAGACGGCCACCCGCTGGAAACCCGAGGCCGAGACGGCCAAGGTCTCGATCGTGATGTCGCCGCCCGACGGCGTGGGCGAGATCCGCGGCGACCGCCGGCGCCTGGCGCAGATCCTCGATCACCTGATGGAGAACGCCATCGGCCAGACCCCGGCCGGCGGCACGGTCAGCCTGGCGGCGCGCAAGGCGCTGGGCGAGGTGCAGCTCCAGGTCTCGGACACCGGGCGCGGCATCCCGTTCCACGTCCAGGCGCACATCTTCGACCGCTTCATCGGCCGTGAGCGCGGCGGCCCGGGCCTTGGCCTGGCGCTCGTGAAGGCGCTGACCGAGCTGCACGGCGGCTGGGTGGCCCTTGAGAGCGAGCCGGGCTCGGGCGCGACCTTCACCTGTCACCTCCCCGAGGAAGCCCAGGCGGTGAGCCAGCCCGAGCTCGGGTTCGCGCGCTGATGGGCGGCGCGGCGATCACCTGGGCGGGGCGGCTGGCGCTGCTGGGCGTCTTCGCCGTGGCCTTCGCCGGCGCCATCGACCCGCATCACAACGCCGCCGCCAACGCGCCGCCGCCCGACGTGGTCGAGCACGTGGTCTACGGCTATCTGTTGACCACCCTCACCATCCTGTCGCTGCCGCGCGTGAGCCCCTGGCTGATCGGCGCCGGCTTCCTCGCCCTGGGCGGCGGCTTCGAGGTGATGCAGATCTTCGGGCTCGTCTCCGGGACCTTCCAGCTGCAGGACCTCGCGGCCAACACGGGCGGCGTGGCCGCGGCGCTGCTTCCGCTGGCGATCGGCCGCTGGCGGCGCTGATCCTTGCATCCAAGCGGGGTCGCCGGCGCCTCTTAGCAGCGAGGGCTCTGGTTCAAGGCGTTGGAGGACATGGCTGAGCCGACCGTCGGAGCCGGTTTCGCGCGCGGACTGCTGGAGTTCGCCGTCTCGCGAGGCGCGGACCGCCGCGCCCTGGCCACGGCGGCCGGCGCGCCCGTCGCCGACTTCGAGCGTCCGGACGGCCGCATCCCCTTCGCCGGGTATGTCCGGCTCATGCGGGCGGCGAAGGCCGCGACCGGCGACCCGGCCCTGGCGCTCCACTACGCCGAGACCATCGACATCTCGCGCGTCTCCATCGTGGGTCTCATCAGCCAGGCCGCGCCCAACATGCTGGACGCCTTCGCGGCCCTGAACCACTTCGTGCGCCTGATCGTGGAGACCGAGAACGAGGACGGCGGCGACCGCTTCCGGCTGGTGCGCGATCGCGAGGGGCTCTGGCTCGCCGACTCCCGCCTGAACGCCAACGCCTTTCCCGAGCTGACGGAGTCGGCCTTCGCCCAGTTGATCTGCGGCCCCCGCCGCCATGGCTTCGACACCGAGCTTCGGGCCGTGCACGTCACCCATCCCGACCCCGGCTATCGCGCGGAATACGAACGCATCTTCCGCGCGCCGGTCGTGTTCGGCGCCGCGCGCAACGCCATGCTGATCCGCCATCAGTTCGGCGAGGACACCCTGGAGCTGATCCCCGGCTATGCGGGCGGCGTGCTCTCGGGACACGCCGAGCATCTGCTGGCCGACCTCGAGAGCTCCAAGTCGACGCGCGGACAGGTGGAGGCGGTGCTACGGCCGGTCCTGGAGGCGGGCGGAACCAGCATGGACGCCGTCGCCTCGCGCCTGGGGCTCAGCCGCCAGACGCTGTATCGCAAGCTCAAGTCCGAGGGCGTGACGTTCGAGCAGGTCCTGGACGGCCTGCGCCATCGCCTGGCCCTGCACCTGCTCGGCGACGGTCGCGCCTCGGTGAACGAGACCGCCTACCGCTTGGGCTTCTCCGACCCGGCGGCCTTCTCCCGGGCGTTCAAGCGCTGGACGGGCGTCAGCCCCAGCGAGGCGGCGAAGGTGTCGAACGCAGGCTAGCAGCGTACCCACGCGCACCTTGCGGCGCTGGAGCCTGAAGCCAATGGCTGTAGTCGACCCCACTCGGCGGTTCGGAAAGTCCGTTGGTCGCTTGCGCACGGGCTTGAGCGGCGAATGACTGCTCGGCGCGATGAGCGGTCACCGACTCCACTCCGGAAACTGGACATTCGCGGTCTGGTGATGAAGGTCCGTTTGCTGGATCGGGGGCTGTGACGGGGCGCGACCCTCCGCGAATCTCCCGAACGTCCGCTCGGGGCGCCGCCAGTCCGAGTGCCGGTTGACGCGGACGCCGCAGTGTCCGAAGGCGCCCCTTAGCCGCTCTGCGGGTGCGAGACGCTCCGTTCACGTTTTTCGACCCGCCAGTCATAGACCTTGTGAAGCTGTACGATGCGGTCGCGGGTGAAAGCTTCGAGGCATGCGGCTCGGGTCACAGGACCTCCGGTACCGCCCCCGTACATTGCGTATTCCGCGTCACATGACAGACGACGGTATTGAAGCCACGCGGTCTGTGCGCGGTCGAGCAGGCTAAGTTCATCGCCCTCAACAGCCGGTCGAATGCGGTTGAGCAGTTTCGCCAGGACCAATTCCTGATCCTGGTGGGCCCGAGCGAAGCATGCCGCCGCCTGTGCAGTGGTCGCGGCTGCCCGGCAAGGCGCGTCCTTGGCGTTCATATGCTGCGCGATCGCCGGGAAAGCAGTCATTCCGAATGCGCTAGCTAAAACAAGCGCAACGACATCCTGAAGCTTGGCCATTCCATGCAGTACCAAAGGAGAAGGTTGCCTTTCCACCCCTCACTGACATTGGACCTGTCCGCTTTCCCGGCTCGCCCGGCCGCAAGAACCCCGATCTGAAGCGCACGCGGCTAGCGGCGCACCGCGCCCTTCGCGAACAGCAGGTCGGACCAGCGCCAGCGACCGGCGCCCAGCACCACGCGGGGCGAACCCGGGCCGTCGTTCAGGCTGATGACGACAGGACCCGACATCGCCTGCCGGCGGCAGGCTTCGGGCGCCCAGGCGACCTCCCAGGTGATCGCCTCGCGCACGGCGGCCAGGCCCGCGCCGTCCTGGCCCCTGTGCCGGACCCAGTCGCCGTCCCAGACCCGCAGCGCCCGGCCCCGATGCGCATCGGCGACCGCGGCCCGCGCCTGACGGTCGCGACGCAACGCCTTCTGGAGCAGCCCCGGCATGTCACAGCCTCCGCCGGAGCCGCCGCCGCCCGAGCCGGCATGCGTCGCGCCCACCAGTTCGGCGTCGCTGACCTCGCCCTGGCCGTCGTCGTCGGAGCTTTCGCCCGCGGCCAGGACCGGAACGGTCGGGGGCGCGGCCTTGGCCTCGCGCGCCGGCATCCGCTTGGGCGGCGGCTTGTCGGGCTTCGGATCTGGTTTGGGTGTCGTGGCCGCCGCG
>JBFMGV010000028.1:0-73344 GCA_040752615.1 Pseudomonadota bacterium | reverse complement strand
GGGGCGGAACCTGGGGGGAGGGAGTAGCCCCGCCGCCGACACCCTCAATATGGGAGGCCGTTGCGGCGGCGGTAGGGCGCAAGCGTGACCTTTTTGCCCCCAACTGCGGCGGCTCTTGGCGTTCGCGTAACAGAGCGGCCGCAAATGAAGCCGCCCGACCGGCCGTCGTTTACCAAACACGCTGAACTTCCTGCCGGGCCCGGCCACGGCGTTTTTGCCGGGTCGGCGACGCGAGGCGAACGGCGACGCGGGCGTTGTATGTCGGTCGCGGCCAATGCTCGCCACAGAGGGGCGAAATCGAGCCCGATCGTTTCAGTTCGATTGCAGCGCGAACGAGCGGCCTGAAACAAAGCCATCAACCTGAATTCGCAGCGAAACTTGCACCTTCGGGCGGGCGGTTCCGCCCTCGGCGGTCTCCGCATCGGAGCAACCACCGAAAGGCGCCACCATGCAGATATCCGGCAGTTCAACCGCCTACGGAGGAGCGACAGCGGCGCAGCGCGTCCTGTCCAGCCTCCTCCTGGAAGACACATCCACGTCCGAGACCTCGAAGACGAAGTCGGGCAAGGGCCCGCCCCCCGGCGGCCCGCCGCCCGGTCCGCCTCCGGGCGGAGGGGCCCAGCAGTTCGCCTCGAACACCTTGAGCGGCCTGCTCTCCACGCAAGAGGAAGAGACCTCGGCCACCAGTGACCTGGGCGGCAAGCTGATCGAGGACACCGACACGGACGGCGACGGCCTGCTCAGCCTCGAGGAGCTTCAGGCCTCGCTCGGGACCGACGACACCGACGCCCTGAGCTCGGCTCTGGGCAAGCTGGACACCGACGGCGACGGCAAGCTCAGCGCCGAGGAACTGAACGCCGGGCTGGAAGCCAAGCGTCCGGACGGACCGGCGCGAGGGCAGCGCGCCGGTGGCCCGCCCTCCTCCGCCGATGTCGCCTCGCGCCTGATCGGCGACACCGACAGCGACCAGGACGGCGCCCTGAGCCTCGGCGAGGTGCAATCGGCGCTGGGCGACGACGGCGCCGGCGATGGCCTCTCCGAAGCCTTCGGGCGCCTGGACGGCGACAGCGACGGCAAGCTCAGCGCGACCGAACTGTCGGCAGCGCTGGACGCGTTCATGGCCGCGCGCCGTCCTGGCTCCGAGGCCAGCACGGCCGTCACGGCCTGACGGAGCGGGCGGGCGGCGATCCCGACAGCCGTCCGCCCGTCTCTGTTCATCTGTCTTTGCCCGACTGTCTTTGCGCGAACGTTTCAGCCCCGTCGCCGGGGCCGCCATCAGCCGCGCGACCGGCCATGCGAGGCTGACGCCACAATAAGAAGGAGTTCGCCTCATGACCCTGCGTCTTGCCCTGGCCCTCGCGATCGCCGCGGCCGCCACCGGAGCCGTCGCCCAGCCCGCCGGCCCGCCGCCGCGGCCAGGCGAAGCGCCCAGCGCCGAAATGAAGGCCCGCCACGAGGCCCTTAAGAAGCAGCACCTCGAAGACCTGCGCACCGTGCTGCGGCTCCGTCCCGATCAGGAGCCGGCCCTGGCCGCGTTCGCCGCCTCGCACGAACCGAAGCGGTTCGAGATGAAGCTGCCCGAGCCCGGCGCCACCACGCCCCAGCGGCTGGAGGCGATGGGCCGTCACGAGGCCGAGATGCGCGCCCAGCACGAGCAGATGCGGCAGGCGCTGTCGAAGTTCTACGCCGCCCTGTCGCCGGAGCAGCAGACGGTGTTCGACGCCCTGCAGCGGCTGAAGGGGCCGGGCGGTCCCGGTCCGCTGATGATGTCGCACGGCCCTGACGGCCCGGGCGGGCGAACATGATGATCATGCGGCGCGGCCCCATGGGCGGCCCGATGGCTGGGCCGCCGGAAGGCCCTCCCGAGCCGCCGCGCTGATCCGTCGCCATGGGTGAATGTGGCGAAGTCGCGATCACGGCGCCACAGTTCGGGGAAAGAGGAGCCCCGATGAACGCCCAGCCCTCCGTCCTGCCCGCCCGCCATGTCCTGGTGGTCGATGACGACACGGAGCTGCGCGAGCAGATCGTCGGCTACCTCACCGAGCACGGGTTCCAGGTCCACGCGGCGGCCGACGCCAAGGCGATGGACCGCGCCCTCACCGACGCGCCCATCGACCTGGTGGTGCTGGACGTGATGCTGCCCGGCGAGGACGGCCTGTCGATCTGCCGCCGCCTGTCCGCTGATGGCGGGCCGGCGATCATCATGGTCAGCGCCATGGGCGAGGAGATCGATCGGGTACTGGGCCTGGAGCTCGGCGCGGACGACTATCTCGCCAAGCCGTGCAGCCCGCGCGAGTTGCTGGCCCGCGTCCGCGCCGTGTTCCGCCGGCTGGAGGAGGTGCGCGGGGGCGCGCCGAAGCGGGGCAAGGCCTACCAGTTCCAGGGCTTCGTGGTGGACTCCCTGCGCCGCCAGCTGCGCGCGCCCAACGGCACCACCATCCTGCTGACCTCCGGCGAGTACGCGCTGCTGTCCGCATTCCTGGACCATCCGCAGCGGATCCTGTCGCGCGACCAACTGCTGGACATCGCCCGTGGGGACGAGGCCGACGTCTTCGACCGCGCCGTGGACGTGCAGATCAGCCGCCTGCGCCGCAAGCTGCACGCCTGCAGCGACGGCGAGATCATCAAGACCGTGCGCGGCGCCGGCTACATGTTCGACGTGCCGGTCACCCGCCCATGACGGCCCGCCCATGACCGGCCGGACGCGCATCGGCGCGCCGATCGGGCTGCAACTCGTGCTGCTGATCGTGGCCTGCCTGCTGGCCACCCATCTGATCGTCTTCGTCGCGGTGATCGTGGCCCCGCCGCCACGCCCGCAGGTCTACCGCCTGTCCGAGATCGCCACCGCTCTCAGGGGCGGCTCGCTCGCCTCGCGCGACGGGCGACCGATGGAGCGCACGGTGGTCTCAGCCCTGCCCCAGGAGCTGACCGACGCCGACCGCCTCCGGCGGGGACCGCCGCGTGAGGCCCTGGCAGGCGCCCTGGCCAGACCCGCATCGGATGTGCGCCTCGCGCCGCGGCGGCCGTCACTGTGGGAACGCCTGGTGGATGGGCCGCGCGGCGGCCAGATGGTCCTGGAGCATCGGCGTCCACCGCCCGGCCCGCCGCCGCGCGACGAACTGCGGTTCGCGCCGCCCGGTTCTCCACAGGGCGGTCCGGGCCCGCCACGCTTCCATCCCATGTGGGAGGCGCCGGTGGTCGGCGACTTCACGGCGGCCCTCCGTCAGCCCGACGGCCGCTGGGTGGTGGTGCAGTCGCGGCCCGAGCCCTTCCCGAACAGCTGGCAGCGGCGGATCCTGCTCCTGCTGGGCGCCAGCTTCCTTGTGGTGGCCCCCGCGGGCCTGCTCTTCGCCCGGCATATCACCGCGCCGCTGAAGCGGTTCTCGGACGCCGCCGAACGGCTGGGCCGGGACCCTCGCGCCGAGCCCGTCGCGCTGTCGGGGCCCGCCGAGATCGGCGCCGCCGCCGAGGCGTTCAACAACATGCAGCAGCGGCTGAAGCGATACGTGGACGATCGAACCGCCATGGTCGGCGCCATCAGTCACGACCTGCGCACCCCGCTCGCCCGCATCCGCTTCAAGCTGGAAGCCGCGCCGGCCAGGGTGCGCGACAGCGTCCTGACCGATGTCGGCCAGATGGAACAGATGATCCAGGGCGTGCTGGCCTTCATCCGCGACGAAGGCGCGCCGCGCAGCCGTGAACGGCTGGACCTGCTGTCCCTGGCCGAGTGCGTCGCCGACGATGCGGCGATGATGGGCGCGGACGTGGAGATGACCGAGTCCGAGCCGGTCACCGTCGAGGGCGACCCGGTCGCCTTGCAGCGGATGCTGACCAACCTGGTGGACAACGCCGTGAAGTACGGCAGCCAGGCCCGCCTCTCCGTCCGCCGCGACGGCGAACTGGCCATGGTGGAGGTGGTCGACAGGGGGCCCGGCCTCTCGACCGACGACCTCGAGCGCGTCTTCCAGCCGTTCTATCGGGCCGACGCGTCACGGAACCTCGACTCCGGGGGCATCGGCCTGGGCCTTCCGATCGCCAGGTCCACGGCCCGCGCGCACGGCGGGGATATCGAGCTCGCGCCCGCCGCCACCGGCCTCACGGCGCGGGTCATCCTGCCCGTCGCCTGACGGCGCCCTGGCCATTCGATAGTCTCGACAACCGCCGTTCTCCCGGGCGACATGGCCGCGATGAGTCTTTCGAGTGAAGTCGACGGCCGCCGCAGGCGCGGTCAGGACAACCGGGCCCGCATCGTCGCGGCCATGCTGGAGATCATCCGCGAAGGCGTGATGACCCCGAACGCCGAACAGGTGGCGGCCCGGGCCGAGGTGGGCCTTCGCACCGTCTTCCGTCACTTCGACGACATGGACAGCCTCTATCGCGAGATGACCGTCGCCATCGAGGCTGAATTCCGCGCCCTCATGGGCCGGCCGTTCCAGGCCACCGAATGGCAGGACCAGCTGGTCGAGCTGGTCGGCCGGCGCAGCGAGGTGTTCGAGCGGATCATGCCCTTCCGGCGCGCGTCGGACATCGTCCGCCACCGTTCGAAGTTCCTGGCCGACGACCATGCCCGGTTGGCCACCACGCTGCGCGAGCTGCTGAAGGGCGTGCTGCCACACCGGATGGTCGCCGACGCATCGAAACTCGAAGTCTTCGACCTGCTGACCAGCTACGAGGCCTGGTCCCGCCTGCGCCTGGAACAGGGATTGTCCCTCGACGACGCCCGCCGGACCCTGCAATTGGCCGTATCCAGACTCGCCACATCGGACTAGCACGCCCGAGTGGTTCACTCTGGAGACGCGGATGTCCGACGCGGTGCAACAGGAGATCAATCGTCTCCGCGGCCAGATGCAACGCAGCAACGGCTATCAGGCGCGGCATGAGATCGAACGCCTGCTGGCGCCGCTCCGCGCTGATCCCAAGCGTCTCGAGCCCTACGGCTTCAAGGTCTACAGCCAGAACGACGAGGACGGGATCCTCGAGGAGATCTTCCGGCGCATCGGCCTCACCACCGGATACTTCGTCGAGGTCGGCGTCGAGAACGGTCTGGAGTGCAACTCCCTCTTCCTGCTGCACAAGGGTTGGAGCGGAGCCTGGGTGGAGGGAAACCCGAACCAGCGCCCCGCGATCGAGGCCAGGTTCGCCTCGATCCTCGGACGGAAGCTGCAGGTGGCGTTCGGCTGGGCCACCGCGGAGGGCTTCAACGGCATGTTGAAGACCCTGGGCGCGTCGGCCGACCTCGATTTCCTCTCCGTCGATATCGACGGCAACGACATCTACCTGCTGGCCGCGATGGAGATCCGGCCCAAGGTCGTCTGCGTGGAGTACAACGCCAAGTTCCCGGCCAACCTCGCGAAGCAGGTGACCTACGATCCCCTGCGGGAGTGGAACGGCTCCGACTACTTCGGCGCCAGCCTAAAGGCCCTCGACGACCTGATGGCCGGCAAGGGATATCGCCTGGTTGGGACTAACCTCACGGGCGCCAACGCCTTCTTCGTTCACTCGGACCTGGCCGGCGACCTGTTCGCGGACGATCCGTCTCCCGAGGCGCTCTACAATCCGCCGCGCTACTGGCTGTGGCACGACCACTATGCGCGGATCGGCCACCCGGCCGACTTCGGCCCGTACCTGGACATGGTCGAAGGCTGACCGGAGGCCTCAGGCCTCCAGTTCGATGTCCCAGTAGAGGTAGTCGAGCCAGCTCTCGTGCAGGTGGTGCGGCGGGAAGCGGCGGCCGCGTTCCTGTAGCTCGTGGGCGCTGGGCCTGCGTGGTTTGAGGCGCGGGTGCATGTGCGCCTCGTGCGGCGTGCGGCCGCCCTTCATCAGGTTGCAGCGCGCGCAGGCGGTGACGATGTTCTCCCACGTGGTGCGCCCGCCACGCGAGCGCGGGATCACGTGGTCGAAGGTCAGGTCCTCGCCCGTGGTGCAGTACTGACACGTGAAGCTGTCGCGCAGGAACAGGTTGAATCGCGTGAAGGCCGGCGGACGATCCTGCGGCACATAGCTCTTCAGCGAGACCACGCTGGGCAGCTTCATCGCGAAGCTGGGCGAGCGGACCTCCTGGTCGTAGGTGGACACCACGTCCACTCGATCAAGGAACACCGCCTTGATCACCTCCTGCCATGGCCACAGCGACAGCGGATAGTAGGACAGCGGCCGGAAGTCGGCGTTGAGCACCAGACAGGGCCAACCGGACGGCGGAGCCTTAAGCACCTGCATGGCAGATCCTCCGGGCGACGCGGACATCTAAGACGTTCGACCTGGGACTGAAGACACACCCCCAACGAAACAGAATTGACGTTCTGGGGAAAACTATAGGCCCGATTCGGAGACAACTCTACGACGGGCGTTGGTCCTTTCGCGGACCTTCCGGAAGCCTGTCGCCTCGCCCCCTTGAACAGAAGGCGAGGCTTTAGGCGCGGCGCATGATCAGGCGCCGAGGACGGCAGTGGCGCCGGCGACGGTGAAGGTCAGAGCCAGCACCGCGAAGGACACGACGACGTCGAGCAGACGGTTCATAGCCATTTCGCTTTCTCCTTGTTTGTCGTTCGGACCGCGGCCCATCCGCGATCCATCTGGACGATGCTTAGATAGCACATATCTAAACGTTGTCCAGATAGTTGTTTTTGCCACCCAGCCATGCATTTCCGCATGGTGGGGCCGGCGAGTCCCCAAAAGCGAAAAGGGGCCCCGCCAGGGGCCCCTCTCCGTGTGACCGGGAGAGTGGGGAGTTCGGGGTCTAGATGCCCAGGCCTGCCGTGCCGCCGGCCGCGACGAGGCCGAGGAGCAGGAGGAAGGACGGGACCAGCCGGTCGAGGTTCGCGAGAGACATGACACACACCTTGAGTTGGGAAGCCTGGGCTCTGGGGACCGTTGGCTTCGATTTGGAACCCCGGGGGGAGCGGGGCCGTCCGTTTCGGACAGTGGTTAGGTAGCAGAAACTAAACACTGCACAGATCGGCGATTTCGCCTGACGGCTATGCAGAACTGCACATACGGCCCGGATCCGCGAACGGACGCCCGCAGGCGGGCGAAAATCAGCGGGGACGAAAAAGGGGCCCGATGACGGGCCCCTTCGTACGCTTCGACGCTTACCGAGGGGGAGCTCAGATGCCCAGGCCCGCCGTCGCGACGGCCGCGGTAAGGCCGAGGAACAGCAGGAACGAGGGGACGACGCGATCGAAGAGGCGTTCGAACTTTACCAGAGACATGACACACACCTTTCAGTTTGGATCCCCGGAGGAGCGGGGACGTTTCTTATTTAAGCATCGCTCAGATTTCATTTGAGCAGCGCTCAGATAGGTGCGACAAGCGAAGCCGTCAAGATATCTGTACGGCGCTTAGATATGAAATTATGGTAAGGGTCATGAGCGAAGCCAAAAGCGCCGAATCCCGCCCGTATCACCATGGCGACCTGCGTCGCGCCCTGGTGGACGCCGCCCGCCGGCTGCTCGAGGCCGAAGGCCCCAGCGCCCTCTCGCTTCGCGCCGTCGCCCGGGAGGCAGGGGTCAGCCCCGCCGCGCCCTACCACCACTTCAAGGACAAGGCCGAGTTGCTCGACGCCGTCGCGCACGAAGGCTGGGAACTGCTGGACGGAGCGATGGCCGCGGCCAAGGCGGCCGCCGAAGGCCCGCAGAAGCTGAGCGCCCTGGGCATCGCCTACGTCTGCTTCGCCCGCGACAACCCCGCGCTCTATCGCGTGATGTATGACGCCGCGCGCGACAAGGAAGCCCTGCCGATCGACATGCAGAACGGCGAGAAGGAAAGCGCCTACTGCAAGGTCCGCGACACCATGGTGGAGCTGGGCGCCGATCCCACCGCCGAGGTCGACCTCGAACTCGCCACCATCGCCGCCTGGTGCGCCGGCCACGGCCTGGCCGAGATGGCGGGCTTCCGGCAGTTCGACCAGCTCAAGGCCAGCCTGGGCGGCGAGCGGCCGTTCCTGGAAGCCGTCTTCACCCACCTGGGCCTGTTCCCCCAGCACACGCCGCGCTAAGCCGCTCGGGTGTTCGTCACCCGCTTCGCCCCCTCGCCCACCGGCTACCTGCACAAGGGCCACGCCTTCTCGGCGCTGACCGCCCGCGCCGCCGCGCATGAGGCCGGCGGGCGCTTCCTGCTGCGTATCGAGGACATCGACGCCACCCGCTGCCGACCCGAGTACGATGCGGCGATCTTCGAAGACCTGGCCTGGATCGGGCTGGACTGGGAGACGCCGGTGCGCCGCCAGTCCGAGCACATGGCCGACTACGACGCGGCGCTGGTGAAGCTGAACGCCATGGGCGTGCTCTACCGCTGTTTCCGCACCCGGAGCGAACTCCAGAACGAGTCCGTCTCGGCGCCGCACGGCCCGATGGAAGCCTTCCGGGGCGAGCCTCTGCCCCCGGAGGAGGAGATCCGTCGGCTGGTGGCCGGTGAGTCCTTCGCCTGGCGCCTCTCCCTGTCCCGGGCCGAAGCCCTGCTGGGCGGATTCGGGGGCCTGACCTTTCTCATGGAGGACCAGGGCCGCATCCAGGCCCGACCCGAGATCGGCGGAGACGTGGTCCTGGCCCGCAAGGACGTGCGAACCTCCTATCACCTGGCTTCTGTGGTCGACGACGCGCTCCAGGGCGTGACACATGTGATCCGCGGGACAGACCTGGAAGACGCGCCCCACGTTCACCGCCTGCTGCAGGCGTTGCTGGGGCTGCCGACGCCGATCTACCGGCACCATCGGCTGCTGGTCGGCGCGGACGGCAAGCGGCTGGCCAAGCGCGACAAGTCCGAGACCCTTCGCGCGCTGCGTGAAGGCGGCCTCGAGGCGGCCGCCCTTCGCCGGGAGTTGGGCTTTGAGTGAGGTCGCCGCGCCGGCTGCTCCCCGCTGGACCGCGCTCGCGGCCCTGATCGGGGGCGCCTGCATCATCGGCCTGGCCGCCATCCTGGTGCGGCTGTCCCACGCGGGCCCCGCCGCCACGGGGTTCTGGCGGCTGATGTTCGCCCTGCCGCTGCTGGTGCTGATGACCCGGCGCGCGACCGGCGCCATCGGCGGTCCGCCGCGCATGGCGTTGTGGGTGGGACTGTTCTTCGCCCTGGACCTGGGCTTCTGGCACTACGGCATCCGGTACACTTCCGTGGCCAACGCCACTGTGCTGACCAACCTGACGCCCGTGGTGGTCACCGCCTTCGCCTGGATATTCCTGCGCCAGCGGCCCCGCGCGCTGTTCCTGCTGGCGGTGGCGGTCGCCGTCGGCGGAGCCTCGCTGATGGCCTACGCGAAGGGCGGCGGCGCGGTGCGCAACCAGGCGCTGGGCGACGCCCTCTCGGTGGCGACGGCCTTCTGGTATGCCCTCTATTTCCTGAGCATGGCCGAGGGCCGCAAGACCGCCGGAGCGAGCCAGATGATGCTCTGGTCCGGCATCGTCGGCGCGCCGCTGCTGCTGGCGGCGGCGGTGGCGCTGGGGGAACCGCTGACCCCCACCACGCCGTCCGGCTGGGCCGCCTGCGCGGGCCTGGGTCTGGTGCACGTCGCCGGTCAGGGCAGCATCGCCTGGGCGATGGGCCGCCTGCCCACCTCGACCGCCTCGGTCACGGTGCTGGTGCAGCCGGTGGTGGCCGCCGCCCTGGGCTGGATCCTGTTCGCGGAGGCGATCGGTCCGCTGCAGGGCCTGGGCGCCGCCGTCACCCTCGGCGGGATCGTGCTCGCCCAGTGGGCCTCGCGGGCGCGCGCCTAGGACAGGCCCCAGGCCGCGCGGGCCGTCTCGATCCGCGCCAGCTTGGCGTGGAACGCCGACCAGTCGTCGGTCTCGGCGATCGGGGCCCAGAGCCCCTCGATCTGGTCGTAGAGCAACTCCTCGGGTTCCGGCTGGACGAAGTAGGCGTGCTCCAACCGTTCAGGTCGGTCGGCGGTGTAGGTCGCCAAGCGCTGGCGGAACTCCGCGAACGGCGCCTCGGCGTAGAGCTCGGCGCGCGGCCCGGTCAGCGCCCGCTCTTCCCGCCCGCAGAACCAGTCGAAGAAGAACGGTTCCCAGCGCAGCCGCTCGCCCCCCTCGGCCATGGCGACGAACGCCGACTGGACGAGCGCCCCGTCGGCCTCCTCGCCCTGCGCCCGCACGCCCAGCCGCGCCAGCATCGCGGCCATCAGCTCGCTCCGGTAGGTCGGCCCGAAGCCGTTCAGCGCCTCGACGAGCGGATCGCTGTCGGTCACCAGGCTGAGCGCTCCAGCGAGCTGCTGCAGGTTCCAGAACACCGCCTCGGGCTGCCGGCCGAAGCTGTAGAGCCCCGACTGGTCGAAGTAGGCGGCCACGAAGTTGGGATCCGAGTGCGGCAGGAGGCGGTATGGGCCGTAGTCGAAGCTCTCGCCCGTGATGTTCATGTTGTCGGTGTTGAGCACCCCGTGGACGAACCCCGCAGCCATCCAGCGCGCCGTCAGCCGGGCTGCGCGGCCGACCACCGCCTGCAGCAAGGCCGCCGGCTGGTCGTTCGCCCCCTCCAGCTCGGGGTAGTAGTCGGCGATCACGTGAGCCACGAGCGCCTCGATACGCTCGCCCTTCTCAAAGAAGGCGTGCCGCTGGAACGTTCCGAACCGCACATGGCTGTGGGACAGCCGCACCAGCACCGACGAACGGGTGGGGCTGGGTTCGTCGCCGCGCACCAGGTCCTCGCCGGTCTCGACCAGGGAAAACGATCGCGAGGTGGGAACGCCCAGGGCTTCCAGCAGCGCGGTGGCCAGCACCTCGCGCACACCACCCTTCAGAGTCAGGCGGCCGTCGCCGGACCGCGACCAAGGCGTCTGGCCGGATCCCTTGGTCCCGAGGTCGAGCAGCCGGTTGGTCCCCGCCTCGCGCAACTGAGCGAACAGGAAGCCGCGGCCGTCCCCGAGGTCGGGGTTGTAAACCCGGAACTGGTGTCCGTGGTATCGCATGGCCAGGGGCGGATCGATGTTGCCCGGCAGCGGCTGGAAGCGGCCGAAGTGGGTGACCCACTCGTCGTCGCCCAGGGTCTCCAGCCCCACCGTCGCCGCGGCCCGGTCGTTGCGATAGCGCAGGGTCGTCTTGGGGAAGCGCGCCGCCTCCACGGGATCCGCGAACTCTGGGCCCAGGGCCGGGAACTGCGGGTCGGGGCGATAGGCGGGCGAGACGGGCATGGCGCCAACTAAGGCGCTGCCCCCGCCCGCGGCAACTAGGCGATGCCCAGGAAGCTGAGGACCAGCAGGACGACGACCACCAGGCCGACGAGGTAGATGAGGTTGTTCACGCCGCGTCTCCGGTGGCGATTTCGGGAGACGTGCTAACGCGGCGGATCAGTCCGGCGTTCCGGCCCGCCCCGGCGACGGGGCGCCGATACGGTCGGGTGCGAAGATCCTGAGCAGCGCAAGGCCCAGCAGCGCCGAGGCGAGCGAGCCGGTGAAGACCCCCGCCTTGGTCTCGGCCAGGAGGTCGGGCGAGCTGAAGGCGAGGTTCCCCACGAACAGGCTCATGGTGAAACCGATCCCGCAGATCACCGCGACGCCGTAGAGCTGGCCGACGGAGGCGCCGCGCGGCATGTCGGACCAGCCCATGCGGATGACCAGCATGGAGGTGAGGAACACCCCGAGCTGCTTGCCGAGGAACAGGCCCAGGCCGATCCCCAGGGGAATGCTGTCCACGAAGTGGCGCAGGGTGAGGTCGCCCAGCGCCAGGCCGGCATTGGCGAAGCCGAAGATCGGGATGACCAGGAACGCTACCGGCTTGTGCAGCCCGTGTTCCAGCCGATGCAACGGCGAGGTGTCGCGCGTGTCAGGGCGCGAGGGCGTGCGCGTCAGCGGGATCATCATCGCCAGCGCCACCCCAGCGAGCGTGGCGTGCACGCCGGATTCCAGGACGAAGCACCAGAGCGCCAGGCCGACCAGCAGATACGGCCAGAGCGCCTGCACGCGCAGCCGGTTGAACAGGAACAGCACCGCCAGCAGGCCGCCCGCCGTCGCCAGCGCGGCGACGTGCAGCTCGGCGGTGTAGAAGACGGCGATGATGATGATGGCCGCCAGGTCGTCCAGCACCGCCAGCGCCGTCAGGAAGATCTTCAGCGACGCCGGCACGCGGTCGCCGGCCAGCGCCAGCACGCCGAGGGCGAAGGCGATGTCGGTGGCGGCGGGGATGGCCCAGCCGCGCACCGCCTCGGGGTTCGATGCGTTGAACGCCACGTAGATCAGGGCCGGGACCGCCACGCCGCCGAGGGCTGCCAGGCCGGGCAACACCATGCGCGACGGGCGCGACAGCTCGCCGTCCAGCACCTCGCGCTTGATCTCCAGCCCCACCAGCAGGAAGAACAGGGCCATCAGGCCGTCGTTGATCCAGTGCAGCACCGTCTCGTGCAGATGGAACGCGCCCAGCTCGAAACCGAGCTTGAGTTCGAAAGTGGCGAAGTAGACCTCGGCGAGCGGCGAGTTGGCGACGACCAGCGCCAGGGCCGCGGCGGCCATTAGCACATAGCCACCGGCCGCCTCCTGGCGCAGGAAGTCCTGCAGTGCGGACACGCGCCGCTTCAAGGCCCTCTGTGCGGTCATGCGCCGGTGATAGGCAGCGTGACCGCAAAGGCCAATAACAATCGGGTCAACCGATCCGCACGCCCATGCCGCCGTCCACCGGCAGCACCGCCCCGGTGATGAACTTCGCCTCGTCCGAGGCCAGGAACAAGGCGGCGTAGGCGGTATCCCAGGCCGTGCCCATCTTGCCGCCCAGCGGAACACGCGCGTCCCGCTCGGCGCGCACGTCGTCGACGGAGCGGCCGCTGGCGCCCGCGATGCCGGCGACCGCCATCGGCGTGTCCATCAGGCCGGGCTGTATGGCGTTGCAGCGGATGCCGTAGCGGGCCTGCGACTGGGCCGTGCTGACCGTCAGTCGGTTCACGGCGGCCTTGGACACCTCATAAGCTACCTGGATCCCGCCGGCCCGCGCCGCCAGGGACGAGATGTTGACGATCGCCCCGGCGCGTTGCTCGCGCATGACGGCCAGCGCCGCCTTGCTGACCAGCCAGGCGCCCTTGAGGTTCACGGACAGGATGCGGTCGAACGCCGCTTCCTCCACCGCGTGGACCGGCGCATCACCGCCGCCGATGCCCACGTTGTTGATCAGGATATCCAGCCGGCCCAGGCGCTCGAGCGCCTCGGCGACGATGCGCGCGGCGTCCGACGCCTTGGACACGTCGGCCTGCAGGGCGAAGGCCGTTCCACCCTCCCCCGCGACCAGGGACGCGGTCTCCTCGGCGCGCTCCCCGACACGATCGACGCACAGCACCCGCGCGCCCTCCCGCGCGAAGAGCAGCGCCATGGCCCGACCGTTGCCGATCGTCTCGCCGGGCGTCTGACCCGCGCCTACGACGACCGCGGCCTTTCCTTCCAGACGGCCGCCCACCTCAGCCGGCCTTCAGCTCGGGGTCGACCTTCTGGTCGCCCTCCACCTGCACCCCGAAGGTGTTCAGGATCATCGAGACCTGGGTGTACTGGCCGGTGGTGAAGACCACGTCCATGGCCTGCTTCTCGGTGAAGTGGCGGTTCAGCTCGGCCCAGGTCGCATCGCTGATGAAGTAGTCGTGGTGCAGTTCGTCGGTGGCCCGGATCAAGGCCGCGTCGGCAGGGCTCCAGCCGGCGTCCGCCCCGCGCTTGATCCGCTCGATCTCGTCGGCGGTCAGGCCGCTGTCCAGGCCGATCCGGGTGTGCTGGGTGAACTCGTAGCCGCTGCGGCAGAGGTAACCCACGCGCAGGATCACGATCTCCCGCTCGCGGGCCGGGAGGTCGTTGCGGCGCGACAGGACATAGCCGCCCCAGGCGTTGAATCGCGAAAGCGCCTTGGGCGCGCGCGCCAGGGTGCGGAAGATGTTGAGGATCGGGCCGGGACCGAAATCCTTCAGCGCCTCCTTCTGCTCGGGCCCCATCTCGGCGTCGGTCATCGGCGCGATGCGCGGCTTGCTGAGTCTCACGGCGTTTCCTCGAATATTCGGTTTGTTCGCCCCAACCATAAAGCCGGACCCGCGCGGCGCCAGCCGAATCCTCTGGAGCGGCGCGGCGCGGCTTTGCTACGCCTTGGCCATGTCCACGCGCTCGACCGTCGCGTTCCTGAAGACCGAGACCGGCGCGGGTCTGCTGCTGGTCGCCGTCGCGGCGCTCGCCCTGGCCTGGGCCAATTCACCCTGGGCCGGAGCCTATGCGGCCATCACGCGCGAGCTGGTCCCCGTGCGCGTGGGCCCGTTCTTCGAGGAGATGTCGTTCGGCGGCTGGGTGCGCACCGGACTGATGCCGATCTTCTTCTTCGTCATGGGCCTCGAGATCAAACACGAGGTGGTCCGCGGCGAGCTGTCCAATCCGCGCCGCCTGGCCCTGCCGATCCTGGGCGGGATCGGCGGCGTGCTCGGCCCGGCCCTGGTCTATGTGGCGCTCAACCTCGGCAGCGGGCGGCTCGACGGCTGGCCGACCGCCGTGCCCACCGACGTCGCCGTCGCCCTGGCGGCCCTGGCCGTGGCTGGGCCCCGCATGCCCCAGACGTTGCGGGTGTTCCTGCTGACCATGGCCATGGCCGCGCACCTGGTGACCGTGATCCTGATCGCCATGCTGTTCACCGACGGCCTGCGTTTCCCGATGCTGGCCGGGGCCGCGATCACCACCGCCGTCCTCGTGGCGATGGCCCGCTGGCGCACCGCCCCCTATGCCTTCTGGGCGGTGGGCGGCCTGCTGCTGTGGGGGTTCACGCTCAAGTCGGGCGTCGACACCTCGCTGGCCGGGATCGCCGCCGCCTTCTGCCTGCCGCTGGAGCCGAAGCGCGTGGGCGGCCAGGGCGTGCTGGCCGAGACCATGGCCGCGCTGCATCCCTACGTCGCCTTCTTCATCCTGCCGCTGTTCGTCTTCACCACCGCTGGCATCCGGATCGAACCGGCGTTGATCGGCCCGGTCAGTCTGGGCGTCGCCGCCGCCCTGTTCCTGGGCAAGCAGACGGGCGTGTTCGGCGCGACGGCCCTGACGCTGGCGCTCAAGTGGGCGCGCCGCCCCACCGGGACGCGCTGGATCGAGCTCTATGGCGCCTCGGCGCTGTGCGGGATCGGCTTCACCCTCAGCTTCTACATCGGGGGCCTGGCCGTGCCGGCGGGGGACGCCGCGGCGCAGGCCCAGATCCGCGCCGGTGTCATCCTCGGCTCGGTGGCCTCGGCCGCGCTCGGGGTCGCCGTGCTGCTGGCCAGCGCCGCGCGCCGCGCCCGCGAGAACGAAACCTATGTGTGACTTGCGCCCGGGCGATTGCGGGCGTTCGGTACAGCTTCCAGAGCCAGCGTAGAGGGGCGAGATGACGACCTTCCGATTGAACGGCCGCGAGGTCACGGTTCAGGCGCCGGAGGATGCGCCGCTCCTCTGGACCATCCGCGACGAGATCGGCCTGACCGGCACGAAGTTCGGCTGCGGCATCGCCCAGTGCGGAGCCTGCACGGTCCATATCGACGGCGAGGCCATGCGCTCCTGCATCACGCCCACCGGCGCCGTCGCCGGCCGGGCGGTCACCACCATCGAGGGCCTGGATCCCAAGGGCCAGCATCCGCTCCAGACCGCCTGGATCGACACCCAGGCGCCCCAGTGCGGTTACTGCCAGTCGGGCCAGATCATGCAGGCCGCCGCCTTGCTGAAGGCGACACCCAAGCCCACGGACGCCGAGATCGAGGCCGCGATGGAAGGCAATCTCTGCCGCTGCATGGCCTATGTCCGCATCAAGAAGGCCATCAAGCTGGCCGCCAGCCGGGGGGTGAAGGCATGAACGCGCCCGTCAACCTCTCCCGCCGCGGCTTCCTGATCGCCGCCACCGCGACCGGCGCCACCTTCAGCCTTTCCGCGCCGGCCGCCGCCGCCGACACCTTCGCGCCCACCATCTGGTACTCGATCGACCGCCAGGGGATCGTCACGGTCCACGTGATCCGCGCCGAGATGGGCCAGCACGTGGGCACGGCGATCGCCCGCATCGTCGCCGACGAGCTGGAGGCAGACTGGTCGAAGGTGAAGGTCGACCACGTCGACAGCGATCCCAAGTGGGGCCTGATGGTCACCGGCGGCAGTTGGTCGGTCTGGCAGAGCTATCCCCTCTACAGCCAGGCCGGCGCGGCGGGCCGGATCGCCCTGATCGAGGCGGGAGCCAGGCTGCTGGGCGCCAAGCCCGCCGACTGCATCGCCCGCAACGGCGCGGTGACGGCCGGCGGCAAGTCGGTGACCTACGGCGACATCGTCGCCCGGGGCGATCTCTCCCGCACCTTCACCGACAAGGAACTCGCCGCGCTGCCCATCAAGGCCTCGGCCGACCGGCGGATCGTCGGCAAGCCCGGCAAGGCACAGGACATTCCCGCCAAGACCAACGGCAAGGGGATCTACGGCCTCGACGCCAAGGCGCCGGGGATGGTCTACGCGCGGCCCAAGCTGCCGCCGACCCGCTACGGCGCCCAGGTGACCTCGATCGACGAGACCGAGGCCAAGAAGGTGCCGGGCTACATCCGCGCCATCGCGCTGGACGACCCTTCCGGCACGGTCCCGGGCTGGGTGATGGTCTATGCCCAGAGCTTCGTGGCCGCCGACCGCGCGACCGAGGCCCTGAACGTCACCTGGAAGACCGACGACACGGCCACGGTCTCGGAAGCCGATCTGCAGACCCGCGCCAAGGCGCTCATCAGCGACGCCAAGGCAGGCTCGCTGGTGGTCGAGGACCCCGGCGTCGACGCCGCCTTCACCGCCGCGAAGTCGACGATCGAGCGCACCTACACCACAGCCACCGCCGTCCACTTCCAGATGGAGCCGGTAAACGCCCTGGCCTTCGAGAAGGACGGGATGTTCGAGATCCACACCGGCAACCAGTGGCAGTCGCTGGTGCTGCCGTGGCTGGCCAAGGCCCTGGGGCGCGACGAGAAGACCATCGTCATGCGCACCTATCTGCTGGGCGGCGGATTCGGACGGCGGCTGAACGGCGACTACGCGGTCGGCGCGGCTCTGGCCTCCAAGGCCATCGGCGGCAAACCGGTCAAGATGGTCTGCACCCGTCCCGACGACATCCGCTTCGACAGTCCGCGCTCGCCCTCGGTACAGACGGTGAAGATGGCCTTCGGCGAGGGCGGCCGGGTGACGGCCATGGATCATGCCGCGTGCGCCGGCTGGCCCACCCAGGCCATGGCCCCGTTCTTCATGCCCAAGGGTGCGAACGGCGTGCCCTACGACCCCTTCGCGATCAGCGGGGCTGACCATTGGTACAACGTCGGCGCCCAGCGGGTCCGGGCGATCGAGAACGACCTGGCCAACAAGACTTTCCGCCCCGGCTGGCTGCGCTCGGTGGGGCCGGGTTGGACCAACTGGGCCGTGGAGAGCTTCCTTGACGAGGCGGCCCTGCAGGCCGGCGTCGATCCCGTGGCGTTCCGCCTGAAGATGCTGGACGCGAGCGGCCGAAATGCCGGAAGCGCGCCCAACGCCGTGGGCGGCGCCGGCCGTCAGGCAGCGGTGTTGAAGCGGCTGGCGGCCAAGGCGGGCTGGGGCGGGAAGCTGCCCAAGGACACCGGGCTCGGCGTCGCCACCACCTTCGGCCAGGAGAGGGGCATGCCGACCTGGGTCGCCTGCGGCGCGCGTGTCTCGGTGGACCGGGCCAGCGGCGCGGTGAAGGTGGAGAAGCTGACCCTGGTCGCCGACGCCGGAGTGATCGTCGACCCCGACGGCGCCCTGGCCCAGATGGAGGGTGCGGCGCTCTGGGGGATGAGCCTGGCGCTGAATGAGGGCACGGCCTTCGAGAACGGCCAGGTCAAGGACCTGAACCTCGACAGCTACACCCCTCTGCGGATGAGCGACGTCCCGGACCTCGACATCGAGTTCGTGGCCAGCGAGCACGCGCCGGTGGGCCTGGGCGAGCCGGCGACCACCGTCGTCGGGCCGGCGATCGGCAACGCCATCTTCCGCGCGGTCGGGGCCAGGGTCCGCGACCTGCCGATCCGTCCCGAGGCGGTGAAGGCCGCGATGAAGACGTAAGGCACAAAAAATCCCTCCCCTTCAGGGGAGGGACAGCTCGCCGGAGGCGAGCAGGGTGGGGATCCAAGGCTCCGGCTCCGAGCCTGTCTTACTATCCCCACCCGTCTGTCGCTTCGCGCCAGCCACCCTCCCCTGAAGGGGAGGGATGCGCGCGGCGCAGGCTTACTCCGCCGCTTGCTTCGGCGTGAGCACGGCCTTGGTTTCCAGGAACTCGTGGAAGCCGTAGTCGCCCCACTCGCGCCCGTTGCCGCTCATCTTGTAGCCGCCGAACGGGGCCATCATGTCGCCGCCGCCGCCGTTGATCGACACCTGGCCGGCGCGCAGCTTGGCCGCGACCTTCTTGGCCTTCTCGAGATCGCCCGACTGGACGTAGGCCGCGAGGCCGTACTCGGTGTCGTTGCCGATATCGATCGCCTGCTCGACGCTGTCGTAGCCGAGGATCGACAGCACGGGGCCGAAGATCTCTTCCTTGGCGATCGTCATCTCGTTGGTCACGTTCGCGAAGACGGTCGGCTTCACATAGTAACCCTTGTCGAGGCCGTCCGGACGACCGACGCCGCCGATGACCAGGGTCGCGCCCTCGTCGATGCCGGCCTGGATCAGCTTCTGAATCTTGTCGAACTGGGTCTTGTTGACCACCGGGCCGAGCTGGCTGTTGCCGTTCGGGTCGCCGACGGTGACCGTCTCGGCCGTCGCACGGGCGACCGAGATCGCCTCGTCCATCCGGCCCGCCGGGACCAGCATGCGGGTCGGGGCGTTACAGGACTGGCCCGAGTTGGTCATCATGGTGGCGACGCCACGGCCGACGCCCTTGGCGAACGCGTCGTCGTCCAGGACGATGTTCGGGCTCTTGCCGCCCAGTTCCTGGGCCACGCGCTTGACGGTCGGAGCGGCCGCCTTGGCCACCTCGATGCCGGCGCGGGTCGAACCGGTGAACGACACCATGTCGATTTCCGGGTGGCTGGAGATCGCCGCGCCGACGGTCGGACCGTCGCCGTGAACCAGGTTGAACACGCCGGCCGGCACGCCCGCCGCATGCATGATCTCGGCGAAGATGTGCCCGCTGAACGGCGCCACTTCCGACACCTTCAGCACCATGGTGCAGCCGGTGGCGATGGCCGGGGCCACCTTGCAGACGATCTGGTTCAGCGGCCAGTTCCAGGGGGTGATGAACCCGCAGACGCCGATCGGCTCCTTGACGATCGTCGTCGGGCCGCGCTGTTCCTCGAACTGGAAGGTCTTCAGGACCTCGATCGCGGTGCCCAGGTGGCCCAGGCCGATCGGAACCTGCGCGCGCTGCGACAGGTTCGCCGGCGCGCCCATTTCCTCGGTCACGGCCTTCGCCAGGTCACCGAAGCGGTTCTGGTACTCGGTCATGATCCGACCCAGGACTTCCAGGCGCTCCTCGCGGCTGACCTGGCTCCAGGTGGCGAACGCCTTGCGGGCGGCCTTGGCGGCCTTGTCGACATCAGCGGCCGAACCCAGGGCGATCTTGCCGACGACCTCTTCGGTCGCGGGATTTTCGACGTCCAGCGTCTTCAGGCCCTCGGCGGGATCGACCCAGGCCCCATCGATGTAAAACTTGAGGTACTCGCGCATAGACGTCCTCCTGGCGGCATTTTCGTTTGAGGCATTAAGGCGACGATGCCCCGCCTTTCAAACGCTCATATTAGTGATCAACGATAAGTCTGGAAGCCCCGACGCGCGGGAACTTGCGGCGCCGTATGGCCTTGCGGCCGGGCGAGGCGCTCGCTAAAGCCCGCGCATAACTTCCGGAGGCCCCATGAGCGGCATTTTCCAGATCCTGGTCTTCCTCGCCGTCATGGCCGCGCTGAACCGCTTCGAGTTCGGCCGCTTCGACTAAGGCGACCTGCCGATGGCCGGCCGCGGCGCAGCACTGGTGACGGGCGGCGCGCGGCGGATCGGCCGGGTGCTGGCGGCCACCGCCGCCAAGGCGGGCTATGACGTCGCCATCCACGTCCGGCACGTCGACGACGACGCCGAGGCCGCTGCCGGCGAGGTGCGCAGCCATGGCCGAAAGGCTGCCCTGCTCACCTGCGACCTGCGCAAGGAAAGCGCCACCGTCGCCCTCGTGGGCGAGGCCGAGGCCGAACTGGGCCCCGTCACCCTGCTGGTGAACTCGGCCTCCGTCTTCGAGGAAGACGCCTTCTCCGACATGAACCGCGCCTCGTGGGACCTCCACATGGAGACCAACCTGCGCGCGCCGCTGGTGCTGAGCCAGGCCTTCGCCCGCAGGCTACCCGATGGCCGCGAGGGCCTGATCGTCAATATCCTCGACCAGCGGGTCTGGCGGCCCGGCGCCGACTTCTTCTCGTACACCCTCTCCAAGGCCGCGCTCTGGGATGCGACCCGCATGCTGGCCCAGTCGCTGGCTCCGCGCGTCCGCGTGAACGCCATCGGCCCCGGCCCGACGTTGCAGTCGATCCACCAGGACCCGGCCGCCTTCGCCGCCGAGGCCGAGGGAACGCTGCTCGGCCGCTCGGTCGATCCCCAGCAGGTGGGCGCGGCGCTGCGCTACCTGATCGACGCCGAGGCGGTGACCGGCCAGATGATCGCCGTGGATTCGGGACAGCACCTCGCATGACCACGTCACGCCTCGCCGCCTCCAAGATCTTCGTCACCGGCGTGAAGGTGCAGGCCGAGATCGGCGTCTATCGCCACGAGATCGGCCGCGTGCAGCCGCTGATCGTCGACGTGGAACTGGACGTCCCCACCGACGCCTCCGACCGGCTCGCCGAGACGCTGAACTACGAGACCATCCTGGCCGCCGCCAAGGACGTCGCCGCCGCCGGCCACATCCATCTGGTCGAGACCTACGCCCACCGCCTGGCCGACCGCTGCCTGGAAGACCCCCGCGTCAGCCGCGCCCGCGTTCGGGTGGAAAAACCCCTGGCGCTGGCGCCCGACGCCGTGGCCGCCGGCGTCGAGATCACCGTCGAGCGCGGGTGACTGATTTGTAACGGCGTGACGTCTTCCTGAGACGTCGGATCGGGGCCATCTTCCAGGTGTTGAACCACTTGAGGAGCAAGGGCCAAGACGATGACCGAGACCTACGCCGCCGAAGACAAGACCATGCCGGCGGTCTGCTATGCGCTGTACCTGATCGCCTTCGCGACCGGGATCACGGCCATCATCGGCCTCGTGATCGCGTACACCCAGCGCTCGACCGCGGGCCCGGCGAACGAGAGCCACTACACCTTCCTGATCAGGACGTTCTGGATCGGCCTGCTGCTGATGGTGGCCGGCGGCGTCGTGTTCGGCGTCGGCGCGATCCTCAGCATCATCCTGATCGGCTTCCCGATCATGGGGCTGGCCTGGCTGATCTGGGCGGGCGCGACCATCTGGTACGCCGTGCGCTGCATCGTCGGCCTGGTCTACCTGAGCCGCGGCGAAGCCTACCCCCGGCCCTACGCCGCGCTGGCTTAGCGTTTTCCCTCCCCTTCATGGGGAGGGAAAGGGTCAGGCCGCGACCAGTTCCCGGCGCACCAGCTTGGCGTAGTCGTCCATCAGGCCCAGGCTGATCGCGGCCGGCGTGAAGGTGTACTCGCCGATTTCGGCCACCGGGGTCACCTCGGCGGCGGTGCCGACCACGAAGCACTCGGTGAAGCCGGCCAGTTCCTCGGGCTTGATGTGGCGTTCGATCACCTCATAGCCCTTGGACTTCGCCAGCTTGATCACCGTCTGGCGGGTGATGCCGTTCAGGAAGCAGTCCGGGGTCGGCGTATGGATCGCGCCGTCCTTGATGAAGAACACGTTCGAGCCGGTGCTCTCGGCGATGTAGCCGCGATAGTCGAGCATCATGGCGTCGGTGTATCCGGCCTTCTCCGCGGCGTGCTTGGAGATCGTGCAGATCATGTAGAGGCCGGTGGCCTTGGCATGGACCGGCTCGGTCTCCGGGCTCGGGCGCTTGTACTTGGCCCAGGTCAGGCGGATGCCCTTGGCGCGCTCTTCGGGGCTGAAGTAGCTGGGCCATTCCCAGCAGGCGATGGCCACGTGGATCTTGGTCTGCTGGGCCGAGACGCCGATCATCTCTGAGCCGCGCCAGGCGATGGGCCGGATATAGGCGTCGGTCAGGCCGTTCTTGGCGCAGACGTCCTTGCAGGCCTGATCGATCTCGGCCACCGTGAACGGGATTTCGAAGTCCAGAATCCTCCCGGACTCGAACAGCCGCTCCGTATGCGCCGTCAGCTCGAAGATCTCGCCCCCGTACATCCGCTCACCCTCGAAGACGGCCGACGCGTAGTGCAGGCCGTGGGTGAGCACGTGCACCTTCGCCTCGCGCCAGGGTACGAACTGGCCGTCCAGCCAGATCCAGCCGTCGCGATCGTCGAAGGGAACAAGAGCCATGAGGGTAAAACCGCCTTTCAGATGGCCCTCTTGAACCCGCCACGAGCCCGCACGTCAAACGAATTGGCCGCCCCTGAGACGACTTGGCCATGAGCGCCCCGCCCGATCCCCGCCTGATCCTGCACGAGGACGAGCTGGACGCAGGCCTCGAGCTGCTGCTGCTGGCCGAGGCGAGCCTGTGGGCCGCGGTGGACCAGGGCCTGGAGGCCGAGGGCCTGGGCCTGGGCCGCTCGCACTGGCGCGCCGCCTTCCTCCTGCGTCGCCGGCCGGGCATCGGCGTTCAGGAGCTGGCCCACCTCACCAGCCTGTCGAAGCAGGCCGCCAGCCGCATCCTCGTGGATCTGGCCGGCAAGGGGCTGGTGGAGAAGCACGCCGGCGACATCGACGGCCGTCGCCGCAGCGCCGCCCTGACAGAGCGCGGCCTCGCCTTCGAGGCGGCCATCGGCGAGCGCCTGCGGGGCCAGCTGTCTCGCGCCTATCGTCAGGGCGGACTGGACGGCGTGGCCGGAGCGCGCGCCATACTAGCCGCCATGGCCGGCGGACGCCTGCGCAGCCCGTCGCCAGGAGGCGGACGCCCATGATCATCGCGCCATGACCTTCTCCGACGCCCCGCCGCGCGGCCGCCACCTGCTGATCGTCGACGACGACGACCGCATCCGCGAGCTGCTGAAGGAGTACCTGACCCGGGCGGGGTTCCGCGTCACCGCGGCGGCCGGGGGCGCGCCGGCGCGCCGGCTGCTGGCCACCCTGGACTTCGACCTCGCGGTCTTCGACGTGATGATGCCCGGCGAGGACGGGTTCTCGCTGACGAAGTGGCTGCGCGAACAGCGCGGCACGCCGGGCCGCACGCCCGTCCTGATGCTGACCGCCCGCGGCGAGGCCAGCGACCGGATCGAGGGCCTGAGGCTGGGCGCCGACGACTATCTCGGAAAGCCGTTCGAGCCCGAGGAGCTGCTGCTGCGCATCGAGGCCATCCTGCGCCGCGCCTCCGACAAGCCCCAGGTCGGCGCGGTGCTGTCGCTGGGCCGCTGCGCCTTCGACGCCGACCGGGGCGAGCTCACCAGCGAAGGCGAGCCGATCCGCCTGACCGAGGCCGAGGTCTCCCTGCTGCGCCAGCTCGCCCGCACCCCGCACGAGGCGGTGGACCGCCTGGAACTGGCCCGGGACTCCGTGGACCCGTCCGGGCGCGCCGTCGATGTCCAGGTCACCCGCCTGCGCCGCAAGATCGAGGACGACCCGAAGGCTCCGCGCTACCTGCAGACGGTGCGCGGCATCGGCTATCGCCTGGCGCCGGACTGATGACGCTCGTCCCGCCCAGAACCTCCCCCATTCATGGGGGAGGGGGACCGCGAAGCGGTGGAGGGGGCGGCAGGGCCGTGCGCAGCCTCTCGAACGCCCTTCAAACGTCGCCGCCCCCTCCACCCTTCGGGTCGCCCTCCCCCGCTTCGCAGGGGAGGTTCAGGCGATGAAGTTCCCGTCGTCCACGCGGGTCGCCACGCGCTGGCTCAAGCGCCGCCTGCCGGGGACGCTGTTCGGCCGCTCGCTGCTGATCATCGTGCTGCCCGTGGCGCTGATGCAGATCGCGGTCACCTACGTCTTCTTCGACGCGCACTGGCAGACGGTGACCAGCCGCCTCTCCGAGGGGTTGGCCGGCGACATCGCCTGGGCGGTGGAGAGCTACAAGGACGATCCGGCGCCCGGGAACTTCGCCAAGCTGTCCCAGCGCGCCGAAGAGTCGATGGGCCTGTCCATCGCGCTGCAGCCCGGGCGCAAGCTGCCGGCCAGCCGGCGGGACGCGCCGGCGCCCCTGGAGCCGTTCTTCGCGCCCATCGACCGCTCGCTGGACCGCGCCCTCTCCGAGCGGCTGGACGCGCCCTACTGGTTCGACACCACCCGCTACCCCGCCTACGTCGATATCCGCGTCGGCGTGCAGGGCGGCGTCATGCGCGTGCTGGCGCCCCGCGATCGCGCCTTCGCCACCCAGGGGCACATCTTCGTCCTCTGGATGACCGTGGCGACCGTGCTGCTCACCGCCGTCGCGATCCTCTTCATCCGCAATCAGGTCCGGGCGATCGAGCGGCTGGCCAATGCCGCCGAGGCGTTCGGGCGCGGCGCGGACATGGAGACCTTCAAGCCGCAAGGCGCCAAGGAGGTCCGCCAGGCCGCCGCTGCCTTCCTCGGAATGCGGGCCCGCATCCAGCGGCACATCGAGCAACGCACCGCCCTGCTGGCCTCGGTCAGCCACGACCTGCGCACGCCCCTGACCCGCCTGAAGCTGGCCCTGGCCCTTTCCGAGCCCAGCGGCCGCACCGCCGACATGAAGCGCGACCTGCTCGAGATGGAGCACATGATCGACGAGTACCTCGCCTTCGCGCGCGGCGAGGGCGGCGAGGCGGCCGAACCCGTGCTGCTGCGCCCGCTGATCGAGGCCGTGAGCGAGGGCGCGCGGCGACTGGGCGCCAGGGTGGCGGTCGAGGCCGAGGCGGATCTCACGGCGACGGCGCGGCCCAATGCCCTGAAACGCGCGCTGTCGAACCTGATCCTCAACGCCGCCGCGCACGGCGAGACGGTGCAGGTGGCGGCCCGCCGCGGCCCGCAAGGCGTGGAGATCGTGGTCGACGACGACGGCCCCGGAATCCCGGAGGACCAGCGGGAGGAGGCGTTCAAGGCGTTCGCCCGCCTCGACGCCAGCCGCAACCAGAACACCAAGGGCGTGGGCCTGGGCCTGGCCATCGCCCGGGACGTGGCGCGGGGCCACGGCGGCGACATCCAGCTGGAGCGCTCTCCCCTGGGCGGCCTGCGCGCGGTCGTGCGGTTGCCGGGATAGCGCCGTTCAGCCAGGATTCAGCCGCGCCGCCTTCAAGCTCGGCCACAGACAAGAACGGGACACTCCATGCGCGCCATCGCCCTCGCCGCCACCCTCGCCCTGACCGCCGCCCCCGCCCTCGCCGCCGACCCGGCGCACGGCGAATGGCTGACCCAGTCAGGAACCGCCAAGGTGAAGATCGGACCCTGTTCCAGCGACGCGGCGCGGCTGTGCGGCAACGTCTCCTGGCTGAGGAACGCCGCCGACGCCAAGGCGACCGACGCCAACAACCCCGACGCCAAGCTGAAGGCCCGCCCGATCATGGGCTTGCCGATGCTGTGGGGGTTCAAGGCCGCGGGTCCGGGCAAGTGGACGGGCGGCAAGATCTACGATCCCCAGAGCGGCAAGACCTACGACAGCAAGGTCAGCATCAACCCGAACGGGACGCTCAAGGTCGAGGGCTGCGTCGCCATCGTCTGTCAGGGCCAGACCTGGCGGAAGGGCTGATCCGGCGCCGCGCGGGCGGCCACCGTGATGTCTCAATCCCCGCCAAACTCTGAGCGACGCGCACGTCGGTCGGAGGAACGATGGCAAGGCATCTCGGAGCCCTGACAGGCGCGGCGCTGCTGGCGGCCGCCCCCGCCCTCGCCCAGATGAAGATCCCGGTCCCCGAGGCGCCCGGCGTCGACATGAGGCTCATTCCCCTGCCCGCCGGCGTCGATGCGGCCTCGGCCCTGCCGGCCGTGATCCAGCGGGTCGGCGCGGCCAACGGCGGCATCGCCCAGCAAGCCAAGCCTGCGCTGGTCGAGACCGGCGGCGTGAGGATGCGGGTGGAGGCGGTCTCGTTCACCCGCGCGCCCGGCCTCGCGTTCTTCTTCCTGTCGCTCCCGGAAGGCCGCGGCGTCTGCATGGCCGGTGTTCCGCTCGATCAGGCGGGCGCGGCCGCGAGGCCCATGGGCCTGGCCTGTCTTGCCGCCCTCGGCGTCCAGATCCCGACGGAAGCATCGCCTCCCTCCGCTCGGGCCGCCGCCGCGCCTCAGGGCCGCCCAGCCACGGCGCCCGCCCGCACCTCCGCGCCGGCTGCTGCTCCGGCCCACGCCGCCAACTGGGCCAAGGTCGAGGGCGTCTACTTCCGCAATCTCGGCGGCTTCGGGGCCGGCGGCATGGCGATCATGCGCTTCGCGCCGACGGTCTTCTTCAAGGACGGCACATTCTACGAGGTCGACGACGCGGCGCTCGAGGACGTGGACCTCGCCGCGGCCCGCACCGCCCACCCAAAGCGCTGGGGGCGTTGGTCCCGGCAGGGCGACCGGTTCACCCTCACCGACGAGGGCGGCCAGCCACGCGAGTACCCGCTGCAGCAGGGCAATCTCTTCAAGGCCTTCCCGGCGGCGGCGCCAGCCGCGTTGCTGGGCAGCTACAAGAACCTCAGTGGCGGGGGGAACGCCGCTTTCGGCGGCGACGTGATGATCGCGACCCGGAACCGTTTCAACTTCCTGCCGGGCGGGGTCTACACGACCCAGCGCTCGACCGGAGCGTCCAACAGCGGCCAGTCCACAGGGGTGGGCAGCGCAGTCGCCACGCGCAGCGCTGGCGAGGGGCGCTTCAGCGTCGCGCGACACACCATCACGATCGAAGGGCCCGACGGCCGGCGCGAGCGGCGCTTCTTCGCCTACGGCTCGCGGAAGACGCCGGCCCAGCTCGACACCGGCCTCATCTTCATCGGCGACGCCACCTACACCCGCGAAGACTGACGCGGCGGCCCTAGGCTCCCAGTTCCTTCGACCGCCGCACCGCCGCCTGCACCGCCTCGCGCAACAGCGGCGGCAGGCCGGTGTCGCTGAGCAACACGTTGAGGGCCGCCTCGGTGGTGCCGCCGGGCGAAGTCACCTGCCGGCGCAGTTCGGACGGCTCCTCGCCGCCACGGGCCAGCAGCGCCGCGGCGCCGGTCAGGGTGCCGCGGGCGAGGCGCTGCGCGTCCTTGGGCGAGAGGCCCGCCGCGGCGCCGGCCGCCTCGAGGGCCTCGATGAAGGCGTAGAGATAGGCCGGAGCCGAGCCCGAGACGGCGGTCGCGGCGTGCATCAATCCCTCGTCGGTCAGGTCGACCACCGATCCCAGCGGCTCGAACAGCGCGTGGGCCCGCGCCAGGGCGGCCGGATCGTCGGCATAGAGGCTGGCCGTCCCCTGCCCGATCGCCGCCGCCGTGGTCGGCATCACCCGCGCCACGCAGCGCCCGCCGAACGCCTTGCCGATGTCACCGGACTTCACGCCGGCCGCGATGGAGACGATCACCGCCGAAGACCCGAGCCAAGCCGCCGTTTCCGCCGCTGCCTCGCGCCACAACTGGGGCTTCACGGCCAGCACCACCGTGCTGGCCCGGGCCAGTTCGGCGTCAGGCGGATTGAGGATCGCCCCGGCCTTCTCCGCGGCCAGGGCCGAGGGGCCAGGGTGCGGGTCACGGATGATGAGCTCGCGGCCCTCGAACGCGCCGGCGGCGAGCCAGCCCTCGATCATGGCCCCGCCCATGCGCCCGGCGCCCAACATCAGGATCGGCGTAATCATGCGGCGAGGCTTAGCGGACCCGAGGCGCCGGCAAAACCCCGAACGCAGATTGGTCGAACTCTCGTTGACGCGGACGTTCGGCCGCGCTTGCCTCGCGCCTTCGATTTTCCCGGGGAACTGCCTGAATGATCTCGCGCGCGCTGCTGCTCGGAACCGCCTTCGCCATCACGGCCACGACCGGGGCCCTCGCCCAGGTCGAACGCCGGGAGGTCGGCGCCATCGTCTATGAAGGCGCGCCGGCGACGCCGCCGGCCCTGCAGGCCGCCATCGCGCCCTACTACAACGCCCGCTCGGCCGTGTTCGAGGACTGGCTGCCGGACGGCTCGATCCTGATCGCCACCCGCTTCGGAGACACGACCCAGATCCACCGCGTCCAGGCGCCGGGCGCCGCGCGCACCCAGCTCACCTTCTTCGGAGAGCCGATCAGCTCGGCCGAGACCGTGCCTGGAACCCAGTCCTACCTCTATCCGCGCGACGTGGGCGGCGCCGAGTACTACCAGGCCTATATCCGCGACCTGAAGGGCGGCGAGATCCAGCTCACCGCGCCCAACACCCGCAACCAGGGCTTCACCTTCTCGAAGGACGGCACGCTCGTCGCCTGGAGCCAGGTGACGCCGGGCGATCCGAACTACGACATCATGCTGTCCGATCCCGCCAAGCCCGAGGGTCGCCGCAAGGTGCTGGACGGGACCGGTGCGATGGCGCCGCTGGACATCACCGCCGACGGCCAGACGATCCTGGTCCAGAAGTACGTGGCCCAGACCAACGTCGAGCTGTTCGCCCTGGACGTCGCCAGCGGCAAGCTGACCCCGATCGGCCCCACCGGCCGCAAGGTGGGCTACCAGGGCGCGGCGTTCATCGACGGCGGCGCGGCGGTGCTGGCCCTGTCCGACGACGGCGCCGAGCACACCCGGCCCGTGGTGATCGACGTGAAGACCGGCAAGGTCCGCGACCTGGAGCCGGGCGCCAAATGGGGTTCGGAAGGTTTCGACATCAGCCCCGACGGCAAGACGCTGCTGCAGTCGGTGAACGAGGAGGGCTACTCCACCATCGTCCTGCGCGACATCGCCAGCGGCAAGGTGCTGCCCGGCCCGAAGCTGCCGCAGGGTGTGCTGACGGCGGCCAAGTTCTCGCCCGACGGCACGAAGATCGGCCTCAGCCTGTCGACCTCCACCAGCTCGGGCGACGTGTGGAGCTATGACGTGGCCGGCGGCAAGCTGACCCGCTGGACGGAGAGCGAGCTTGCGGGCCTGAACCCCGACACGCTCGTCGAGCCGACGCTGTTCCGCTATCCGACCTTCGACAAGCGCCAGATCCCGGCCTTCATCTACAAGCCGAAGGCGGCGAAGGCGGGTGGCAAGCTGCCGGTGGTGATCCAGATCCACGGCGGACCGGAAGGCCAGGAGCAACCCAGCTTCAACCCGCGCCGGCAGTCTTGGGTGAACGAGCTGGGCGCGGCGGTGATCATCCCCAACGTCCGCGGCTCGTCGGGATACGGCAAGACCTACATCGGCCTCGACAACGCCGAGAAGCGCGAGGACTCGGTCAAGGACATCGGCGCCCTGCTGGACTGGGTGGCGACCCAGCCCGACCTCGACGCCAGCCGCGTGGCGGTCGTCGGCCAGTCGTATGGAGGCTACATGGTGCTGGCCGTGGCCGGCCACTACAACGACAGGATCGCGGGCGCGATCGACCTCTACGGCATCTCGGACTGGGTGACGTTCCTGCAGAACACCGAGGGCTATCGCCGCGACAACCGCCGGGCGGAGTACGGCGACGAACGCGACCCGAAGATGAAGGCCGTCTTCGACAAGATCGCGCCGATCAAGATGAGCGACCGGATGAAGAAGCCGATGATGGTCTTCCAGGGCGCCAACGACCCGCGGGTGCCGCGTTCAGAGTCCGAACAGATGGTCGCCAAGCTGCGCGGCCAGGGGACCGAGGTCTGGTACGTCCTGGCCAAGGACGAGGGCCACGGCATCTACAAGAAGGCCAATCAGGAAGCGGTGCGCTCGACCGAGGTGCTCTTCCTGAAGAAGGTGCTGGGGGTCCAGTAGCCTCCGCGCAGGAGGCGGGCGGTCACGCCGCCCGCTTCGCCGCCGCGCCGGGCTGGACCTGTCCGGCCTGGACCTGGAACCGGCTGACCAGGGCCGTCAGCCGCTCCGCGTCCGACGCCAGCGCCTGGGTGGCGGCAGTGGCTTCCTCCACCATGGCCGCGTTCTGCTGGGTCATGCTGTCGAGGTTGTTCATCGCGCTGTTGACCTCTTGCAGGCTGGTGGCCTGCTCGGCGGTGGAGCTGACGATGTCGGCGATCGCCGCATTGACTTCGGCGACCTCCGAGACGATCCGCGCCAGGGCCTCGCCCGTGCGACCGACCAGCCCCACGCCCTGCTCCACCTGAGCCGACGAGGTGGAGATCAGCGCCTTGATCTCCTTGGCGGCCTCGGCCGAGCGTTGGGCCAGGGCCCGCACTTCCGACGCCACGACCGCGAAGCCCTTGCCGGCCTCGCCCGCGCGGGCCGCCTCGACCCCGGCGTTCAGCGCCAGCAGGTTGGTCTGGAAGGCGATCTCGTCGATCACGCCGATGATCTGGGTGATCTGCTTCGACGACTCCTCGATGCCGGTCATCGCCTGCACGGCGGCCTGCACCACCTCCCCCGACGCCTCGGCGTGCTCGCGGGCGGCGCCCGCGATCTTCCCCGCCTGCTGCGCGCCGGCGGCCGTGCGCTTCACGGTGGCGGTGATCTCGTCGAGGGCCGCGGCGGTCTCCTCCAGCGTCGCGGCCTGATGCTCGGTCCGCTGGGACAGGTGGTTCGACGCGCCGGCGATCTCGGACACCGAGCCGCGCACGCGCCCGTTCACGTCGACAACGCCCTTCAGCGTCGTCTGCAGTTGGTCGGCCGCCGCGTTGAAGTCGGCCTTCAGCTGTCCGTAGTGGTCCGGGAAGGCATCGGTGATGCGGTGGGTGGTGTCGCCCTTGGCCAGCCGGCCCAGGCCGTTCGCCAGGGCGCCCACGACCAGCTCGGCCTCCTGCTCGGAGGCGCGTTGCAGCCGTTCGCGCTCGGACGCCGCACGGGCCTCGCCGGCGCGTGCGCTCTCGGCCTCCCCGGTGGCGGCCTCGGCGCGGTCGCGGGCCTCGGACGCCTGGCGCAGCATGGCGCCCGAGCGTTCGAACATGGCGTAGAGATTGTGGCCCACCCAGATCAGCACGCCCGCCTCGATCAGCAGGATCACCGCGTGCACCAGCACCCGGGCGATGTCGCCGCCGCCCGGGAACACCGCCGCGGGCAGCACGAACGACAGCAGCAGGTGGTGGACGGCGGTGAGCGCCGTGGCCGCGGCGATGACGCGCCAGTCGCAGTACACGATCAGCACCGCCAGCCCCGCGAAGTAGGCCATGTGCATGTCGATCTGCCACGGATGGCCCGAGAACGCGCCCACCAGCAGCGAGATCTGCGCCATCTGGGCGACACCGGCGGTGATGCGCACCACCGGGCCTTCCTTCAGCAGCTTCCAGGCGATCGTCGCGGCGCCAGCCATGCCGGCCGCGGCGAGACCTAGCGGCAGCCAGCCGCCGTGGACGAGGCCAGCCGCCACCGCGATCACCGGAACCAGGATCCAGAGACCCGTGATGACGATGCGGTTGGCGAAGCTGCGTTGGTCGGCGATGGTCTGGAACAAGGCGGAAATCCTCTAGCTGCCGCAGGCGAACGAGCCGGCGGGCCCGACGGAAAAGAGTGCGCCGGCCTCGCGCAGGCGGGCCTGCGCCTGACCGGCGGGATCACGAACCACGACGATGAACGGCACAGCGCCCAGGTCGCGAATGACCCCCGCCTGCCCGGCCGCGGCCAGCACGGCCTCGTGGGTCCACCACGGCGGGAAGACTCCCGCCGCGACGGTCGGATCCGGCGCGCGCGACGACGCCAGCAGCACGGCGACGCTCATCACGCCCATGCCGCCGCAGAGGGCGCACGCCAGCAGGCTGTCTCGGACCTTGGGGGTCATGCATGCGATATGACGGCGCTATCGTTTCCCGCGCGCTAACGCTTCCGCCCCTCGCGACCCGGCCAGGTTGCAATGTCGCGGAGCCAGTCGCCAAGAACGGGAATTTCCGAGGGAAATCCAAATCTTAGAGAACGCGATATGCGTCCGCATGCCGCACCGGGAAAACCGACGCCGAGCCGCCGGCCAGACGCGGCCACGTCGGCCGGCGGACACTATGCCGCAGCCGGAACCCCGTTCGATTAAGGATGTTGGAGCGGCCGCGGGCGGACTGTGAAGGCATGTATTGCTTGCCCCCCCACGCCGAGCTCGAACGCCTCGAGGCGTTGAAGTCCTTCGCGATCCTCGACACCCCCGAGGAGGCCGCGTTCGACCGGATCACGCAGCTTGCTGCGCATCTGTTCGGCGCCCCGATCGCGCTGATCTCGCTGGTCGACGAGGAACGGCAGTGGTTCAAGTCGGCGTACGGGCTGGACGCCCGCGAGACGCCCCGCGACCAGGCCTTCTGCGCCCATGCGCTGGCGCTGACGCCGGGCGAGGTGCTGGTGGTGCAGGACGCCACGGCGGACGCACGGTTCGCCAGCAACCCGCTGGTGCTCGGGCCACCCGACATCCGCTTCTACGCCGGCGCCCTGTTGTCGGACTACGACGGCCACAGCCTCGGCACCCTCTGCGTCATCGACTCCAAACCGCGTGGTCCCCTGTCCGACAGCGAGCTGCATCAGCTGCGCAGTCTAGCGCAGATGGTGGTCGACCACCTCGAGGCGCGCCGAACACGCCGCCGCCTGGAGGAGCAGGAGGCCCTGGTCCGCCAGCTCAACCAGACGCTGGAGGTCCGCGTCGAGGGCCGCACCCGCGAACTGGAGGACGAGCGCCTCCGTCTCGCCGCCAACGAGGCGCGCCTGCGCGACCTGGTCGCCAACGCGCACCAGGCGATCGTTCTGATGGACGCCCAGGGCCGCATCGAGGAGTGGAACCGCGACGCCGAGCTGACCTTCGGATGGACGGCGGCCGAGGTCGTCGGCCGAAGCGTCGCGGAGGTGCTGATCCCTGAAGGCCAGCGCGACGCGCACACGGCCGGCCTGCAACGCTTCCTGATCCAGGGCGCCAGCACTGTCGTCGGCCAGCGCATCGAGGTGGCGGCGCTGCACCGCGACGGCCGCGAAATCCCCATCGAGCTCGCGATCTCCGCCAGCCAGTCGGTGGACGGCTGGCGCTTCACGGCGCTGATGCACGACATCACCGAGCGCCGGGCCCAGAACGAGCTGTTCGAGACCGCCTTCCACCATGCGCCGATCGGCTATGCGCTGGTGAACCTCGAAGGCCAGTTCGAGAAGGTCAACGACGCCCTGGCCGCCCTGGTCGGCTACGCCCCCGCCGAACTGCAAGCGCTGACCTTCCAGCAGATCACCCACGCCGACGACCTCGACCGGGATCTCGAGCTGTTGCAGCAGCTCGTGGCCGGCGAGATCCCGGCCTACCAGATGGACAAGCGCTACATCCGTCAGGACGGCCGGGTCGTCTGGGTGAATCTCTCGGTCTCGATGGTCCGCGACCGCGATGGAACGCCCAAGCGATTCATCGCCCAGGTGCAGGACCTGACCGCCCGGATGGAAGCCGAGGCCCGCTACAAGCTGATGGCCGAGAACGCCCGGGACATGATCGTCACCAGCGACCGGCGGGGAAAGACCACGTTCGTCTCGGCCGGGTGTCGCGCCATCACCGGCTGGACGCCCGCTGAGGCGGTCGGCCGCGACACCGAGGAATTCGTCCATCCCGAAGACATGGCCCTCATCCGGGACGCGTTCGCCAAGACGGCTCGCGGCGAAGGCGGCGAACGCATCCGCTGGCGCGGCTGGAACCGGGCGGAGACGCGCTGGGTGTGGCTGGAATCCAGCCCGTCGATCCTCGCCGACAGCGACGACTTCTGTTTCGTGGACGTGGTGCGCGACATCACCGGCCAGGTGGCGCAGGAGCAGGCCCTGGCCGCCGCCCGCGTCGAGGCCGAGGCCGCCGCCCGCGCCAAGGCAGAGTTCCTGGCGAACATGAGCCACGAGATCCGCACCCCGCTGACCGCCGTCATCGGCTTCGGCAGCCTGCTGTCGCAGCGTGACGATCTCAGTCCCGACAGCCGGGTTTTCGCCGACCGCATCCTGACCGGCGCCAACGCACTGCTGTCCGTGGTGAACGGCATCCTGGATTTCTCGAAGCTCGAGGCGGGGGAGATGGAAATCACCCCCCGCGCCACCGACGCCCGCCTGATGGCGCAGGAGATCCTCGGCCTCTTCCAGCCCCAGGCCGACGCCAAGGGTCTGACCCTGGATCTGGCGCTTGAGGAGGACATGCCCGCCTCGGTCATGGTCGATCCCCAGGCCCTGCGGCAGGTGCTGTTCAACCTGATCGGCAACGCCGTGAAGTTCACCGAGGAGGGCGGGGTGACCCTGCGCGTCGCCCACCGCAAGGATCGTCTCATGGCGGCGGTGGAAGACACGGGCGCCGGCATGACGCTGGAGCAGCAGGCGCGTCTCTTCCAGCGCTTCTCGCAGGTCGACGGCTCGTCCACCCGCCGGCACGGCGGCACCGGCCTGGGCCTGGCGATCTGCAAGGGTCTGGTCGAGGCGATGGGCGGCCAGATCGGCGTGCGCAGCCTCTCGGGCCGCGGATCGACCTTCCACTTCGACATCGGCGCGCCCGCCGCCGCGACCGCCGCCTGGAGCGAGGCGGTGAGCGGCTACAACATCGAGGGCGTCCGCGTCCTGATCACCGACGACAACGCCACGAACCGCGAGCTGGCCCGGGCCATGCTGGAGGCCTTGGGCGCCGAGGTCCAGGAAGCCGCCGACGGCCTGGAAGCGGTCGAGATGGCTCAGGCCTGCCCCTTCGACGTGATCCTGATGGACGTGCGCATGCCGCGGCTGGACGGCCCGTCCGCCGTGGCGCGCATCCGCGAGGAGCGTGGCCCCAACCGCTTCATCCCGATCCTGTCGTTCAGCGCCGGCGAAGCCCACGAGGTCTCGCCTGAGGGCTTCGACGGCGCGGTGGCCAAGCCTGTCACACCGGTCGCCCTGCTGATGGCGATCGGCGGCGTCCTCGACGACGCACAAGACTATGCGGAGGAACAAGATGGCGCTTTCGGCTAGGCCCGATCAGCGGATCCTGGTGGTCGACGACGACCTGATGATGCGCGAGCTGCTGGCCACCCGGCTGGCGATCGCCGGCTACGAGACCTTCCTCGCCCGCGACGGCAGGGAGGCGATCAACGCCCTGCGCGAACAGAAGCCGGCAGCGATGGTGCTGGACATCAACATGCCCGTGCTCAACGGCTTCGGCGTGCTGGAACACCTGGACGCCTCGGGCGCGATCGACACCGTCGCGGTGATGGTCCTGACCGCCCGCAACCAGACGGCGGACGTGAAGCGCGCCATGCAACTGGGCGCCCGCGACTTCCTGACGAAGCCGTTCAACGACAGCCAGCTGCTGACGCGTGTCGCCCGCCTGATGCGGCGCTCGCCCGTTCACTGAGATCCGGCGAGCGCCCTGGAAGGAGGCGCCTAGGCCTCGCCGACGGTCTCGAACATGCAGGCCGCGATGGCTTCCTGGGGCGTCTTGGCGCCGCGCAACAGGAAGTCGAACGCCGGGAAGAACCGGTCCGCCGCCTCGACCGCCACGTCGATCATCGCCGCCGCCTGGGCCAGGCTGGGCTGTTCGCCGGTCATCAGCGCCATGCCGTGCCGGAAGATGATCTCGCCCTCGTCCCACAGCTCGAAGTGGCCGAGCCAGACACGGGGGTTGATGGTGGCGATCAGTTCCTGGGCCGTCTGGCGCTGGGCGCGCGGAACGGCCAGGTCCATCGAGAGGCACAGTTGCAGCGTGTCGCCCTCGGGCCGCCAGGCGAACCAGAGTTCGTAGTCCTTCCAGTCGCCCGCGAGCGTGAAGGCGAGATCGCCGTCCTCGGTCCGGTCGAAAGGAAGGTTTTCCGCGGTGAGCACATGCTCGACCACATCGAGAGGATCATTCGTCAGGACGACGCTGTCGTCCGTCTGGGAGGTGTCCATCAAGACCCCTTTCGACACGGACGGTTGACGGAACGCCGCCCCCGAATCGTCCGCATATTCGAAGCTAATCTGTTTCCGAACGAAGGTGTCAGCGACTTCTTGTGAGGCGCGAGCAGCTTTCGCGTGGTGTTTGAAATGGTCACGCTTGTTTGGCCGGCTTTGCCGGCTTCTTGGCGGCCTTCAGCGCCTCGACTTCCGCCCGCAGGGCGGCCACTTCGGCCTTAAGCGCGTCGTAGTCCTCGCGGCGGACGAGATCGAGCTCGGCGACCATGCGATCGGCTTGGCTGCGGAAGGCGGCCTTGGCCTCGTCGCCGGCGGCCTGGGCGATGCCCATCGCGGCGGTCGTCAGCTTGGAGATCTCGTCGAGGATGGGGTTCTGCGTCTGCATCTTTCACTTCTTAAGGGCGGGTTACCCGTCCCGTCGAACCTCTATATGGGCCTTCGGGGGATGAAAGCGAATGGCTTTCCGTCTAAGTCCACAGCTGTAACGCCGGAGCGGAGCCGCCAGTGCCCTTCCCGAATATCGACCCCATCCTCGTCCAACTGGGGCCGTTCGCGATCCGCTGGTATGCGCTGGCCTATGTCGGCGGCATCCTCCTGGGGTGGCGTTATGCCACGGGCCTGCTGAAGAACGAGCGGCTCTGGACGCGGCGTCCCGCGCCCTTCACGCCGCTGCAGATGGACGACCTGATCCTCTGGATCGCCATCGGCGTCATCGGCGGCGGCCGGCTAGGCCACGTCCTGTTCTATACTCCCGTCGCCGAGATCGCGGCCGACCCGCTGAGCATCTTCCGGGTCTGGGAAGGCGGCATGAGTTTCCACGGCGGCGTCATCGGCGTGACCATCGCGATGATCCTCTTCGCCTGGCGCAACAAGCTGGACCTGCTGCGGATCGCCGATGTCGTGGCGCCGGCCTACCCGATCGGCCACTTCCTCGGCCGCTGCGCGAACTTCATCAACGGCGAGCTCTGGGGCCGACCGACCGACAGCCCGCTGGGCATGGTGTTCTGCAACGAGCAGATCATGAAGTCGTACGGCTACTGCCCCGCCGGGCCGTTGCCGCGCCATCCCAGCCAGCTCTACGAGGCCCTGTTCGAGGGGTTGATCCTGTTCCTGATCCTGCGCTGGGCGACCCATGTGGCGAAGCTGGGCAACCGCCGGGGCGTGGTGGCCGGCATCTTCGTGCTGTTCTACGGCGTCTTCCGGATCGCCATCGAGAACGTGCGCGAGCCCGACGCCGGCATGCCGAACTTCCCGCTGGGCCTGACGATGGGGATGATCCTGTCGATTCCGATGGTGCTGGGCGGCCTGTTCCTCATCTGGCGTGGCATGCGCGAGCCGCTGCCCCCTGAGCTGCCCGCACAGGCATGAGCCTCGCCGAACGGCTGGCGGCGGAAATCCGGCAGTCGGGGCCGCTGACCGTGGCCCAGTACATGACCGCCTGCCTGCACGATCCCCGGGACGGCTACTACGCCACCCGCCCAGCCCTGGGCGAGGCGGGCGACTTCATCACCGCGCCCCTGATCAGCCAGATGTTCGGCGAGTTGATCGGCCTGTGGATGGCCAGCGCCTGGCAGGCGATGGGCTCGCCCCCGCGCTTCGCCCTGGTCGAGATGGGGCCCGGCGACGGCACGCTGATGAGCGACCTGCTGCGCGCGGCCCGCGTGCTGCCGGGACTCCTGGAGGCCGCGGACGTCTGGCTGGTCGAGACCTCCGAGCCGCTGGCGGCGTTGCAACGCGAGCGGCTGGGCGACACCCCGCGTTGGGCCGGGAGCCTGGACGAAGTCCCCGGCGGCCAGCCCCTGCTGCTGGTGGCCAACGAACTTCTCGACTGCCTGCCCGTCCGCCAGTTCCTGCGCACGGCGGCGGGGTGGTGCGAACAGGTGGTCGGGCTGGGTCCCGACGGCGGCCTGGCGTTCGGGCTCGTTCCTGCCTCCGCCCCGGTCGCCGACGCGCGGGACGGCTCGATCGTCGAGGTCTCGGGCCCGCAGACCGCACTGGCCCAGGCCCTGGCCGAGCGCGTCCTGCAGGACGGCGGCGCGGCCCTGCTCATCGACTACGGCCGCGACGCGCCCGGCTTCGGCGACACGCTGCAGGCCCTGAGGCGGCACGAGAAGGTGGATCCCCTGGCCTGTCCCGGCGAGGCCGACCTCACCGTCTGGGCCGACTTCCCCGCCGTGCGGGCCGCCGCCGAGCGCGCCGGCGCGCGGACCGCCCTGCTCACGCAGACGGCCTTCCTCGCCCGGCTGGGAATCGGAGAGCGCGCCGAGGCCCTCGTCCGCGCCCGGCCCGACAAGGCGCCGGTCATCGGCCGCCAGCTTCAGCGGCTGGTCGGGGCCGACGAGATGGGCGAACTGTTCAAGGCCTGCTGCGTGTTCTCGCCGGGCTGGACCCCACCCGCGTTCGAGGACGCCTGAACATGACCGCCCTGCCCGTCCTGACCTCGCCGCTTCTGTCCGCCCTGCCTGGTGTTCGACACGCCTTCTTCACGCGACAGGGCGGCGTCTCCCAGGGCATCTACGCCGGCCTCAACGTCGGCGTCGGGTCGAAGGACGATCCCGAGGCCGTGCGGGAGAACCGCCGCCGCGCCGCCGCGCACCTGGGCGGCGATCTTGTGACCGCCTACCAGGTCCACTCCGCCACCGCCCATGTGGTGGACGCGCCATGGCCTGACGCGCCGCCCGAGGGCGACGGCGTGGTCACCGCGACCCCGGGGATCGTCTGCGGCGCCCTGGCCGCCGACTGCGCGCCGATCCTCTTCGCCGACGCCGAGGCCCGGGTGGTCGCCGCCGCCCACGCGGGCTGGAAGGGCGCGCTGACGGGCATCGCGGAGGACACCCTGTCGCGGATGGAGGGTCTGGGCGCGAAGCGTGAGCATATCGTCGCAGTGGTCGGGCCCTGCATCGGTCCGGCCTCGTACGAAGTGGGCCTGGAATACCTGGCCCGTTTCACCGACATGGATCCGGCCTACGCGCGCTTCTTCACGCCCGGCGAGACGGTGGAAAAGCGCCAGTTCGACCTGCCCGCCTTCGTGCTTCACCGTCTGAAGGCGGCCGGCGTCGCGCGCTGCGAGTGGGTCGGCCGCGACACCTGCGCCGAGCCGGACCACTTCTTCTCCAACCGCCGCGCCTTCAAGCTGGGCGAGCCGGACTATGGTCGTCTGCTCTCCGCGATCACCCTCGCCTAACGGCAGGGATGGACTCACGGCGAGTCGCTGCTACAAGCCCGCGCATTCGTCCAAGGGGGTCCGATGAAGCTGCTCGCCGGCAACTCGAATCGTACGCTGGCTCAGGCCGTCGCCTCGCATCTGGACGTCCCGCTGACGCGGGCCCAGGTGAAGCGCTTCGCCGACAACGAGGTCTGGGTCACCATCGATGAGAACGTCCGCGGCGAGGACGTCTTCATCCTGCAGTCGACCAGCTATCCGGCGAACGACCACCTGATGGAGCTGCTGGTGTGCATCGACGCGCTGAAGCGCGCGTCGGCCCGCCGGATCACCGCGGTCACTCCCTACTTCGGCTACGCGCGCCAAGACCGGAAGACCGGCGGCCGCACGCCGATCTCGGCCAAGCTGGTCGCCAATCTGATCACCCGCGCCGGCGCCGACCGGGTGCTGACGATGGATCTGCACTCGGGCCAGATCCAGGGCTTCTTCGACATCCCGACCGACAACCTGCTGTCCGCGCCGCTGCTGGCCGGGGACATCAAGGAGAACTACGAGAAGCCGAAGGACCTGATGGTCGTGTCGCCCGACGTGGGCGGCGTGGTCCGCGCCCTGGCCGTGGCCAGCCGGCTCAACACCGAACTCGCCATCGTCGACAAGCGCCGCTCGGGCCCCGGGAAGTCGGAAGTCGCCAACATCATCGGTGACGTCTCGGGCCGCCGCTGCATCCTGTTCGACGACATGATCGATGGCGGGGGCACGCTCTGCAACGCGGCCCAGGCCCTGATCGACGGCGGCGCGACGGAAGTCAGCGCCTACGTCAGCCACGGCGTCCTCTCGGGCGGCGCGGTCGAACGTGTCGAGGCCTCGGTGCTCAAGGAACTGGTGATGACCGACTCCATCGCCGCCCCCGAACGCGCGGGCGCCGCCGGCAAGATCCGCTACGTCAGCTGCGCGCCGCTGATCGGCGAGGCGATCCGCCGCATCGCCAACGAAGAGAGCGTGTCGAAACTCTTCGACTGACGATCAAGCGCGGCCGCGCTTGCGGTCGCGGCCCGACGACAGGTAATCCAGGGGCCAATTCGGGGGCGAATTGACCAGAATCACCACTCGAAAGAGGGGGAGTCGCCTGATGCCGTTCCGTTTCTCAGCCAAGCTGCTGCCCGCTGTCCTGGCCGCCGCGCTGGTCGCCGCCTGCACCGAGGCGCCGCCCGCGCCCGCCACGCCGCCACCGCCGGCTCCGCCCAGCGTCGCGCTGTCGCCCAAGCTGATCGAGCTGGCCAGCGCCTATCGCGGCTACATCGTTCGCACGACCGGCATCACGCCGTACTTCGCCGACGGCGAGGGCGTCGCGCGCTCGCTGAAGGCCGGCGCATCGTATGAACCCAGCCAGCTGCTGCGCGGCGCCATGGCCTACGGCGCGATCGTGGCGCTGCAGGACAAGGCCTTCGTCGACGGCGTGCGCGTCTACGCCAAGGACGCCACCTCGCGCAGGCAGGTGGCCCACGAGATTCTGAGGGATCCGGCCTACGCCATCGGCCTGCCCGGCTCGGCCAGCGCGGCCGGGCTGGTGATCGCGGCGATCGGCGGCGAGGGGCAGAAGCTCTACGACGGCGGCAAGAGCATCAAGCAGTCCGCCTACGACATCCAGCGCCAGCCCTGGTCCAAGGCCGAGGTGATGGGCCGTCCCGAGCGCCTGTCGGCCGCCAAGTCGATCTCGCAGGGGGCCATGACCGGCGAGGTGGCCGAGACCGCGCGCCTGCAACAGGCCTCGGTGGGCGCCGCGCCTTTGGGCCTCGCCCCGAACACCGTCGCCCCGCCCTACACCCCCACCGTGGTGCGCAGCCTGGCCATAGCGGCCCTGGCGGCCCTGGGCGAGGCCGGTGACGCCAATGTCGAGCAGGTCCTAGCCCTGATGCAGGAACAGAACATCGGCATGTGCATGAACATGTCGAAGCTGAATCTCTACCAGTGCCTCGCCGTCTCGCGGCCCCACTACGAGGATGTCTTCTGCCTGGGCCAGCACGCGATGATGGACACGGGCCGTTGCATGATCAAAGCCGCCGGCCTGCCCGAGCCCTATGAGCCCCGTTTCGTCCCCAGCGCCGAGTCGATCGCCAAGGGCATGCCCACCAAGAAGGCTCCGGTCCGCAAGAAGGCTCCCGCCAAGCGCAAGAGCTGACGCGGGGCGTCTTTCCCCTGAATTCCAGGGGTTTTGACCTGCGGCGGCGAACCGCTCCGACTCCCGTTGCGCACGCCGGAGCTTTTGTGTATCTACGCGCACCCTTTCGACCCGTACGGGTTTTGACTTCCATCGCCGCGCGCGAGTCGCGCGGCGGTTTCGTTTTGAGGCATGGCCATGGCCGAGATCGTTCTGAACGTTGAAGTGCGCGAGCAAACCGGCACCGGTAACGCGCGCGCCACCCGCCGCAGCGGCATGGTGCCCGGCGTCCTGTACGGCGGCTCCAAGGATCCGGTGGCCATCGCCGTGAAGACGAACGAGTTCCGCAAGGCGCTCTACACCGGCAAGCTGCTGGGCCACCTGGTGACCCTGAAGTACGGCGACGAGACCCAGCCGGTCATCGCCAAGGCCGTCGACATGCATCCGGTGACGGACGAGCCGTGGCACTTCGACCTGTACCGGGTCGACGAGCACCAGCAGATCAAGATCGAAGTGCCGGTGCACTTCGCTCACCAGGAAGAGTCGCCGGGCCTGAAGCGCGGTGGTTCGCTGAACATCGCCCTGCACACCGTGCTGCTCTCCTGCCACGCCGACCAGATCCCGGAAGAGATCGTGGTCGACCTGACCGGCAAGGAAATCGGTGACAGCATCCGCATCGCCGACCTGAAGCTGCCGGCCAACGTGACGGCCGCCGCCGAAGGTGACGTGACCGTCGCCTCGATCGCCGCCGCCAAGGTCGACACCGGCGCCGACGAAGCCGCCACGGAAGGCGAGGCCTAAGCCTCTAGGGTCTTCGCGGGGGTCGATGTGCTGATCATCGCCGGCCTGGGCAATCCGGGTCCGACCTACGCGAAGAACCGCCACAACATCGGCTTCATGGCCGTTGACGAGATTGCGCGCCGGTGGGGCTTCTCACCGGCGCGTTCGCGTTTTCAGAGCCATGCGTCCGAGGGCTCGATCGATACGCCCCAGGGCCCGGTGCGCGCCCTGCTGCTGAAGCCGCAGACCTACTACAACGAGAGCGGCCGCGCGGTCGGCGAGGCGCTTAAGTTCTTCAAGCTGAAGCCCGCCGACCTGGTGGTCTTCTATGACGAGATCGACCTGGGCCCCGGCCGCTTCCGGGTGAAGACCGGCGGCGGCGCGGCCGGCAACAACGGCATCCGTTCCGTCACCGCCCAGGTGGGCGCCGATTTCCGCCGCGCGCGGCTGGGCACCGGCCACCCGGGCCAGAAGGAACTGGTCCACGGCCACGTGCTGTCCGACTTCCACAAGGCCGACATGGTCTGGGTCGAGCCGCTGCTGCAGGCCTGCGCCGACGCCCTGCCCCTTTTGGCCGTGGGCGAGGACGACAAGTACCAGGCCGAGGTGATGCGCCTCGCGCCCGCCGAGAAGATCGATCCCCGCAAGCTCGCGCAGAAGGGCGGCGCCTGATGGGCATGATGAACCTGCTGGGCGGCTCGCTGCCGCTGATCGGCCTGTCCCTGATCCTCTCCATCGCCCTGGCGGTGCATGTGGTGCGCACGGGCCGTGAGCTGTTCTGGCTGTGGATCATCCTGATCTTCCAGCCGCTGGGCGGCCTGATCTACTTCATCGCCATCGTCCTGCCCGAACTGTCGCGCGGCCCCGCCGCCCAGCGCCTGGAGCGCTCGGCCCGCGCCGCCCTGGATCCGCTGCGGGAGTACCGCGAGGCCAAGCAGGCCTGCGAGGACACGCCCACCGTCCGCAACCAGTCGCGCCTCGCCCAGGCCGCCTCGGCGCTGGGCCGCCACGAGGAAGCCGAGCGCCTCTATGCCGAGGCCGCGCACGGCATCCACACCGACGATCCGGCGCTGCTGCTGGGCCGCGCGGCCGCCCTGCTGGAGCTGAACCGCGGCGCCGACGCCCTGGCGGTGCTGGAGCACCTCAAGGCCGAGCCCGAGGGTCACACGCCCGCCGCCACCCTCGCCTTCGGGCGCGCCTATGAGGCCGTGGGCCGCAACGAGGACGCCGAGGCGTTCCTCAGCGACGCCGCGGAGCGGTTGCCCGGCTTCGAGGGCATGGGCCGCTATGCCGCCTTCCTCGCGCGCACCGGCCGCAAGGACCGGGCCCGCGAGATGGTCGCCGACATGGACAAGCGCCTGGTCCGGCTGGCCTCGCACTTCCGCAAGGAAGGCAAGCACTGGCGCGACCTGGCCGCCAAGGCCGTCGCCGAGGCCTGACGACACACCGCCACCGGAGCGCGCTCATCGATGATCAGTTGGGCCTACTTCGCCGGCGCCGCGCTCCTAGAGATCGCTGGCTGCTTCGCGGTCTGGGCCTGGCTGCGTGAGGGCCGCTCGCCACTCTGGCTGATCCCCGGCATGCTCTCCCTGCTGGGCTTCGCGTGGCTCCTGACCCGCGCCGAGACGGCCCACGCCGGCCGGGCCTACGCCGCCTACGGCGGTGTCTATGTGGCGGCCTCGATCCTCTGGCTCTGGCTGGTGGAACGCCAGGCGCCCGACCGCTGGGACCTGGCCGGCATGGCCGCCTGCCTCGTCGGCTCGGCGATCATCCTGGCGCCTCGCGCCGCTTTAGGCGCGCCCAGCGTTTCGCCGAACAACGCCAGCGCGGCATCGACGGCGACCTTGTGCGTCGCCTCCTGCGGAACCTTGGCCGAGCAGAGAGGCACACGCGCCACCCCGGCCGGCGTGCAGGCGCTCAGGAAATCGTAGTGGCCGACACCCGGAAGCAGCGTCAGCGCGGCGCCCCTGGCGTGCCTGGCGGCGACTTCGGCGTTGGTCGCCGCCGGCGCGGTCACGTCGGCATCGCCCGCGACCAGCGCCACCTTCGTCCGCATGCGCGCCAGGCTGTCCGGCGTCAGCTCCTGGACGATGGCCGGCGCCATCACAAACGCCGCCCGCACGCCCGGCAGGGCATAGTCGTCGCCCGCGTGCTGCAGTTCGGCGGCCAGGGCCGGCGTCCGCAGGGCCTTGGCCACATCGTCGACGCCCACCGCGAACTCCTTCTGCGGCTGGCAGACGCCGTCGCCGGGGTTTGCCCGGCAGAAGGCGAACATCCGCTCCGGCTCGGCTCGCGCGCCCGCCGCCAGCAGCGCCGTGTAGCCTCCGGCCGAGAAGCCGGCGACGCCGACCCGGCCGGGGTCGACGTGGGGCCCCAGCGCCGGGTCCGCGATGACGCGGGCCAGGGCGGTGCGCAGATCCGCGGCGCGCCGCCAGTGCAGCGAGGCCCCCTCCAGCGTCATCCGGTCCATGCCATTGTTCCCGGGGTGGTCCACGGCCACGACCACATAGCCGGCGCGAGCCATGGCGAGGCCGAACCAGCCCATCATCCGCGCGCTGCCGCCGAAGCCGTGAGACACGACGATCAGTGGCCTACGCCGGTCATCCGCGAACGGCGCGCCCATGACCACCGCCCCCACCTTGAACAGCGGCTCGCCGGGCGGTCCGATGTCGATGCGCGTCTCCTCGGCGCCGTCGGCCGCCGGATACCAGACGGTCACCCGCAGATCGGCCCGCTTGTCGGCATCCCTCAGGACCGCGCTCGGCTCCTGGGCGAACAGATGGCGCTCGCCGACCGGCGCGGCGGAGGCCGTGCCCGCCCATGCGGCGGCGGCGAACAGAACGAACGACTTGCGCAAGAGACCCTCCGGAACGTCCGGCCTTCTGGCAGGTCGAACGCGGGTGGGCGACTTACATCTCGGTCACGTTCGGCTCAGGTCGACAGGGCCGCTGGAGGTCCGGACTGCACCCAGCCTTCTCCCGCGCGCTCGAAGCGCAACGTCACCGCGCTGAGCGGCGTCGCCGCGCCCCCCTGCGGCGGCGTGGCGCGGACCTGGAGGACCAGGGTCACCGCCTCGCCGTCCAGGCTGGGCGGAGCGAAGGCCAGGTGAGCCGCGTCCGCTCCCGCCGAGATCAGCCGCACCGGCTGGGGCAGGTCCGACAGGTCGACCGGCTCGGCCAGATTGGCCTTCGACAGGGCGACGCCATCGGGGCTGCGCGCCAACTGGAGGTCCGGCAGCGCGCCCCCGCCCAGCGCCGCCATCAGGACCTCATGCTGCAAGTGCGCCAGCTCACCTGGGTGCAGGTCGCTCATGCCCGCACGTCACGACCAGCCGTTGTTTGGCGCGGTCTGCCAGCGGTGCCACACGGCGCCATCGGTGCCTGCCACGAACAGCTCGATCCGACCGTCGGCGTTGGAGCCGGCCGACACCTCGCGGGTGATCACCCCGCCCAGCGACGACCACCCGTTCGACCAGCCGTTGCTGGGCGCCGTCTGCCAGCGGTGCCAGACGGCGTTGTCGGTTCCCCGCACGAACACCTCCATCCGGCCATCGGCGTTGTTGACCACGGTCGGGTCCGCGGTGATCGCGCCCCCGAGCGATGACCAGCCTGCGGACCAGCCATTGCTGGGCGCCGTCTGCCAACGGTGCCAGAGGGCGTCGTCCGTGCCGCGCGCGAAGATCTCGATCCGACCGTCGGCGTTGCGCGCCGCCGCGATCTGGCTGGTGATGATCCCGCCCAGCGACGACCACCCCGCCGACCAGCCGTTGCTGGGCGCGGTCTGCCAGCGGTGCCAGACGGCGTTGTCCGTTCCCCGCACGAAGACCTCGATCCGCCCGTCGGCGTTGTTGATCGCCACTGGGTCCGACGTGATCACGCCCCCCAGCGAGGCCCACCCCGCCGACCAGCCGTTGCTGGGCGCCGTCTGCCAGCGGTGCCAAAGGGCGTTGTCGGTGCCGCGCGCGAAGATCTCGATCCGTCCGTCGGCATTGCGCACGGCCGCGATCTGGCTGGTGATCACCCCGCCCAGCGAGGACCAGCCCGACGACCAGCCGTTGCTGGGCGCCGTCTGCCAGCGATGCCAGACGGCGTTGTCGGAGCCACGGACGAACACCTCGAGGCGACCGTCCGCATTGTTGATCACCACGGGGTCCGAGGTGATGAATCCGCCCAGCGACGACCACCCCGACCAGCCGTTGTTCGGCGCGGTCTGCCACTGGTGCCAGAGGGCGTTGTCCGTACCCCGGGCGAAGATCTCGAGCCGTCCGTCGGCGTTCCGCGCCACGCAGATGTTGCTGGTGATCACGCCGCCCATCGAGGCCCAGCCGCCGCGCCGGCCATAGATGGACTGGATGCCGGCGATGTCGTCGGCCTCCAGGTTGCGGTGTGCGCCCGTGTAGAACGGGGCCATCAGCGCGCCCGAGACCGACGAGTGCGCAAGGCCCAGGGCGTGGCCGAATTCGTGCGCCGCGACGGTGACCAGATCCGTGCCCCCTGGCGGGGTGTTCACCGTCCAGGTCTCGGCATCGTCGAAGTGGGTGTCGCCCGCGAAGGTCCCGCCACCGGGCGGCGGGTAGAAGGCATGGGCCAGCACGGCTCCCGCGCCGTCGAAGGCGTTGCCGTCGCCGTGATCGCCGGTGACGAACCGGATCACGATGTCGGGGCTGGCGCCCACCGCCACCTCGCTGAAGGTCAGCGGCGTCACCGCGGCCCACAGCGCGAAGGCCTGCTGGATCGCACCCCGGACCTGGGCCTCGGTCAGTTCGGCCGTGAAGTTCTGGAAGCCGTAGGTGATGTTGGTGTGGTTCCAGCGGCTGCCCTGGGCCGTGAAGGCGTCGGCGCCGGCCGTGACATCGGGGAAGCCACAACGCGGCATCGACATCCGCTCGAGCGTGGCCTCGTCCAGTTCACCGGTCACCGGAAGGTGGTTGAACACCTGAAAGCGGCGCAGGCCCTCCCTCAGGCTGTCGTCGAACTGGCCGGTCGGCTGCGGCAGGGCCTCCAGCGCGGCCGAGACCGGCAGACCGAACGTCTCCAGGGCCTCGGAGCGCATGTAGCCGAACTTCTGCAGATAGGCCTCGGTCCGCGCGACGTTGCGCAGTTCGCCGGCTTCGTTGAGGTCATCGGCGGTGGGAACGAAGTCCTTCTCGGACGTCTGGGTGATCAGTCGATCCAGGACAGCGTCGGCTGTCCCGGCGCCATCAGGCTGCCTGGGTTGCTTGGCCATGTCGGTTTCCTCGGATGCTGTAGGTCAGTCGGCGCCCGCGGGCGCGGATCGGCTAGCCGCGGAGCGTCAGATGCAGTCGCCATTCGCCGCTGAGGGCGATGACGCCGGGCTCTCCCCCCGTCGCCGGCAAGGGCGCGCCCGCCAGGGGTTGGGCGCCCCCCAGCTTCGGCATCTCGGCGAACACGGGAGCGGGGCTGGCGGCGTGCTGCGCGCCGGGCGTCGCCGGGCCGGTCATGCCGCCCGAAGGCATCTCCTGGAACGCGCTGGTTCCGGCGGGTGGCATCTCCTGCAGCCGGCCCGAGCCCACGTGCATGGGGTTCGGACTGGGCCCCGTGCCGTTCATGGCCGCGACGGGCATGCCATCGGCGACCGCGCCCGCGATGGCGCCAGACTTGAGTTCAGCTGCCATGCCGGCCGGCATCTGACCGCTGCCGCCGAAATTTCCCCGGCGCATTTCCGCGCCTCTTCCATGCTTTCGCGACAAATCCGCCTCCACCTCACCAGTGTGCAAGCAGGTCGGATCGAGATCACATGAGCCGCAAGATCCCGATCACGCACGAGCATTCATGCGCGCCTGCCATTCCTAGAGTCACAGGGAAATCGGATACTGAGCTGCGGGCCCATCGCAGCGCCCGAACACTGACACGACCAGGGGTTTAGTTCAAAAACTATCAGGCGAGTTCACGACTTCGTGGTGCGGCCGTGAGGCCGAAGGCGACGGCTGGCCGAGCGCCCACGGGCGTCGCGGGCCGCCGGATCGCTTCGCGCGGGCGCGCCCGCGTGCTAGGTGGCGCGCCTCGCAAAGGAACTCTGACTACCCATGGCTCTGAAAGTCGCCATCGTCGGCCTGCCGAACGTCGGCAAGTCCACCCTGTTCAACGCCCTGACGCAGACCGCCTCGGCGCAGGCCGCGAACTATCCGTTCTGCACGATCGAGCCGAACACCGGCGACGTTGCGGTGCCCGAGCCGCGCCTCGACAAGCTGGCCGCGATCATCCCCTCGAAGGAGATCATCCCGGCCCGCATGAACTTCGTGGACATCGCCGGCCTCGTGCGTGGCGCCTCGAAGGGCGAAGGCCTCGGCAACCAGTTCCTCGCCAACATCCGCGACTGTGACGCCGTCGCCTTTGTGGCCCGCTGCTTCATCGACGACGATATCACCCACGTCGAAGGCAAGATCGACCCGCTCGCCGACCTGGAGACGATCGAGACCGAGCTGATGCTCGCCGATCTCGAGAGCCTGGAGAAGCGCGTCGCCAACCTCGAGAAGCGCGCCAAGACCGGCGACAAGGAAAGCGCCCAGACGCTGAAGCTGGTGCAACTCGCCCTGGCCGAGCTGAACGCCGGCCGCCCCGCCCGCAAGGCCGAGGTCTCGGCCGAGGACGACAAGGCGTGGCGGATGCTGCAGCTCCTCACCTCCAAGCCGGCGCTCTACGTCTCGAACGTGGACGAAGCCTCGGCCGCGACCGGCAACGACCTGTCGACCCTGGTGGCCGAGCGCGCCAAGCGCGACGGCGCGGACCACGTGATCATCTCGGCGCAGATCGAGAGCGAGATCGCCATGCTGGACCCGGCCGAACGGGCCGAGTTCCTGGAGACCCTGGGCCTCACCGAGCCCGGCCTGAACAAGCTGATCCGCGAGGCCTATCACCTGCTGGGCCTGCAGACCTACTTCACGGTCGGTCCGAAGGAGGCGCGCGCCTGGACTATCCACAAGGGCGACACCGCCCCGCAGGCGGCCGGCGTGATCCACACCGACTTCGAGAAGGGCTTCATCCGCGCCGAGACCATCGCCTACGACGACTACGTCGCGCTGAAGGGCGAGGCCGGGGCCCGCGACGCGGGCAAGCTGCGGGCCGAAGGCAAGGAGTATGTCGTCAAGGACGGCGACGTGATGAACTTCAGGTTCAACGTCTAGCGGATCGAGAACGGGAGAGCCTGGACATGGCGGAGACGATCACCCTCGCAGGAGCCGACGGCTTCGAGTTCTCCGCCTACCACGAGCCCGCCTTCACGCCCCACAAGGGCGGCGTGATCGTGCTGCAGGAGATCTTCGGCATCGATCGCCATGTGCGGGCCGACGTCGAGCGCTGGGCCAAGATGGGCTACGAAGCCCTCGCTCCGGCGCTGTTCGACCGCCGCGAGCGCAACTTCACCGCCGAGCATGACCCGGCGGGCCTGCAGGCCGGCATCACCCACGCCCGCGCCACCCCGCTGGAGCAGGCGCTGGGCGACATCGCCGCCTGTCGTGACTTCCTGGGCAAGCACGGCGGCAAGGTCCATGTGGTGGGCTACTGCTACGGCGGCTCGCTGGCCTGGCTGGCGGCCGCCAAGGTCGAGGGCCTCGCCGCCTCGGCGAGCTACTACGGCAGCCTGGTGCAGGCGAACGCCGGCCTGAAACCGCTCTGTCCGGTGATCATCCACCTCGGCCGCACGGACCCGGGCATCCCCGCGGACGACGTGGCCGCGGCAGTGGCGGCGCACAATCCGCACGTGCCGGTCTACATCTATGAAGGCGCCGGCCACGGGTTCAACAACGAGAGCCCGGAGCGCTACAACGCCGAGGCCGCCGATCTGGCGCGCCATCGCACCCTCGAGCTGTTCGACAACGCCTGAGGCCGTCCGCATGGGCCAGACGATCCAGTTGGTCAGCGCGAAGGACGGCTTCGCCTTCGACGCCTATCGCGCCGTCCCGGGCGACGCCCGCCGTGGCGGCCTGGTGATCTGCCATGCCATCTGGGGCGTCACCCCCCACCTGCGCGAACTGGCCGACAGCTTCGCCGAGGACGGCTACGAGGTGCTGGTCCCCAGCCTCTTCGACCGTCTGAAGCGGGGGTTCGCCGAGCGCGACACCGATCCGGCGCTCTACACACAGCAGAACGGCTTCGCCGAGGCTGTAGGCTGGGGCGCCGATGTGCTGGACGCGGTGCAGGCGGCCGTCGACGCCCTGCGGCCGCCCGTCTTCGCCCTGGGATTCTGCTTCGGCGGCACCGTCGCGTGGCTGGCGGCGTCGCGCTGCGAGGGGCTCTCGGCCGTCGCCTCGTACTATGGCGGCCAGATCAAGGACTACCTGGGCGACACGCCGAAGACGCCGACCATCCTGCACCTCGGCAAGGCCGACGAACTGATCCCGCCGGGCGACGTCGAGCGGATCCGCGCGGCGCACCCGGACCTGCCGGTCTACATGTACGACGCGGGCCATGCGTTCGTGGCGCCGAACGGCTTCCACGCAGACTCGGCGCGGCTGTCGCGGCTGCGGACGCTGGCCCTGTTCGCGCGAAACGGCGGGGGACGCGGCGGCGGCGAGGACGGCTAGAGCTCGATCTCGCGGCGCACGTCGGGATGTTTTTCCAGCACCCGGACCAGCGCCGCCTGGGCGGCGAGAATGCCGATACCGGCGGCGTAGCCTGAGAACACGCCGGCGGGATAGCGCCCGCCCTGGGCCGCGCTGGAGATCTGCCAGTACATGAAGGCCGCCGCGCCCGCGAGCAGCGCCACGCCCGACAGGATCGAGTGCGCCGACTGTCCGAAGCCGGCCTGGAAGCTCATCCAGACATACCGGGCGAGGGTGCGCCGGATCATGCCGACCACCAGCGGGACCGCCAGCGACAGGCTGAGGAAGATCCCGGGCCACACCAGGGTGCGCTCGATGATCAGGGCCGGCTCACCAGGCAGCCTGTTGAAGGCATGCACGACGGCCCCGGCGTAGATCAGCCCCGCCGTCGCCACGGTCAGGTCCTCGGTACGCTTGAAATTCCGCCAGGCGGGCGTGTGGGCCATGCGATCAATGTAGGGCGCCGCCTCGCGGCGAAAAGGCGGCAATGGCCTCCGGCGCGTTATGGTCGGGCGTGACCCGACTGAGTCTCTTCATCCTGGCCTTCAGCCTCGCCGCCGCCGGCTCCGCGCGGGGGGCCGAGATCGCCTGCCGGTTCGAGGCGGGCGTGCCGGTCGTGCCGGCGATGATGGCGGGGCTGGCCGGCGACTTCGTGCTGGATACCGGCGCGCCGCGCAGCCAGTTGCACGAGACCAAGGCCCAGGCCGCGGGTATCGCCGAGACGGCGCTGACCGGCGATGTGAGCCTGGCCGGCGTTTCCGTCGCCGGCCTCTCGCTGGCCGTCGCCGACCTGGACGTCCGCGGCTGGAACCTCTCGACGCCCCTCGCCGGGGTGATCGGCGCGGATGCCCTGCGGGGCCTGGTCGTGGACGTCAGCTATGCGCCTTGCCGCGTGCGGATCTCCAGGCCGGGCGAGGAACCCGCCTTCCATGGGCGCGCGTTGCCGATGGCCTGGGACAACGGCCGCCCCACGGTCGAGGCGTCGGTATCCGACGACGCGCACCAGATCACCGGCCGGTTCGTCGTGGCGACGGGGGCCAACGCGCCGGCGCGCCTGGCCGACGACCTCGCATCGGTCGCCGGGTTGGCCGATCCGAAGGAGCTCTACCCCGACGGCGTGTGGCTGGCGCGGCTGCCGCAAGTGAGCTTCGCCGGGGCCGTGGGCCGCGATGTGGCTGTCGGCCTGATGCCGCCGCAGGGTGACGTCGCCGGCGTGCTGGGCGGGCCGGTGCTGGCGCACTTCAGGCTGCGCTTCGACTTCCCCGCTGGCCAACTGGTCGCTCAGCCCGCCCGGTAACCCTACTTCGGTCAGCTTTCCCCTGAGGCGCGAAATCCGGAGCCTCACTTGCGACATACCCGAGTCTTTCTGCGACGACGATGTTCGCCAGCCAAGGTTCCCTCGTGAGAAATTAGGGTCCTGACGCGCGTCCCCGGAAAGGACCAGACGGTTCCCGCAGGAACGCCGTCGTATCGCGAGATCAAAGGGATCAGTACATGAAGCTTTTACTTGCGGCGAGCTCCGCCGCGATTGCGCTCGCCTGCGCGTCTTCCGCCAGCGCCAGCACCGTGATCAATTTCAACGAGTATATCTACACCACGCCCGGGCCATACGGGGAGAAGTCCTACACGTCACTGACGACCCAGGGCTTCAAGATCACCAACAGCTTCAACACGCTGTTCATTCGCCAGGCCAACCACATCTACAATCCCGATCCGGGCGGCGCGAACCTCTACATCCCGTTCGGCGGGACGACGAAGTTCGAGCGCGTGGATGGAGCGCTGTTCACCCTCGACTCGCTGGAGTTCGCGGACGGGAGCAACGACGGCAGCACCACGAGCTTCCAGCTGACCTTCTTCGATGGTCTGAAGACCGGCACGCGGACGCTGACCTACGACCGCCTGAAAGGCTTCCAGACGGCCGATCTGAACCTGCAGAAGATCCAGTGGTTCTCGCTGAACACCCAGACGCAGATCGACGACATCACCGTCAGCGTCCCGGCGGTGGGCGGCGTGCCGGAACCGGCGACCTGGGCCCTGATGATCATGGGCTTCGGCGCGGCAGGGGCGACCCTCCGCCGTCGGCGGACCCAGTTCCTGGGCGTGTGACGCACACACACCACAGCCAAAAGAAGAAGGGCTCCGGATCGCTCCGGAGCCCTTTGTCTTTGTGACGATCGCCGCGTCTTAGTGGGCGACGTTGCGCCAGATCCGGCGGTAGCTGAAGTACAGCACGACCGTGAAGATCAGCAGGTAGATCATCGCGCCGAAGCCGAAAGCCTTGCGGTCCATCATCTTGGGCTCGGCGGCCCACATGAGGAACGCAGCCACGTCCTTGGCCTGGTTGTCCACCGTCGACGGCGTGCCGTCGTCGAAGGTCACCTTGCCGTCCGCGAGCTGCGGCGGCATGGCCAGGAAGCCACCCGGCGGGACGTGCTTGTGATCGCCGCTCCAGGCGCCCGAGACGTCGCCGGGCATGGAGACGTTGTAGTTCTGGCCCGGCAGCACCTTCAGGCCGGCCGGCGGCGTCTTGTAGCCGGTCAGCAGCGAGTAGATGTAGTTCGGCCCGCCCGTGCGGCCCTTGGCGATCACCGACAGGTCCGGCGGCGTGGCGCCGCCGTTGGCGGCCGCGGCGGCCGCCGCGTTCGGGAAGGGCTTCGGGAAGCGGTCGGCCGGAACGGCCGCACGCTGGATCACGTCGCCCGTCTCGCTGTCGATGTCAGGGACCTGGATGTCCTTGGCCAGCGACTTCACATACGGGTTGTCGTTCGGGTTCGGGTACTTGGCGTCGTAGAACGGGCCACCCTTCTCACCGAGGTTGCGGAACGACAGCAGCTCCATCGAGTGGCAGGCCGAGCAGACCTCCCGATAGACCTTGTAGCCCCGCTGAAGCTGGGCGGTGTCGTACTTGCCGAAAGGTCCGTCGAAGGACCACGACAGGTGCTTCATCACGGTGTGACCGCCAGAAGCCTGGGCCGGGGCGGCGACCAGGGCGAGCCCCAGCGCCGCGAGCGCGATAGCTTTGCGCAGCATCTTAGGCTCAGCCCCTCTTTTCAGGCGACGCCACGCCGCCCGCAGGCGTCGAGGCAGGATGCGACAGGACAGGTTCCGAGATCGATTCCGGCACCGGCAGCGGGGTCTCGGTGAGACCGAGCACGGGCAGGATCACCCAGAAGTAGGCGAAGAAGTAGAGCGTCGCGAGGCGGCTCAGCCAGACGAAGCTGTTGATGTCGGCGTCCAGCAGCATCAGGCCGCTGGGCGAACCGATCACCGGATCGTCGGGCAGCTTGGCGCCGCAGAAGCCCAGCACCAGGGCGGCCAGGATGAAGATCCAGAAGTAGAGCTTCGCCTGCGGCCGGTAGCGCATCGAGCGCACCTTGGACGTGTCCAGCCAGGGCAGGACGAACAGGGTGGCGATGGCGCCGAACATCAGCAGCACGCCGCCGAGCTTGTCCGGAACCGCGCGCAGGATCGCGTAGAACGGCAGGAAGTACCATTCGGGCACGATGTGCGACGGGGTCACCAGCGGGTTGGCCGGCACGTAGTTGTCGGCGTGGCCCAGGACGTTCGGGTTGTAGAACACGAAGCTGGCGTACAGCAGCAGGAAGACCGCGATCGCGAACCCGTCCTTCACCGTGTAGTACGGGTGGAACGGAACGGTGTCGGACGTCGACTTCACGTTCACGCCGGTCGGGTTGTTGTTCCCCGGCACGTGCAGCGCCCAGATGTGCAGGATCACGAGACCCGCGATCACGAAGGGCAGCAGGTAGTGCAGCGAGAAGAAGCGGTTCAGCGTCGGGTTGTCGACCGCGAAGCCGCCCCACAGCCAGGTGGTGATCGGCTCGCCGATGATCGGCAGGGCGCCGAACAGGTTGGTGATCACGACGGCGCCGTGGAAGCTCATCTGGCCCCAGGGCAGCACGTAGCCGATGAAGGCCGTGGCCATCATGGCGAGGTAGATCAGGCAGCCCAGGATCCACAGCACTTCACGCGGAGCCTTGTACGACCCGTAGTAGAGGTTGCGGATGATGTGCAGGTAGACCGCCAGGAAGAACATCGAGGCGCCGTTGGCGTGCATGTAGCGGATCAGCCAACCGTAGTTGACGTCGCGCATGATACGCTCAACCGAGGCGAAGGCGTGGTCGACGTGCGGCACGTAGTGCATCGCGAGCACGATGCCGGTCACCAGCTGGATCGCCAGCATGAGCGCCAGGATGCCGCCGAAGGTCCACCAGTAGTTCAGGTTCTTCGGGGTCGGGAAATCGAGGGCCGTGTCGAACGCGAAGCGCACGATCGGCAGGCGGGAGTCGAGCCAGCGCTCGATGCCGGTTTTCGGCTCGTAAGAGGAATGTCCGCTCATCGATATCAGCCGATCTTGATCTGAGTGTCGGACAGGAACGCCCAGTCCGGAACCACGAGGTTCTTCGGCGCGGGGCCCTTACGGATCCGGCCGGAGGTATCGTAGTGCGAACCGTGGCACGGGCAGAACCAGCCGCCGTAGTCGCCGCCGCCGAACGTGGGCACGCAGCCCAGGTGCGTGCAGGTGCCGACCAGGACGAGCCATTCCGGCTTGCCCGCCTTGTGACGCGACTCGTCGGTGGCCGGGTCACGCAGCTGGGCGTGATCGTCCTTCACCGCCGCGGCGATCTCGACCGGCGTGCGCTTGCGCACGAACAGCGGCTTGCCGCGCCACTTCAGAACCACCTGCTGGCCCTCGGCGACCTTGCTGAGGTCGAACTCGATGGACGCCAGAGCCAGCGTGTCGCCGGCCGGGTTCATCTGGTCGATCAGCGGCCACGCCAGGCCCACGACGGCCCCGGCGGCGGCCGCACCAGCGGCGATATGGATGAAATCGCGACGGCTCGGGTCATCGCCCGGAGCGTGCGGGTCGGGAGTTGCGCCCACGACGGTGTCGGCCACCTTGAAGCTACCCTTCGATAAGGCCCCACGACGCGCCGGGGACCGTAAAGCTTAAGAGGCCCGCGCCAGGCGTCTGGAGATGGGCCGCTCCGGGAGACGGTCGGGGGCGGGCGCTCTAAACTGGGACCGATGCGAACCGACAGTCCGCGACCCCATGATTCGTGCGCCCTTGCCCCGGCCACTCCCGATGGCGAGAGGCCTTAGAATGCGTTTGGCCCTTTTTCAACCGGACATTCCGCAAAACCTGGGCGCGGCCATACGCCTCGCCGCATGCCTGGGCGTCCCGTTGGACGTGATCGAGCCCTGCGGCTTTCCCTTGAGCGACGCCGCAATCCGCCGCGCGGCCATGGATTACGCCGAGACCGCGCGGGTGCGACGGCACACCGGATGGGCGGCCTTCACCGAGGAGAAAGCTGGCCGACTTGTGCTCTTCACGACACAGGGAGCCACGCCGTTGCACGATTTCGCCTTTGCGCCCAACGACGTACTGCTGTTCGGGCGCGAGAGCGCCGGCGCGCCCGAGGAGGTGCACGCGGCGGCGGATGCGCGTGTCGTGATCCCTCTGGCCCCGGGCGCCCGTTCGCTGAACCTCGTCACGGCGGCGACCCTGGCCCTGGGCGAGGCCCTGCGCCAGACGAACAGCTTTCCAAAGGCGGGTATCGCGGGCTAGCAAACGGCCATGTCGAACCTCTCGCCCGAAATCCTCGAACGCCGCGCCCGTGCGCAGGAGTGGTTCGAAACGCTGCAGAAGCGGATCTTCGCCGCGCTCGAACAACTCGAGGACGAGGCGCCCGATGCCCTCTACCCCGGCGCGCCGGGGCGGACCGAGTACAAGCCCTGGACCCGCGAGACCGGGGTCGGCGGCGGCACGGGCGGCTTCCTGCGTGGGCGGCTGTTCGAGAAGGCCGGGATCCACGCCTCGGCGGCCACCGCGAAGTTCTCGCCCGAGATGGCGGCCCAGATGCCGGGCGCCGACAAGGACCCGTCCTACGTCTCGGCCAGCGTCAGCCTGATCATCCATCCGCGCAGCCCCCGCGTGCCGACGGTGCACATGAACACCCGCTTCCTGTCGACGGCCGAGAGCTGGTTCGGCGGCGGCGCCGACCTGACGCCGATGCTGGACGAACAGCGGAGCGAGGAGGCCGACGACGCCAAGCTGTTCCACGCAGCGATGAAGGCCGCCTGCGACGCCTTCAATCCGGATTGGCACGCGAAGTACAAGGCCTGGTGCGACGAGTACTTCTTCCTGCCCCACCGCAACGAGCCGCGTGGCGTGGGCGGCATCTTCTACGACCGGCACAACAGCGGCGACTTCGAGAAGGACTTCGCCTTCACCCGCGCGGTGGGCGAGGCGCTGCTGGACGTCTATCCGAAGATCGTCCGCCACCGGATGAGCGAGCCGTGGGGCGAGGCCGAGCGGCTGGAGCAGATGACCCGCCGCGGCCGCTATGTGGAGTTCAACCTGCTCTACGACCGCGGGACGATGTTCGGGCTGAAGGCCGGCGGCAACATCGAGACGATCCTGTCCTCGATGCCGCCGATGGTGGCCTGGCCCTAGCTCTCCAGGAACCGCGCGATCCAGCCGCCAACCCGCGCCCGATCGTCGGGCAGGCCGTAGGTGGCGATGGCGAGGTTGGCCTGCGCGTCGGGATAGACCTTGCCCCGCCGCGCCTCGATCAGGGCCCTGGCGTAGTCCGGCAGGAACTCCGGGTGTGGCTGGATCGAGATGGCCGGCTGGTCGCGGTACACGAGGCCGGCGAAAGGCGTGAAGGTGCTGGCCACCAGCACGTCGGCGCCCGGCGGCTTCTCCACCACCTGGTCCTGGTGCGAGGCCGGCAGGCGGATGGTCGGGCCGGCGTCCGTCCACGGCTCCTGTCCCACCAACGCGTACTCGTGGGCGCCGATACCCCAGCCCTTGGGGGACTTGATGACCCGACCGCCGAACGCCTGGGCCATGGCCTGGTGGCCGAAACAGACCCCGACCAGCTTGGTGCGCCCCTTGGCCGCGCGCAGGAAGTCGAGCAGCCGGCCGATCCAGGGATCCTCGTCATAGACCCCCGAGCTGGAGCCGGTGACGATGTAGGCGTCGTGATCCTCGGGCGCCTCGGGATACTCGCCCTCGTCGGCGGCGTAGGTGCGCCAGTCGTAGGCGTCGCGGCCCAACAGGTTCATGAACATGTCGGGATAGGTCCCGAACCGCTCGATGGCCGGGGTCGGCGGACGACCGGTCTTGAGGATCGCGACCTTCAATAGGCCATCCCCTGGGCCACGGCCTTGAGCTTTTCGACGGCGGAGAGCTTGTCGTCCAGGAAGTCGTGATCGATCCACCAGTCCTCGACCTCGCGCAGCACGGCGCCGACCATCGGCCCCTTCGGCACGCCGGCCTTGATGACGTCCTCGCCGGTCAGCGGGAAGGCGGGAAGCGGCCAACCGTCGGACAGCGCGATCAATCCTCGCCACTGCATGGTGGCGGCGGTGCGCGGGCTGGCGGCCCAGGCCAGCTTGGCCCGGTCGCGGAAGACGGCGTGGCCGGCGCGGTAGACCCCCCGGCGGATCTCACGCGGGCTCATCCAGCTCTTGAGCACCGGCGCGGGGCCGAGGGCGGCGGTGATCCGGTCCCGCTCGTCGTTTGACAGGCGCACCCGGGCGGCGAACTTGCCCGCGCCGACCTGGTCGTCCGGGAGCAGGGCCGCGAGGCGCAGGACCGGGTCACAGTCGAAGAGCTGCTCGGTCTCGATCTCGACCAGGGCCTCGAAGCGTTCGAGGTTGGCAGGGGCCTTGAGGATCACCTCCAGCACGCCGGTCTCGGCCATCAGCCGCACCGAGGCGCGCGGGTCGTCGGCGGCCAGCAGCTTCAGCAGCTCCTTGGAGATGCGCTCGGCGGCGAGGCCGTCGATGTGGTCCTTTAGCTTGCCGCAAGCGGCCACGGCGGCGGGGTCGGGCGCGCCCCGGCCGAACCAGGCGTAGAATCGGAAGAAGCGCAGGTTGCGCAGGTGATCTTCCAGCAGGCGCTGCTCGGCGTCGCCCACGAAGACGATGCGCCCGGCCCGGGCGTCGGCCACGCCTTGGCCGGTGGGATCGAAGATCGAGCCGTCGCGCCGCGCGTAGAGCGAATTCAGGGTGAAGTCGCGCCGCTGGGCGTCTTCCAGCCAATCGTCGGTGAAGGCCACGGTGGCCCGGCGGCCGTCGGTGGAGACGTCCCGGCGCAGGGTGGTGATCTCGTGCGGGATGTGGTCGACGACGGCGGTGACGGTGCCGTGCTCGATGCCCGTGGGAACGACGCGGATGCCGGCGGCCCGCAGCGCGGCGCTGACCCGTTCGGGCGACAGGTTGGTGGCGATGTCGATGTCGTCGATCGGCCGGCCCACCAGGGCGTTGCGCACGCAGCCGCCGACGAAGCGGGCGCAGTCCGGGCCGCCCTCGCCTTCCAGAGTGTCGAAGACCGCCGTGGTCGCCGGCGTGGTCATCCAGGGCCGCTGGCCGATGCTGTCGTTCATGCCCCCTCGCCTACCTCAGCCCAGGGCCGCGCCATAGAGGCGCTGGTAGAGGGCCCGCAGGATGCCCGCCGTGGCGCCCCAGATGTACTGCCGCTCGTGCGTGGTGGCGTAGAAGCGGCGCTTCTCGCCGGTGGGCAGCTCGCGCTCGTGCTCTTCGTAGTTGGCGAGGTCCATGAGGTAGCTGAACGGCGTCTCGAAGATGTCGGCCACCTCGCCCGGGTTGGCGGTCAGGGAAAAGCCCGGACGCACGATCCCGACCACAGGGGTGATCAGGTAGCCGGTGCCCGTCTGGTAGGGCGTGGAGAGGCCCAGGGGCTGCACGAAGCGGGGTTCGAGCCCTACCTCCTCGTGCGCCTCGCGCAGGGCCGTCTGCAGCGGCTTCTCGCCCGGATCCTGGCGGCCGCCCGGCAGGGCGACCTGGCCGGTGTGCTTGCGCAGGGTGTCGGCACGGCGGGTCAGCAGGACAGTGGGGCCCTGCTCGCGCTCGATCAGGCCGATGAGCACGGCGGCGGGCTTCAGGTCGGCCAGTTCCATGCCCGACCAGCCGCCTGGGGTGAGATCGTAGTCGGAGTTGCGGGCAGCGCCCTTCGCCGCCGGCTCGTCCTGCACGGGGTCGAGATGGTCGGCGATCCAGTGCTGCAGTTCGGAAACGGGGCCCAGCGGCGTCATGCGGCGCGGCCGATGGCGAACCAGGCGCCGTTCGAGACGACGGCCAGCTCGGGGCCGTCCGGGCCCGCGCGCTCCTGCGCCATCTCGACCAGTTCGTAGAAGACCGGCCTGGCGATGAGGGCCTCAAGGCCGCGCCGGACGTGGATGTAGGGGCGCGGCTCGCCGTCTTCGGAGGTCTCGACGCGGATCGGATTGTCCGGGCCGGCCGTCACCTCGTCGCCGACATTGGTGAGGAAGCGCAGGGCCTCGCCATCGCGGTCCACCCGGGTGGCGATGAAGGGAGCGTCCTCGACGGTGATCTTCAGCTTCTCGACGGGGGTGACCAGCACATAGCCGTCGGGGTCCTTCCGCAGGACCGTGGAGAATAGGCGCACCAGCGCCTCGCGGCTGATGGTCGAGCCCTCGTGGACCCAGCGTCCATCGGTCTTGATGACGATGTCGATCTTGCCGCAGTGCTCGGGATGCCACAGGTGCACGGGCGGCAGGCCACGACCGGGGGCCTGCTTCGCCGCGGCGACCACGCCTTCGAGCGCGCCTGGGGGTGAGTCCGTCATGCGCTTAAGGGTAGGCGTCGCCATGCGGCGTCTCAAGGCGGTGCGACACGCAACGCGCGCCGGGTCGGCGGCGTGCGTCGCTTGGGCCCTTCCGTCGCACGCGGCTTCCGCGTGGGGGCAATGTGTGCGAGAGCCGCCGCAAGGCTCCCGCAGGCGACACGCGACGCATGAAACAGTTCCTCATCACCATGGCCGGGGTCTTCGCCGGTCTGATGATCTTCCTGATCGGCGTGCCCGTCGTGCTGGTGGGCATGGCGATGGCCGCGAGCTCGCCGGCCACCGTGCCCGGCAAGACGGTGCTGGAGCTGGACCTGCGCGGCCCGCTGACCGACCAGTCGCCGCAGAACCCGCTCTGGGGCATCGGGCGCAACTCGACCTCGGTGATGTCGATCATCGAGACGCTCCGGCGGGCCGAGACCGACGACAAGATGAAGGGCCTGATCATCCGCCTGCCGGAGAGCGGCCTGGAGCCGGCCATGGCCGACGAGCTGCGCCTGGCGATCCTGCGCCTCCGCGCGGCCGGCAAGCCGGTCTACGCCCACAGCCAGGGGGTCTATCCGGCCGGCGTGGTGACCACGACCTACATGCTGGGCCGGGCCGCCGACCAGCTGTGGATGCAGCCGGGCGCCTCGCTGCAGGTGACCGGCGTGGCCACCGAGGACCTGTTCCTGAAGCGCTTCTTCGACAAGTACGGGATCGTCCCGCAGTACGAGCAGCGCAAGGAGTACAAGAACGCCGTCAACGGCTACCTGAACAGCGACTACACGCCGGCCCACAAGGAGGCGACGCTGTCGTGGCTGGGCTCGGTCTACCAGTCGAACCTGGCGTTCGCCGCCGCCGACCGGAAGGCCGATCCGACCGCCCTGCGCCAGACGCTGGAGGCCGGCCCCTACCTCGCCGAGGACGCCCTGAAGCTGCGCCTGATCGACCATATCGGCCAGGTGCGTGAAGCTCAGCAGTCCCTGCTGGACCGCGCGGGCGACGGGTCCAAGCTGGTGGCGTTCGACGACTATTCCGACGCGGCGCGCGGGCGTGACCGGCCGGTGGGCGACTCCATCGCGGTGATCGAGGCCGAGGGTCCGATCGTCACCGGCCGCGACATGGGATCGAACCCCTTCACCGGCGGCGCGACCATCTATTCCGACAATCTGGCCGAGGCGATCCTCCGGGCGGCCAAGGCCCACTCGGTCAAGGCGATCGTGCTGCGGGTCAATTCGCCGGGCGGGTCGGACACCGCCTCCGAGCAGATCCTGGATGCGATCCGGGTGGCGAAGTCCAAGGGCAAGCCGGTGGTGATCTCGATGGGGACCTACGCCGCCTCGGGCGGGTACTGGATCTCGTCGGAAGCCTCGGCGATCGTCGCCCAGCCCACCACCCTCACCGGCTCGATCGGCGTGTTCGGCGGCAAGTTCGCCCTGGGCGAGGCCGCCTCGCGCTTCGGGGTGGACCTGCGCCAGACCGGCGTCGGCGGCGAGTACGCCTCGGCGTTCAGCATGGGCCAACCCTTCACCAATGCGCAGCGGGCGGCCTTCGCCGGCTGGATGGACCGGATCTACGAGAACTTCATCGGGCGGGTGGCCGTGGGCCGCAAGCTGCCGGTGGAGCGCGTGCGGGAGATCGCCAAGGGCCGTGTCTGGACCGGCGCGCAGGCGCGTGAGCTGGGCCTCGTGGACGAGGTCGGCGGCTTCTACCAGGCGGTGGAGAAGGCCAAGACCCTGGCGAAGCTGAAGGGCGACGTGCCGCTACGCCGGATGACCCCGACGGAAGGCGCGTTCGAGGCGCTGCAGAAGGCGTTGGGCGTCTCGGCCAGCTCGGCCCGGACCCTGGCGGCCGCGGCCTGGATCTTCGGCGATCCGCGCGCCGAGGCGGTGATCGACCAGGTCACCGAGGCCAAGCTGCGGAGCGGCAACGCGGGCACCGTGCTGGCGCCGACGCCGCTGCACTGAGGCCGGGCGGCCCTCAGGCGGCGGCTTCGCGGCGGCCGCGGATGAAGGTGACTTCCTTGCGGCCGAAATCGAGGCTGACCTCCTCGAAGTGACGCAGCACGTCGACGCCCACCAGGATGGCCGGGCGGTCATTCAGGTCCCACAGGGTGAAGATGTGCAGCGGGGCGAAGGCGGCGCGGACGTTGTTCAGCGCCATGCCGCCGAGGCGCAGGCGCGGCAGGGCGGCGAGCGTGGCCGGCGAAGTCTGGCCGGTGGCGCTGATGAGCTGAGTGGGGGTCATCCGCTCGGCCAGCTTCGGGCGCTGCTTCAGGAGCACCTTCTCCAGCACTTCATTGCCGCAGGTGATCTGGGCGCCGGAATCGAGGAAGGCGCGCACCGGCACGCCGTCGACGTCGGCGTCGAAGATCACGAGCTGGCCCGAACGGTACTGGGCCGGCACGGTGATGCCGCGGTCAGGGTCGGGGATGCGGGTGCCACCGCCGCCGCCCAGCATGTTGACCGACGCGCCCTTGCCCGAGGGTCCCACCTCGAAGGTGTTGCGGGCGAAGTTCAGCCGGATGCGGCGCCCCTTCAGCACGTCGATGCCCAGCAGGCCGTCGGCGCCCAGACTGGCGCGCGGCAGGACGGGCAGGCTGAGGTTGAACGACTGGGCCGAGCCGACCCGCAGCCGCGGCACACGGACCAGCGGCGCGGGCTGGGTCCCGACGATGCCGTGCACAGGCGTGCTCCCGTCGCCGACAAGGCTGCAGCGCGCGGCGGTTTCGGTCCCGACGACCGTACGGTTGGCGCCGGTGTCGACCACGAACTGGAAGGGGCCACGACGATCGAGGAAGACCGGCACCGTCATGCGCCGGGCGTCGTCGAAGGCGGTCTCGATCCGCGTCGCCTCGCCGGGCGCGGGCAGCGGCGGCAGGGTGTCGGCGAGGTTGATCGAGACCAGCGGTTGCGGTGGCGGCGTGGTGGCGCAAGCGCTGAGCAGTCCGCCGCCGAAGCCCCCGGCGACCAGGGCCTGGACGGCCCGGCGGCGCGACAGGGTCATTCGGCGTCGTATCCGAACTTCGCCGCCCAGGGGGCCAGGGTCGGCAGCGCGGGAGCCAACTGGTCCTTGTAGCGGCGCCAGGCGCCGACGCCCTCCGCGGAGAGGCCCCGCGAGAGCTGGGCGCCGCTGGGGGTGGCGACGGCGCGGTCCCTGCCCTTGCCGGCGAAGTCGCGCATGGCGTCCGAGAAGGTGAGGCCCAGGAAGTCGCAGACCTCGCCGGTCACGCGGTCGAAATCCTCGACCAGGGACTCGTGGCGGACCACCAGGGTGCGCGGCCCCATCGCCGGCTCCAGGGTCTCGGCGATCTTCATGGCCGCGTCGTAGTAGCCGGCGGCGCCCGGCAGGGTGAGCAACTGGTAGGCCGAACCGCTCATGGTGAAGCGGCGGCGATAGCAGGACAGCACCACGTCGCGCGGGTCGCGCCGGGCGAAGAGGATCTTCGCGTCCGGGAACAGCTTCAGCACCAGCGGCAGGTGGAAGGTGCGCAGAGGATGCTTGTCGACGAAGACCTTGCCCTCGGGCTGGCCGCCCTCGGCGCGGACCCGGTCCCAATAGGCGGCGCGCAGGGGCGCCAGCTCGGCCTCGCCCGCCCCGGCCAGGCGTTCCAGGTCGCTGGGCCGCATCTGGAAGGCGCGCTGGGCGTCGATCAGGGTCTCGCGTTCCTCCAGGGCCTCCACGTCGGGGTGACTGGCCAGCACCTGTTCCAGCAGGGTCGTGCCGGAGCGGGGGAAGCCCATGAGGAAGACATGGGCGCGCGGAGCTCCTTCCGCGGCCGCGGCCGGCTTCGACGTCCAGGCGCCGGCGGGAATGGAGGCGAGCACCTCGGTCATGCCACGGGCGAATTCCAGGGCGCTGGCGCCCTGCCCATAGGCGGCCTCATAGCCGCGCCAGAGGGCCATGTTGCAGGCGGTGTAGGCCTGGAACGCCTCGGGGACGAGGTCCTGAGAGTCGTACACGTCGCCGAGCTGGCCGTGGGCCAGGGCGCGCTGCTGGAGGGTCAGGCGCTCGTCGGCGATCAGCAGGTCCAGGCGCTGGCGGGCGCGCTCGCCATGCCCCTCTGCGGCGTCGGCGGCGGCCAGCACCATGACGGCGTCGGGGAAGTTGGGCTGGGCCTCCAGCACGTCCTCGGCCAGGGGGCGGGCCTCGGCGTGAGCGCCCCGGCGGCTGAGCAGGTTGGCCAGGCCCTGGACCGCGCCCAGGTTCTCGGGTTGCAGTTCCTCGCCCCGGCGATAGGCGGCCTCGGCCTCCTTCAGGCGGCCCAGGGACTCCAGGGTCGCGCCACGCGCCACATGGGCGCCGGCGAACTCCGGCTGCATGGCGACCACGCTGTCGAATACCTCGAGCGCCTCGCGGTAGCGCTCGATGCGGGTGAGGACGAGGCCCAGGGCGTTGCGCGCGCCGATGTCCTGGGGCGCGAGCTGCACCGCCCGCTGGAGCACCCGCAGGGCATCGTCGAAGCGGCCCTCCTGCTCGGCCTTCATGGCCGCCAGGTTGAGGACCATGGGATGCTCGAGACCGTCCTTGAGGGCCGCGTCGGCCATATCGGCGGCGCGGCCGAAGTCGCGGGATTGGGCCGCGGCGTTGATCGCCTGGAGCGTGGCGCGGTCGGCGGCCGGATCACGCGCGCCGGGAGCCGGGGCGGCAGGCGCCGCGGCGGCCGGCCTGGCGGCGGAGGGCGCGGGGGTGAACCCACCGACCTTCACCTTGATCTGTCCGACCTTCCACTCGCTCAACGCACGTCCCCCTGGGCTTTCTCAGGCGGCGGCTAGACTAACAGCGGCCAGGACGCAACGCGCGCCTAGAACGATGGAGGGTGCGGATATGTCTGCAAAGCCGGCCCGAGCGCGGTCTTGAGGGGCTCCAGCCAGGGTTCGAACCGCCGCCAGTGGTCGGCGGCGTCGCGGAAGATCGGCTGGCGGACCTGCTCGGAACTGGCGGTGCGCACGGCGCGGTCGTTCTCGTAGAACTTCAGGCAACCCGGCTCGAACGGCAGGCCGCAGTGATCCAGCAGGCGACGGACCTCGGCCTCGGGGTCGGCGACCAGCTGCTCGTAGATCACGCGGTGGATGCGACCCGGCAGGACGGCGTCCAGGTGCGCCATCAGCTCCACATAGTCGCGATAGTAGCGGCCGAGGTCGACGAGGTCGTAGCTGAACGGCTGGCCGACCGCGAAGTGCTGCTTGAAGGCCGAGAAGCAGCAGCCCAGCGGGTGGCGGCGGGCGTCGATGATCGTCGCGTTGGGCAGGATCAGGTGAATGAAGCCCGCGTGGACCCAGTTGTTGGGCAGCTTGTCGATGAAGAGGGGGCGACCCAGCTTCCGGTGCAGGCTGGCGCGGGCCAGGTACTCGGCGCCCAGGGCCTTGAGCTCGGCGGGCGACAGGGCGGCCAGGACGTCGGGATAGGCCCCTTCGCTCTCGCGGCGGGCGCGACCGGCCAGCCGCGCCGCGAGGCCGGGGACATAGGGCAGCTCCTGTGTGCCCTCGACCAGGCTGTGGCTGGCCAGGATCTGCTCGACCAGGGTGGAGCCCGAACGCGGCAGGCCCAGGATGAAGATGGGATCGGGCCGTGCGTCGCCCTGCCCCGCCCTGGCGGCGAAGAAGCGCGCGTCGAGCAGGGCCTTGGTCCGGCGCATCTGCACGGTCGTCTCGTCGGCGTCGTAGTCGAGGCGGGCGCGCTGAATCGCGGCGCCACTGGCATAGTGCTCGAAGGCCTCGGCGTCGCGGCGCGCGTCCTCCAGCCCCTTGCCCAGCGCAAAGTGCAGCTGGAGTCGGTCGCCGTCGGGCAGGTCGGCGGCGAGCGTGTCGGACATGGTGCGCAGGTCGTCGTCCGAGAAACGGACGGTCTTGAGGTTGGCGAGGCTCCACCACGCCTCGCCGAGGCGCGGGTCAAGGACCAGGGCGCGGCGATAGGCTTCGACCGCCTCGGCCTGGCGGCCGATGGTCTTAAGGGCGTGGCCGTAGCTCATCCAGGTCAGCGGCTGGTCCGGATGGGCCGCGAGGACGGCGGCATAGGCATCCGCCGCCGCACGATCCTCGCCCAGGCGCAGCAGGGACGAGGCGCGCAGGTGCAGGAACATGGGATTGGCGGGCTCGGCGGTCAGCAGCCGGTCGGCCTGCACCAGGGTCTCGGCCATGCGATCGCGCCAGTTCAGCACCATGGCGTAGGCGTAGCGGGCCGCGGTGAAGCCGGGCGCCAGCACCAGGCAGCGATCGAGCAGGGCCTCCGCCTCGTTGTTGCGGCCCAGGCGCGAGACAGCCTCAGCCAGGATCCAGAGGGCCAGGGGGTCGTCAGGCCGGCCGGCGAGGGCGGCGCGCAGGATAGCCTCGGCGTGGTCGGGACGGCCGGCCGCCAGGGCGTCGGCGGCGCGGGCCTGCTCGGGATCGCGGGCGGCGGCGCGCATCTGGCGGGCGTAGGCGAGGTCCGCGCCCCGCGCATCGCCGGCGAGGCGCAGGCGATCGCCCTCGGCGCGCCAGCGGGCGGCGTCGGCCTGGTCGGTCGGGGCGGGCGACGGAGGCGTGGGAACAGCGGCGGGCGACGGGCTCGGGAACGGTGTGAAGCCACCGACGCGCACCGTGAAACGGCCCGTATTCCAACTGCTCAAGAAGACTCTCCGCGACGGAGAGGCAGTCTAGCAGGTCTCAGTTCAATGAACATGGGGCGGCGGATTGCTCCGCCGCCCCATGCTTAGTCTCAGAAGTCGACTGTCGACTTAGAAGTCGGCGGTCAGACCGATGAAGAGGTAGCGACCGAAGGCGTCGTACACTTGCGGCCAGGTGTTCCCGTTGCAGGGCCCGGTCGGGCAGTTGGACGAGCCGTTCAGCGGCGGATCGACGTCGAACAGGTTGTTCACACCAGCGCGGAAGTTGAGGTTGTCGCGCATGGTCCACGAAGCCGTCAGGTCGAAGTAGTCGCGCGACTTGAGCACGCGGTCCGTTTCGTACTGCAGGCCCGGGTTGTTCAGCTGCGGATCATCCGAGAAGGCGTCCAGCTTCACCTTGTTCACGTGGCGCCATTGCAGCGACAGCGAGAAGTCCTTGAACCATTCGCCGTAGGTGAACGGGGTGGTCCAGGTCAGGCGAGCCTTGTGGCGCCACTCGGGGTTCGGGGCGGTCAGACCACCCGAGACCGAGCAGATCGTGCCGTAGTAGCCGGCGCAGTCGAACGCGTCGCCACCTTGCAGCGGCTTCACCTTCAGCGTGTCGAGGTAGGTCCCGACGAAGTTGAAGTTGATGCCACCCATGCCTTCCAGGCCCAGGTTGTCGAGGTCGGTGCGATAGCCGACGTTGACGTCGAAGCCGGTCGTCGAGAGCGAACCGGTGTTGAGCGTCGTGTCGACCACGTAGCCTTGCGGCGACAGCCAGATCGAGCCGTTGCCATCACGCTTGACCAGCGAGCAGAAGGTCGGGTCCAGCGTGGTGATGCACTGGTTGATGATGGTGTCGGCGCCGATGCCCGAGATGAAGTCCTTCACCTTGATGTTGAAGTAGTCGACCGACACGTTGAAGCCGGGGACGAAGGACGGCTGGAACACGAAGCCGACCGTGTAGGTGTCGGCCGTTTCCGGATCCAGGTTCGGGTTACCGCCGGTCAGACCGTTGTACTGGTTGGCCGGGTTGCGCTCGATCGCCAGGACCTGCGCGGTCGTCAGGCCGAAGGCCTGCGAGCAGCGAGCGACCAGCGGGCTGCTGGCGGCCAGGCCGGCGCAGGGGTCCTGCGTGCCGTCCAGGACGACGTTCTGCGGCGAGAACAGCTCGAGGACGTGCGGCGCGCGGACGGCGCGGTTGTAGCCGCCGCGGACGCGGAAGCCGTCAACCGGTTCCCAGTCACCAGCGATCTTGTAGGTCTCGGTGGTGCCGATCGAGGAGTAGTCCGAGTAACGGAAGGCGAGTTCGACCGTCAGGTTCTTGGCGAAGGCCTTGTCCTGCATGATCGGCAGGCGGGCTTCCGAGAACATTTCATAGACGTCGAACGAGCCGTTGACCGGCGGCGAAGCGCCGCCCGAGCCGTTCAGGGCGCCCGACGACGACACGTAGTCGGCGGCGTAGTCGAGGGTCTCACGACGGTATTCCGCGCCGATCGAGACGCCGACGCCGTCGTTGGCCCAGGGCGACTTCACGCCGTAGTCGGTGAGGTCACCGCCGAGCGAGAAGTTGACCACGCGCTCGAACAGGTTGCCCTGCTGGGTCGAGGGGGTTTCGAGGTAGTCGAGCTGGGCCTGCGTGACGCCGCCCAGGCGGAAGATGTTGTAGGGGACGCAGGCGGTGTCCGAGCCGTTCACGACCGACGTACAGGTCGGGGTGCCGTTGACCGAGACGACGTTCAGGGCGTTCTGGATCGCGGTGGTGCGGAAGAAGCCCGTTTGGATCTGGCTGAACGACACGCGACCGTATTGCATCGCGAAGTCGTAGTTCCAGTTGTCGTTCAGGTCGCCGCGCAGGCCGACCACGTAGCGGTACTGCTGGTGCTGGGTCTTGCCCTGACGGCCGCCGCCTTCGGTGTTCCGGCGCGAAACGATGCCGGTGAAGGTGCCGCCCGGGTTGGTGGCACAGGTGCCGCCGCCCGAAGCCGCCGTCGCCGCCAGCAGGCCCTTTTGTTGGGCCGACATCAGCGGGTTGGCGCAGTTGATCGAGAAGGTGCCGGCGAAGATGCCGCCCGGCGCGATCTGGTAGGTCGACGTGTCGTCCATGAACATCACGTCGGCGTAGGCCTTGGCCCAGTCGGTGATCTCATACTCGGCGAACGCGCCCAGCACGTACCGGTCGTCGGGACGCTGGTAGTAGTTGGTCGGGCCGAAGTTGTAGACGTCGGTCGCCGCGTTGCGGGTCCGGAAGGTGTTGCCCGGGCCAGCGGGGTCGACAACGAAGCTGCCCACGCGCGCCGGGAAGGCCGTGCCCGAACCACCGCAGCCGGCGGCCGTGAACGAGACGTCCGAGTTCAGGGTACAGGACGAGTAGTCGCGGTTGCCCTGCAGGATCGGTTCGACGTGACGGTAGCCGGCGTAGGCGGTCACGTTGCCCTTGCCGTCCGGCGAGTTGACGCCCATCACCAGGGTGATCTGGCTCATTTCGCCGTCGCGGACGTTGTCCTTCGGCAGCTGGAAGAACTGCGGGTTGGCCGAGGCGTTCTGAGCCGCTTGGACCACACCGGCGACCGAGTTGTTGTTCTCGTGCTGGTACAGGCCGTACTGGGCGTCGACGCGCACGCCTTCGAAGTTGCGCATCATGATGAAGTTCACGACGCCGCCGACGGCGTCGGCGCCGTACACGGCCGAGGCGCCGCCCGTCAGCACGTCAACGCGCTGGATCAGGGCCGAGGGGATGAAGTTGATGTCGGCGGCGAGAGCGCCACCGGCGGTGTTCGGCGTGCCGGGCATCAGGCGGCGGCCGTCGATCAGGACCTGGGTGCGGGTCGCGCCCAGACCACGGAGGCTGACGGTGGCCGTGCCGGTGGAGCCGTTGGAGAGCGCCGCGCCCTGGGCCGCGAAGGCTTGGGGCAGGCTGTTGATCATGTCTTCGACCCGGGTCACGCCCGTGGCCTTGATTTCGGCCGCGCTCACCGCGGTGACCGGGCTGACGCTTTCGAGGTTCGGCGACGGAATACGCGTGCCGGTGACGACGACTTCAGAGATTTCATCCTGAGCCATCGCCGGCGCCGCGATGCCCAGAAGGGCCGCGCCGCAGATCATGGAAGACGCCAGAAGGCGTTCCCGCATGGACTTGAAATTCACGGTCTTGATCCTCCAGCGGTCCTGCCTCAAGGGGCGGCCGCTCCCCACAAAAAGAGATCGGTCCCGGGGACCAGGGGCCTCCGGTTACGGTTGAGTTACGGGGGAGGCGTTCAACCGGTCAACGCACATTAGCGATCAGCAATGTTTAGGGCGCCCACCTGTCTCATTCTGGTCACAGATTGCCGGCCCACAGGGGAATTCCGGCAAGGTTTCGTCAAGGTTCGTTACCAGGGCGAACCGCGTTCTCCCCCGAAACCGACCGTTCGTCGCAGGCGTCATTAACCTTTGGTGGAATCGCGCGCGGCCGTTGCGCGGCCCCCACGGCGCCCCTTAATGGGCTTGTTTCAGCCAGGGTGACGGAGCTTCGGATGCTGGTGCGCGCGCGGATTGTGGCCCTGGTGCTGGCCGGTGTCGGAACCCTCTCGGCCGGGGTGGCCTGGGCGCAGAAGCCGCCCAGCCGCGCGGCGATCGTCGACAAGCTGATCGACTGCCGGAAGATCACCGAGGATGCCGGCCGCCTCGCCTGCTACGATCAGGCGGCGGGCGCGCTGGAGACCGCCGAGGCGAAGGGCGACGTGGTCATCGTGGACCGCGAGCAGGCCCGCCAGGTGCGCCGCCAGGCCTTCGGCTTCTCGATGCCCTCGCTCTCGCTGTTCGAGAAGGGCGAGACCCAGGAAGAGCTGGAGAACGTGGCCGGGGTGCTGGACAGCGCCCGCCAGAACACCGCCGGAAAGTGGGTGATCAAGCTGCAGGACGGAGCGATCTGGACCCAGGTCGACGCCAACGAACTGCACCGCACGCCCAAGTCCGGCGCGTCGGTGAAGATCCGCCAGGCCTCGATGGGCAGCTTCATCATGAGCATCGACGGCGGCGGCGGCATCCGCGTGCGCCGCACCGAATAGTCCTAGCCGGCGTAGAAGGCGTTACGGGCGGCCATCATCGCATTGATGCGCTCGCGCTCGCCCGCCTCCAGGAACGGGTTCCAGACGTCGAAGATCAGGATGACGCGCAGGGCATTCGCGTCGTTCCACGCCTCGTGTTCGATCGTATCGTCGAAGACCCAGGCCTGACCCATCTTCCATTCGCGGGTCTCGGAACCGACCCGGAAGCGCGCAAGGCCGGGCAGCACCAGCGGCAGGTGGCAGAGCAGGCGCACGTTGGTCGACCCCGTGTGCGCCGGAATGTGGGTGTTGGCCTCCAGCGCCGAGAACATGGCCGTGGGGGCGAAGCCGGGCTGGTTGGCCATCGGCAGGCGATCCAGCAGCGCCGACGTCTGAGGACAGGCCGTGCAGACCGCGTCCTGCCGCGCGCCGTCCTTCCAGAGGAACAGCGAGCTCCAGCGCTTCGAGTGATTGAGCTCGCCCCACTGGTTGACCGGCTTGTCGGCGTCGATCTGCATGTAGGGCGTGAAGTCGTCCATCCGCGCCGCCAGCAGCGCGGCGAGCTCGGCCTGGATGACGGGAGTCGCCGCCTCCAGCTCGGGCAGCCAGGGGAACAGCTCACGCGGGTAGAAGGGAATCGCCGGCAGGCGCGGGTAGTGCAGCAGCAGCGGCTCGTTGTTGTAGACCTTGCGGACCCCGGCGTAGACGCCGATCGCCTCCTCCAGCCGGCCCTGGGCCAGCTCGCTGCCGTCAGAGAGGCCGCCGACCTGCTCGGTCAGGTAGGACACGAGGGCGTTGCGGGTCTTCTCCACCACCTGCCGGGCGCGGGCCAGCGGGTTGCGCAGGTTCGGCGGCAGGTTCGCGTCGGCAGGCGCGAGCTTCAGCGCGTTCTCATAGACCCGGGCCGCGACACGCTCGCCCGACAGCCGCTCGACCAGGGCGCCCTTCGAGAGCAGGGCCAGGAAATTGTAGGGGTCGAGGGCCAGGGCCTCGTCCAGCGCGGCCAGCGAGGCGTGCAGCGCGCCGCTGGCGCGATGGATCATCGCCTTCTGCATCTTCACGTGCGGATCGAAGGGCGCCAGCGCCTCGGCGGCCTGGACACAACCCAGCGCGGCCGGCGCGTCGCCGCGCTGCATCGCGGCCACGGCGTCGGCCAGGAACTGTTGCGGCGATGCGGCCTGCCCCCCGGCGCCCATGATAGACCTTCAGATACCCATGCTCGATAGCGACGTTCGCAGCTACCGCCGCTTCCCGAGGCTTGGCAAGGTAGCGTTTGTCGCACCCCGCTGTTGCGATCCCCGCGCGAGGCTCCGATGATGCGGGCGCCTAGATCTGGAGCACAGTATGAGCGACTTCCGACGCGTCACCGACGACTTCACTACGGCCCCCCAGATCAGCGTCGCGGACGTGGCCGAGGCGGCCCGTCTCGGCTTCAGGACCATCATCAACAACCGCCCCGACGGCGAGCAGCCCGACCAGCCGACCAGCGCAGAGATCGCGGCGGCGGCCGAGTCCGCGGGGCTGGCCTATCACCACGTGCCCGTGGTGGGAGGACCGACGCCGGACCAGGTGGAGACGGTGCAGCAGATCATCGCCGAGGCCGAGGCGCCGGTGCTGGCCTTCTGCCGCTCGGGCACGCGCTCGATCGTCACCTGGTCGATCGGCCAGGCCACCTCGGGCGCGATGCCGCGCGGTGAGCTGGTGAGCCTTGGGCGCGCGGCCGGCTACGACCTCTCGGGCGTGCTGGGCGGATGATCCCCTACGTCCGAGAGATCGACATCGCCTACGGGCGCTGCGACCAGGTCTCGCCGCTGATCCGCCGGGTGACCGCCGAGAACCCCGGTCCGTTCACCTACAAGGGCACCGGCACCTACATCGTGGGCAAGGGACGGGTAGCGGTGATCGACCCCGGCCCGGACGATCCGGCGCACCTGGAGGCGATCCTCGCGGCGGTGGCCGGCGAGACCGTCACCCACATCGTCATCACCCACCATCACTCCGACCACTCGCCCCTGGCCGGGCCGCTGAAGGCGCGCACTGGCGCCAGCATCTACGGCTGCGCGGTGGCGAGCGCCGAGGACCACGACGACGGTGGGGTGAAGATGGAGGCCGGCCACGACCTCAGCTTCCGGCCCGACGTCAGCCTGTGCGGCGGCGGCACGATCGCCGGCGACGGCTGGACGCTGGAGGCGATCCCGACGCCGGGGCACACCTCGAACCACCTGTGCTTTGGCTTCCCGGAAGAGAACGCCTGCTTCAGCGGCGACCACATCATGGGCTGGTCGACCACCGTGATCACACCGCCCGACGGCGACATGACCGACTATCTGGAGAGCCTGGAGGCGATCCGCGCGCGAGGCTTCGACGTGCTGTGGCCGACCCATGGGCCGCCGATCCGCGAGGTCGATCCCTTCATCCGCGCCTACGCCGAACACCGGCAAGAGCGCCTGGACCAGATCACCGGCGCGCTGAAGGCCGGACCGGCGCGGATCAACGAACTGGTGCCGCGGCTCTATGCCGACGTGGACTCGCGGCTGCACCCGGCGGCGGCGCGCTCGATGCTGGGCGGCATGATCCACCTGGTGCGGCAGGGCGTGCTGACGACCGAAGGCCCTCCGGGACCGGACAGCGTGTACGCGCTGGCTTAGGCGCAGCGCCCCCTCCACCACTTCGGGGTCCCCCT
>JBFMGV010000027.1:0-132092 GCA_040752615.1 Pseudomonadota bacterium | reverse complement strand
GCCGCACCCGCGGCGCCACCTGGCGCGGACGCGCCGACGCCCTCGGCGGACACGGAGCGGCTCGCCCGCGAGACCGAGGCCGCGCGGCGGGACTTTCACCGCGCCGCAGGCGCCGACCCCGCTTCGTCCCGGTCCATGGACCGGTCCCGCCGCAACTCGGCCCTGCAGGCCTTCTTCGTCGCCAACGCCGGCCGCAGCCTGCTGCCCGGGCATGAGGCGAGCGGCGCGCTCACCCCACCCCTGAAGGATGAGGAGGCTTGAGGCCATGCACCCCTTCTTCCGACCCAAGCGCGCCCTGGCCTCCGCCCCGGCCTCGACCCCCTACCAGCGGGCCGGCCAGGTCTGGGACGAGCGCATGGGGCTCACCCTGACGCATGCCCGAAACTGGCGGCGCATGGCCTTCGCCAACCTCGTCCTCGCCGCCGGCCTGGGCGGCGGCTGGTTCGCGGAGAGCCGCCAGGCGCAGGTGAAGCCCTTCGTCGTGGAGGTGAGCGACTGGGGCGAGACCCAGCGCATCACGGCCCTGGGGGGGCGCTACGAGCCGAGCGAAGCCCAGGTGGGCCACGCGCTCGCCGGCTGGATCCGCGCGGTGCGCGGCAAGCCCACGGACCCGGTGGTGATCCGCCAAAATTGGATCTCCGCCTACGACCTCACCACGCCCAAGGCCGCGGCCTTCCTCAACGCCTGGGCCCAGGCTCACGACCCGTTCGCCGAGGCCGGCCGCGAGGCCGTCAGCGTCGAGGTGCTGAACGTCGTGCGCCGCAGCCCCCGGACCTACGACCTGCAGTGGCGCGAGACCCGGTTCGTCAATGGCCAGCGGACCGGCCAGGGCCGCTGGCGCGCCCTGATCACGATCAAGCTGCAGCCGCCCCGCACCGAGGCCGAGCTGATGAAGAACCCGCTCGGCATCCGCATCGAGGACGTGTCATGGACCCCCGACGCCGCCTGATCCGCACGCTGCTTCCGCTGGCCCTCGCCCTCATGGGCGCCGGCGGCTGCGGCCATCTTCCGCCGAGCCTGAGCCTGGACCGGCGGGCCCCCGAGACGCCCGCGGCCACGGCGACACAGCCGGCCGTCCTTGCGGAGGCTCCGGAGCTCGCGGAGGACCCACGCGGAGAGACGCCCACCACCCGGCGAACCTTCGCGGTCATGGCGCCGATCCCCAATCCCCCAGATCTCGGGAACCAGGCGAGGCCTGGGGTACGACCGGACCAGTCCGTATCGCCGCCGGACGCCGGTCCCGAGGCGATCGCCGCCGCCAACCGCCGCGCCCGGACGCACTCGCAGGCCGACGGCTTCCTGGGCGGGGTGCAGGTGTTCGCCTACGACCCGTCCCGCATCTACGAGGTCTGGACCGCACCGCTGCGGGTGACGGTGCTGACCCTGCCGTCTGGCGAGGGCGTCACCGCCGTCGCGGCCGGCGACACGGTGCGCTGGCAGATTGGCGAAACCCAGTCCGGCGACGGCGCGGACCGCCGGGCGCATGTTCTGGTCAAGCCGCTGGAGACGGGACTCGAGACCAACCTGGTGCTCACCACCAGCCGCGGCGTCTATCTCGTCCAGCTGCGTAGCGGCGGGCCGCAGGCCTTCAACGCCGCCGTGGCCTGGGACGTCTCGGCCGCCCTGCCGCGTCCCCTGCCGGGGCCGGAGGCGGCCGGGCTCTCGCCCGCCCAGCCCGTCGCCGCGTCGGAGGGGCCGCTCGACGCCCGCTATGCTGTGTCGCCACGGGGACGGCGGTCGCCGCCCTGGACGCCCACGGCGGTGATGACCGACGGCGTGCGCACGTATCTCGCGCTGCCTCCCGGCGCCGCCGCCCGCGAGAGCCCGGCGCTGTTCGCGGTGGACCCGGCCGGCCACGCCCAGATGGTCAACTACCGCCAGCGGAACGGCCTGCTTGTGGTGGATCGGGTGCTCGAGCGGGCGGAGCTGCGGCTCGGCGGGCGCAAGGGCCAGGTGGTGCGGATCCGCCGGCAAGGGGAGGGCGCGCCGTGACCCGTCTCGACGCCCCGGACGCTGGGTCCCAGCCCAAGACGACGCTGCCGCCGCTCGACACCCGGGCGCCGCGGCCGCGGGTGGCGCGACTGCGCCGCAGCGTGGTGACCGCCGCGGTGCTGGCGGCGGCGGCGCTGGTGGCCGGTGCGTTGGCCTGGGCCTTCGTGGCGCAGCCGGAGCTGCGGGCCCGCGCCTTCGCGGCCCGCGCCGGCGAAGCTCCGTCGGCCGCCGTGGGCCCGGTGCGCCCGAGCGAGATCGTCACGGACGGCCCCGCCCACTACGGCGAGCTCGACCGCCTGCCGCCGCCGCGGCGGCTCGGCGCGACGCCGGCCGAGGCCGACGCGCCCGAGCCCGCGCCGAGAATCCCTCCCCCGACCGCCCGTCCTTCCGGAGCGGCTCCCGATCCTCGCCGCCAGCTCCGCGACCAGGCCCGCGCCTCGGAGCTCTTCTTTGCGGCGGTGCGAAGCGCGTCGGCCCCGCCCGCAGCCCGAGACGCCAGCGGCCCGGCGGACCGGGACGCCTACAATTCCCACGCGCTCACTGCGCCGCTCAGCCCCTTCGAGGTGAAGGCGGGCGCGGTGATCCCCGCGGTGCTGCTCACCGCCATCGACACCGCCCGGACCGGCCCTGTCGTGGCGAGCGTCAGCGAGAACGTCTTCGACACCGTCGCCGGCCGCCATCTGCTGATCCCGCAAGGCGCGCGGCTGATCGGCCGCCACGAGGGCGAGAGCCGCTACGGCGACGATCGCGTGTTCATCGCCTGGAGCCGGCTGATCCTGCCCAACGGCAAGAGCCTGCGCCTGGAGGCGCCGCCCGGCGTGGACGCGCAAGGGGCGGTCGGCGTGCCAGGCAAGGTCGACCGCCGGCTCGGCGACCTGGCGATCGCCACAGTTTTCGCGGGCGCCATCACCACCCTGGGCCAGGCCGCGCGTGATCGCGACGACCGCGCCGGCAGTTTCTGGGGCGACGCCGGCGACGCCGCCGCCCTGGAGGCGGCGCGCGTGGGCGGCCGGCTCATCGACCGCGAACTGACCGTCCGGCCCTCGATACGACTGCGGCCGGGCGAGCGCGTCCGGGTGCTGGTGACCCACGACCTCCTTCTGGAGCCCTACGGACCATGAGCCGCTTCGTCCTTCACCTCGTCCTGGGCCTGGCGGGCCTGGCGAGCCTCGCCGCCGTGGGCCGCGCCGAGCCGCCGCGACTCCTGGTCAACGAGACGTCCAGCCTGCCGAGAGGGATCTATCTGCGCGCCTCCGACCCGCCCGCCCCCGGCCGCATCGTGGCGCTCCCTGCGCCCGCCGCGTCGCAGGCCTACCTCGCCCGCCTCGGTGCGACCCCGCGGGCGCGGCTGCTGAAGCGGGTTGCGGCCACGGGCGGAACGGCCGTCTGCGTCTCGGACCGGCGGCTGACCTGGCCGCAGGGCGCCGTCCGGATCCTGCTCCGCGACCGGCAGGGCCGCCCGCTGCCGCGCTGGCGCGGGTGCCGCAGGCTCGCGCCCGGTGAACTGCTCCTGCTGGGCGACACGCCCGCCAGCTTCGACAGCCGCTACTTCGGGCCGGTGCCCGACACCGAGATCGATGCGGTCTACGCGGAGGTGCTGACATGGTGATACGCGGAATCCTGGCCGGGGCGCTCCTGGCCGCCACCGCAAGCCCGGCCGGGGCCCAGGCCGACTGGAGCGCGGCCGGCGGGGGCCTCTTTCCCGCCCTGCCGGCGCCGGCCGAGCGCCCGCGCGATCTCGGGTCTGCAGCGGCCGTTCGCCTTACGCCGCCGGTCCAGCCGTTCGACGCTGCGGTTGCCGCGGCCGCCAGTCGGCACGGCCTCGACCCCAAGTTGCTGCACGCGCTCGTGGTCGCCGAGAGCGCCTACCGCCCGACCGCCGTCTCGCCGGCGGGCGCGGTCGGCCTCACGCAGCTCATGCCGGCGACGGCCCGCGAACTCGGCGTGCGCGACCGTCGCGACCCGCACGACAGCCTGGCCGGCGGCGCCGACTACCTCGCCCGCCAGCTGCTGCGCTTCGCCGACCTGCGCCTGGCCCTAGCGGCGTACAACGCCGGACCGGAGCGGGTCGCCCGTCTCGGGCGGGTTCCGAGGATCCCCGAGACCGAGGCCTATGTCGCCACCGTGGTCGAGTGCTACCTGGCGGTCTCGGCCAGGCGGTCTATCCGCTCGGCCAGCGACTGCCGGAGGGCGCCATGACCACTTCGACCGCGCGCCCGGATCCTCCCGGCGACGAAAGCGACCAGGACCTGCTGACGCGGACAGAGGCGTCGGCCTATCTCGTCCGGTTCAACGTTCGACTCAAGCCGGCGACGCTCGCGAGGATTTGGTCGGTGGGGGGCGATGGCCCCCCCTGCGAGCACATTCGTGGAAAGCCCTGGTACCCTCGCGGCGCACTGCGCGAATGGGCGCGGGCGCAACGCACAGGCCTGCGCCGGAACCGGCGCGAGCAGAAGCTCGATCCACGCGTCTGGAGCTGAAGCGTTGGCCAACTGGCGCACCTTCCTCGACGCGGAAACCTCGGGCGGCCGTTTCCTTCCCTGGCGGGAAGTGGCGGTGTCCACGGGGCTCAGCCGAACGACGGCGTGGCGCCTCCAGAAGCGCGGTGACTTCCCGTCTCCATATGCCATCTCCCCCGGCCGCGTCGGCTATCGCGAGGCTGAAATCGAGGCGTGGCGCGTCTCGCGGGGCCACAGCGTCGGGCGGGCGAGCGCGAGAGGCTCGGCGACCCCTGGCGGCCCGGAGAGGTGCGCGACCTCACGTGACCGCTTGGCGTCGCAGGGGCCCCGTTTGGACGAGCCGATGGCCGAAGGCGCCGACAACCGCGAGGCGAAGGCGCCGCAGGTGGTCGCCAGCGTGGAGCGGGCTCGCGCCGCGACCCGGCGGGGAGCGGCTGGGCGACGCCGTTCGCAGCACCCGAAGGCGATCGCTCAGCAGATGTTGTTCGACTTCTGACGCCTGCGAGCGACGGGACGGTCGCACCGTCGATGCATCATCGGGGGGCAAGTCTGGGCGGGCGAGCCGCGCCCTTCGAGTCTTCCGGACCAGAGCCTTTGGTGCCCCCCGCCGCGGCACGCCCGTCGCCAAGGGATCCGGGCGGCGCCGTGAGAGCCGAGGCGCCACTGCGGCGGACCAGGCTCAAGGCTTCCATCCTAGCGCAGCCAGATGGGGACAGCCCGCAATATGCCGCCACGAGGGAGTCGCCCGACCCGAGATCCGCGGATGTCCGTGGAGCCGCGCGGCGGTCGGGGCCTTGTCTTCCTCGACGTGCACCCGTCGCAACCCTGACCGACGGGCCGGATATCTGGGTCGTCCACTCCGTGGCGCGCCACGCACTGGTCGGCGCCTCCGCGGGCTCCGGTCGCGCTGGGCGCGGTAGCGGGCCGAGGCGCCGCGGGTAAAGATCGGCAGTGAATGACCTGTGCGTTCACTACCCGCGATCAGGCGAGCCCTCGCGCAGGGGCGTCGCCCAGGCGCGCCAGCCCAATCCCAGCGACTTCTGGATCGCCACCCAGCTGGTGGTCATCGCCGCAACCGCGCGGCTGAGGTTCGCTCTGGCCTGGGCCCGCTGGCGGAGTGCCAGGTTGAGGTCGCTCCGCCCGATCGCGCCTGCGGTGAAGCGCTGTTGGTTGAGCTCGGCCGCCGTGTCCGCCTGGCGGCTGATCTGCGTGAGCGCCGCGACGTTGATGCGATGCTGGCCAAACCTTTGGAGCGACTGTTCGGCGTCCTGAAGCGCGCGGAGCACGACATCGCGGTACCGCGCGTCCGCCTCGCCACGCGCGGCCTGGGCCTGGTCGATCGCGGCTGCGGTCCGCCCGAAGTCCAAGAGACTCCATTGCAGGCGCGGCAGCGCGATCGTCGAGAGGTTCGCCACGTGGAAAACGTCTTCGGGGTCGGTTCCCCCGAGTCCCAGGATGCCCATGAAGGACAACCGCGGAAAGCGTGCAGCCTCCGCCACGCCAACCCGCGCGTTCGCGGCGGCGAGCCGGCGCTCGGCGGCGCGGATATCCGGTCGACGTGCGATCAGCTCGGCCGGGTCGCTTACGGCGATGGAGGCAGGCGGCAGGGGAATAGGCGCCGGCGCCGCCAGCAGATCGTCCAAGCCGCCCGGCGCACTCCCGATGAGGACCGAGAGCGGTCCTTGAAGACCGCATTGTCGGCCTCCGCTTCGGCGATCTGCGACCTCAAGAGCTCGAGCTCGGCATTCGCGGCGCCGACCGGAAAGAGGGGCACGGCGCCGGCCGAATAGCGCTGATACGTCAGCTCCAGGGTCTGCTGCTGCAGATCCTGCTCCCGACGCGCGAGCTCGAGCCGGAGCTGCGCCTCGCGGAGGCTGATGTATGCGCGCGCGCCTTCCGCCGTGAGCTGCCTTTCGCGTCGTCAACGGTCGCGACCAGGGCCGCGGCCTCGGCGTTGGCGCTTTCGATGCGCCAAGATTGCCCCTGCGGACCTTACGCACCATTCGCTTTGGGCTGGCCTCACGCCCGCAGAAAAGAAGGTGATGAAGCGGCTGCTCGAGCGGGTGAGCGGCAACGTGCGTTCTCCGACCTGAGCGCCCCGGATCCACCTGCCTTCCGCTGTTGATCGCGGGCCGTACGCTCGAGCGAACGACGGCGAACGACGACGGCCCTCACCGCAGCACCTTGCATCTGCGAGCGGCTTGCAGGCCGCGTAGAAAGCCTCGCCGGGCAAGCGCAGCGTCCAACGCGAGTTCCGCTTCCCGCTTGGCGGCGGCCGCGCCCGTCAGTTCTCGCACGACACTTCGGAACGGCACCACGGAATTAACGAGGGACCGTCCCCCGGCTTCAACAATACGTGTTGCCCGGTTGTCCTTCGGCAGCGGCGGCGCATCGAAATCCGGTCCCAAGGCGACGTCGAGCTCGCGAACGGACGCGGCCAGCGCGCGGCAGCTTCCGAGGCCTCGAGTACTGTAAGGCGCTGCTGCAGCGTGAGAGATGACCTCCGGAATCTTGGGCGAAACGACGCCGAGGTCGCGAGCCGGCTGGGTCACCACCGCTCTCGCGCCGTCGAGGCGCACCGCGCTGGAGGCCTCGTCCTTGGGCTGCGCCAAGGTCCCCGAAGGCCACGTCACGGCTAGAGCGACGATCACCGCCACACTGGAAAACTTGTAAGCCATGATACAAAAAGCGCCGACGCTCCCCGAAGGTTCCGAGGCCGCCGTCCCCCCCGCCTTAAGCTGGCCGCTTGTCGCCATTTCGCGGTCGGCGGCATCCGCCGCCTCATCGTTGCTGGCCAGGTTCCAGGGGCGCGGTCGACCTTCTGCGCCTCAGGGCCGAGCCAGCTCTGGCCGGTCCGCAGCGGCGATGCGCGCTCGAACCACGTCTCTCGCCTTCAAGGTTCCCAAGGGCCGGCGCACGTGGTCCGCCACCCCTCGTCGCTGGGGGGCCGGACGAAGGGGCGGGCGCCGCCGAGCGCCTCTGCTGAAGATGCGCATCGTGCCTTGGCTTCCCCAAGGACATGCACGACACATTCGTGATATAGCACGACACATATGAGCGAGGGTGAAGATGCACGAGGTCGTTGGCTTGGAGCGCATCGGCCACGTGGCCATCGTGACACTCAACCGCCCTGAGGCGCGCAACGCCCTCAACCCCGAGATGATCGTGCGCCTCGCCGCCGCATGGCGGACGGTGCGCGACGATCCGGACATCCGCGCCGCCGTCGTGACGGGCGTCGGGGACAAGGCGTTCTGTTCCGGGGCGGACCTCGGCCGTCTGATCCCGCTGATCAGCCGCAGCCGCGAGCCTGAGGACGACTGGGATCGTCAGGTCGTCGAAGACCGGGAGATTCTGGGGACGGCGTTGCTGCGGACGTTTGATGCAGTCAAGCCGGTGGTCGCGGCGATCAACGGCCACGCCATCGCCGGCGGCATGGAGTTGGCGCAAGGAACGGACCTTCGCGTGGCGTCAGACGCCGCCAAGCTCGGCGTGCAGGAAGTCAAGTGGGCGATCTTTCCGGGCGGGGGATCGACCGTGCGCCTGCCGCGGCAACTCCCCTATGCGCGGGCGATGGAACTGCTGCTTACGGGGGATCTGATCTCCGCGGACGAGGCGCTCACATGGGGCTTCCTGAACCGCGTCGTACCGCCGGGTGACGTTCTGGAAGCGGCCCTTGAGTTGGCCCAGCGCATCGCCGCCAACGGGCCGATCGCCGTCCAGGCGATCCGCCGGTCCGCACGCGCCTGCCTTGGCCGGCCGGAGGAAGAAGCGATGTCCCTGGAGGCGAAGTTCTCCGCTCCGGTGTTCCGGAGCGAGGATGCGCGCGAGGGGCCGCGCGCCTTCATGGAAAAACGCACACCGGTATTTTACGGGCGCTGAGGCGCCAGGGAAACGTCAGCGAGAAAGGTCGCCATGCCGCTGCACAGCCGAATTTGTGAGATCCTCAACATCCAGTACCCGATCGTTCTGGCGGGCATGGGCGGGGCGAGCGTGCCGCGCCTGGCGGCCGCGGTGTCCAACGCCGGGGGCTTGGGCGTCTTGGGGGCGGCCGCATGCCCCCCGGAGCAGCTGCGCGCCTGGATCCGCGAAGTCCGCACGCTCACGGACAAGCCGTTTGGCGTGGACACCCTACTGCCGGCGTCGGTGCGACGCAGCGGCGGACCTGCGGCTGGCGAGGCCTCAGGGGGCCTCTCGCCCGTCGACCGCCTGGAAGAGGCCCGTGCGTTCGCTGGCGACTTCATGCGGCGCGAAGGCCTGGAGGCCTCGTCGCGACCGCCACGCGCAGCGGATGACGGAAGCGCCGTCGAGGGATTGGCGATGTTCTCGAAGGACTTCTTCGAGGCGCAGATGGAAGTCGTGGTCGAAGAGAAGGTCCCGGTCTACGCCGCCGGCCTCGGCAATCCAGCGCCGTGGATGGATCGTTTCCGCGAGAACGGCACGAAGGTGATGGCGGTGATCGGCTCGGTGAAGCACGCACTGCAGGTCGCCTCCTCGGGCATCGACGTGGTCGTGGCCCAGGGCCATGATGGAGGCGGCCACAACTCCCCGATCGGCACCATGGCGCTGATCCCGCAGGTGGTGGACGCCGTGGGCGGTCGCCTGCCGGTCCTCGGCGCGGGCGGCATCGCGGACGGTCGCGGCGTCGCCGCGGCTTTCATGCTGGGCGCGGAGGGGGCCTGGGTGGGGACGGCCTTCCTGGCGACCGAGGAGGCAGGGCTTCTTCCGTTCCAGAAGGAAGCCCTCGTGGAAGGCGGTGATGGCGACACCATGGTGTCCAAGTCCGTGACGGGGAAGCCGGCGCGCGTGATCCGAAACAAGTGGGCCCAGGCGTGGGTCGATGCTGGCCGGGACCCGCTGCCCATGCCCTTCCAATCCATGGTGGCCGGCCCGGTCATGTCGGCGGCTTCGCGCGCCGAGCGCAAGGACATCGTGCCGGGGTTTGCCGGCCAGGGCATGGGACTCATCAAGGCGATCCGCCCCGCCCGCGATGTGTTTGCCGATCTCGTGTCCGGCGCGGAGGCTGCACTGGCCCGCGCGCAGACCTATTCCTGATCGGGAGGTTACGATGATCGCGCGCCGCATGCCCGACTTCCATCCCGAGATGGTCGACGGCTTCATCGCCAGTAGCAACCGGATGACGGGCCTGCCCGAGTTCCTCGGTATCCGAGTGACTAACATCGAGCCTGGACGCCTCACGGCGGAGATGACTGTCGATCCAAAACTGTTGACGAGCTTCGGCAACATGCACGGGGGTGTCCTCTCGGCGCTTTGCGACCACGTGCTGGGATGCGTGTGTTACCCGCACATGGAGAAGGGGCAGTGGGCCGCGACGACAGAGTTCAAGATCAACCTGCTGGCGCCGGTCTCCACGGGGGCGGTGCGCGCGCACGCCGAGATTCTGTCGATGAGCAAACAGACGGCCGTCGTGCGGATCGAGATGGAGAACGAGGGCCGGCTATGCGGCTCGGCCCAGGGAACCGTACTGATCCAGAACCCCCGGCCAAAGGGCTAGCGTCGCCGCCCGCCGGCACAGTGTACACAGCGCCCGCCATGCGGGTTTTCAGGGAGAGCCAGGATGCCCGACGCGCCACAAGCGCCCGAACCGAAGCCGGCCGCGACGGTGCTGCTGCTGCGCGATCAGCCGGAGTTTCAGGTCCTGATGGTAAAGCGTCACCATCAGATCGATTTCGCTTCCGGTGCGCTGGTGTTTCCGGGCGGCAAGACCAACGCGGGCGACAGCGATCAAGGTTGGGCACAGCATGCGTTGGGGTGGGACAAGCTGGATGCCGTGCAACGGACCTTGCGCATTGGAGCAATCCGTGAGGCCTTCGAGGAGGCGGGCATTCTGCTCGCGCAGTCTTCGGACGGCGCGCCGTTCGAGGCGCCGTGCGACGCGTCGGTCCGTAGCGCAGTGGACGCCGGCGAGCTCGCTTTCATCGACGTGGTGCGCGATCTCGGCGTCAAACTTCGGCTCGACGATCTGGCCGTCTTCGCCCGCTGGATCACGCCCACCATGATGCCGAAGCGTTTCGATACATGGTTCTACGTCTTGCACGCTCCGCCGGGACAAGTGGCGGCCTGCGACGGGCGCGAAACCGTCGACGCGGAATGGATTGCGCCCGCAGAGGCCGTACGAATGGCCGCGTCGGGCGAGCGCACCATCATCTTCCCGACCCTTATGAACCTGCGACTCCTCGCGGAGGCCCAGACCGCGCGCGAATGCCTGGACCGCGCCCAGGCCCGGACGTTGGTCACGGTGCTGCCCGAAGTCACGGTGCGGGATGGAGCGCGTGTGCTCGTGATCCCGCCCGACGCCGGCTACGGTGACGTGTCGCAGCCCCTGAGCGCCCTGCGCTGAGGGCGGGCAAACCTAGGCCGAGGCCCGTTCGGCAGGCGCGAGGTCGGTAAGGGCGCTTCGGAGAATGTCGAGGATTTCCGTCCTGCGCCCCTGGAAGAAGGGCTCGGCGGCCGCCACCGCGAGGGCGAGCGGCCGGTTGGCGTAGCCCGCGCGCAGCGGGACGGCGAGCATGGCGGCGTGCGGCGTCACCAGCCCGACGTTGAACGCGAAGCCCCGGGCGGCAGCCTGGCCGGCTTGCTTCTCGATGACCTCCGCGGCCGGCGCGGACTCGGGTCCATCCCACGTCGCCAGGGCCCGGAGGATCAGAATGCGTCGGCGTTCCGCAGGCTCTTGTCCAAGCAGGACGTGGCCCAGCGTGGAGCGAGCCAGGCACCGCCGGTCGCCGGCCTTCACGTGATATCGGATCGGCGTTTCCGCCTCGAGCACACGCACGTACTGGCAGTAGCCGTCGCTGATCGACCCGAGCACAACGGTCATGCCCGTCGCATCTGCGATCGCGCGCATCTGGTGCTGGATGCCTCGGAGCGAGAGGATTTCCTCGCCGACCCAGTGGCCCAGCAGCGACACGCGGATGGACGGAAAGAACGTCTTGTCCGTGATCGAGTATTCGAGGTAGCCGAGGTCCGCTAGGCTGCGCAGCAGCGCCGCGGTGCTCGAATGCGGATAGCCCAGCGCCTGCGCGACGTCGTGGATGGGCGCCGGACGCCGCACGGCGTCGAAATACTCGAAGATCTCAAGCGTCCGAGCGGCGGACTTGACGATGGAAGCGTCGGGACTGCGCATGGACGAACCTACTCCGTGAACCTCGCCTCGGCGTTGGACAGCACGATCCGGCCGTCCTGAGTCTCGGCCTGCACGAGGGCCCGACCGGGCCCGTCCCGCCAGATGCGCGTCGTGATGGTGTCGCCAAAGCCCACACGATCTGCGAAGCGGCCCCGCATGGCGCGAAACGCTGCGGGGTCGTCATGGCATAGTTCCCGCAGGATCGCACGGCCGACGACGCCATAGGTGCAGAGGCCGTGCATGAAGGGCGCCGGAAAGCCGCCCTTCAGCGCGAAATCCGGATCGATGTGAATCGGGTTCAGGTCGCCGGAGAGGCGGTAGATGGCGCCCTGTTCCGGGCGTGTCTCAAACGCCACGGTGATGTCCGCCGCGCGCGCCGGTGGCGCCGCGTCGGCGGAGGCTGGGCCTCTCTCGCCGCCGAAGCCTCCGCCGCCCCGCACGAACAGGGTGGCGTGGGTCCGGAACAGCTCGCCGTCGCTGTCGAACCCGTGACTTTCAATGCCGATGACGGCGGCCTTGCCCTTGTCCCAAACCTCGGTGATCCGCCCCGTCACCGTCACCTCGGCCTGCGGAGGAAGGGGTCGGAAAAGCTCAACGGACTGCTCTCCGTGCAGCAGCATCTCCAGACGCATGTCGACGTCTCGCATGACGGCGCTCATGGCCCCGCCGCCCGCGATCACGGCGAAGGTCGGCAGCACCTTGGGGCCTCGGCCTTCGTAGACGTACTCGAGATCCTCGGCGGGTCTCGCGCCGACGCCGAGCGCATAGAGGATCGCGTCGCGCGGGGACCAGGTGCGCGTCACGGCAGGAAGCGTGAGACCGACGAGATCGGCCGAGATCGGTTTGCGCGGCATCAGGGTTGGGCTCCGACGAAAGGGACTTCACCATCCGGCGGCCAGGCCGCGACCCCGTCTTCGAGCGGCGCCTGCAGGCTTCGCAGCAGCTGCGAGAACATGGTCCAGTTTCCCAAGGCGATGACCAGCTCGATCCGCTCCTGATCCGAGCGGAGGTGGCGGCAGCAGGCCGCCCACGCCTCGTCGCCGATGGCCCCTTTGTCCAGGGTGTCGTCGGTCGCCTGCAGGACGGCCCGATCAGCCTCGCTGAGTTCCGCCGCCTCGCGCCAACGCCGCACCGCCAGGAGATCGGCTTCGGGGATATCCAGGCCGCGTGCGACCCGCCAGTGCTGGGTCCATTCGTAGACTGCGCCCGTCCGCCAACCGATCCGGAGGATGAGCAACTCGCGGAGCCGCGGGTCGAGCGCGTTCCCGGTGAACAGGAGCGTCTGCAACAGGTCGCCGAGGCGCTGCGCCACCGTCGGGTGGCGTAACAGGATGCGGAACACGCTCAGCTCGGCGAAGGCTTCGGGCAGCCCATGCCGGCGCGCCGCGTCGCGCGCATCGGGCAGATCCAGCATCGGCACCCGGGGTTCCTCGTGCATCTTGGGTCTCTTGCGTCATCACACGGATATGCGTTAGGTGTGACACAAGCATGTTATGGACGTCTAGCCTTGATCGGGTTCTTGGATGTTGCCGAAAACCACGCTCGCCATGGTGCAGACCGGTCCGCGGCGCCTCGAGGCCCGCGAGCTGCCGATGCCGGCGATCGACGACGACAGCGCCATTCTCCGGGTTGAAGCCTGCGGTATCTGCGGGAGCGACTACGAGCAGTTCGAGGGTGTCCTGCGCGTCCCGACGCCCGTCGTGCCGGGCCATGAGCCGCTCGGGGTGATCGCGGCCATCGGCGACCGCGCGGCGCGGCGTTGGGGTGTCGATGTCGGCGACCGCGTTGCGGTCGAAACCATGCTGGCTTGCCACTGCTGCGACACCTGCCTGGGCGGGCGCTACCACCTCTGCAGCCACCGGCAGATCTACTCGTACATTCCCCTGAGCTCGGAGCCGGGGCTTTGGGGCGCCTACGCCCAGTACATGTGGCTTGCGCCGAATGCGATCCTGCACAGGATGGATCCTGCCCTCCCGCCCGAACTCGCGGTGATGTTCAATCCGCTCGGCGCCGGGTTCCGGTGGGCGGTCGAGGTGCCCCAGACACAGGTCGGGGACACGGTCCTGATCCTGGGCCCGGGACAGCGAGGCCTGGCGAGCGTGGTCGCCGCGCGCCATGCTGGCGCCGGAAAGATCATCGTGACCGGCCGGTCCGCCGACGCTCGCAAGCTGGAGATCGCGCGGCGGCTCGGCGCCGACCACACGATCGACGTCGACAACGAGCCGGCGCTGGAGCGGATCAAGAGTTACACCGGTGGCCGCGGCGCCGACGTGGTGGTGGAGGTCACCTCCTACGCGACCGAACCCGTGCGCGACGCCCTGGGCTATGTCCGGCCCGGCGGAACGATCGTGCTCGCGGGCGTCAAGGGCTTCAAGCCCGTCGATGACTTCGTGTCCGATCTGATCGTCCTGAACGAAATCACCATCAGGGGCGTCATCGGCGTGACGTCGTCCGGCTACCGCAAGGCGATCGATCTGATCCACGCCCGCACAACGCCGCTCGAGATCATGCACACGCACGATTTTCCCCTCGAGCAGGCCGAGCGGGCCATCCGGACGCTGGCGCGCCAGGTCGAGGGCGAGGAGTCCATTCATTCCTGCCTCATTCCACCGGTCTGACAGATCATGAGCCGCGAACAATTCCATTTCGCCGACAAGGCCGCGATCGTCGGGATCGGCGAGACGCCCTACGTCAAGGGATCCGAACGCACGGCCGTGGACCTGATGTTGGAGGCGTCCCGGCGGGCCATCGCCGATGCGGGTCTTGCGCCGCGCGACATCGACGGCATGGTTCCGCCCCCCATCTACACGACGTCCGAGGAACTCGCCGCAAACCTGGGCGTCGACGTACTGCGCTACGCCTCAACCGTACACATGGGGGGCGCAAGCCCGACCACGGCCCTTCAGAACGCGGCGATGGCGGTCGCTGCGGGGATCGCCGACAACGTGCTCGTCGTGCTCGGCTGGAACGGCTTTTCAGCGCTACGACCGAAGGCGGGCGCGCCGCCGCAGCGGCCGATGAACATGAACACGCTGACGCGGACGATCCAGGGCTTCTATCTGCCCCACGGCGTGACCCTGCCGGTGCAGATGTACGCGTGGCTGGCGATGCGGCACAAGCAGCTATACCGCGTTCCGGGCCAGGCTATGGCGGAAGTCGCGCTCGCTTGTCGCGAACATGCGCAGCTCAACCCGCGGGCCCTCACCTATGGGCGGCCGCTGGACGTGGAGACCTATTTCGACGCGCGCTGGATCGCGGAGCCCTTCCGGCTCTACGACTGCTGTCTCGAGACCGACGGCGCGTGCGCCGTGGTCGTGACCAGCGCCGAGCGGGCGAAGGACTTGCCGCATCGGCCCGTCTACATCGCGGGAGCCGCCGAAGGGCATCCCTATCCCGCCGACGACATCCCGTCGCGCCCCGACATGTTCAAGATCGGGCTGAGCTACGCCGCGCCGCGCGCCCTGGGGATGGCGGGCGTGTCGATCGACGAGATGGACTTCCTCCAGGTGTACGACTGCTTCACCTACGTGGTCCTGCTGCAGCTCGAGGCGCTCGGATTGTGCGAGCCAGGCGGTGTCTACGATGTCGTCAAGGACGGCCAGCTCCGCCTCGGAGGCCGACGTCCGCTCAACACGCACGGGGGGCTCCTGAGCGAGGCGCACGTCTGGGGTCTGAACCATGTCGTCGAGGCGGTGCGCCAACTCCGAGGCGACGCTGGCGAGCGTCAGGTCCGGGGCGCTCGCATGGGTCTCGTCACGGGTTGGGGCGATCTCGGCGACGGCAGCCTCGCCATCCTTCGGAACGACATATGACCCCGACGCCCCGCACCCAGGATCCCCTCGACGAGGCCTTCTGGTCCTATTGCCGACAGCGCGAGCTGCGGTTCCAGCGCTGCGGCGGCTGTGGCGCATGGCGGTTCCTGCCACGCTACATGTGCGCACACTGCGGCTCGCCCGACTTCACATGGTCCGAGTCGAGCGGGCGTGGGGTTCTCTACACGTGGACCGTCATCCACCAGGCGATGCACCCGGCATTCGCTAAGGACGTCCCCTACGTCGCGGCCGTCGTGGAACTGGAGGAGGGGGTGCGGCTCGCAACCCGCCTGACGCGCTGTGCGCCGGACGAACTGCGGTTGGGGCTCCCGGTGCGGCTGGCCTTCCACGATCTCGGCGATGGCGTCATGGCGCCCTGGTTCGAACTCGTCGAACCGACAGCCGACAGGACGGACGGACAATGACGGACGCCGCCGCCCCATCACCATCGGCCGAACCGTTCGAGGTCATCGTCGTAGGCGCAGGCTTCAGCGGCCTCTATCAGCTCCGGCGGTTGCGGGAGCTTGGGTTCCGGGTCCGCCTGCTCGAGGCCGCTCCGGACCTGGGCGGGATCTGGTACTGGAACTGCTATCCCGGCGCACGGGTCGACAGCCATGTGCCGCTCTACGAGTACTCGGACCCCGAGTTGTGGCGGGACTGGTGCTGGAGCGAGCGCTTCCCGGCCTGGGCGGAGCTTCGCCGGTACTTCGAGTATGTGGACCGCAAACTCGATCTGCAGAAGGACATCCAGTTCGGCTGTCGCGTCGAAGGCGCCCGCTTCGACGACACGCGGCATACCTGGCAGGTCCGCACCAACACGGGCCAAACCCTCGAAACGCGCTTCCTGCTGATGTGCACCGGGTTCGCCGCCAAGCCGTACACGCCCGATCTCCCCGGCCTCGACCGCTTTGAGGGTCTTGCCCACCACACCGCCCTCTGGCCGCAGGACGGCCTCGACATGGCCGGCAAGCGGGTCGGCGTCCTGGGGACGGGCGCCAGCGGGGTCCAGGTCGTCCAGGAGGCAGCCGCCGTCGCACGCGAGGTCGTCGTCTTTCAGCGGACACCCATAATCGCCTTGCCCATGCGCCAGCGACGGCTGAGCCGGGAAGACCAGGCGGCGCTGAAGCAGGAGTATCCCGCGCGCTTCGCGAGCCGGCCGCTCAACTTCGGCGGCTTCGATTTCAAGCGGATCGGCGGCGAGTCGGCGCTGGCGGCGTCGGAAGAGGAGCGGCGACGCGTCTACGAAACGTGCTGGGCCGCGGGGGGCTTCGCTTTCTGGTCCGCCACCTTCGGCGACATCCTGACCAATATGGCGTCAAACCGGACGGCCTATGATTTCTGGCGGGAGAAGGTGCACGAACGGGTCGAGGATCCGGTCGTCGCCGAGACGCTCGCGCCCTCGGAACCCCCGCACCCGTTCGGCGTCAAGCGGCCGTCCCTGGAACAGACCTACTACGACGTCTTCAATCAGCCGAACGTCACGCTGGTGGACTTGAGGGCCGATCCAATACGGGACGTGACCGCCACGGGTGTCCGGACCGCGCAACGCGGGCACGACCTCGACCTCCTGGTCCTCGCCACAGGCTTCGATGCGGTCACCGGCAGTCTGACACAGATCGATATCCGCGGACCGAGCGGCGCGAGCCTTGCTGAGACCTGGGCCGCCGGCGCCGCCACCTACCTGGGCATGGCAACCAAAGGGTTCCCGAATCTGCTCTTTCTCTATGGTCCGCAAAGTCCTTCAGGGTTCTGCAACGGGCCGAGCTGCGCCGAACTGCAGGGCGAGCACGTCGTCAGGCTGCTCGCGCATCTGCGCGCCGGCGGCTACCACCGCCTCGAGGCCAAAGCGTCCGCCCAGGCGGCGTGGTCGCAGCATGTCGAGGACGCTGGAGCGATGACGCTCTTTCCCTATGCGGACTCCTGGTACCTCGGCGCGAACATCCCCGGCAAGCCGCGGCAGTTTCTCAACTATCCGGGCGGCCTGCCCCTCTATCTGCAGGCCTGCGAAGCGTCGGCCGCAGCCGGCTACGACGGATTTGACCTGTCTCGATGAGGCCCAGGGATCAGAGCCTCGACACCGATCACCGAGCGGGGGACCGCCCCCTGTAGGAGCCCAGCAAGATGACCGCATTCTCCTTGGACGCGCCAACCCGGCGGCCCAGCGCCCACGAGATTCCGCTTGCACAAATCGATGTCAGCAAACCCATCCTCTTTCAGACCGATGTGGTGGGCGACTACTTCGCCCGCCTGCGGCGTGAGGATCCCGTCCACTACTGCGCGGAAAGCGCAAATGGGGCCTATTGGTCACTCACCAAATTCGACCACATCGTGCAGGCTGACACCAACCATCAGGCGCTGTCGTCCGACTCGAAGTGGGGTGGGATCGCGATCCAGGATCTCAACAGCATCGAGGCCGCGGTTCCCATCGAGATGTTCATCGCGATGGATCCGCCCAAGCACGATCAGCAGCGACGCGCCGTCAGCCCCGCAGTTGCGCCGGGCAACCTGAAGCTCCTCGAGCCGATCATCCGCGCCCGCGCCGGCGAGATCCTCGACGCGCTTCCGGTCGGCGAGGAGATCGATTGGGTCGATCTCGTCGCGATCGAGCTGACGACCATGACCCTGGCTACGCTCTTCGACTTCCCTTGGGCCGAACGGCGCAAGCTGACCCGGTGGTCCGACGTCACCACCGCCTCACCTGAGACGGGCATCGTCGCGTCCTTCGAGCAGCGCCGCGACGAACTGTTGGAATGTGCAATGTACTTCAAGGCGCTCTGGGACGAGCGGGCCAAAGCGCCCCCGCAACCCGACCTCATCTCGATGATGGCGCATGCCCCGGCGACGCGGGATATGCCGTTCGTCGAGTTCATGGGGAACCTGCTGCTCCTCATCGTCGGCGGCAACGACACGACCCGCAACTCGATCAGCGGCGGCGTCGTGGCGCTCAACCAGGCGCCGGACGAGTACCGCAAGCTGATGAGTGACCCGTTGGCGCGCATTCCAGGCATGGTGTCGGAAATCATCCGCTGGCAGACGCCCATCACACACATGCGGCGCACGGCGCTCCAGGACGTCGAAATCGGCGGCAAGACCATCGCGAAGGGCGACAAGGTCGTGATGTGGTACCTGTCCGGCAATCGCGACGACGAGGTCATTCCGCAACCGGACGAGTTCATCATCGATCGGCCGAACCCGCGCCATCACCTGTCGTTTGGATTCGGAATTCACCGCTGCATGGGCAACCGCCTCGCCGAGCTCCAGTTGCGGATCGTCTGGGAGGAGATCGCAAAACGGTTTCGGCAGGTAGAACTCGTCGGCGAGCCCCAACGCACCTACTCCAACATCATCCGGGGCTTCACCGCCTTGCCCGTGAAGCTTCACGCTCACTGAGGCGCGGCGGCACGACGCCGTCCCCTCCGGCGACCCGCAACGCCGCCGCCGCTCGGCGTTCTGACTGTGAAGTCATGAGGCGGTAAGCTAGGATTTCAGGAAGGATAGGGACATGCTCCGCAAGCCGATTTCGGCAGACTCGCATATCACCGACCGCCGAACTGGTACGTCGATCACATCGATCCGGCATATCGCGACGGCGCGCCACGGATCCACAGCCTCCCGAACATCGGCGACGCCTTCGTCATCGAGGGGATGGCGACCCCTGTTCCCCTCGGGCTGCTCGCGGCGGCCGGCAAGGACCCGAAGGACATAACGACGGCCGGCGTGCGTTTGCGGAGCTGTGGCGAAGCGGGTGGGATCCGAAACATCGCCTGGCCGATCAGGACCTGGACGGGGTTGCGGCCGAGCTGATCTATCCCACCGTCGGGATGCTTCTCTGCAACCACCCCGACTTCGATTTCAAGAAGGCCTGCTTCGAGGCCTACAATCGATGGCTGGCAGGGTATTGTGCGGAAGCGCCGCAGCGCCTCTATGGGCTAGCCCAGGTCTCGATGAAGACGCAAGCGGTCGGCGTCGACGAACTGCGGCAAGCGCACGTCGCGGGGTTCAAGGGCGTGATGATGCCCGGAGATCCGGGCGAGGCCGACTATGACGACCCGATCTGGGTGCCCGTCTTCCGAACGGCGGAGGAACTGGACATGCCGCTCTCGTTCCACATCCTGACGACGAAATCGGGGTCGCTCGCTCAGAACCCTCGCGGACCGCGGATCAACAGTTTCCTGTCCATCATCCGCGGCAATCAGGACATCATCGGCACGCTGATCTTCGGCGGCGTGTTTGACCGCCATCCTAAGCTGAAGATCGTCTGCGTGGAGGCCGACGCCGGGTGGGCGCCGCACTACATGTACCGCATGGATCACGCCTACAAGCGCCATCGCTACTGGATGAAGGCCCCGCCGCTCGCGCGCATGCCGAGCGACTATTTCAAGGAGCACATCTACATCACGTTTCAGGACGATTGGGTCGCGTTCAGCACCACGGAGCTGATGAACGAGCGCCGGCTGGATGTGGGCCAGCGATTTCCCTCACTCTGACTCCACTTGGCCCAACTCCCAAGCGGTTCTCCAAGAACACACCCGAGGTCTGTCCACGGCCACCCGCGACCGCATATGCCACGACAACGTCGTCGAACTCTACGGTCTTTCGATCGCCTAGCCGCAGGCGGCATCTGCGCCGGCGCCCTTCGCCCATTCTGTCGTCCGGCATCCGCAGCGCCGACGCGGATGCGGCGTCCGGTCACGCGGGGGCGTCAAGCCGCGATCCGGCCTCGGAGTCGGACCGACTGGGCTCGCCCACCACCGTCAGGGATTCGATGCCGCGGAAGAAGGGCAAAGTGCGCCATTTCGGCGGATCCGTTTGGGTCAGTCGCAGGGCGGGGAAGCGCTCGGCCAGGCGTTGGAGCGCGCGCCTGGCTTCGAGGCGCGCCAAGGGGGCGCCAATGCAGATATGGGCGCCGCCGCCAAAGGCCACATGCGGCGCCCGCTTGCGGGTGATGTCGAAATGGTCCGGTTCCTCGAACACCTCGGGGTCCCGGTTCGCGCCATGCAACGAGGTGATGAGCAACTGGCCGGCGGGGATTTCGCGCCCGCAGACCTGGCGGGGCGCCTCGGTGACGCGGCTGGTGATGGCGACCGGCCCCTCGAAGCGGAGGATCTCCTCGACCGCGGAACCCGAGAGCGCCGCCGGGTCGGCCGTGAGCTTGCGCCATTCCTCCGGATGGGTCAGCAGCAGCCAGACGCCGTTGCCGATCAGGTCCGTGGTGGTGAGGTTGCCGCCGACCAACAGCGCGGACAGGTTCACGCGGACCTCATCGTCGGACAGCGCCGCCCCGTCCGCTTGGAGCTTCACCATGTCGCTGATGAGGTCTTCCTGGGGCGACGCCCGCCTCATAGCCATCAGGTCGGTGAAATAGGCCGTGAGTTGCGCCGAGCCCCATTCGGCGCGAGCGGCCTGCTCAGGAGAGCGGAACGGGTTGAGGCTCAGGATCACGGCCTCCGACCAGTCGCGGAACTCCCTGCGCCGATCCGGCTCGACCCCCAGCACATGGGCGATCACCAGGATCGGCACGGGGATGGCCACGTCACTCATCAGGTCGAAGGGCTGGCCGCTCGGCAGGGCGTCGATCACCTCGTCGATGACCTCTTCGAGGCGCAGCTTCATGCGGTTGATGCGCCCGTAGAACGCCTGGGCCAGCGGCGGTCTGACCCGAGCGTGGTCAGGGTTGTCGAGGGTGAGGATGCTCTCCTGACGGCCCAGCATCTGTTCGGGAGGGCGCTTGAGCAGCGCGCCGTCCTCGGCGTGGCTCGAGGCCCGCCAGATGGACGCGTCGTTGACGGTTTGCCGGACGTCGGCGTAACGCGTCAGGAACCAGCTCTTGACCGGCTCGTCGCGCATGACCGGGCACCGCTGGCGCAAGGCCTTCAATCGGCTGTGCGGGTCGTCGCGCGCGGCGGGATCCAGAGCGGTGGTCTGGATAATGTTCCATTGCGGTTCGCCCGCACCGGCCGTCTCGGTATCATCTGGCATCGCGATCCTCCTGAATGTGTCGGCCGCCGCCCGGCGAGCGACTTCAGTCTCAGTGCGGGGGCGCCGTCGCCGACAGGGCGGCGGTCTCGGCGCACGCTTTGGCGGCGGGGTAGTCCGCCTTGCCATTGCTGACGCGCAGCGGCCGGTCGGCGACGAAAATCCGCTTTGGGGCCTTGTAGGCCGCCAGGGTCGTGCGGACGTGCGCCCGCACCACCGCCTCGTCGAGCGTCTGCCCGGCCGCGAGCTCGATGACCGCGGTCACGGCTTGACCCCACTTCGGGTCCGGCAAGCCCACGACCAGGGCATCGGCGACGGAGGGATGGGTTTTCAGGGCTTCTTCGACCTCCTCGGGGAAGACCTTCTCCCCGGCGGTGTTGATGCAGGCATTGCCGCGCCCGAGCAGTGTCAGGCTGCCATCGGCCTCGACCAGGCACCAGTCGCCGGGCATCGAGTAGCGTACGCCGTCGATGACCCTGAACGTGCGCGCGGTCTTCTCCACGTCCTTGTAGTAGCCGATGGGGTTGGGCGGGCCGAGCGCGACGACGCCCTGCACGCCCGATCCAGGGAGGACGGCGCGGTCGTCCTCGTCGAAGACGCGGCAACGGTCGGTCAGCGCGAATTTCGCGGTCTGGACCTCGCCCGCGCGGGTCATGACTGACGTCCCCATGCCCAGGGCTTCCGAGGACGAGAAGGCGTCGTTCAGCACCGCCTGGGGCATGTGACGCAGGAGTCCACGCTTCACCTCCAGGCTCCACATGACGCCGGAGGACACGATCGCGGCGACCGAGGAAACATCCCAGCGACCGGGTTGAGCGTCCAACGCTTCGAGGATGGGGCGCGCGAAGCTGTCGCCGACGATTGTGAGCGACTGCGGGCGTCGGCGCTCGATCGCATCGAGCATTTCCACCGGGTCGAACGCCTCACCCGTCAGCGTAACGATGCAGCCACCGGCGAGGTGCACCCCCATGGCCGTGAGAAGGCCGGTGCCGTGCATCAGGGGCGGCGCGATCAGCGCGGCGGGTGCGGGCCCCGCCTTGCGGGTATGCTCGCGTAGCGCCTCCAGCGTTTCCGGGACCGGCCCCAGCTTCCGCGCCGCCTGCAGCGTGATCTCGCGCAGGTCGTGATGCGGCCACATCACACCTTTCGGCATCCCCGTCGTGCCGCCGGTGTATATGAACAGCAGATCATCGCCCGCGCGCTTGATGGAGAGCGGGGCGCCGTCGCCCTCTGCGGTCAGGGCCTCGAAGGGCTCCGCAAACTCGGCGACCCTGCCATCCTCGGAAACCTCGATCCAGGTCGTGACGCCGGGCAGCTTGTGGCGGATCTGCGCAACGGCGTCGCGGAATTCCGAGGCATAGACCACGGTCTGCGCGTCGGAGTTGTCGAAGATGTACCAGACCTCGTCGGGGGTGTATCTGTAGTTGACGTTCACGTGCGTCAGGCGAGCCTTGAAGGCAGCCGCCAGCGCAATCATGTATTCGGGCCGGTTGCGCATATAGATCGCGAGCTTGTCGCCGGGCGCGGCCCCTCGCTTCAGGATCGCCTGCGCAAGGTTGTTTGAGGCGCGCGTGGCCTCCCGCCAGCAGATCACCCGGTCGCCATGGACCAGCGCCGGGGCGTCGGCCGGGAGGACCGGCTCGACGGCGTCCAGTATGTCTCCGAAGTTCCAACCCATGCCGGCCTCCTGTTCTGGCGATCGGATCAACTTGTCCGCACGGCGCGGAACGGGACGTCGCGATCGATTTCGGGTTCCTTGGGAAGACCCAGCACGCGTTCACCGATGATGTTGCGCTGAATCTGGTCGGTGCCGCCGCCGATCGACGTGAAATAGGCGTTGAGCGTCAGGAAATTGGTATCGTCGGCGCGCGGGTGATCCGGACCGTCGAGCAGGCTTTCCGCACCCAGGATGAGTGTCCGGACCCGCGCCTCCTCGTGCAGGATCCGGCTCATCGCGAGCTTTCCGAGGCTCATCAGCGACGAGGAGCTTCCTTGGCGCATGTCCGCCTTGGCGCGCGTCGCATTGAGGGCGTTCAACCGCTTCAGGATCACCACCTTGGCGATCTCTTGGCGAAGCACCGGGTCCTCCATCGCGCCCGCCTCCCGCGCCAGCGCGATCAGGGGGTCGTCTGCCGGTGCGGACTGGCCCATGCCGCGTCTCGGGCCGCGGGCGGCCTCTCCCATGGCCGACCGCTCGTAGGCGAGCGCGGTCTGAAGGACCCCCCATCCGTCGGTCGCCTCGCCGAGCAGGTTTTCCTGGGGGCACACCGCGTCGGTGAGGAACACCTCGTTGAACTGGCTTTCGCCTGTGATCTGACGCAACGGGCGCACCTGCACGCCCGGTTGCTTCATAGGCAGGAAGAAGAAGCCGATCCCCTTGTGCTTGGGCGCATCCCAGTCGGTCCGCGCGATCAGCATGCCGTAGTCCGCCGTGGCGGCGAAGCTTGTCCAGACCTTTTGGCCGTTCACCCGGAAATGGTCACCCTGGCGATCGGCCCTCGTACGCACGCTGGCGAGGTCCGATCCCGCGCCGGGTTCGGAATAGAGCAGGCACATCCCAACCTCCCCGCGCAGCAGGGGCAGGACGAGCTTCTCCTTCAAGGCGTCGGTCCCGCGCGCCAGCAGCGTGTTCGCCCAGAGATTCGTGCGGTCCTGTCCCGCGCCGGGGGCGCCGACGGCCGCGAACTCGGATTCGACGATGCGCGCGTGCTCGTCATCGAGGTCTCGGCCCATCCAGACGGCAGGCCACCGTGGCACGGCCCATCGCCCCTCGACGACCTTCGCGAGCCAGCCGTGCGGCGCTTCAGGGTCCCGGCCGGGCCAGTTCGCGTGCAACCACGCGCGTACTTCATCGCGCAGCGCCTCCTGGCTCCCGCGAGGTGTTTGACTCGTCATCGTCAGGCTCCCACGGCCCTGAGGTACTGCTCTCGATGGAAGGCTGGCGTTCCGAAGAGCTGGGCGTCCGCGCGAGCGCGCCTCAGGTAGAGGTGCGCGTCGTGATCCCACGTGAAGGCGATGCCCCCGTGCATCTGGATCGCGTCGGCGGTGACCTTCACGAAGGCGTCGCCACAGACGCTAGCCGCCAGACTGACCGCGGCCCCGGCCGAGGCGGACCCCATCGACAACAATCGCGCGGCTTCGCGCGCAGCGGACGTGGCGCTTTCGACCTCGAGGAGAAGGTCCGCCGCCATATGCTTGATCGCCTGAAAGCTGCCGATAGGGCGACCGAATTGGATTCTGGACTTGGCGTAGTCGACCGTGATGTCCAGGACCCGGCGCGCGCCCCCGGCCTGCTCGCCCGCCAGGGCGACCCGAACGAGGTCCAGTGCGTTCGCCAGAGCCTCGGTCGCTTCGCGGCGGGCCTCAATCCGCCGCGCGGGCGTGGCGTCGAACCGAAGTCGGCTCAGCCGGAGCGTCTTGTCGAAGGTCGAGAGTGGTGATCGCGCCAGGCCGTGGGCATTGCCCTCGACGAGGAACACCCTCAGACCCTCCGTGGTCTCGGCCGCCACCAGTAGGATGTGCGCGGCGTCCGCATGGATGACATAGGCGACTTCCCCCTCGATGCGCCATCCGGACGCCTCCTGCCGCGCCTTCGGCGCAACACCCGATTGCGTCCCGGCGGCCGCGGCGTCTTGAACGGCCACAGCGGCGATCAGGGAACCGGCCGCCATCTGAGGAAGCAGCTTCGCCGAAATCTCGGCGTCGCCCAGGTTCTCGAGCAGGGCGGCCGCGAAGACCGCGCTGGACAGAAAGGGACCGCACACGAGCGCGGCCCCGACTTCTTCCATGAGCGCCTCGATGAGGACAGCATCGCCGCCGATGCCCCCGAACCTCTCCGGGACAGCGACACCAAGGACTCCCATCGCCGCGAGCTCCTGCCAGAGATCCGCGTCAATACCGGTGGCCGTTTCCATGGCGGAACGCACGCTCGAAAGCGGGCTCCGCTCGGCGAAGAGCCTCGCCACCGCATCCCTGACAGACGTTCGATCTTCCGTGGAGAATGTAGGCATCGATTACGAATTCTAATATAGGACGGAGGTCGTCAGAAAATCGCAGTTGAACGCTGTGCGCAAGCAAATCTCAGCTGATCAAGTCACGCTCGCGCCAGGCCGCGGGCGACCTCGCGACCCGGAGATCGAGGGCAGGGTCTTCGATGCGGCGATGGCGCTCTACGCGGACGTGGGCTGGGCGGGCTTCACGTTCGAGGCGGTGGCGCGAACTTCGGGCGTGGGCAAGGCGTCGCTTTATCGTCGCTGGCCCCGGCGCGGAGACCTGCTCCGCCAGACGTTCGAGGCGCGATGGCTACGGGTAGGAAGCCTCGATCAGGGAGACATTCGGACCGATCTTCTCGCCCTGGCCTGGATCGTCGCCCGCGCCTTGACGGGTCCCTATGCCGGCGCGCACAAGCGCCTTCCTCTAGACATCGCCGAGCACCCGGAGGTCCTCGAGTTTCTGCGACCCTACGCGGAGGCGACGGTCGCCGAGGGACGGGCGATCGTTCGGCGCGCCGTGGGGCGTCGACAGCTCCCCGCCTCGACGAACCCCGGCCTCGTCATGGATCTGGTGGTCGGCGCTATCTCGAACCACGTGCGCATGACGCCGGCTCGCCTGCGGTCGCGGATGCTGCGGCAACTGGACAACTTCCTCGTGGAATTGGTCGAGATCGTGCTGGCCGGCGTGGAAAAGTCGTCGCTCTATGGCTCTGCCAACGAGCGCGATGACCCACCGTGACGCGTGCGGCCCGCCAACCGATCCCTCGTTCGAACGTCAATCTGCGTTAGGTAGGCAGCATTTGTTGGGATGAACGCCAATGTCGAAGCTGATCTGATGACACCCGACACCGCGGAGGCCGTCAGCCGCACGTGGCGGTCCGGTTCGCAGTGACGCGTGCCAGCTCGAAATCGCACCCTCCGCAGAGACTACGACGCTCATTGGCGACCTAGCTGAACGGTGCGGTTATGATGTCGCAACTGCGCTCTGCGCCATCCTCTACAACGACATCTGCAAGCCTTGGGAAGCTAGAAAGCTTGAACGTGGTTGTACTGGATTGGCACCCGCGACGGGCCTTGTCCAAGACGTTCCGCAGGCCGGTGGCGGTGGCGTCCCAAGTCGCCTCCCCGCAGGCGATCAGGTCGCGCGGCCCGACGTCCTTTGGCCGGGCCCCCACAGTCGTCCCGGGGCATGGCTCGCACCTTCCCGCATGCGCCCGATGGCGCCGGCGAGAATTTGCGCCGGCCGCGACCGGCGCTTGACGCAGTCGCGGCGGCTGATGCGGCACTGGTCGCCCGCCCTGCTGTGGAGCAGCGGCAAGCGACCAGGTCGTTCCGTATTAGAAGCGGTACTGGAGCTCGATGCCGTAGATGCGGGGCGGGGTGAGTTCCACCTCCTGGGAGCCCGTGGCGAACCGGTCCGACGGCACGGTGGGACTGTTGTTGCGGCTCGATCCGGCGAGCGCGGCTTGGTAGCCCTCGGTATCAAACACGTTCTTGACGTAGGCGATCACTGTGTACTTGCCGCCGGTAGGCGCCCAGTAAGCGCGGAGATCCACTTGATCCCATGAGGGGGCCTTGTTGTATTCGCGTGTGAACACGTTGGCGTAGGCCTCGGACCGGTAGAGATAGGTCGCGCCAAGCGTGAGGGCGCCTGGTTCGAACTCGAAGGTGTAGGAGCCGTTCAACGCCAGTTTGTGCTTCGGCGCCTGGGGTAGCTGGTTTCCGACCACGCTGACGGGGCCGGTGTTGATGTTGTCATTGGTATCGATCAGCGGGATGCTCTTCCGAATCTTCGTCGGATTGTAACCGTAGTCCACCGTCAGGCGTACTGGCCGGATCGGCTGCCAGATCATGCCGAACTCCAGGCCGCTGGACCGCGACTTGGCGATATTGACGAACTGACCGACGTTCGTCGGGCCCACGCGCACGGTGACCGGCGCCTGCAGGTTCCGGTAATCGAGATAGAAGAGCGCGGCGTTCACCTGCAGGGTGGAACCCACGTTCTTCTTCAGGCCGATCTCGTAGGAGTTGACAGTCTCTTCGTCCGCCTTGGGGTCGGCCAGGAACCCACCGGCCGAGAAGCCGAACGCCTTGTAGCCGCGGCTGTAGCGGGCATAGGCCATGGTGTCGTCGTCCGGCTCCCACTGGAGGCCGAAGGTCCCCGTCCAGGCGTCCGACGTATCGCCGAGCTGGCGGCTGGCGATGCCGTTGGAGCCGATCGTGTACTGGCGGCAGACGCCCGCCGTGCAGACCGAGGGGCTTGTCACCCCTTCGATCGGGCCGGCCGTACTCTTCGGCGCGAGCGTGTCAGTCAGGTCCATGGCGCCGTTGCCAAGGCCGCCGAGGGGGGCGAGCGCGTTGCCCAGCCCCAGGGCCTGACCGACCGCCGGCAGGGCGTTGAGGTTGCCGAGCAGGCTGCCCCAGTTCGCCGCCGTGCCGGGACCGAAGGCGCTGAGGCCCAGAGCCGGGTAGAGGCCAGGATAGCAGGCGTCCGAATTGCAGACGATCCGCCGGAACTCGGTCCCGAACTTCTTGTCCTTGGTATAGCGCAGGCCGGCCGTGACCTTGAGGGTTTCAGTCGCCTGCCAGTCCACCTGGCCGAACACGGCCTTGCTTTCGGTGGTCAGGTCGTAGTTGCCGGTCGACCAAATGCCCAGAGGATTGGGCGCAGCGCCCAGGATCGGCGTGCGCAAGCTGGATGGGCCATTGAGAAAGAAGTCGGCGGTGCTTCCGGTCCCGGTGTACTTTTCGTTATAGTAGTACGCCCCCACAATCCATTGAAGCGGCCCATCGGTAGTCGATGAGATGTTGATCTCATGGCTGTACCATTTCGGATATTCGAAATAGTGGAATGTATTGTCCGCGTTTACGGTCAACGGTGCGCAGTTGACCGTCGAACGTCCGGCCGCGAACAGGGCTCCAACGGTTCCACAGATCGATCCGGGCGCAAGGGGTATCTGGAACGACTGGACGTTGGTCGCGTCGGTGTCGCCGTAGAGGTCGTACTTGTACTCTTGAATGCCTCCGACGTACCTGATGTCGATGCTCGGCAAATGGTAGACGAAGTTGGCCGTCAGCGAATTGACGTCCCGCAGCCTGACACGTTCGGGCGTGTTCGTGTTGAACTCGTGTGAATCTGCCAAAGCCGGATTCACGGTTATGTTCGTGTTGCCGAACTGGCGCAGGCTGCCCGGGACGATGCCGTTGACGCCGGTCTCGGGCGTGTAGCCGTGGGCGGAGTTGTAGACGATCGAGAAGTTCGGATCGAGGCGGCCGGTCTGATAGGGGTCGTTGAGGTAGCCGGCGCGCGCGCCGGGACCGCCGCGGTTGTGCCAGGCCAGGGTCTTGTAGGAGACCCACAGCTCGGCGTTCTCGCCGAGGTCGGCGGCGAGTTGGGCCTGGACCTGGTATTCGTCGCGCTTGCTGCCTTCCGACGGGCCGCCGGCGAGGTTCTTGAAGTAGCCCTTCCTCTGGTCGAACTTGTAGCCCGAGACGCGGAACCTCAGATTGTCGGCGATGGGCCCGGACACCGCGGCCTGGAAGTTGGTGAACCCGTAATTCTCCGCAATCGCCCGAACCTCGGCGTAGAAGTCCTTGGTCGGACGCACCGAGATCACGTTGACAGTGCCGCCGATGGCGTTGCGGCCGTAAAGCGTGCCCTGCGGCCCGCGCAGGATTTCGACCCGCTCCACGTCCAGCGGCGGGCCGCCGGCCAGCACGGTCGAGGTGGTGAAGAGGCCGTCGATGTAGATCGACACGGCGCCGTCGACCGCGTGCACGTTCGTCAGACGACCGATGCCGCGCATGCTCGCCCGGTCGTTCCCCGACTGATAGGTGAAGCCTGGCGTGAAGTTGGTGAGATCCTGGACGGAGTTCACGCCGACCAGGTCGCGTTGCTTGCTGGTGAAGGCCGAGATGGCCACCGGCACGTCCTGGAGGCTCTGCTCGCGCTTTTCGGCGGTGACGACCAGTTCCTCAATGACATTAGCGGTCTGAGCCTGGGCGGATCCGGCCGCGACGGCCAGAAAAGCGCCGGACAGCAACAGCTTATTTCGAAAGGTCATACTTGTTTCCCCCGGTAGTTTTTATGAAAACAGAAGATCGGCTCAGGCCGTAAAGGCGGATTGTTGGCAGATAGGGGGACGCCCTCAGAACTGAGGGCGTCCAGCATCGAGACCGCTCTGACTAGAACCGCTTCTTGAAGCCCACTTCGAACACGCGGCCCAGCGGATTTCCATTGGTGTAGTCGTAGTTGTATTGGCTCGGCACGTAGGGCGGATCCTTGTCGAGCACGTTCTGAATGCTCGCCGTGACCGTCGTGTCCCAGGGCGCCTCCCAGCGCACCACCACGTCGTGTTGCCAGAAGTCCTTCGACTTGCCGACGGGGACGAGGTCTCGCCCGCCGGTCGCACTCGGGTTCGGGACCGTCACGAAGAGCGGTGATCCGAATGCCGGCGAGGTGCCTTCGGCGTAGCGGGTCTGCCAACGCACGGAGAGCGGGCCTCGATTGAACGCGGCGAAGGCATTCGCACGCAGTTTCGAATAGGAGAAGAACTCGTTGACCAGGTCGCTGAGGCCGGCGCGATCCTCGGCCGGGGAGATCGCGATGTCCGTGCCGAGCAGGTTCGTGACGCCCCGCTTGTACTCGATCAGGTAGGTCGCCTCACCTCCGATGGCCCATCGGCCATCGAGCCAGCCTTCCCAGTCGTACTGCGCGCGGAACTCCAGCCCGGAGGTCTTCGTGTTGGGCCCGTTGATCGTGAAGCTGCGGAGCCGCGCTACGTTGGCGGCGCCACAGGCGCCGGCGAACGTAAATCGGGCCTGCAACTGGGCGAAGGCCGGATTGCCGCAGTTCACATTCGACCCACCCGGGAACATGCTGGCGTAGAGACGTGCGCCGCTCTCCTCGGTAATCTCGTCCTTGAACTTGAAGTTGAAGTAGTCGAGCGTCGCACTGAAGCCGCCGATTTCGAGGATCGCGCCGACGTTGAAGGTGTCGGCCTTCTCCGGCTTCAGATCCGGATTGCCGCAGCTCTGAAATGCCCGATAAGCGCTACCCAGCACCCGGACACCGTTGTTGCAGTCCGTGGAGACCAGACCGGGGCTCGGGGCCCGGAAGGTCGTGCTCGCGCTTCCGCGGAGCGCCAGGAAATCGGTGACCTGCCATTTGGCGGCGACCTTGGGATTGGTCGTCGAGCCAATGCCGCCCTGATAGTCCTCGTGGCGGATCGCGAAGTTCAGATTTAGGTTTTCGAGGACGGGAACCTGGAGCTCCGCAAAGATGGCCTTGACGTTGGCGTCATCGTCGCGATCCACCGCCGATCCGAAGAACTGCAGCGGGCCGCTCTCGTCGGCGCACGCGGGGCGGTCCGGACAGGGGGTCTCGTTGGAGTTGAAGAATTCGCCATACTTCCGGGTTTCTTGCGTATAGCGATATTGCGCGCCGACGGCCCACGCGACCTGTCCCCCAGGGAGCTCCAGGCCGGTTTCGCCGGAGAACACCATGTCCGCCACGAGCAGCCGGTTGGTCAGGACGTTGGTGTAGTTGCCGTAGAGCCAGGCCACGACCTGCGGGTCGTTCGCAACGGCGGCGTTGAAAAACGGATTCGCCGCGCCGTTTACGACGCTGGTCTGGGTGCCGTTTGTGAAGGGATTGAAGTAGTAACACCCCAGCGCCCCATTGCCGGCCCCAGACGTGAAGTTGTTCGTTTCGGCCGCCGTACAGCCCCCCGGATCATCCGCCTTGGCTCCAAAACCGCGCAGGCCCAACTGGATCCGCGAGACCAGGAGGTCGTTGGTATCAGAAGTGTTCTTCTGCTCCATATAGGTGATGGCGGTGTCATATTTCACCCCGCCGAAGATCTCGCCGTGAAAGCCGCCGGAGATACGAAATGCGTCGTTGACGATCGACTGGTGGTCCGCCTTGTCGGAATTGAGCGGATGGCCCGCAAACGCGATGGCGCGCCATCCCAGTTGAATGATGTCGACACCGCGGGCTCCGAGAGGGGCCCCGGCTTGAGCCCCCACCGCGCTGTTGGCCGACGCCCGAATGGCCGCACACTGCGCGGCCGTCAGCGGCGAGCGGCAGTCGTTGAGCAGGGCGACGAGGCCCGGGTGGTTCGCCGGGATGTTGTAGGGCACCGAGAAGTTGGGGCCGTTCGGGGCGGTGGGTGAGAAGGACGTCCCTCCGACCGCCACCGGCGACGGATACTGCGCCGTGAGGTTGGCGGGAGAGATGCGCTGGACCGGCGTGTCGTTCTTGGTCCAAGCGACCTCGCCGTGGAAGGCCAGGTTCTCCGAGAGCTCGAAGTTCACCTCACCGTAGAGCTGATAATGGTCCTCGCGATTGACGAGATCGTTGAAGTTGGAGAACTGGAAGCGGCACGTGGACGTCGCCGTGGCCGGGTTCTGCGCGCCCACCGGAACGGCCACGGTCGCTGTCGCCCCCTGTCCCAGCGTCCCGCTCAAAGGGTTCGGATAGGTGACGTTGTTGGTCAGCACCCCGCCAAGCTCGGCGCACCCATTGTCACGGAAGAGGTTGGCTCCGGCCAGGAAGAGCCCCGGGTTGGAAGCGCCTGTCCAGCCGCCCGCGCCGGCATAGCCGCCGAAATCGAAGCCGCGCAACGCCCAGTCGCGGTCGTGGATGTCGAGCCGCGAGCGGTGGCGGTAGCCGGCCGTGAGCAGGACGTTCCCGTTCTCGAATTTGCGCCCCCACGCGGCGTTCGCCTCGTAGTCTCCGTTGGAACCGTCGATGAGCGCGTACTCGCCGCCGAGTTCGAAGCCGTCGAGATCCGTCCGGGTTATGAAGTTGACCACGCCGCCGATCGCGTCCGAACCGTAGGTGGCCGCGGCCCCGTCCTTCAGCACCTCGATGCGTCCAACCGCAGCCGTCGGGATGAAGTTGAGGTTCGCGCCGCCGCCTTGGAAGGCGGCCGACGGGCTGTCAGCCAGACGCCGGCCGTTCATCAGCGTCAGCGTACGCGCTGCCCCAAAGCCGCGCAGGTTGATCGATGCAGTGCCTGCGCCGCCATTGTACCGATTGCTCTCGCCCAACGAGGATTGAGACGAGGTTATTGTCTTGACCAGCTGGATGACGGTCGGGGCGCCCTGGGCCTCAAGGTCGCGACTGGACAGCACATCGACCGGTAGCGCAGCGTCTTCCGGAGTCCCGGCGATGAAGGAGCCGGTGACGACCACCTCCTCGACTTCCGATACCGGCGCAGATGCGACGGTTTGCGCCATCGCGGAGCTACCCGTGATCGCGATCGCCAGGGCGATCATGGATCCGCCCCCAAGGTACGTTCGAACAGACATGGAATCCTCCCCTTCCGCTCCCGCGTTGTTTGTGTGTGCGGTTCCGAGCGCAAAAATGTTTGTGAGTTCGCGACTGCGCGGCTGTTCAAGCTCTCTAGCAGAACCCCCCGATAGCCCCGCCAGGGCGGGCGCATCTATAACGTATCCTACAATATCGTTCCCGCAAGCACCTCGCGCGCACGCGAGGAGACTGACGAGGGGTCAGCGGATCGATGGGAGGCAAAGGAGGTCAGCAATACTGGGTTGTCGGCCACCGATGCCTCAGGCGCGGCGCCTGCCCCCAACTCCAGGTACAAGCCAACGATCGAAGGCGGCCTCATGCCGAGGCTTCGGAAAGGACACCTTCTTAAGCGTGGCGAGGTTTAAGCGTTACCCGAGATGAAGATATGATATGCCTACGTTACAATTATAACTCTGGAGTGAGGGCATGATGCTATCGAGAAACATCATCTTAGCTGTAGCTATGGTCGCCGGGGCGAGCGCGTCGAATGCGTCCGCTGCAGAGCATGTCGTGGCGACCTTCGCGCGTACGGACATCCCCCGCTCGAAGATCGTCGCGGGGGGCGCGGTGTTTCATTGTGAGCAAAGCCAGTGCGTGGCCAGGGCGCCCAGCTCTCGCACACTAAGTCTTGAGGCCTGCAAGGTTCTGGCGAAGCGCTTCGGACGCGTCGAGACCTTTGGCGAAGGGGGCAGGGCGCTGCCCGCTGAGAAGTTGCGAGCCTGCGTGGGCGGAGCAGAATAGCCGACCGGTGGCTCTGGCGAGCGATTGAGGCGAGCCTGGCGGCTGGAAAGCACGCCGCGCGCTCGTCGAGCGCGCGGCGCAAGTCGTTGCCCTTGGGAAGAAACAAAGTCCAAAAGCAGATGTATGCTACAATACAAGTGCGCGGCCGCGCAAGCGGGCGGTGCTTGACGGACGCGCCGTTGCAGGCGTCGACCGCGTCGCGCGCGGCAGGATGCCCCTTGCATGACGCCACGGATGCCTGAACCATTGGCGTTGTGGCAAACCAACCTAAACCCCGACCCATCACCCGCCGGCCCCCCGGACTCGCCGAACCGGCGACGGCCAGCCGAGAAGCGCCGTCGCTTGCGGCGGCCCGCATTGAGAACGTGGGTTTTTTGATTTCCGACGTGACACGCTTGATGCGAAAAGGGTTTGATCGGCGGGTTCGCGCGCTTGGTCTAACACGGCCGCAGTGGCGGGTTCTCGTCTACGTCCTCCAGAACGAGGGGCTTTCGCAGTCGGCGCTGGCGCGCGCCATGGATATCGAACGCGCCCCGCTCGGCCAGCTGGTGAGAGCGCTCGAGACCCTGCAGTTGGTCAGGCGTCAACGATCCAGCGTGGATCAGCGGGAGTGGCAGATTTTTGCCGGGGAAGGCGCGGCTACAGCGGTGCCGGAATTGGTCGCCGCCGCCGAGTGGCTGCGGGGAGTGTATTTTCAGGGCCTCACACGGAGCGAGGAGCTGATGTTGCGCCGGATTCTTGAACGCATGCGATCGAACTTGAGCTTCGAACTGGAACGATGACCAGACAGTTCGCCTGATTCGGCGACAGCACCCCGCGACAGAGACCCTTGGTCTGTGTCGGCCGTTACAATTTTCTCCCCTCACTATTGACGCACTCGGCGAGGTGACAGACCGTGACCGCAAGGCGCGCTGAGACGCGCCTGAAACGAAGGGCGGGGAGTTGATATCGTATGATAACGATAAGAAGTTTGACCGCAGCGTCTGAAGGCGCGTGCCGTTTGAGGATTGGCCGGCCACAGACCTGGCGGATAGCGACTGCAAAGAGACTTCTACTCGCCAGCTGCGCGGCGTTGGCAGCCGGAGCGGCTGCGGCTCAGCCGGCCAATACGATCGAAGAGCTTGTCGTGACGGCGGAGCGCCGCGAGCAGAACCTGCAAGACGTGCCTGTGGCGATCTCGGCGTACACCTCCGAAAAGCGCGACCTCCTGGGAATCACGACTGTAACTGACCTCACCAACTTTACGCCGGGTCTCCAGTATTCGAGCCAACTCGACCGCGTGTCGCTTCGCGGCGTGGGGCGGACGAGCAATGTCCACGCCGCCGACCCGTCTGTCTCCGTTTATTCGGATGGCATCTACACGACTTCCACCATCGAGGCCGGAAAGTCGCCCTTGTTCCTAGAGCGGGTCGAAATCCTGCGGGGACCGCAGGCGACGCTCTACGGGCGCAACGCCATCGCGGGCGCCATGAACTTGGTGTCCAAGCGGCCCACCGACGAGATGTATGCAGAAGTCCGTGCGACGTATGCCAATTACGATCGACACATCGTCGAAGGCGCGATCTCGGGACCAACGGCGATCCCTGGCGTCCAGTTCCGGCTGGCGGCGAATTGGGAAAAGCAACGAAAGGGCTGGTACGACAACATCGTTCCCGGGCAGCCGGACGAAGGCAATGTCATCGACACCAACATCGTCGAGGGCCAGCTCAAGTTTGAATTCAACGAGAATTTCGAAGGTTGGGCCAAGCTCACCACGATCCAGTGGCGAAACGGCAGTGGCGGACCCGGGTCACGCGGGAACTCTACCCCTGGGCCATACGCGACCTTCGAAATCGCCAACGGAGCCACCAGCCTTGAGCCGGGCTACGGCTGCAGTGGCCGGGTGACCAACGTCAGCAATCCTTCACCGCTGGGATGCGCCAACCCCACCACAGCGGATCCCCGCAAGTTCGCGTCAACAATTCCCTATCAGGTCAAACTCAACGACACCTTCATCTTCGCGAGCGAATGGACCTGGCACGCCTCGGACTTTGACGTGAAATATACCACGGGCGGGACTCGGTACCATTACAAGCTGAACCGTCCCGCGGACGACACCGTGGCGCCCGTTGAGCGGTTCACGCTGCCAGGCGGCCTGACCGTGTTCCCGCAGCAACTCTACAACTACCAGGAGATCGAGGAGTGGTGGAGCCACGAGCTTACCGTCGCATCGACTTCCGACGGACCGCTGCAATGGCTGGCCGGCGTATACTCCTGGAACGAGCACTTCGAGCAGCCGACTTCTACCTATCTCTACAGCCAGCCGCAGATCGCAGCGCCACTCGGGGCGAGTTGTCCGCGTTTTGGAAATGTCTGCCCGCCAAATCCACTCTTGCAGCGCACGATCGACACGCCGCGTTTCCACATACAGTCGCAGGCAATCTACGGGCAATTGGACTACAAGTTCACCGACGCCCTGAAAGCCACGGTTGGTCTACGTTACTCGAAGGATACCAAGACGGGGTCGGAAGAGGCGCGCGTCCTCTGCTTTGCCTTCTTCGCCTGCACGCCAGGGTTGACCCCGGAGCAGACCGGGCCGTTCACGCCCGCGATCGACCTGACCCAGGCGCTCTTTATTCCCGGCGCGACACCTCCGAAGGGCGTCTCGCGCGACTTCACATTTGACCCGGCCACGGGGCGAGCGCGGCGGGAGTATGACGCCGACTGGGATGCCGTCACCGGCAACGCGACGCTGCAATGGGAACCTGATCGGGACACCACGGCCTTCGTTCGATACAGCCGCGGCTACAAGGCAGGCGGCTTTCGGATCGGCGTAGACACGGCCCTCACGGCGAACCCGTACACGGACGCTGAGTTCCTCGACAACATCGAGTTCGGGCTGAAGAAAAATTTCGGCCGCACCCTGCAGGCGAACATCGCGGCGTTTCACTACTGGTATAAGGACGCTCAGATCCCGCTGACCATTGTCAACACGGCCGGCGGGATCACTCAGGCGCAGTCGGTGTTCTACAATGTGCCCCGCGCCACCTCGAAGGGGGTGGAACTGGAGGCGATCTGGCAGCCGATCGAGGATCTGCAGATTCTCTTCAACTATTCTTACCTGGACTCCCACATTACGCGAGCGCGCGGGCCAGTCGACCCGGCCGATCCTGCGGCGCTCGATCCCCGGTCCACGCCCATCGGGTCGCTGGCCGATTGCCAGGCCAGGCTGCTCACGCCCGCCGTGGCGGACAACTGCGCGGCCGATGTCTTCACCGCGCTAACCGGGGGGGGCTTTCAGCTTGGCCAGGACTTGAAGGGTCAGAAGCTTCCGAACGCGCCGAAGAATAAGATCGCCGTCAACGTCAACTACACCTGGCGACTGCCTGGTTATGCACTGACCGGCTCTGTGAACTATACATGGCGTGATGCACAGTACGGCAGCATCTTCAATCGCGCCTACACGCGCTCGCCGTCTTGGGATCAGGTTGACGCGCGACTCACCCTTGCGCCCGAAGACGACCGTTACACAGTTATACTGTTCGCGCGGAATATCTTTGATGACATCGGCTACGAAGGTGGCGCGGTCGCTGGCCGCCGCACCGGCTACATCGGCCCCGCCGCGGCCGGAGGGGCGACCATCGTTCCGGTCACTCAGGGGATTGCGACGAGTTACCCGCTCACGCCGCCTCGAACCTACGGGATCGAGCTTCAGTATCGCTTCTTCTGACACAGGGGCAGGCGCGGAAGCGCTGCGTCGCGCGCCTGCCTCTCTCTTCGGCCCTCGGAGAACCTCGCAGACCGGATCACTGGATGCCGCCCAGGTCCTCATCGCCGCTGCCTCCGTCGCAGGAGGACTTGGAGTTCGTTCAGGCAGCTAGGCGCTTCAACGCGACGGGAGCGATCTGGCCGTCGACGGTGCTGCCCCCCCGTTCGAGGGCCTTGGCCAAGGAAGGAGACCAGGAAAACTGGCTGTTCGAAATCCACGAGCGGTCCTGCCGGGCGCTCGGCTGGCATCTGAGCGGTGCGATGCGTCGGCACAGCAACCCTCTCAAGGTCGTGACGTCTTTCGTCGCGGGCGTCTGCAACCCAAGGCACGCTGAGTTGGGGGCGCTGGGTTCCGTCTGGTCTCTCCCGGAAAGCCGCCGGCGACATGTCCAGGGCGCGTTCCAAGAGCTCGCGAATAGGCTGGCCTCCGTCCTCGAGGCGGGACGTTCGGCCGGAGCAATCCGAAGCTGCGATTGCCTGATCGCTTCTCAGCTCATCCTCGGCCTTGTGCTTTGGACGCCTGTCGCCGTGTGTCAGGCGCCGCCACGAAAGCTGCTTAACGGCCGCCGCCTTGTCGAAGGCCTACAGGACTTGGTCCTCTACGGGCGCTCGGGCGGTGGTCCTGAGGCAGATCGGCTCTCCCAACTAGCGCACAACTTCTTGGTCGGGGATCAGGGTGACCCCCTTCAATGCCTTGTCTCGCGGACAATCAATCGCGCTGGCGCGGAGGCCGTCACGGCGGCCTTCATAGCTTCGGAGCTGCCCTGCTCTGAAATGGAAGCGAACCAAGCCTTGCGGAGACTTCATCCAGTCATTGATTCCTGCCAACAGCGAGCGATCGCGCTGGTCCTGGAGCTCCGCGATCACGCATTTGGGGGGAGCGAAGATCAGCGGGCGGGCTTCGCCGCGTTTATGTGCGGGCTAGCCGAAGCCTACCTTCGCGATGATGTCCAACCTTTGAGTCCTCTAGCCATTTCCTCATCGGTCGGGCCTTGCGATGCCGTCCGAGTGAGGTGGCGCGCGATTTGGGAACTGCTCCGGCAGCGGCAGGTCGAAGGCGTGGCAAAGCAACAGGTTCGGGAGCGGTTCTACGACCTCTCACCCATCTTCGTGTCGGCGATATGCGCATTCCTGTGTTCGGGGCTTTGGACGCCCAGCGCGAAGGAGGCCGGGTATGCCGCCCGCGAGGTCGCCGCGCTGACGTGGCTGGGCCTAGCTCCCCCCGTCGGGGGCGCCTGAGCAGCGCCGCAACCTGTCTCAGGTAAGACCCCGTACCCCCGGCGAGGCGAGGCGAGGCGAGGCGAGGTGGCCGGCCTTAGGTCTGCGGATGTGACGGTGCCGCGGCCAACCGAGCCGGGTCACAGAGGCGTTCTAACGTCGAGAGAGGCCCGCCAATCGCAGCTGTCGATTTCCTGATCTCGTCGTTGTCAACGAACGCGACCGAGCTCGCGGTGTGCTTCGGCGTGGACATCAATGTCTTTCAGGAAATCGAGGACCGCATCGACGAAGATGTCGTTGCGATCGCCCACCAGCATGTGGCCTGCGTTTTCGACATCGGTGAAGTGAGCGTGTGGAACGGCCGCCAGGAAGGCGTCGGCCGCCTCGCGCGAGACAAGCTCGCTGATGCTCCCGCGTATCAAATGGATCGGAGTGTCGATAGCGCCGAGCTGTTCCTGGAAGGAGCCGGTAGCGTACGAGGTTCGACTCTCCGCCACGCTCGTGACGAACCGAGGATCCCAATGCCAGCGATAGCGGCCGTCGGGATGCAGTCGAAGGTTCTTGGCAAGGCCGGATAGATCTCTCGGGCGAGGCCGATGAGGCAGGTAGTTGGCGATGAAATCAGCGGCGTCTTCGAGATCGGAAAATCCGATGCTCGCGCGCTCGCCCATGAAGCCCATAACCTTGGCTATCCCTGCCGGCTCCATCTGCGGAGTGACATCGACGAGTGTCAGCGACGAGAAGGTTCCGGGTGCAGCCATGGCTTCCACAACCATCCCCGCGATGCCGCCCAGCGATGCGCCCACCAAAGCCGGGCGGCCCCCCAGCTGTTCGGCGACTTGGACGAGGTCTCCCGCAAAACGCTGGATGCGATAGTCGCCCGAGGGCGACCACTGACTTTGCCCATGCCCTCGAAGGTCCATCGCGACCGCGCGCCAGCCGGATGCGGAGAGGCTCGCACAGGCTCTGGCCCAAGCATGCCGGGTCTGGCCGCCGCCGTGCGCCAGGAGCACTGTACCGCGAACAGGATCGCCATAGGTGTCGGCCTCAAGCGTAAGGCCCTCATCGCCGCGGAAGGTGACGGTCACCGGTTTGACCATGGTGCGCTCCGTTTCCACAAAAACCGTAATGAGAGTTACATAAGGCGGGCCGTGGCGATAGGTCAGCAGCTCGGCCGAGAGAGCGTTCGGCCTGAGCGTGGCCCCACAGCGCGGAGAGGATGTCTCCAGGCCCCGACGGGCTTATTCCCGCGACGGAAACTTGGAGTCGTCAGTCCATCAGGTAGGCGCCGCGACCGCTCGCGAGCAGGACGCGATCTTCATCAAGGACCTCAGTGTCCGCCACGCTGATACGGGAGCCGGTCTTGACGATCCAGCTCCGTGCGCGGAGGTTTCCAGGCGCCGCGGGGCGATGGTAGTCGACCCGCAGGTCCGCCGTGGCTCGCACCACCAAGCCGGCGGCGAGGAGCGCATAAAAGCCTGAAAGATCAACGAGAGAAGCTAGTATCCCGCCGTGGGCGGTCCGGCGCTTAGGGTTCGAGATGAGCTCCTCGCGCCACGGCATGGCGAGTTCGATGCCATCCGCATCGATGCGCACGACCTTCAGGCTCAGCCAGCGGTGGAACGGTGCGGCGGCGACCGCCGCTTGCAGGTACGCGGCGTCGGGTAAGTCGGGTTGGGCCGGTGTCGTCAACATGCGCTCCTCATCCGGGATATCCGCATCCTTTCCCGGCGCCGCGGCGGAAGCCAACCCGCATCATTTGGTTGGCCAACGGGGCTGTGCCCTTGACTAGTATTGTCTAATACAGTTTCATTGGAGCCTTCCCTTCAGCAGAGACTCTGCTTGAGCACCTGGACGCGCTCCGGCGCGTCCTTCTCTTTTTGGGCCTGCGACGCCGCGCGGCAGCATGACGCGGTGTAGGATGAATTGACGCCGGCTCTGTCGTAATGGCCATTTCCGATACGGGGATAAGGACGCAAATGCGTACTGGCGACGCAGCGAGCGCGACGCCGAGGCGGCGGTATGGCGCTTCGACACAGGCTTGCTGTTCGTCGAAATGACCCTTCTCATTCGCGAGCTCTTCGACGCGCGAATACGCCCCTTGCGGCTGACGGGCTCGACGCGACGGGTGGTGTCGTGCCTAGGCAGCAGGACGACCAGACCCAAATCGAGCTTCCGCGCAGGCTCAAAATCAGCCCTCTCGCGCTGTGGAAGGCGGTGGACTGCCCGGCGCTTAGCGGCCCGGCCGCGCTGCCACCCGATCCGGCCGATCGACGCAGGTGGCGCGCGCGCCCCGACGGGCGCCCCGCGCGCGCCCTTTGCCGACGATGTTGGCCGCGGCCGACGCCTTGCAGGCGGAGTGCTGGCGGGACATCTCGGCTCGGGACCTGGCGACGCTGCAACCTTCCTTTGCGGCCTGCGTGCGCGGCTCCCGGAAATGTACGCTGAGACTATGGACTTTGAGGGCGCGGAATGAGCGAAACAGCAGCGCCTTCCCCCGGCGCCATCCCGCGGGCGAAAGTTGGGCGTCTTCGCCGCCTTCGATGGCCGCTGATGATCGAGGCGCCCATCATTCTGGTGCTCGGCGTCGCCTACTATCTGTTTGCCGCGGCTCGCACGGAAGCCACCGACAACGCGTACGTGCAGATCGCCAAGACGCCGGTCGCACCCTCCATCGCAGGTCGCGTGGTCGAGATCTATGTGCGCGAGAATCAGGTCGTGCGCCGCGGGCAGGTGCTCTTCAGGCTCGATGCGCGTGATCTGCAGGCGAACCTGCACGCGGCCGAAGCCGAGGTGGCGACCGCGAGGCTGGCGCTTGCCCAGGCGCGAGCCGCGTATGAGCGTGAGACCGCCAATGTCGTCATGGCGCAGAACAACGTCGCGCACACCGGGCGGGAAGCCACGCGCCTCCAGCAACTCGCGACCGCTGGCGTCAACTCGCGCCAGCAGGCGGATGAAGCCCGCCACGCCGCGCAGCAGGCGCGCGACCAACTGGCCGCCGTGCGCCAGACCCAGGCGCAGGCCCTCGCCGGCCTCGGCGGCCGGGTGGACATCGGCGATGCCGCCCCGTCTGTGCAACAGGCGCTCGCGCGGCTCGAGCGGGCACGGCTGAATCTCTCCTATGCCACCATGCTGGCCCCGGCCGACGGCGTCGTCGCGCGCGTGGATCAGATGCCCGTCGGGGCGTATCTGAACGCCTCGCAGACGGCGTTCTGGCTCCTCTCGGGGCGTCCGTGGGTCGAGGCCAATTTCAAGGAGGATCAGCTGGCGCATATGAGGGTCGGCCAGCCCGCAACGATCGAGATCGACGCCTATCCCGGCGGCGGCCTCGCGGGCCGCGTCGCCAGCTTCGCGCCCGGCACGGGGTCCGCCTTCTCCGTGTTGCCGGCGCAGAACGCCACCGGCAACTGGGTGAACGTCACCCAGCGGCTTCCGGTCCGTATCGAGTTTGTCCGCCCGCCGCCCGACATGGCGGCGAGAGCCGGGCTTTCCGCCACAGTGACTGTGGACGTCCAGGGCTCGGGACGTGCGACTCCGAGGCGTGAATGAGCGTCGCGCCGGAGGTCCCCAATCGTCTGCCGATCACGATCTCGATCATGTTGGCGACGACCATGAACACGCTGGACACGACGATCGCCAACGTCGCGTTGCCCCATATCCAGGGCAGCGTCCAGGCCGGGCCTGAGCAGATCGTGTGGGTGCTCACCTCGTACATCATCGCCGCGGCGATCATGACGCCCCTCACCGGCTGGATCGCGGGCCGAGTCGGGCGCAAGAGGCTGTTCCTGTTCTCAATTTCCGGCTTCGTCATCGCGTCCATGCTCTGCGGTATCGCCACGAGCATGCCGGAACTGGTGGCCTACCGGCTGCTGCAAGGAGTCTGCGGCGCGGCCCTCATGCCGTTGTCGCAAGCCGTGCTTTTGGACATCAACCCGCCCGAGCGCCATGGCCAGGCCATGGCGATCTTCGGCGCCGGGGTGATCCTGGGGCCGATCCTGGGTCCGGTCGTGGGCGGGTATCTGACCGAGTATCTGTCCTGGCGATGGTGCTTCTATATCAACCTGCCGATCGGAATCCTCTCGCTCATCGGCGTCTGGCTGTTCATTCCGGGCGACCCCGGAGGAAGATCGCGGCCGTTCGACTTCCTGGGGTTCGGGACGCTGGCGCTCTTCATCGGCGCCTTCCAGCTGATGCTCGACCGCGGTCCGGGAGAGGACTGGTTTTACTCGACGGAGATCTGGATCGAGGCGGTTCTGGCCCTGATCGGCCTATGGATCTTCGCCATCCACACGATGACCGCCGAGCACCCTTTCGTCGAGCGGGCTCTGTTTCGCGATCACAACTTCCGGATCGGAACCCTGTTCGGGTTCTTCGTCGGGATCCTTCTGTACTCGGCGATGGCGCTCCTGCCGCCGCTCATGCAGAACCTGCTCGGTTATCCCGTGCTGACAGCCGGCATCGTGAGCATGCCGCGGGGTATCGGGTCGTTCCTTGGCATGATCGTCGTGGGGCGGCTTATCGGACGGGTCGACACGCGGGTCCTGCTGCTCCTGGGCCTCGGTCTCAGCGCCGTCGCCTTCTGGCAAATGCAGGCGTTCGACCTGTCGATGCCGACCACGCCGCTGGTCGTTTCGGGCCTGTTGCAGGGGTTCGGCATCGGGATGATCTTTGTGCCCCTCTCGACTCTCGCCTTTGCAACCGTTTCCCCTCAGCTCCGGGCCGAGGCTGCGGCAGTGAACACCCTGGTGCGCAACATCGGCTCCAGCGTCGGGATCTCGATCATGCAAGCGATGGTCGTGGCTAACAGCCAAACCATGCATAGTTCCCTCGTCGCCCATGTCGTGCCGAGCGACCCTGTCGTCGCCGACGGTCTCGACCGGCTTTCTTCCTTCTTCGGAAGCTTCGGGCTCCCCATGCTGAACGCGGAGATCACCCGGCAGGCCACGATGGTGGCCTACGTCGACGCCTTCCGCCTCATGCTCTTCATCGCCATAGCCTGCATGCCGGTCGTCTTCTTCCTGCGCCCGCCCAGGCCGACCCCGGGGGTACCCGCACGTGCGCAGGTCGAGTAACCGAACCATATCCGTCGCGATGACGCTTCTCGCCCTCGGCGGGTGCGCCACCGTGGGCCCGGACTTCAAGCCGCCGCCTTTGCCGGAGGGCGGCGCGGCCGCCGGCTACGCCAGCGCCGTCGACCCGCGGCCTCGGGAGGTCGAGTTCGCCGCCGTCGCGCGCACAAGTGCGGAGGCGCCGTGGTGGCGCGGCTTGGCGTCCGACGAGCTTGATCGCACCATCCGCGACGCCATCGCCGGAAACCCCAGTCTGGCCGAGGCCGAGGCCACACTGCAGCGCGCGACCGCCGAGCTGGCCGCGGCGCGTGGAGGAACCCTGCCGCAAGTCGACGCCCAGGCCGGCGTGCGCAAGGTCCGCTTCAACACCGCCTCCTTCGGCTTCACGGGCTTCCCGAACCGGACTCTCGATCTCTATTCCGTCGGGACTGGCGTCACCTATGACCTGGATCTTTTCGGAGGTGGCCGGCGGCGCGTCGAGGCGGCCGGCGCGCGGGTCGAAGCCGCCCGTCACAGGGCCGAGGCGGCGTACCTGTCGCTCACCGGAAACGTGGCCCTTCAGATGTTCCGGGTCGCGGCGCTGCGCGCCGAGATCGAAGAGATCCGCTGCATCATCGACGCTGACCGCCGCATCATCCGGATGATCCAGGATGCACAGGCCGCCGGCGGAGCGACGCGCCGGGACCTGGCGGCGACGGTCACCCAGCTGGCCGAGGACGAGGCCTTGCTTCCGCCGCTCGAGCGGCAGCTTGCCGCCGCAAGGCACCAGGTTGCGCTGCTCGTCGGCAAGGCTCCGGCTGCCGATCGCGTGCGCGACCTGGACTTCACTGCCCTCACGGCGCCGCCCCGCTCGCCCCTGGCTCTGCCCTCGCAGCTTGTCCGATCGCGGCCGGACATCCTGGCCGCCGAGGCAGATCTTCACGCAGCCACCGCGGCAGTGGGGGTCGCCCGGGCTAACCAGTTCCCGAATATCGTGCTCAGCGCCGACTTCACCCAGACCGCCATCCGTCCGGGCGACCTCTTCGCCTCATCGGCTTCGGGCTGGAGCCTCAGTCCTTCCCTTGCCGCGCCGCTCTTCGACGGCGGCGTTCTGAAGGCCCGCCGCCACGCCGCGGAGGCGGACCTGCGGATCGCCGAGAGCCGCTATCAACAGACGGTGCTGCGCGCGTTCGTCCAGGTCTCAGACGCGCTAGCTGCGCTTGCGAGCGACGAGGGCGGCATCGAGAGCCTGCAACGGGCGATCGCGGCCGGGGAATCTGGGCTGCGCGACGCCGAGACGGCGTACCGGCTTGGCGGCGGGCCCTCGATCGACGTCGCGCGGGCGCAGCGGACGCTGAGCCGGGCCCGGCGGGCCATGATCCAGATTCAGGGCCAGAGGTACCTGGATCTCGTCGAACTCCATGTCGCGACAGCCGCCGATTGGGCGCATCGCCCTGAGGTCGCGAGCGGCGGAAAATAAGGGAGCGCAGGGGGCATGTGCGACGAGTATCGACTGAACGCGGGCGCGCTCGCGCTGGGCGCCGAATCGGCGCGCCTCAGCCCTGCCGAACAGAGCCTGCTGGCCGGCGGGGAGATCGCGGTGCGGCACGGCGACCCCGCGCCACTCCTCGTGCCGCGCGATCCGGCGGCGCCGGAGGCGGGCCTGCGGCTGCTGACCGCCCGCTGGTGGCTGGTCCCTTCCTTCCACCATGGCGGGCTCTCCGAATGGCGGGTCATGAGCGCGCTCGCGCGCCTGGAGACGCTGGAGACCCGCCACGCCTATCTTGAGCCCTACCTGTGGCGGCGCGCCTTGGCGCCGTTCACCAGCTTCATTGTCTACGCGCCCGGCGCGGAAGGCGGCCGGCGCACGCCAACGCAGGGCTGGGCGGTCAAATGGCGACCGACGAGCCCCACCGATACCGTGCGGTTCTTCCCGGCGATCTGGGAGACCACAACGCTTTCAGGCGAGGAGGGCGATCTTACCAGCTTTGCCATCGTAGTGGGTCAGCCCGCGAAGGAATTTGCGGTGGCCAACAGAGCCGGACCTCTGGCGCGGCGGCAGCCCCGCCTTCTGGACCGGGAGCAAGGCCTGGAATGGCTGCAACTCGACGGACCGGGCAAGCGGGGCCTGCTCGATCCTCGCCCGCGAGGGGGGTTCGAGATTGAGCCGTGGCGGCCTGCGTCGCCGCCGACCTTCCAGATGTGGCATGGCGGACGTGCCTGTTGACGCGGGAACGGGGATGGATTGGCTGAAGCACGAGGGGAAGCGAGTGTTGATCGACCCCGCGCCCAGCGCGGGTCTAGATCAGACCCTGGTCGCACAACGTTCCAGATTAGGGAGCTACTGTTGACCCAACAGCCTGTAAATGTTCCGGCCTCGTTCCGTCATGCCGGGACCTTCTAGCGTGCTTGGCGCTATCCCTCCGTCGCTTCGAATCTACGAAGCGCTACGTGGCCGCATTGCGCGCTTGGGGCCGGTTGAGGAGCTGGTCGAGGCGAATTCCATCCACCTCGTCCGCCGCTCGGCCTTCGCAGGCGTTCATCCCCGTCAAGGCGGTTTGCTCCTCGTGATCCGAACGGCCACTCCGATCGAGAGCAACCGCATTCGTAAAGTGGAGCGTGTCTCGGCGAACCGGTGGCACAATGAACTCCTCATACAAGACTTGGCTGACGTCGATGACCAAGTCCTCGAATGGGTCGCTACGGCTTATGAGCTGGGTGGTTGATGGCACTCCACCAAGGGGCACTTGTCGGTGAGCCTGAATTCGCACTTCCAGGGTCGCAAGGCTTCAGTGGCCGCGTCGGCATCCATGTGCTCGCGCGAAGTGTGACGAGACGCGACAGCGCCTCAGGGTGTCTGCGATCGCTCGAACAAGAGTTCAGGCCTTCTGACTAGGCGTGTAGACGCGCGAGGGGGCGGGGAAGTCGGGCCTGCGCACTTCTAGGACCCGACCAAGTCGGTCCAAAGGCGTTCTGCGGGTTGCGCTGGCGCGCGAGGGTCGTATCCGCCTTCGACCAGGTCCGTCCACAACCGCTCGGGGCCGAGCGCGGTGGCGGGCGGCCGCGGCGCGGCGTCGCTCTGTTTGGGGCCGGGCGCCTGGTCACGCATTTCGAGAAGCGCACACAGGTGCGCGCTCCAGCGGTCGATCGCATCGCGCTTTTCAGCCACATAGGCGTAGAGGTTGTAATGGCGCGCGGTGATCGCTGCGCCGCCCCCGCCATCCTTGTGCGCGAGGATCTTGGAAACGACATGGGGCGCAACGCCGATCGCCGCGATCCCCGTCGCCCCGGTGCGACGCAGATCGTGGAGGCGAACGTCGTCGAGCCCGAGCGCGGTCGTCATGTCCGCCATTGCATGGCTGAGTGCGGCGGGTTCGATGGGCGCGTCGTTTGACTGCGGAGATGGGAAAACGAATGGGCTCGCCCCCTTCCGCCGCTTGTCCTGAAGCCCGATCGCTGCCTCGATCAAGGCCACGGAGCGATCGCAGAGCGGCGCCAAGTGTTCCACGCGACCCTTGGCGCGCTCGGCCGGGACAAGCCAGGTCTTGCGGACCAGATCCACTTCGTTGCGGCGCATGCCCGAAATCTCCCCGCGACGCTGCAGGGTGAACATCCCAAGCTCGATCGCGATGCGCACGGGCCGGCTGATCAGCACCTTCTCCCCGGCCTTCCTGTCCCTGATCACCAACCCTTCGCTGTCCTGCAGTCCGCTCCAGAGGCGTTTCAGCTCGTCGTCGGTCAGGGTGCGTGTACGCGCCTCGACCTGCGAGACACGAGCCACGTGCGTGACCGGATTCACCGCGACGCGCTCCTCGGCGATCGCATAGTTGAAGAGCTGCGAGAGCAGGCCCCGAACACGGTTGGCCTGTCCGCCGGAGGCTTCATAGATCTCCTTCACGACGTCCCGCACACGGCCGCGCGTGACCTCGTCCACGCCGTCGGCGCCCAACTTCGGCGCGACATGCTTGGTCCAGAGCCACCGTTCGGCCGAGATGGTGCTGTCCGCCTTCCTGCGCCCGCGTCCGCTGCGGTGTGTGCCGAGCTCGCAGGCGCTGAAGTAGGCGCTCGCCAAGTCGGACATCGTCTTGAGCGGCTGGGCTTTGGCGGCGCGGCGGGCCACCTTCTTTGCGACGGCCGGGCTTTCGCCGTGGTCGACCTTGGCGCGAAGGAGGCGAGCGGCCACACGGGCGCCCTGCAGCGTCAGCCGTCGGACCTCGCCCTCGGCGTCAGCCGTGTCGTCGATGGTGGGGTCGAAGACGCCGATCGTGACCCGGCACTGCTTGTCGGTGCGTCTGTCGCGGTAACGGAACGACCAGGATTTCTCGCCTGCGGCCGAGACCCGCAGCTCCAGCCCGCGCACGTCGCCGTCCGGGTAGGCCACGCGCTGAGCCTCGGCGCCATCGGGCGTGGTCCTCACGCCCGGCTTGGCGCTGCGGCAGAAGGCTGAGGTGAGGTTTCGGTCCGAACGCCTGGGCACTTTTCCTACCCCGCTCGTTTTGTGACCCCGGGTTCCGGGGTCACACTGGGGTCACAAAATGGAGCATTTCCATGGGAAAATCTGAACCCGCTCGAACCCGAGATCAAGTCACAAGTCATTGGTTATATTGTGATTTGTCGTTTCACCCGGTTTCTGCTTGTTTCATCAGAACCGAACTACGAATCTGAGGGTCGGACGTTCGAATCGTTCCGGGCGCGCCACTTCTTCCAACGATCCATTCCTTCCAGGACCCATCGTCGGGCCGGCCGGCTCTGACGGCTCAGCCGTTTGCCGCGTCGACCGCGAATCGAACGGGCGGGGCGTCTGGGTCCGCCTTCTCCAGCCTGACCTGCAGATGGTCGCCGGCCGCGGCGCCCGGGACGCTGGCTCGCGCGGCCACGGGCAGGTCGCAGAGCTGGATCCGAGCCCCGCGCTCGTCCACCTCGGTCACCCGCGCGGGGAAGGTCTCGCCTTCGCGGCCCCGCAGCATGACGGCTTCGGCCAGATCGATCACCGCCCGCTCCAGCTCGCCCGCCAGCCGCTCGGCCCGCGCCATGACCGGCGGCAGGCGCGTGAAGGCCTCCAGGGCCGTCTCCGGGGGCCTCTGGCCGTTCGCGAGGGCCAGGGTGGCGGCGATGACATAGCGGTCCGCCAGGCGCCTCAGCGGGGCCGTTGCGTGGGCATAGGGCGCGCCCACGGCGGCATGCCAGGGCGTCTGGGCCGGGTCATAGGCCTGGTAGCCGGCCGGGGCTCCGGCGCGCCGCACGGCCAGCATGAAGGTGGCGTGGCGCGGATCGGCTGGGTCGAGCGTGCGCTGGAACTGGGCCAGGGGCTCCATGTCCGGCCATGAGAGGCCCACCGCCCGCGCCGTCTGGCGCAGACGCGCCTCCGCCCGGGCGTCGGGCGGCGCCATGACGCGGAACAGGCCCACGCCGTGCGCGCGCAGCGTTTCGGCGACCGCGAGGTTGGTGGCCAGCGACAGCAGCGCGTTGTCGTCCTCGGCCTGCCGGCGGACGCGGAATCCCAGGGCGTAGGCCCCGTCCGCGCGCCGGGTCACCTCCTGCTCCGGCGGATCGAGCCGCGTGGCCCCACGCTCCGCCTCCGCGGCCCGCAGGCGCTTCGCGAGGGCCGCGAAGTCCGGCGGCAGGTCTTCCGGGCGCACGGTCTCGTAGGCGAGCTGGGCGCGGCTGCGGATCATGGCGCGGGCGACGCCGTCCAGCGGCGCGGCGCCGTCGGGCCTGACCCGGATCGTGAACACCACGGACGGCCGGGGGCCGTCGGGCCGCAGGCTGGCCGCTCCCCCGCTCAGGACCGGCGGATACAGCGGCGCCTTGCCGTCCGGCAGATACTGGGTGACGCCGCGCCGCCAGGCCTCGGCCTCGATGGCGCCGCCCGCCGGGACGACCGCGTCCACATCGGCGATCGCGTAGTGCAGGAGGAGGTCGGCGCCGCTGGCTTCGATGGCGAAGGCCTGGTCGAGATCCGTCGCGCCCGCCGGGTCGAGGGTGACGAAGGGAAGGGCGGTGCGATCCGCATGGCCGGCGAAGCCCCGGGCGGCGGCCTGGGCGGCCTCGGCGAGGGTGGTGGGAGGAAAGGCCCCGGGAACCTGGAAACGCGAGCGGATGGCGCGAATCCCGGGCGTCAGGGCCCCGTCGGCGTCGACCAGCACCTTCATGCCCCTGTCTCCTCTCGCGCCCCTCGCGGACCCTTACGGGATTCGGGCGGCGACGAAGAACGGGTCGCGTGTGGTGAAGGTTGCCGGGAGAACAGGCCGGAGACCGGTGTCCGGGCTTTCATGAGTCCGAAAATGATGAGGGCCCCCAGCGGTAGCTGGAGGCCCCCATGGTGGAGCTAAGGAGAGTCGAACTCCTGACCTCTTGAATGCCATTCAAGCGCTCTACCAACTGAGCTATAGCCCCGGAGGTCCGGTCTTCCTGGGGAGGCTGGCCCCCCGGGAAGGCGCGGAACCTATTCAAACCGGTTCCCGCGATCAAGCCCACTTTTTGGCTTTTTTTGTCGCGGGTTTTCGCGCCGGTTTGGTGACCGGCGCGAACCGGTCGTCAGCGGTCGTCGTCCTCGCCGTCAGGGAGGCCTTCGATCTCGGAATCGTCGAAGTCGTCTTCGTCCTCGTCCTCAAGGAACGGCACGTCGTCGCCCTCTTCGGCGTCTTCGTCGTCGGTGAACTCACCGAGGTCTTCGGACACGGCGGCCGGCTCGTCGGCGTCGTCGTCGTCGCCGCCCAGCGGCGGCTCGTCAGCGACTTCGTCGAGTTCGGGCGTCGCGGCCTCTTCCTCTTCTTCGTCCTCGTCCGTTTCGTTTTCGGCGACCTGATCTTCGACCTGATCGTCTTCGGGAACGATGCTGCGCGTGCGGGCGCGGCGGCTGCGCACGGCTTCGTCGGGATCGAACTCGGTCTGGCACTTCGGGCAGTGCGCGGGACGCTTGTTCAGATCGTAGAACTTAGCCTGGCAGTTCGGGCAGATTTGCTTGGTGCCCAGTTCGGGATTGGCCAAAGGTGGCGACCCTCTAAAGTCTGCGGTTTCGCGAAAGGCGGCGTCCCTTGCCACGGGGCGGAGCGGCTGTCAAAGCAATCCCCCTTTCGACCCAGACCCTGTTCCGGAGGCGCGTTTTCATCTCATGACGCCGGCCCAACTGACCGCCAGGCGCTCAGGCCCGCTGAAGGGCGTCGTGCGGGCGCCTGGAGACAAGTCCGTGAGCCACCGATCCCTGATCCTCGGGGCGCTGGCTGAAGGCGTGACCGAGATCGAGGGGCTGCTGGAAGGCGAAGACGTGCGCCGCACCGCCGCCGCCATGGCCGCCTTCGGCGCCGGGGTCGAGCGCCTGGGCGACGGCCGGTGGCGAGTCGAGGGCAAGGGCGGCTTCGCCGAGCCCGCCGATGTGGTCGACTGCGGCAACGCGGGCACCGGCGTGCGCCTGATCATGGGCGCCGCCGCCGGATTCGACCTCGCCGTGACCTTCACCGGCGACCAGTCGCTGCGCGGCCGGCCCATGAACCGGGTGCTGAAGCCCCTGGGTCTGATGGGCGCGACCTGGCTCTGCCGTTCCGGCGGCCGTCTGCCGCTGACCCTGAAGGGCGGCGGGCTGAAGCACATCGTCTATCGCCTGCCCGAACCGTCGGCCCAGGTGAAGTCGGCCGTTCTGCTGGCCGGCTTGCACGCCGCGGGCGGGGCCGAGGTGATCGAGCCCGAGGCCACCCGCGACCATACCGAGCGGATGCTGCGCGGCTTCGGCGCCGAGGTGCTGGTGAAGGAGGCGGACGGCGGCCGTCACATCGTCCTGCCGCCGGGCCAGAAGCTGAAGGGCGCGAAGATCCACGTGCCGGGCGATCCGTCCTCGGCGGCGTTCCCGCTGGTGGCCGCCCTGGTGACGCCGGGCTCGGAAGTGACCGTCCAGGGCCTGCTGCTCAACCCCCTGCGCATCGGGCTGATCGACACCCTGCGCGAGATGGGCGGCGACCTGACCATCACGAACATCCGCGACGAGGGCGGCGAGGCGGTCGGCGACGTGACCGCGCGGCACTCGGAGCTGCGCGGCGTCGAGGTCCCGCCCGAGCGCGCGCCGTCGATGATCGACGAGTATCCGATCCTGGCGGTGGCGGCGGCCTTCGCCGAGGGGCGCACCGTGATGCGCGGCATCGGCGAGATGCGCGTGAAGGAAAGCGACCGCATCGCCCTGATGGCCGCCGGCCTGGCCGCCTGCGGCCTGGGGGTCGAGGAAGAACCCGAGGGCATGATCGTGGTGGGCGCCAAGCGCAGCAATCATCTGGTCGAGGGCGGCGCCCGCGTGACGACCCACGGCGACCACCGGATCGCCATGTCGCACCTGATCCTCGGCCTCGCCGCCGAGCGCCCGGTGAGCGTGGACGAGCCGGGCATGATCGCCACCAGCTTCCCAGGCTTCGTGGACATGATGCGAGGCCTGGGCGCCGAGATCGGCCAAGACCAGCCGGCCGCGGCGTGAGCGACTTCGTCATCGCCGTGGACGGCCCGGCCGCCTCGGGCAAGGGCACGATCGCGACCCGGCTGGGCGCGCTGTTCGGCCTGCCCGTGCTGGACACCGGCCTGCTGTACCGGGCCGTGGGCGTGCTGACCGAGCGCGCGGGCCACGACCTGGACGACGCCGAGGCGGCGAGCGCGGTGGCCAAGCTGCTGACCGCCGACCAGCTCGACGACCCGGCGTTGCGCACCCGCGCGGCGGGCGAGATGGCCAGCCGGGTGGCGGTGCATCCGCGCGTTCGCGAGGCGCTGTTCGAGTTCCAGCGCACCTTCGCCGGCCAGGCGGGCGGGGCGGTGCTGGACGGTCGCGACATCGGGACGGTCATCTGCCCGGACGCGCCGGCCAAGCTCTATGTGACGGCCACGCCCGAGGTGCGGGCGGACCGGCGCTGGAAGCAGCTGAGCAGCCAGGGCGAGGCCGTGGCCTACGAGGACGTGCTGGCCGACATCCGCCGGCGCGACGAGCGGGACGGCGGCCGGGAGGCGGCCCCCATGACCCAGGCGCCCGACGCGATCTTGCTCGACACCACTGAAATGAGTATAGAGCCGGCCGCCGATGCAGCCCGCCGCATCGTCGAGGCCGCGCGCGCCCGCTGGGAAGCTTCCCGAGGAAGCTGATCCATCGAGGCAAATCCACCCGCGCATTTCCCTCGATCGCCGCGGGCAAATCTTCACCTGCGCGGGGTGCTTCCCGCGTCTTCGGTTCAACCTCTAACCCGACCGGCGGGACTCCGTCCGATCTCCATCCGGAGATGCGGGCCTCATGGTCATCTGAGTACGAAAGACAACATGGCTGACGATCTGAGCCTCAACCCCTCGCGTGACGATTTCGCCGCGCTGCTCGACGAGTCCCTCGGCGGGCGTGATTTCATGGAAGGCCAAGTGGTCCACGGCAAGGTCGTGGCCATCGAGAAGGACTTCGCTATCGTGGACGTCGGTCTGAAGACCGAAGGCCGCGTGCCGCTGAAGGAATTCACCGCTCCCGGCGAAGACAAGCCGCCGCTGAAGGCCGGCGACACCGTCGAGGTCTTCCTCGAGCGCGTCGAGAACGCCATGGGCGAAGCGGTGATCAGCCGCGAAAAGGCGCGCCGCGAGGAAGCCTGGACCCGCCTGGAAGAAGTCTACGCCAAGAACGAGCCGGTGATGGGCGTCATCGTCGGCCGCGTGAAGGGCGGCTTCACCGTCGATCTGGGCGGCGCCTCGGCGTTCCTGCCCGGCTCGCAAGTCGACATCCGCCCGGTGCGCGACGTCGGCCCGCTCATGGGCAAGGAACAGCCCTTCGCCATCCTCAAGATGGACCGTCCGCGCGGCAACATCGTCGTCTCGCGTCGCGCCATCCTGGAAGAAGCCCGCGCCGAGCAGCGCACCGAACTGGTGTCGCAGCTGCAAGAGGGTGAAGTCCGCGAAGGCGTGGTCAAGAACATCACCGACTACGGTGCGTTCGTGGACCTCGGCGGCATCGACGGTCTGCTGCACGTCACCGACATGAGCTGGAAGCGCGTCAACCACCCGAGCCAGGTCCTGGCCGTGGGCGACACCGTCAAGGTGCAGATCGTCAAGATCAACCCCGAGACCCAGCGCATCTCGCTCGGCATGAAGCAGCTCCAGTCCGACCCGTGGGACGGCGTGGAAGCCAAGTACCCGGTGGGCGCGAAGTTCACCGGCCGCATCACCAACATCACCGACTACGGCGCCTTCGTGGAGCTGGAGCCGGGCGTCGAAGGCCTGGTGCACGTGTCGGAAATGTCGTGGACCAAGAAGAACGTCCACCCCGGCAAGATCGTCTCGACCTCGCAGGAAGTCGATGTGGTCGTGCTGGACGTCGATCCGTCCAAGCGCCGCGTCTCGCTGGGCCTCAAGCAGGCCCTGGCCAACCCGTGGGAGAAGTTCCTGCAGGATCACCCGATCGGCACGGTCGTCGAGGGCGAAGTCAAGAACGCCACCGAGTTCGGCCTGTTCATCGGCCTGGAGAGCGACATCGACGGCATGGTGCACCTGAGCGACCTGGACTGGGCCGCCCCGGGCGAAGAAGCCATCGCCAAGTACCAGAAGGGCGAGACCGTCAAGGCGCGCGTCCTGGACGTCGACGTCGAGAAGGAGCGTATCTCGCTCGGCATCAAGCAACTGTCGGGTGACCCGCTGCAAGGCGACACCTTCCGCAAGGGCCAGACCGTCACCACCACCGTCACCGAGGTCACCTCGGGCGGCATCGAGGTGAAGTTCGGCGACGAGGAAGCTCCGATGACCGCCTTCATCCGCAAGTCGGACCTGTCGCGCGATCGCGCCGACCAGCGTCCGGAGCGCTTCGCCGTGGGTGACCGCGTCGACGCTCAGGTGACCAACGTCGACAAGGCGGCTCGCCGCATCTCGCTGTCGATCAAGTCGCTGGAAATGGCGGAAGAGAAGGAAGCCATCGAGCAGTTCGGCTCGTCCGACTCGGGCGCTTCGCTGGGTGACATCCTCGGCGCGGCCCTCCGTGAGAAGGCTTCGAAGGAATAACCTAGCTAAAACTAGGGTTCGGAAGGCGGCGGATCGGGAAACCGGTCCGCCGTTTTTCGTTTCTGCGTCCCCCGGTTGAGCGCCCGTGGACTCAACAAGCTGTGCCTTAGACGATCCGCTAACCCTTTTTGCGCCTTGATCGCAAAGGCGGAGTCGCCCATGGTCGCGCCGCTTGAGGGGATAGATGATCAAGTCCGAACTCATCGCGAAGCTCGCGGAAGAGAACCCGCACCTGACCCAACGGGATATCGAGCGGGTTGTAGGCGTAGTGCTGGAACGCATGATCCAGGCGCTGGAAGAGGGCGGCCGCGTCGAACTGCGCGGCTTCGGCGCCCTGTCCGTGCGCTCGCGGGACGCCCGCGCCGGACGCAATCCGCGCACCGGCGAGCCGGTTGACGTGCGCGCCAAACACGTCCCCTTCTTCAAGAGCGGCAAGGAGCTGCGTGAGCGGCTGAACGCCGACGACGAGGGCTGAGCAGCCGCCGCCCTCTGAATTGACGGAGGGTTTGATGGGCGTGTTTTCCGAGTTCCGTGAGTTCATCAATCGCGGCAACGTCGTCGATCTCGCGGTCGGCGTGATCATCGGCGCGGCGTTCAACGACATCGTCAAGGTGCTGGTCGACCAGGTGGTGATGCCGCCGATCGGCATGCTGCTGTCAGGCGTGGACTTCTCGAAGCTGGCGATCGTGCTGAAGCCCGACGATCCGGCCACCGAGGCCAGCGAGCTGGTGGCGATCCAGTACGGCGCGCTGATCAACGCCGGCATCAAGTTCCTGATCGTCGCCTGGGTGGTGTTCCTGCTGGTCAAGGCGGTGAACGCCCTGCGCCGCCAGGAAGCGGCCGCCCCCGAGGCGCCGCCCGCCCCGACCCCGCAGGAAGCCCTGCTCACCGAGATCCGCGACCTGCTGAAGGCGAAGTAGGACCAAGACCATCCCTCTCCTTCAGGGGAGGGACAGGCCGCGAAGCGGCCAGGGTGGGGAAACGGCGTTCAGCCGCGGGGCCTGACCCATACATCCCCACCCGTCCGAGGCTTCGCCTCGTCCACCCTCCCCTGAAGGGGAGGGATGGCTTGGGCTCGTCCTCCCCGCTAAGGGAGGAGCCATGACGGCCAAGGCGAAGATCTGCGGCGTGAGCACGCCCGAGGCTGTGAAGGCCGCGGTGGATGGCGGGGCCGCCTACCTGGGCTTTGTCTTCTTCCCGAAGAGCCCGCGCAACATCGCGCCCGACGCCGCCGCACGCCTGGCGCCGCCGGCCCGGGCCCGCAACGTCAAGATCGTGGCGCTGGCGGTCGACCCGTCCGACGCCGAGGTCGACGCGATCATGGCCGGCCTGTCGCCCGACCTGATCCAGCTGCACGGCAAGGAGACGCCGTCGCGGGTGCGGGAGGTCGCCGCGCGCGCGGGCCGCGGGATCATCAAGGCGTTGCCGGTGTCGGAATCCTCGGACCTGGCCGCCGCGTCGGCCTACGAGAGCGTGGTCGAGCACCTGATGTTCGACGCCAAGCCGCCGAAGGACGCCGAGCGGCCCGGCGGGCTGGGCGAGGCCTTCGACTGGACGCTGCTGGCCGGCCGCCGCTTCGCCAGGCCCTGGTTCCTGGCCGGCGGGCTCGACCCCTGGAACGTCGCCGCCGCCGTGGCGGCCGCGGCCCCGCCGCTGGTGGACGTTTCCTCTGGCGTGGAACGTGGTCCGGGACTAAAGGACCCCCTCCTCATCACGGCGTTTCTGGATGCCGTCCGCCGCGCCTGAGGCCAGATGAACGCGCCCACTCGCCCCAACGACTACGCCGCCTATCCCGACGCCAAGGGGCGCTTCGGCGACTTCGGCGGTCAGTACGTGCCCGAGACCCTGATGCCGCTGGTCCATGACCTGACGGCGGCCTATGCGGCGGCCAAGGCCGACCCGGCCTTCCAGGCGGAACTGGGCGGCTACATGACCCACTACGTGGGCCGGCCCAGCCCGCTGTACTTCGCCGAGCGGCTGACCGCCCACTACGGCGGCGCGAAGATCTATCTGAAGCGCGAGGAGCTGAATCACACCGGCTCCCACAAGATCAACAACTGCATGGGCCAGATCCTGCTGGCCATGCGGATGGGCAAGACCCGGATCATCGCCGAGACCGGCGCCGGCCAGCACGGCGTGGCCACCGCCACCGTCTGCGCCCGCTTCGGCCTGCCCTGCGTGGTCTACATGGGCGCGGTGGACGTGGAGCGGCAGAAGCCGAACGTCTTCCGCATGAACCTGCTGGGCGCTGAAGTCCGGCCGGTGACCTCGGGCTCGGCGACCCTGAAGGACGCCATGAACGAGGCCCTGCGCGACTGGGTCACAAACGTCCACGACACCTACTACCTGATCGGCACCGCCGCCGGCATGCACCCCTATCCGGAGATGGTCCGCGACTTCCAGGCGGTGATCGGCCGCGAGGTGCGCGAGCAGGTGCAGGCCGTCGAGGGCCGGCTTCCCGACGCCGTGGTCGCCTGCGTGGGCGGCGGCTCGAACGCCATCGGCATCTTCCACCCGTTCCTCAACGACGAGGGCGTCAAGCTGATCGGTGTCGAGGCGGCGGGCGAGGGCATGGACACCGGCCGGCACGCGGCTGCGATCAACGGCGGCCGTCCGGGCGTGCTCCACGGCAACATGACCTACCTGCTGCAGGACGACGAAGGCCAGATCACCGAGGCCCATTCGATCTCGGCGGGCCTCGACTATCCCGGCATCGGTCCCGAGCACTCGTGGCTGCACGACGTGGGCCGCGCGACCTACCTGACCGCCACCGACGCCGAGTCGCTGGAGGCCTACATGCTGCTCTCGAAGCTGGAGGGCATCCTGCCGGCCATCGAGTCGGCGCACGCCCTGGCCCGCATCGGCGACATCGCCCGCGACGTCGGCAAGGACGGCGTGGTGGTGCTGAACCTCTCGGGCCGTGGCGACAAGGACGTGAACACCGTGGCCGCCCACCTCGGCCGTCAGATCTAGGGGACGCCGGATTTGCCCAAATCCCGTATCGACGCCCGCTTCGCGGCCCTGAAGGCCGAGGAGCGCGCGGCCTTCGTGCCCTATGTGATGGCCGGGGATCCCGACGCCGAGACCGCGCTGGCGATCCTGAAGGGGCTGCCGGCGGCCGGGGCGGACCTGATCGAGGTTGGGTTCCCCTTCTCGGATCCCATGGCCGAGGGGCCGCCGATCCAGCGCGCCGCGCAGCGGGCGTTGGCCAAGGGCATGACGCTGAAGGGCACGCTTTCGGCCATTCGCGCGTTCCGTGACGGCGATGCGGACACCCCGATCATCCTGATGGGCTATCTGAATCCCCTGGTGACCTGGGGCTTCCAGGCCTTCGCCAAGGCGGCGGCCGAGGCCGGCGTCGACGGCATGATCGTGGTCGACTGCCCGCCGGAGGAGGCCGATCCGCTGGCCGACGCCCTGGAGGCGAACGGCATGGCGCTGATCTTCCTGACCACGCCCACCACGGACGACAAGCGCCTGCCCACGGTGATCCGCCGGGCCTCGGGCTTCGTCTACTATGTGTCGGTGGCCGGGGTGACCGGCGTGAAGGAAGCCGACGCCCAGGCGGTGGCTCCGAACGTCGAGCGGATCCGCGCGGCTTCGGGACTTCCTGTCGCGGTCGGTTTCGGAATCAAGACACCCGAGCGCGCATCGGCTATAGCTCAGGTGGCTGACGCGGTGGTCGTCGGGTCCGCGCTTGTGGACGAAGTGGCCGAAGCAGTGGATTTGAACGAAGACGTGACCACCCGAGTTCTTTCCAAAGTCGAATCTCTGGCTAAGGCTGTGCGCGTCTCGCGTCGGGGCCTCACGACGGTCTGAAAACCATGGCGATGGCTGAAAACCGAAACGAAAAGCCTGGGCGTCCGCCCGCAGAGCGCCGCCGCGGGTGGCTCTCCCGGATCGCGCCCGGCGTCCGTGGCCTTACCAAGAAGGACACGCCCGAGAACCTGTGGGTGAAATGCCCCGACACGGGCGAGATGCTGTATCGCCCCGACCTCGAGGCGGCGATGTGGGTCACGCCCTCGGGCAACCACATGCGGATCGGGGCCAAGCTGCGCCTCGACTACACCTTCGACGACGGCAAGTACGAGCGCATCGCGACGCCGATCGTCGCCGATGACCCGCTGGGCTTCCCGGACGACAAGCCCTATCCCGACCGCCTGAAGGCCGCCCGCAAGACCACGGGCGAGCAGGATTCGATGGCCGTCGGCTATGGCCATATCCAGGGCCTGCCGGCGGTGGTGATCGTGCAGGACTTCGCCTTCATGGGCGGCAGCCTGGGCATGGCGGCGGGCGAGACCTTCGTCGTCGCGGCCAAGGAGGCCGTGAAGCGCGAGGTGCCGCTGGTGATCTTCACCGCCTCGGGCGGCGCGCGCATGCAGGAGGGCACCCTGTCCCTCATGCAGATGGCCCGCACCACCCTGGCGCTGAACGAGGTGAAGTCGGCGGGCCTGCCCTATGTGGTGGTGCTGACCGACCCGACCACGGGCGGGGTCACCGCCTCCTACGCCATGCTGGGCGACGTGCACCTGGCCGAGCCGAACGCCACCATCGGCTTCTCCGGCCGCCGGGTGATTGAGCAGACGATCCGCGAGACCCTGCCGCCGGGCTTCCAGCGCTCGGAGTTCCTGGTCGAGCACGGCATGGTCGATCAGGTGGTCAAGCGCACCGACCTGCCCGAGCGCCTGAACTCGATCCTCAAGACCCTGATGATGGGGCGCGAGCGTTCCCGCGCGGCCTAATGAGATCCGCTCCCATGCTCCTCACCCATAGGGGGAGGGGGACCATGCGCAGCATGGTGGAGGGGGCGCGCAACGAGCGCCGAGCCTGGGGGTATTCCCCCTTCACCGCGTACCGCGGTCCCGCTCCCCCTCTGGGGGAGGAGAGGCGTTAGATGGTCGACTCCTTGCCGCCCGACCCTGGCCATGACCCGATCCGCGCCTCGGACGCGGTGATCCAGCGTCTGCGCGCCAACCATCCGACGCTCATAGACCTGACCACCGGACGGGTGGAGCGGCTGCTGGCGGCGGTCGGGAACCCGCATCGCAAGCTCCCGCCGGTGATCCATGTGGCGGGCACCAACGGCAAGGGCTCGACGGTGGCCTATCTGCGCGCCATCGGCGAGGCGGCCGGTCTGCGCGTCCACGCCCTGACCTCACCGCACCTGGTGCGGTTCGCCGAACGGATCCGGCTGGCGGGCGCGCTGATCACCGACGCGCAGCTCACCGACCTCACCGACCGGCTGGAGGCGGCGAACGGCGGCGAGCCGATCAGCTTCTTCGAGATCACCACGGTCCTGGCCTTCCTGGCCTTCGCCGAGACGCCGGCCGACCTCTGCATCGTCGAGGTGGGCCTGGGTGGCCGCTTCGACGCCACCAACGTCTTCGACGCCCCGGCCGTGAGCGTCATCACGCCCGTCGACCTGGATCACCTGGAGATGCTGGGCCCGGGCCTGCCGAAGATCGCCTGGGAGAAGGCCGGCATCATCAAGCGGGGCCGCCCCGTCGTCGTCGCGCGCCAGCAGGAAGAGGCGCTGGAGATGATCGAGCGCGAGGCGGACGACCGCATGGCCCCCATGCTGATGGCCGGCCGCGACTTCGAAGCCTGGGAGGAACGCGGCCGCCTGCTGGTGCAGATGCCCGACCGCCTGCTGGACCTGCCCGCGCCCAGCCTGTTCGGCGGCTATCAGTTCGACAACGCGGGCGTCGCAGTGGCGGCGGCCCTGACCTTCGACCATGCCCTCTCCGACGAGGTGCTGGGCAAGGGCGTGTCCAGCGCCGTCTGGCCGGCGCGGATGCAACGGCTGAGCGCCGGGCCGCTGGCCGAGCGCGCGAGAGCGCGAGGCTCCGACATCTGGCTGGATGGCGGCCACAATCCGCACGCAGGTCGCGCCCTGGCCGAGGCGGCCAGCCGCATCGTGGACAGAGATCCGAGGCCGCTGGTGCTGGTGACCGGGATGTTCGCGCGCAAGGACGCCGAGGGCTTCTTCCGCCCCTTCGCCGAGATGCGGCCGCGGGTGATCTGCACCACCTTCGACAGCCCGATCGCGGCCAGCGCCGAGGAACTGGCGGCGGCCGCCGCCGCCGTCGGCCTGCAGGCCGAGACATCGGCCAATGTGGAAGACGGCGTGGCCCGCGCCCTGGAGACAGACGGGCCCGCGCCCCACGTCCTGGTCTGCGGCGGCCTGCACTTCGCCGGCGAGGTCCTCGCCATGAGCCCGGAAACCTGGCCGAGCTAGCGCTTCATCCCTCCCCTTCAGGGGAGGGTGGATGGCGCGCGGCGCCAGACGGGTGGGGAGATCGCATCCAGGCTCACCGCCTGAACTCCCGAGCCCCACCCTGCTCGGCTTCGCCGAGTCTTCCCTCCCCTGAAGGGGAGGGATGGCGATCAGCCTACGCCGCCACGCCCGCTTCGGTGAGCCACTCGAGGATCTTCTGCTTGGGCATGGCGCCGACCTTCATGGAGGCCATCTGGCCGTCCTTGAACAGCATCATCGTGGGGATGCCGCGCACGCCGTAGCGCGAGGGGGTGGTCGGGCTCTGCTCGATGTCGAGCTTGGCGATCGTCACCTTGCCGGCCAGCTCGTCGGAGAGCTGTTCCAGGGCGGGGGCGATCTGCTTGCAGGGGCCGCACCATTCCGCCCAGAAGTCCACCAGCACGGGCTGGGAGGCTTGCAGAACGTCGGCCTGGAAGGTGTCGTCGGTGACCTTCACGGTGCTCATGTGAAAACTCCTATGGCGCATCGGAAATGCCCGCCGCCGCCTCTCGATCCGCGCATGTAGGCGGCCCCTGAGCCTGTATCAACCGTCACGGCGGAGCTGGGCAAGGGTCTGGGCGACGAGGTTTTCTGGAACCGGCATCAGCTTCGGACCATCCGTCCAGACGATGGCGGCCTCGATCCGGCGTGCGGGGAAGACATCGGCCAGCACGGCGGCGTAGAGCGCCATCTGGCGCAGATAGGCCGGATCGGCGTCCTCGATGCGGTCGGGGGACGGGCGGTTGGTCTTGAAGTCGACCACCAGAACCCGGTCGGGCAGCACCACCAGTCGGTCGATGCGGCCCGATATGCGCAACCCTGGCGGCAGCGCCGCGGCCGTGCCGGCCACCGCGACCTCGGGCCGCGACCCCGCACCGAACACCTGGGCGAAACGATCGTCCTCCAGCACGGAGAGCGCCGCGGCGGCCATCTCGGCGCGCTGGTCGGCCGTCAGGTCCGGCTCGCGGCGCAGAAGCCCCGCCGCGCCGGCCGCGCGTTCGCCGGACGGCAGGTCGGGCAGGAGCTGCAGCAGCCGGTGGATCAGGTCGCCGCGCCGGAAGCGGCCCAGGCCCTGTGCGGCGGCCAGCGGCGAAGGGGCGGGCACGGCCGCGCCCTCGCCAAGATCGGAGGGCGAGGCGTAGCGGGCGAAGGCCTCGGGTCTGGCGGTGACGCTCGACCAGGCGGGCAGGCCGGCCGGCGCGGCCTCGGCGCCGGCGCCGGCGCCCATCGGCTCGGGATCGTCGCCATAGCGTTCGAACGCCAGGTCGCCGGACTGCAGCTGCCGGACGCCGTCGCCGATGTCGGCGTGGGTCAGGGCGTCGCGGATCGCGCCCCACCAACCCCGCAGCTTGGCCTGGTCGGTCCGCTCGGCCACGCGGCCGCAGAGGATCAGCCGGTCCCGGGCGCGGGTCAGGGCCACGTACAGCAGGCGGTAGGCCTCCGCTTCCTCACGGCCGGCGCGGTCCTCGCGCGCCCTGGCGGTGGCCTCGCAGTCCTTCGCTCCCGACGGAGCCCAGAGGAAGCCGTCCCGCACCCGCAGCAGCGGCGAGCCACGCGCGGTCTGGGTGAGGGTGGTCTCCGGGAGGAAGACGATCGGCGCTTCCAGCCCCTTGGCGCCATGGGCGGTCATCACCCGCACCTCGCGCCGGTCGGCCTCCATCTCTCGCTTCACGGTGATGTCCAGCCCCGCGAGGGCGGCCGCCAGGCTCTCCAGGTCGTGGACCCCGCGTCCCTCGGCGGCCAGCACCTGGTTGAGGAACTCGTCCAGGGCGTCCTCGGCCTCGGCCCCCAGGCGACGCAACAGGCGCTGGCGCATGGAGAGGCCGCCCGCGTCCACATAGCCCAGGAGGCGGGCGTAGAGTTCGAAGGGCGCCCGCGTCCTCGCCTCGGCGATGGCGTGCGTGAGGAACGCGTGAGCCCGGCCCCAGTCCGCCTGCTCCTCGGCCCGACGTTCGAGGCGCGTCCACAGCGCCTCCTTCGCCCGCCCGTGGGCCAGGGCGTAGAGGCTGTCGTCCGTCAGCCCGCCGAAGGGGCTCTTCAGCAGGGCGGCCAGGGTCAGTTCGTCGTCCGGGTAGAGTAGGAAGCGGGCGAGGGCGACCAGGTCGTCGAAGACGATGTGCTCGCTCAGCGCCAGGCGGTCGGCGCCGGCCACCGGGATTCCGGCCTGCTTCAGGGCCCGCAGGATTTCCTCGAACAGCGCCCGGCGGCGGCGCACCAGGATCAGCACGTCGCCGGCGTGCGCAGGGCGGAAGCGGCGCTCGTCCTTGTCCCAGACGGCGTCGCCACGCGCGATCAACGCGCCGATCTCGGCGGCGATCCGGCGGGCGAGGCGACGGTTGGCGCTGTCCTCCGGCTCGGCGTCCAGCGGCGCGTCCCAGGCCTCACGCTCCTCGCCCTTGCGGTCGACTTCCAGCGGCCAGACGTCGACGCACCCGGGGTGCTCCAGCCGGAACGCCGCCGGATTGTGCCGCACCGCCTCGGCCTCGGCGCGCGGCTGGATCGCCTGGGCCAGGCCCGGCGGCGTGAACACGGCGTCGACGAACGACAGCACCTGGGGCGTCGACCGCCACGACGTGAGAAGGTCCACGCGCTCGAGACGGAAGCCGGCGTTCGTGGCCCGGTCGCGGTGGAACTCGAACTGCTGGAGCAATTGTTCGGGCTGGGCGCCCTGGAACGAGTAGATCGACTGCTTCTCGTCCCCCACGACGAACAGTTGGCGCAGGCGCTGCTCGCCACCCACGCCGGCCCCGGCGAAGAACTCTTCCGACAGGGCGTTGACGATGGTCCATTGCTCGGGCGCGGTATCCTGCGCCTCGTCCAGCAGGATGTGGTCGATGCCGCCGTCCAGCTTGTAGAGCACCCACGCCGCCGCCGGGCGGTCACGCAGCAGGTGGCAGGCCTTTTCGATCAGGTCCGCGAAGTCGAGTGCGCCGGCGGCGTCCTTCTCGATCCGGTAGGCCTGGAGGTAGGCGTTGGCGAGGGTCAGCGCGCCGACGCTATCGGCGGCGATCTGGGCGGCGCGGATGCGCAGCCGGGCCAGGTGCAGCCGCTCCTGCTCGGCCAGCAACTGGAGCCGCAGGTTCTCGTGCGCCTTCAGGCCGCTGGTCTTGCCGACCCACTTGGCCGCCTCGCCCTCGCCCTTCTCGGTGAAGAGGGCGGCCAGCGCCTGCTCGAACGTCGCGTAGGGATCGGCGGCGACGGCGGCCAGCAAGGCCGCGCACTTCTGGTCGGTCGCCCCGCCCAGCCGCAGGACTTCGGCCGCTCCGCGCCACAGCTCGCGGTCCAGGCGGTCCATGGCCTCGGCGGCGAGCTCATCCGGGCCCGACCCGCGCGGCACGTCCACCGCGCGCCAGACCCAGGCTGTGGCCCCCTCCAGCCCGCCCTCGCGGTCGAGGAAATCCCGCAGCACGCCGCGACGGGTCTCGAACTCGGCGAACATCGACTGGAAGCTCTGGAAGTCGAGCGCCACCGAGAAGCGGGCATAGGCCTGCGCCACCGCGTCGGCATGACCCATGGCGTGCCGGGCCACCATCCGCCGCGCCGCATCGGCGACCGCCGCGGAGGCCGCGTCGTCCATGACCCGGAAGCTGGGCGAGATGCCGGCCTCGAGCGGGAACCGCCGCAGCAGCTTCTCGCAGAACGCGTGGATGGTCTGGATCTTCAGCCCGCCCGGCGTCTCCAGCGCGCGGGCGAAGAGGCTGCGGGCGCGCGAAAGGTCGTGGAACGGGCGGTCCTGCAGCGCCGCCAGCTTGCCGGCCAACGCCGCGTCGGGCAGCACCGACCATTCGCCCAGCACCTGGAACAGACGACGCTGCATCTCGGCGGCCGCCGCCTTGGTGTAGGTCACGCAGAGGATGGTCTCGGGCTCGGCCCCGGCCAGCAGCAGGCGCGCGACCCGATCGATCAGGGTCTTGGTCTTTCCCGACCCGGCGTTGGCCGTGACGAAGGCCGAGAGGCCCGGATCGGCCGCCAGCTTCTGCGGATCGATCGCCGGCGCCATGAGATCGAGGCTCATTCCTCGCCCTCCTCGCCGCTGGTTGACCATTCGAACACCCGGGCGAGGTGGTCGTAGTCGCTGACCCGCGCCTTCACGAACTGGGGCGCGACCCGGCTGAGGTACGGTTGGGCCGGATCGTCGAAGCGGGCGATCAGCTTGTGCAGGCCCTCCAGGGCGCGGTCGGCCGCCTCGGCGCTCTCGTCGCCGGCGGTGGCGCGCGTCTCGACCTTGCCGGCGGGCTTGCGGCCGGTGACCTCCAGATAGGTCAGGTCGCCCGGCGACACCCGGCCCAACTCGGGGAACCCGCCCGCCGCCAGGATCGCCGCGGTGAGGGTCAGCTGCGGCGAGAAACCGGTCTGCACCTCCCTCTTCGACGGCGCCTTGCCGGTCTTGTAGTCGAGGATGTGCCCGTGCCCGTCGGCAGTGACCTCGATGCGGTCGGCGCGGGCGTTGACGGTGAAGGGACCGGCCGGCGTCTGGATCGTGTGCTCGCCCTTCAGCTCGACCACGATGCGTCGGCCGTCGCGGCGCTCGCGTTCTAGGTCGGCGACCCAGGCCGCGGCCTCGGCGGCCAGCGCGGCCTCGCGGGCCAGGGCTTCATGCGGCAGGCCGGCGGCGACCAGCGCCTCCATGTAGAAGCCGGCGAAGGCCGAGGCCGCATCGTCCGGCAAGGCGTCCGGGAAGGTCTCGGCGAAGCGTTCGAAGGCCGCGTGGATCGCGGTGCCCCGGGCGCGGGCGTCGGCCTGCTCGTCGGGGCGGTCCAACGGATAGAGACGCAGGATGTCGCGCGCCCAGACGGCGTAAGGATCGCGCGTCAGGCTCTCCACGCGCGTCACCGCCATCACGCGCGGCCGGTGCGCCACGGGCGGGATCGGCGCGGGGCGCTTGAAGGGCTCATAGCCGCCCGGCGCGTCGAGGGCCCGGGCCCAGTCCAGCACCTCGAATCGCCCTGGAACCGTCACGCCGGCGCCGCGCGCCAGCGTCTCCAGCCGCCAGAGCCAGCGTGACTTCACCGATGGTGCGCCCTCCCGGCGTTCGGTGTGCAGCAGGATCACCTCGGGCGCGCAGGCGGCCTGGGCGAAGTCGTGGGCGGCCAGGCCGATCCGCCGCTCGGGCGAGGGCAGGCCCAGCCGCTCGCGCATGGGCCGCGACAGGAACGGGTCCAGCGGCGCGCCGCCAGGCCAGACGCCTTCTTCCAGTCCCGCCACCACCAGCCGGTCGGCCCGGACCAGACGCGCCTCGATGGCGCCCAGGATGCGCAGGCGCGGATGCGTGGCGCCGCCCGATCGGATCGTCTCGCCGTCCATCAGCTTGGCCAGCAGGTCGGCGAACTGTCGCGGCGTGACGGAGGGCAGGGCGTCGCCCTCGCGCACCAGGGCGCCCAGCAGCCGTGACATGGCCTCGCCGCCGTGGCCGGCCCAGAGGTCGCCTGTCGCGCCGGCCGCGTCGGCGGCGATCGCCTCCATCGCGGCGGCCATGCGGCGCGCGGCCTCGGCGGGGGAGTCAGTCTCGCCGGTCCACGACAGTCCCGCGATCACCGCCTCCAGCCGCACGGCGGTCGGCAGGGCCTCCGGCGCCTTCTCCTCCAGTCGCGCCTTCAGTTCGTCCAGGGTGCGGGCGCGGGGGCCTCGCAGGGCGGCGCGCTCGAACGCGGAGGTTTCGCCGAGCCGCGAGAAGGGGTGCTTCAACAGGCCCAGCAAGGTGACGGGGTCGGCGGGATCGACCGCTGCCCGTGCGATCAGCCCCGCCAGCGCGCCACAGCGGCAGCCCGCCAGGCTCTCGCCCGCCGAACTGTCGGGGACCACGCCCCAGCGGGCCAGCTTGGCGACCACCCGGCGGGCCAGGGCCTGGTCGGGCGTCACCAGGGCGGCGGTGCGCTCCGGGACCTCCAGCGCTTCGCGCAGCATCAGCGCCGTGGCGGTGGCGGCCTCCTCCTCGGTGCGGGCGCTGACCAGCGACAGGCCCGCGAGACCGGCGGCGACGGCGTCGTCCTGTTCGGCGCGCAGCGCCTCGATCACACGCAGCCAGTCGGCGGTCTCGTCGGCCGGCCGGAGCGCCTCGTTGATGATCCTGCGCCGCCAGCGGCCGCCGGCGTTGGGGGCCGACGACGCAGGCCAGACGCGCACCTCGCCCCGAGGCGTCCTGGCCTCGACCAGCAGGCGCTTCAGCGCCCCCTGCGGGTGCTGCACGTCGATCGCGCCCCAGGCCTTGTCGGCGAGGTCCTGATCCAGGGCCGGCAACACCACCGCGCCCTTCGGCGCCCGCGACACCGCGATCAGCAGCGCCCGGGTCGCGGGCGCGGTGCCTGTCGAGCCCGCGGCGACCAGCACGCCCGCCGGCGGACTGCGGGTCCAGACCTCGGCCAGGCGGCGCAGGAGGCGCACCCGCCGTTCGCTGACATCGACCACGCCGAGGGCGGCCAGTCGCGCCGGCCACCGGCGCAGGGCCTCCTCCAGGAATACCCGCGAGACCCGCCAGTGGTCGGCGACGTCGGCGTCGACCAGGTCGGCGAGCTTGTCGCCGACCTCGATCTCCTCGATCTGCAGGCTGTCCAGGAAGCCGCCCAGCGCCTCGGCCAGGTCCAGCGCCGCACCGGCCGAGGTGACGCCCCCGGGCACGTGTTCGGCGAGTTCGGACACCATCCGGGTCAGTTCGAAGCGGCGGCGAAGCGGGTCGATGGCGGCCGGCAGGTCCAGGGCCAGGTCGCCGGGCTCGAAGGGCGGCTCTCCGGCTTCCAGATCGCCCAGGGGCCGCATCTGCGGCGGCAGCACGGCGCGCCCGCCGGCCGCCTTGATGAAGGCGTCGGCAAGAGCCCGGGCGCCCCGGCGGGTGGGCACCAGCACGACCGCGTCGGCCAGGGCTTCCGGCCCCAGCGGCGCCAGCGCGTCGTAGAGGCCCTGGGCCAGATCTTCCGCGAACGGCCGGTGCGCCGGGATGTTGAACCAGCGCGAGCCCTGCTGCTCGAAGAAGGTGGTCACGTCGCCCCCGCCTCGCTGAGCAGCTTCGCCTCGGCCGCGTCCCGCGCGGCGGGATCGCCCACGTGCATCCAGTAGCCGTCCATGGCGACGCCGTGCAGCCGACCGACGGCCTGCAGCCGGCGCCAGACGGGGACGATCGAGAACGCGCCCGCCGGCTGGTCGTCCAGCACCTGCGGATTGAGGATCGCTATGCCCATGTTGGCGAAGGGCGTCGGCGGCTCGGGCGCGACCGAGTGGGTCAGCCTGCCGGCTTCATCGCGGAAGAAGCCCTGCGGCCCCTCGAAGCCGATGCCGTGGCCGCGCTTCACCAGCAGCAGAAGGATGTCCATGGCCGCCGGGTCCCAGGCGGCCTTCAACGTCTCCAGCGCGGGCGTGGCGCCTTCGATCCACAGCGAGTCGATGTTGGCCACAAAGACCGGGTCGCGGCCCAGCTTGTCGGTGGCGTGACGGATGCCGCCGCCGGAATCGAGCAGCGCCCCACGCTCGTCGGAGATCAGCACCTGCAGGTCGCGGCGGCCCGCCAGGTGGGCCTCCATCTGGTCGGCGAAGTGGTGGACGTTGACCACCACCCGCTCGACGCCCGCGTCGCGCAGGCGGTCCAGGACATGGTCGATCAGCGTGCGGCCCGCCACGGTGACCAGGGCCTTCGGCCTGCTGTCGGTCAGCGGTCGCATCCGGGTGCCCAGGCCGGCGGCCAGCACCATGGCGGTCTTGGGGCCGGGGCGGCTCACGCGCGGAACTCCGGCGGGACGTGGCGGTCGAACCAGGCCTTCAGACCCGTCATCGCCGGGTCCGCCAGGTTGCGTTCGAGATAGCGCCAGGTGCGCGGCATGTAGGCCTTGTACTGCGGACGGCCCAGCAGGACCTGGCGGGCGAACACCCGGCCCAGGATGCGGGCGGCGTTCGAGGCGGCCAGCGCCCGGTAGTCGGCCAGGAACAGCTCGCGGTCCAGTCCGGGCTTCTGGCTCAGGAAGCGGTCCAGCATGGCCGCCTCCAGCTCTGGAGAGACGTCGCGGCGGGCGTCCTGCAGCAGGTGCAGCAGGTCCCAGGCCGGGTGGGCGCGCAGGGCGTCCTGGAAATCCACCATGCCGACGCGCGCGACGCCGGTCCGCTCGGGCAGCCACAGCAGGTTGCGCGCGTGATAGTCGCGATGCGTGAAGACGTCGGCGCCGGCGACGCCACGCACCCAGACCGGAGCCCAGAGGGCGTCCCACTCGGCCACGGCCGCCTCGCCGAAGGCCGGCAGGCCCGAGAAACGCGGCCACAGGTCGATGAAGGTGTCGGTGGCGACCTTCAAGGCGAGCGCATCATAGGTCAGCAGCGGCCACGACACGCCCTGGTACGAGAGGGTCCGCGGCGGAGGCTCGGCCTGCATGGCCACCTGCACGTCGACGGCGGCCTCGTAGAGCGGGCGCTCGTCCTGGCCGTTCTCGATCAGGGTGGCGAACAGGCCGTCGCCCAGGTCTTCGAGCACGACGAGGCCCGCCTCCGCGTCGAAGGCGTCGATGCGCGGCGCGGACAGGCCATGGTCGCGCAGCCACGCCGCAGCGGTGACGAAGGCGGCGACCGACCCGGCGGCCAGGCGCGCGGCGGCGTTGTAGCCCAGGGCCATCCGCTCGGCGTCGCTGGCGCCCGGCGGGCAGACCACGGTCTCTAGCGCCGGCGGCTGGTCCATGAAGAAGCGGGTCGTGCCGTCGGCCAGATGGACGCGCTCGAACGTGCGCGTGGACGCGTCGCCCGCGAAGGGCTCGCGCCGTGCGTCGCCCAGTCCCGCGCCGCGCAGGAACTCGGCCTTCAGGGCCTCACGGTCCGAACTCAAGTCCACGTCCTTCCCAGGCGCCGTGCGGGGTGAGCCGCACCCGCCGGCCCGCCGCATCCCCGGCGGGCTCGATCACTATATCGAGTCGGTCGGGGGGCAGGTCGCCCTCCAGCCGCTCGGGCCATTCGATCACCGCCGCGCCGTCGTCCAGGGCCTCGTCCAGGCCGATCTCGTACGCTTCGTCGGGGCTGCTCAGTCGATAGAGGTCGAAGTGGGCGACGTTGAGACGATCGCCCTCGTAGAACTGAACCAGGGTGAATGTCGGGCTGGGAACGTCCTCGTCGGGCGTGGTCAGCGCCCGCACCAGCGCCCGGGCCAGGGTCGACTTGCCGGCGCCCAGCGGGCCCGACAGGCACACGGCCTCGCCCGCGCGCAGCTGCGCCGCCACCGCCGCGCCCAGCCGGGCCGTCGCCGTCTCGTCCGCCAGGATCATGCGAACGGCCGCGACGGATCGGCCGGCAGGCCGTCCTGCACATAGGCCTTGAGGCGCTGGGTCATCTCGCCGGGATCGCCGTCGAGCGCGGCGGGCGGGATGACCGGACCGACCGTCAGCCTGAACGGCCGGCCGTGCTTGTTCAGCAGCTCATGGAAAAGGGTGATGTCGCGCAGCTCGCCAGAGAACCCATGGAAGAAGTGGAAGAGCGTCGACCAGGGGCCATCCAGATGGATCGGCAGCACGGGGGCGTCGTACTTGCGGGCGATCGAGACGGCCGAGCTCATCCACTCGGATTCGCGCAGAGCGCCGTCGGCCTGCTTCCGCGCCAGGCGCCCGGCGGGGAAGATCACCAGGCACCTTTCGGCCTCCATCGCCTCGCGGGTGAGGGTCAGGGTCGCGCGGGTCTTCTCGCGGGTGCGCTTGGCTTCGACCCACTCCACCGGGATCAGCACCTCGCCGAAGCCGGGCGAGACGCGGTGCGCGTCGGCGTTGGCGTAGAAGCAGATGTCGGGCCGCAGGGCCTTGAGCGCGTCATAGACCGCGATGCCGTCGCCGATGCCCGTGGGGTGGTTGCAGATCACGACCAGCCGGCCGCTCGCCGGGGCGTGCGCGAGGCCGGAAATGGCCACCTTCAGCGCCAGCAGGTCCGAGATGTGATCCAGAGCCGCGCGGCCGGGCAGGGGTGCGATGGCGTCGGCCATGCGCCGCGCCTTGGCGTAGTCGAGCAGGGCGTACAGGAGCGGGCGCGCGACCGGCCACGCCGGGCTGCCGGCCAGTTTCGGCGCCCGCTCGGCGATCAGCACATCGACGATGTGGTCGCGGCCCGCCGTGCGGCGGACGCCGGCGGCCGGGGTGGCGAGCGTCATGCGGGGATGATGACCTGCTGCGTGCGGGCGGGGCAAGTTGGGCGGCCGACGTGAGCGCCGAGCCCACCGCCCCCTCCACCCCTTCGGGGTCCCCCTCCCCCATTCATGGGGGAGGTTTTCGAGGCCTTGAAGGCTGCGAACCTCCCCCGCCTGCGGGGGAGGGGGACCCCGAAGTGGTGGAGGGGGCGGTGAGGCCGGGCTCAGCCTTTCAGCCGCGCGATCAGCGCCGCCGTCGACGGGTCGTGATGGCCCGCCGAGCCGCCCTGCAGTTCGCCGAGGACGCGGGTCGCGAGCGTCTTGCCCAGCTCCACGCCCCACTGGTCGAAGCTGTTGATCCCCCAGAGCACGCCCTCGACGAAGGTCTTGTGCTCGTAGAGCGCGATCAGGGCGCCGAGGCGTTCGGGATCCAGCCGGTCCAGCAACAGGAAGGTGGAAGGGCGGTCGCCTGGGAACGTGCGCTGCGGCGCCAGGGTGTCGGCGTCGGGCCGGCCGGCGAGCTCGGCGCGGACTTCACCCTCGCTACGTCCCACCAGAAGCGCCTCAGCCTGGGCCACGGCGTTGGCCAGCAGCTTGCGCTGGGCGGAGGGATCGCCCTCGGAGCCTTCGCGGACGGCCAGGATGTCGATCGGGACAACGTCCGTGCCCTGGTGCAGGAGCTGAAAGAACGCGTGCTGGCCGTTCGTGCCCGCGTCGCCGAACACGCTGGCGGCGGTGGCGTGCGCGACGGGCGCGCCGTCAGCGGTCACCCGCTTGCCGTTCGACTCCATCTCCAGCTGCTGCAGGAAGGCGGCGAACAGGCGCAGCCGCTGGGCATAGGGAACGACCGCGCGGATCGGGCGGCCCAGTCCGTTGCGGTTGAACACATGCGCCAGGGCCAGCATCACCGGGGCGTTGCGCTCCAGCGGGGCCGATCGGAAGTGCGAGTCCAGGGTCGCCGCGCCCGCGTGCAGGCGCTCGAAGACGTCGAAGCCCAGGGCGACGGCGCACGAAAGCCCCACCGCCGACCAGATCGAGTAGCGGCCGCCGACCCAGTCCCAGAATCCGAACACCTGGTCCGCCGGCACGCCGAAGGCCTGGGCCTTGTCGGGGGCGGCCGAGACCGCGACGAGGTGCGAGTCCGAGGCCTTGCCCAGGGTCGCGCGCAGCCAGGCTCGGGCGGTCTCGGCGTTGGTCAGGGTCTCGAGGGTGGTGAATGTCTTGGAGACGGTGACCACCATGGTCTCGGCCGGATCCAGGCCGGTGAGGGCCTGGGCCAGTTCCGCCGGATCGACGTTGGCGGCGAAGCGCAGCTCGATCTGCGGAGCCAGGGGCTTCAGCGCCTCCCAGATCAGCCGGGGGCCGAGGTCCGAGCCGCCGATGCCGATGTGGACGATGGCCTTGAACGGCTTGCCCGTGCAGCCCTGCTTCTCGCCCGAGCGCACGGCGTCGGCGAAGGCGCGCATGGCGGCCCGGCTGGCCTCCACCTCGTGCGACACCGGCTGGCCGTCGGCGTGGTAGTCGGCGCCCTGCGGCGCGCGCAACGCCATGTGCAGGGCAGGGCGCCCTTCCGAGGCGTTGACCACCTCGCCCGCGAACAGGCGCTTGCGGGCGGCATCGACGCCGCTGACGCGGGCCAGATCCAGCATCACGGCGACGTCGGCCAGCGACCAGGGCTGTTTCGACAGGTCGAGTTCGAGACCCGCCGCCTCCAGCGTCAGCCGCGAGAGGCGGTCGGGCTCGGCGTCGAACAGGCCGACGATGCGGCGGCCACGCGCCGCCGTGGCGGCCGTTTCAAGGGCCGCCCAGGCGGCATGGGTCTCGGACAAGCGTACCTCTTAGCCGGCGGAGCCGTACTTCACACTGCAGCCATAGGGGCGGGTCGCCGCTTCGGCCACCGCGCGGCCCGCCTTCACGTCGGCCAGCGCGGCGGTGACGTAGTTCTTGGCGCCCTTCAGGCTGGCGGGGTCCGACGACGGCTTGTCGTCGATGCCGCCCATGTAGACCAGCTTTCCGGTCTTATCGATGACGTACATGTGCGGCGTGGTCTTGGCCTCGTAGGTGCGGCCGACCGTTCCCTTGGGATCGAGCAGGACCGCCGTGGACGAGGCCTTCTCCTTGGCCTTCCAGGCCTTGGCTTCGGCGCCGGTGACATAGCCCTGCATGCCGGGGGCGGACGAGACGAGGGTGAGCCACACCACGCCGTCCTTGGTCGCGGCGCTCTGGGCGCCCTGCATACTGCCCGAGTTGTAGTGCTTCTGGACGTACGGGCAGCCGTTGTTGGTCCACTCGAGAACCACGGTCTTGCCTTTGAACTCCGAGAGCGAGCGGGTCTTGCCGTCGGCGTCGACCGCCGAGAAGGCCGGCGCCGGCTGGCCGATGGTCGGCGCGGCGAGGGCGGGGGAGGCGAGGGCCGCGGTAGCCAGCAAGCCCAGGATCAGGCGGCGATCGATCATCGTTGCGTCTCCAGGTCGGGGGGCGAAAACGTAGCGGTCGGTCAGCTCTTCCCGGCGGTGTCCAGCGCCTTCACGACGAGGCCCGGGGTCAGGAGCGTGGGGAGGATAGCGGGATCCCCGCCCTTCGCGCCATAGACGAGGTACAGCGGAACACCCGCGCGGCCGAAACGGGCCAGTTCCTCGGCGATCAGAGGGTCGCGCCTGGTCCAGTCGGCCTTCAGGTAGACGGCGTTGTTGCGGGCCAGGGCCTCGGAGACCGGCTTGGTGGAGAGCGCGACCTGATCGTTCACCTGGCAACTCACGCACCAGGCGGCGGTATAGTTCACCAGCACCGGCCGACCTTCGGCGCGCAGGGCGGCGAGCTTCTCGGGCGTGTAGGCCTGCTCGTCCAACTCGGCGGCCTCGGCGCCGCCGCCGGAGCCGGCCTCGGCATAGGCCGGCCAGACGGCGCCGCCGGCCACGGCCAGGACGCTCAGCACCCCGGCGACGGCGGCCAGGGCGCCCGGGCGGCCGCCCAGGGCATGGCGGCGCTGGGCGGCGCCGGCGATCCAAAGGGCGAAGGCCAGCAGGATGCCCGCCCCCAGGATACGGGGAACGGCGTTGGGACCGGCCTGCACCGTCAACACCCAGACCAGCCAGGCGACGGCGCCGTACATCGGGAAGGCCAGGGCCTTGCGGAACACGTCCATCCACGGGCCGGGGCGTGGCAGGCGGTTGATCAGCGCGGGCACGAAGGCCACGGCCACGAAGGGCGCCGCGAAGCCGACGCCCAGGCCCAGGAACACCGCCAGCGCGGCGATGGGCGGCTGGGTCAGCGCCCAGCCGATGGCGGGGCCCATGAACGGCGCCGTGCAGGGCGCGGCCACCACCACGGCCAGGACTCCCGTGAAGAACGCGCCCGAGAGGCCGCCTCGCGAGGCCAGCGCGGAGCCGACGCCCTGCAGTGAGGTCCCGACCTCGAAGACGCCGGAGAGGTTCAGCGCCACGGCCAGCATGATGAGCGCCAGGGCCGCCACGACCGTGGGGTTCTGCAGTTGGAAGCCCCAGCCGACTTCGCCGCCGGCGGCGCGGGCCGCGATCAGCGCGCCGGCCAATGTCAGGAAGGTCGCCAGCACGCCGACGCCGAACGCCACGCCCTGGCGACGCGCCTCGCCGTTCGCCCCGCCATGTCCGGCCAGCGAGGCCGCCTTCATGGCCAGCACCGGGAAGACGCAGGGCATCAGGTTGAGGATCAGGCCGCCGCCGAACGCGAACAGCATCGCCGAGATCAGGCCGAGCCCCTCGGCGCCGGCGGGCGCCATGACCTTGGCCGGCGGCGGGCCGAGGCCGGAGGCTCCGGCCGGCAACGGGCCCGGCTTGGCGCTCACCTCATAGGCCTTGCCCTCCAGCGACAGCACGCCGGCAATCTCCTCGGGGGCGGCCGACTGGAACCCGAAGCCGGGCGTGATCGTCAGGGTCAGGCCCTCGGCGCCCCGTTCGATCGGCTGCGCCTTGGCGTGGTCCAGCACCGAGCCGGAGAACGGGAAGAAATAGGCGCCGGCCAGGTCCGCGCCCTTCAGCGCCGCGCCGGTGATGGCCAGCTTCACGACCTCGCCCTGCTTTTCGAACGCGCCCGCCAGTCCGGCCGGCTTGGGCGCGTCGGCCAGGGTCTTGGCGATCTTGGCGCCCCACTGCGGATCGCTCGGGGCAGGACCCGCAGTCACGGGCAGGGACAGCGAGAGGTCCGCGTCCTCGGGCACGCAGATGTCGGCGCAGACCAGGAACTGGGCCTTGGCGGTCAGGGTGACGGTCTGGCCCGGCTTGGCGTCGGCGGGCGCGGTCAGCGTCACCGGCAGGATCACCTCGCCCTCGTAGCCGTAGTTGACCAGCGGCCCGACCGGCAGGCGGTGCGGCGTGGGCCAGGTGAACTCACCGGCGGTCCAGCCCTTGGGCAGGGTCCAGGTTAGCTTGGTGGCCTCGCCGGAATCACCGGCATTGCGCCAGTAGGTGTGCCAGTCCTTCTGGATCTGCTGGCGCAGGGCGACGTGGATGGTCTGGCCCGGCGCGACGCCTTGCGTCGACGAGACGAGCTCGGCCGTCAGGTGGCCCGTGTTGACCGGTTGGGCCACGGCTCCGACGGATCCGCCGAACGCAAAGAGGAGAGCGCCCACGGCGCCCAGCAGAAAACGCATCCTCACCTCGAGGCCTGACCGGTTACCGTCGCTATATGGCGTGCGGATGTCTCGGACGCAAAGCAGGCTCGACTTGCGGGCTGCACGCGCGATGATCGCGTCATCGCGTTCCGCAGAATCAGGGAGCCACCGCTTGCCCGCCTCCTTTGACGACATCGAGATCGGTCAGGTCGCCTCGCTGGGGGCCGCGGCGGTCGATCCGGCGGCGCTGGAGGTGTTCTGCGCGGCCTTCACCCCAGGATGGTCCATCGACCGCGGCGCGCCCGACGCGATGGTCTACGCGATCTGGGCCCGGCTCGACGCGGTGGCGTCCACCGACTGGCCCCAGACCAAGCGCCTGGGCGTCGACGCCCTGCGCTGGATGCGAAACCCGCCGCCGGGCGAGCTGCTGCGCGGGCGGATGACGGTTATGGCCAAGGACCCGGTCGGCGACGACAAGGGCATCGTCATCGCCCAGCACGACCTGCTCGACGAGGCGGGCCGTCTGGTCTTCTCGTGCCTGACGCGGAGTGTGTTCACGCGCTAGCGTCTTTCCCTCCCCTTCATGGGGAGGGTGGCGAGCGCAGCGAGACGGGTGGGGATGCGGGGATCGGGCTCCGAGCGGGCCGAACCTCTCCCCACCCTGACTGCTGCGCAGTCTATCCCTCCCCATGAAGGGGAGGGAAATCGTGTCCTAGCTGTTCAGCGCTTGCGGTTGCTGAGCGGCCTTGGTCAGCGCGAGGGCGACCAGGCGGTCCCAGCCGACCAGGCTGTGCAGGTGGGCGTAGATCTGGCCCAGGGCGCCGTTGTCGCGCAGCTCGACGAACTTCTCCGGCGGCAGGGCGTTCAGCTTCTCTTCCGAGACGCCGAAGTACTCGGCGATCTTCTGGGGCTCGCCTTGCGTGCCGTCCGGATTGGCCGGGGTGAACGAGGCGGTCTTGGTCTCGAACAGGTCGAGGTCCTTCAGCAGCTGGACGAAGCTGACGGTCCGCTGACGCTCGATCTCGAAATTGTTGCAGAACTCGATGCAGTTCTTCGTGTACTCGGTCGGCTCGCCCTTCTCGTCGAAGAAGGCCATGTCCCAGCCCTTGTCGACGATGAACTCGGCGTTGCGGTCGATGCACAGCACCATCTGCTTGGTGCTGTCGTCGTTGGCGAACACGAACGGATAGCGGCGGACGTAGGCCGGGATGTAGATCCCGCTCTCGAACGTGCCGTCGTCCTTGACGAACATGTTCTCACCCGAGTTCAGCCCCATCACGGCGATCGGCAGCTTCTCGTCGCCGACGAAGATGATCGGACCGGTGACCATGGCCAGCGGGAACTCGCCGACGGTCAGCGGGATCGCGTGGCCGGTCTTGGCGAAGCCGAACGGCCCGTCCATCCGCTTGACGCCGATCTTGGAGTGCAGCTCCTTCGCCAGCGGCTCGGGCTTGGAATAGAACAGGACGTTGCCGGAGAGCTGGCCCGGCGGCATCGGTTGGGTGGCCATCTAGGAACCTTCGAAACTTTTTCTGGGCGCGGCGACCGGCGTTCGGGCGCGCGCGAAGGGGCCTCTCCTAGCCGATCCCACCTCAGGCGGCAAATGCGGCGCGCGGCTTGCGCCCGGCCTCGTCAGCCCGTTCAATCGCCATACCGAAAGAACGAACAACGGGAGGGAAGACGCCATGCCGATCCACTATCCGGACATCCTGGACCAGGGCACGCAGCCCAAGACGTTCAGCTACGACGACAAGGACGTGATGCTCTACGCGCTGGGCATCGGCCTGGGCGCCGACCCGATGGACGAGACCGAGCTGGCGTTCGTCTACGAGAAGGGTCTGAAGGTCGTGCCCACGGCGGCGACCGTGCTGGCCGGCCGGGCCCGGGGCGAGCCCCTGCCGACCAAGGAAGGTCACCGCCCGAGCGCGCCGAACTTCCTCATGCTGGTGCACGGCGAGCAGAAGGTGGAACTGCACCGGCCGCTGCCGTCCAGCGGCACGTTCACCAGCGAGAGCCGGACGATCGGCGCCTACGACAAGGGCAAGGACAAGGGCGCGGTGCTGGTCTCCGAGACCGTCTGGCGCGACGAGAAGGGCGAGAAGGTCGCCACCCTGACCGGCTCCAGCTTCTGCCGCGGCGACGGCGGCTTCGGCGGCCCGGCCGACGGCGCGCCCGAACCGCACCCCGTTCCGGAGCGCGAGCCGGACCTGTCGGTGGATTTCGCCACCCGCCCCGACCAGGCTCTGCTCTACCGCCTCAACGGCGACCGCAACCCGCTGCATTCCGATCCCGACGTGGCGAAGCGCGCCGGCTTCCCGCGTCCGATCCTGCATGGCCTCTGCACCTACGGCATCACGTGCCGCGCCGTGCTGCAGGCGATCACGGGCTACGACGCCGACCAGATCCTCAGCCACCAGGCGCGGTTCTCGGCCCCGGTGTTCCCCGGGGATACGATCACCGTGGATATCTGGAAGGATGGGGGCGTGATCTCGTTCGAAGCGCGGGTTAAGGAACGGGGCGCGACGGTCATCAAGAACGGCAAGACCGTGCTGCGAAGCTGAACGGGACGAGCGATTTTGATCCGCCATCTCCTCACCGCCGCGGCGGTTCTCACCCTCTCGGCCTGCGCCACGGCGTCGGCTCCGACGGCTGACGATGCGTCGATGGGGCCGAAACCGACCAAGCTCACCGGCTACTTCACGGCCAATCCGCTGGACGGCAAGGCCATCCTCGGCCCGCCGCCGGCGGTGGACTCGCCGCACGGCAAGGCCGACCGGACGCTGTTCGAGGAGACCCGCAAGCTCGAGGGCTCGGCCCGTTGGAAGACGGCGATCCAGGACAACGACCTGTGGGGCGGCGGCGCGATCCGCCGCTTCTCCTGCGCCGTCGGCGTGAAGCTGGACGAGAAGACCACGCCGCGCACGCTCAACATCCTGCACCGGGTCGAGCTGGACGTGCGCACCGTGGGCACGCCGGCCAAGGACTTCTACGACCGCAAGCGCCCGCTGATCGGCAACGACGCGCCGCTGTGCGTTCCGCGCGAGGACTGGATGCGGACCAATGCGTCCTATCCCTCGGGTCACTCGATGACCGCCTGGGCCTGGGCGCTGATCCTCACCGAGCTGTCGCCGGGCGCCGCAGACAAGGTGCTGACCCTGGGCCGGGAGTCGGGCGAGAGCCGGGTGATCTGCGGCGTCCACTTCATCTCGGACGTGGAGGCCGGCCGCAGCCTGGGCTCGGCCATGGTCGCGCGCCTGCACTCCGACCCGACCTTCGTCGCCGACATGGCGGCGGCCAGGCGCGAGATGTCGACGGTGAAGGCGAAGCCCGAAGGCTGCGACGCCTAGCCGGGCCTCTTCGCCGCGAACAGCAGGTGACGGCGCAGGGGGTGATCCTGCGCCAGCACCGGGTGGTCGAAGTCGCGGGCCGGGTCGTGCGCCATGCCGATCCGCCGCATCACCGCCTGCGAGCGGACGTTGCTCACGGCCGTGAAGGCCACCAGTTCGTCCAGCGGCAGGTTGGCGAAGCCCCAGGCCAGGACGGCGGCGGCGCCTTCGGTGGCGAGGCCCGTGCCCTGGGCCTCCGGCGACAGCCGCCAGCCCAGCTCGACACCGGGCGCCGGCGGCAGCTCGTCGCGTAGCACCTGCAGGCCGACGGCGCCGATCAGCCGGCCGTCCGCCAGCAGCTCGGCCGCGAAGAAGCCGAAGCCGTGCCGGTCGATATGATCGTTCACCCGCGCCATCATAGCCTGGCTCTGGTCGCGGCTGATCGGGCCGCCCAGCCAGTCGTGGACTCGCGGATCGCTGTTGATGGCGTCGAGCGCATCCAAATCGTCGTCGCGCCAGGCGCGGAGCAGGAGGCGTTCGGTCCGGATCATTGCGGGCGCGGGCTCGCCAGCGCGCCGTAGAGGTCGGTCCGCCGGTCGCGGAAAAAGCCCCAGGCGGCGCGGTGGGTGTTCAGGAAGTCGAGGTCGAAGGTGGCCTTCACCAGGCCCTCGTCCTCGCGGCCCAGCGCCGAGACCAGGTCGCCCCGGTGGTCGGCGATGAAGCTGGAGCCATAGAACTGCTGGCCACCGTTGGGATAGCCGTCCCAAGGCTCGAAGCCCGTACGGTTGGCGCCGACGACCGGGATCACGTTCGAAACGGCATGGCCCTGCATCGCCCGGCGCCAGGGCGCGGCGGTGTCCAGGCTGGCGTCATGCGGCTCGGAGCCGATGGCGGTGGGGTAGAGCAGCACCTCGGCCCCCATCAGGGCCATGGCGCGCGCGCACTCCGGGTACCACTGGTCCCAGCAGATCCCGACGCCGATCCGGCCGAAGCGGGTGTCCCAGACCTTGAAGCCGGTGTCGCCGGGCCGGAAGTAGTACTTCTCCATGTAGCCCGGGCCGTCGGGGATATGGCTCTTGCGGTAGACGCCCATCAGGCTGCCGTCCGCGTCGGCCATGACGAGGCTGTTGAAGTAATGCGGCCCCTCGCGCTCGAAGATCGAGATGGGGATCACCACGCCCAGTTCGCCGGCCAGCGGGGCCAGCGCCTTCACCGCCGGATGCTCGCGCCAGGGATAGGCGGTCGCGAACCAGCGCTCCTCCTGGGCCACGCAGAAATAGGGCCCCTGGAAGAGTTCAGACGGCAGGATGACCTGCGCGCCTCCGGCGGCGGCCGCGCGGATGAAGCCGGCGGTCTTCTCGATGTTGGCGGCCATGTCGTCGCCATACGAGGTCTGGATGGCGGCGACGGTCAGTTCGCGGGGCATCAGGCCGGCTCCTGCTGGGAGATGCAGTGGAAGGATCCACCGCCGGTGAGGATGGCGACGGACGGAAGGCCGATCACGGCGTGGTCGGGGAAGACCTGCTTCAGGGTCTCCACGGCGAACTCGCCGGGCTTCTCCTCATAGATCGGCACGATGACGGCCTTGTTGGCGATCAGGAAGTTCATGTGGCTGGCCGGGATCGGCTCGCCTTCCTCGCCGTCGACCCAGCCGGGCGACGGGATGCGGACCACCTTCAGCTTCTGGCCGTTCGCGTCGGTCATGTGCGCCAGCCGGCGGGCGGCGTCGTCATAGGCGGCCGCGTTCGGGTCGCCCTTGCCCCAGGCCACGGGGATGGCCACCACGCCCGGCGCGACGAAGCGGGCCAGGTTGTCCACGTGGCCGTCGGTGTGGTCGTTGCGCAGGCCGTCGCCCAGCCACAGCAGCTTCTTCGCGCCCAGGCTCTCGCCCAGCGCCGCCTCGGCGTCCCGGTCGTCCCAGCCGGGGTTGCGGTTGGCGTTCAGCAGGCACTGACCGGTGGTCAGAACCGTGCCCACGCCGTCGTGGTCCACCGCGCCGCCTTCCAGGATGAAGTCGTGGCGCACCAGCGCAACGCCCGAGGCCTTGGCGATCTGCTCGGCCACGGTGTCGTCGAAAGGCAGGTCGTACTTGCCGCCCCAGCCGTTGAAGCGGAAGCCGTGCGCCTTGCCGCCCGCGAAGATCGGGCCGGTGTCGCGCAGCCAGATGTCGCCGAACTGGCCGGGGACGATCTCGATGCCGGCCACGTCGCCCAGCATCCGCCGCGCCGCGGCTTCGCCGTCGGGGTGACCGGTCATCAGCTTGACCTGTTCGCCGCCGGGGCCGGCCAGGGCGCGCGCCAGGGCGGCCACCTCGGCCTGGGCCGCGGGCAGGTCGTCTTCCCAGAGGTTGGCGTGGCTGGGGAAGCCCACCCACATGGCCTTGTGCGGCGCCCATTCCGGCGGAACGACGAAGCTCATCTCGACCCGTACCCTTTCAAAAGCCGCGCGCAGATGGCCCCCCCGGACCCCCGCGTCAAGCACCGCAAAAAGAAAGGGCGGCTGCGTCGCCGCAGCCGCCCCTCCGATCATCGTCTGGGTGACGATTAGAACGAGTACTTCAGACCGAACTTCACTTGCCAGAGCGAGCGGTTCGGCGCGTCCGAGTTGGCGAACGGCTTAGCCGCCTTCGCGAAGCTCGAGTACTGGTACTGCGTGCCGTTGTTGACGATCAGGGCCTGCATGATCGGCGCCGTGCTCGGGAAGTCGACCTGTTCGATCAGGCCCCACTTGCTGTTGAGCATGTTGCCGACGTTGATCAGGTCCACGTAGGCCGTCAGCTTCGCCTGGTTCGGGAAGAAGGCCGGGACCTCCTGGCTGAAGCGCAGGTCGAAGCGCGTCACGTTCGGGTTGCGGAACGCGTTACGCGGCGCGATCTGGCCGGCGTACTTGATGAGGCCGGTTTCCTGCAGGTAGGCGTTGAACGCCGCCACGTCGACCGCAGCCGCGCCGGTCGTCAGGTAGGTGACGATCGGGTCGGAGGTGGCCGTGACGTTGCCGTTGGCGTCGGCGCGCGGGACGTAGAACAGCTGGCGGTTGGAAGCGTTGTCGCCCCAGGTCGTCAGCGAGTTCGTGGTCGACGAGTTGTAGGTGTAGCTGAACGGCAGACCCGAGCGGTGCTCGACGAACAGGCTGATGGTCGTGTCGTTGTCGCCGAAGAACTGGTGGGTCCAGCTCAGACGGCCCTTGAAGCTGTCCTTGATCTCGTAGTTCGAGGTCGCCAGGCCCGGGTTGTTCGAGTCCGACGTCGCCACCTGGTTGAAGTTCGACGAAGCCGTCGAGCTGGTGGCCGAGCTGACTTCCTTCGCGTCGGTGTAGGTGTAGCTCACCGAAGCGTCGAGGCCGAAGTCGAAGCTCTTGGACAGGCCGATGGCGATCGACTGCTGGAAGCCCTCGTCCGTGTTGGTCAGGATCAGGTCCGAACCGGTGTCGGTGCCGGGCGTGCCCGTCAGGAACAGGCCGCGTTCGGCTTGGCGACGGTAGATCGGACGACCGTCGGGGGCGCGGGCCACCGGGGTCAGGCCGGCGCGGTAGTCACGCCACATGACGCCCTTGCGGACGTCGCCGCGCAGGAAGTCCACCGTCAGGTTGTAGCCAGAACCCAGTTGCCACAGGTCGAGGTCCGCCGAGAACGACAGGCTGCTCTTCCAGGTCTGGATGGGGTCGAAGTGCGGGTCGATCGCGTTGACGTTCGCCGCGCGCTGCACGTTCTGGAGGAACGCGTTGGCGGGGTTCAGCAGGTTTTCGACCGCCGTCGGAATGTTCCGGTAGTCGGTCAGCTGAGCCAGGATGGCGTTGTCGGTGGTGCCCGCGGCCTGACCGCACGAGGTGCTGGTGGCGTTGCGCACGCACGAGATCTGAGCGCCGAGGACGCCGGTGTTCGAGAAGCTGTTCGACACCCACACCGTGGCCGAGCCGCCCGAGAACAGGCCGGCGCCGCCCGAGATGCGGATCCGGCTCATGTGCCAGCGATCCCAGTCAGGCTGATAGTCGAAGCTCAGGCGCGGCATGAACACGTCGCGGCCGTCCAGGTTCTCGGAGTTCGAGAAGCCGTAGCGGGCGGCGAAGAAGCGGTTCGCGACCGGCAGGTCGTTCTGCTCGTAGCGGGTGTAGCGGAAGCCCGCCGTCACCGAGAGCTCGGGCGTGATGTGCAGGGTGTCCTGAGCGTAGAAGTTCCAGGTCGCGTAGTCGAACTTCGCGGCCAGGTCCTGCTCGTTCCGGTTCCCGTCGCCGTTCGCGTCGACGATGGCGTTCTGGTACGACAGCTGGTCCGGCAGGCGGTTCTGCAGGTTGGCGATCGTGTTGAAGGTGAACTCGCCTTCGGTGCGCTGACCGAACAGGTTGTAGACCTTCAGCTCTTCACGCTCGGCGCCGACGACGAAGGCGTGGTCGCCCAGGTCGTAGAAGGCGCGACCGCGGAAGGTCGTGACTTCGTTTTCCAGCTCGTTGGCGTGACGCGACACGTCCGGACCCGCCAGGATGCGGGTGCCCGTGCCGGGGACCGACGGGTTGGCGCCGATCGAGAACTGACCGATTTCGGTCTCTTCGTCGCCCGAGCCGTCGCCGTTGCCGGTGACGCCGCCGACCGGCTGCTGGATCGTCACGACCTTCTTACGGGTGGCGACCAGTTCGGTGCGGAGGTTCTCGGTCCAGTCCGAGTTCAGCTGGGCGGTGTAGACCTTAAGCGCGTCGCCCTTGATGTAGTAGTCCGAGTAGAGCGCGAGTTGGGTGGCCGAGGAGCGGTTGCCCTCGATCAGGCGCGTGCCCTTGGTGTCCTGGTAGGTCACGGCCAGACGATGGTTGTCCGTGATGTTCCAGTCGATCTTGGCCAGCCACTTCTCGTCGCGTTCCGGCAGCAGGATGTTGCCGAGGATCGAGTTGTCGCGGTCGTCCGAGAAGCCGTACTGGGTCGCCAGGATATCCTGGATCTGGCTGACCTGGGCCGGCGTGATGAACGGGACGGCGGCGTTGGGGTTACCGGCGATGATCGGCTTGCCCGAGCCCACGGGGCCGGCGATCGTGGCGCGGTCGGCCTTGAACTTCTCGTACGAGCCGAAGAAGAACAGCTTGTCCTTGATGATCGGACCGCCGAGCGTGGCCGCGTAGGACTCTTCCTTGAAGTCGTTCTGGACCTTGGCGCCACGGACCTTGTCGCCGATGACGCTGTCGTCCGAGTATTCGTACAGCGCGGTGCCGTGGAACTCGTTCGTACCCGACTTGGTCACCACGTTGATGTTGGCGCCCTGGAAGTCGTTGTAGAGCACCGAGTAGGGCGCCAGGTTCACGGCGACGGCCTGCACGGCGTCGGTCGAGATCGGGCTGCGCTGCGTCGGGTAGCCGTTGTTGTTCAGGCCGAAGTCGTCGTTCTGCTTCACGCCGTCGACGGTCAGGCTGTTGAACTTCGAGTTCACGCCGGCCACCAGCACCGCGTCGAGGTTCGACGGGTCGAGGGTCACGAACGGGTTCAGACGCGCGACGTCCTTCAGGTCGCGCTTCAGGCTCGGCAGTTCCTGGATGTCGGCCAGGCCGTAACCCGAGGTCGGGCCTCCGTTGCGCGGGGCCGCCAGCGAGGCGCCGGTGATGACCACTTCCGAGACCGAGGCTTCGAACACCACGTCGACCGTGGCGGGCGCGCCGATGCCGACGGTGGCGACGGTCGCCGTTTCCGTGGCGCCGTTCACCGTCGCCTGGACGCGGTACGGGCCGCCGACGCGCAGGCCGCGCGTCGAGTAGACGCCGTCAGCGCCGCTGACGGTCGTGACGGTCGTGCCCGTGGGCACGTGCGTGATGGTGACGGTGGCGTTCGCCGCGCCGTTGCCGCTGGCGTCGATCACCTGGCCGCGGATCGCGGCCGTCGTTTCCTGCGCATAGGCCGCGGTTCCCATTCCGCAGACCAGCGCACCCAGAGCCGCCCCGTAGGCGAGCTTCCGCATCGAGATCATTGAGTACCCCTCATCAAGAGACCCGCGCGGCGTTGCCCCAAAGCTGTCCGCCCGGTCTTGCTTGCCCCTATAGCGCCAAAATTCAGGCCGTTGGTGACGGTTTTGCTACGGTGCGCCGGAGACTGTCACACTGCGGCGAAAACGCATCACTGCGCTTGCGATCTAGGCAACCGCCGCTACGTTCCCCGCGCACCCGAGGGATCAGATGCATCAAAGCCTTAGGCCGCAACGGGTGGCCGGCGATCTGCGGTCGGCGCTGGCGCTCGCCGCGGCCCTCGCGATGGCGCGATTCGTCGCACTCTTCCGCACGCCGCTCGAACTGTACCCGGACGAAGCCCAGTATTGGCTTTGGTCCAGGACGCTCGACTTCGGCTATTACTCCAAGCCGCCGGTCATCGCCTGGTCGATCTGGGTCACCACGGCCCTGGGTGGCGATTCGGAAGCCTGGGTGCGGCTCTCGGCCGGGCTCTACCAGGCCGGCGCGACCATCGTGGTGTTCCTGATCGGTCGCCGGCTCTACGGCGGGGCGGCGGGCCTGGCGGCCGCGGCGCTGTACGCCCTGATGCCGGGGATACAGCTTTCGGCGCTGGTGGCGGCCACCGACGCGCCGCTGCTGTTCTTCATGGGTCTGGCGATCCTGGCCTACGTGACCCTGCTGGACGCCGGGCCGGGCCGGAAGCCCCTGATCGCCGCGGGCATGGGCGCGGCCCTGGGCATGGCGTTCCTCTCCAAGTACGCGGCGGTCTACTTCGTGGTCGGCCTGATCGTGCACCTGGCGGTCTCGCGCGCGGCCCGTTCGGCCTGGACCCCGGCCTCGGCGGCCGCGGCGCTGGCGGCCCTGGCCGCCGCGCTGGCGCCGAATCTCGCCTGGAACGCGACGCACGGCTTCGCCACCTTCCAGCACACCGCCGCCAACGCCGCCTGGAGCGGGGTGCAGCTGTTCAACCTCGCCGAGATGGGCGCGTTCGTCGGTTCGCAGTTCGGGGTGTTCGGCCCCATTCCGCTGGGGGCGCTGCTCGTCGGCGTGGTCCTGGCGGTGCGGCGCAAGGCGATCGATCCGCGCGATCTCACCCTGCTGTGCTTCACCCTGCCGCCGCTGCTGATCGTCACCGGACAGGCCTTCATCAGCCGGGCCAACGCCAACTGGTCGGGCGCGGGCTACCTGGCGGGGTCCATCCTGGTGGCCGCCTGGCTCATGCGCTGGCAGGCCCGTCGCTGGCTGATCGCCGCGTTCGTGCTGCAGGGGGCGGTGGCGGCCTTCTTCCTGGCCGCGGTGATCTCGCCGGCCCTGGCCGACAAGGTCGGCCTCGCCAACGGCCTGAAGCGCGCGCGGGGGTGGTCGCAGACGGCCGACATGATCCTCGATCGGGCCGAACGGGAGCCGGGCCTCACGGCCATCGCCGTGAACAACCGCTTCCTGTTCTATGCGGTCAGCTACTACGGCCGCGATCGGCTGGGCTTCACGACCCCGCCGCTGGCGAGCTGGCTGCTGATGGAAGGTCCGCGCAACCAGGCCGAGACCACCGCGCCCCTGACCCGGGAGATCGGCGGCCGCGTGCTGATGGTGTCCTACGAGGGCTGGCGGAGGACCGAGATGCAGGCGGACTTCGCCCGCGCGTCCGGTGTCGAGATCGCAGGGGTCTGGCTCGACCGCAAGCACCGCCGGCGCATCGAGATGTTCGTGGGCGAGGGGTTCGCGCCCCGCCCGCGCGACGCCGTCAGCGGCCTCCCCACACCACCTTGAGCGCCCGGTCGCGACCGCAGCCGATGCGATAGCGCTCATAGTGGGCCGGGTTCTTCTTGGCGAAGTCCTGGTGATAGGCCTCGGCGGGCCAGAACGTCGAGGCGGCCAGGGTCTGCACCGTCACCTTGGCGCCGAGCTGTTTCTCGGTCTGCACGCGCTCGGCCTCGGCGGCGGCGCGTTCCTCGGGCGACGCGACGAAGACGGCGGTCCGGTACGACGGGCCCTTGTCACAGATCTGGCCGGTCGGGTCGGTGGGGTCGATGTTGTGGTAGAAGCGATCGACGAGCTGGGCGTAGCTGATCTTCGCCGGATCGTAGGTGACCTTCACCGCCTCCATGTGGCCGGCGTGGCTTTCATAGGTCGGGTTGCGCTTCGTGCCGCCCGAGTAGCCCGAGACGGCGGCGATCACGCCGGGCGTGGCCTCGAAGAACTTCTCCACCGACCAGAAGCAGCCGCCGGCGAACACGGCGGTTCTGGTGGCCGCCTCGGCGGCCGTGCCGGCGAACAGCGCCGCGGCCAGGGCGGTTGCGGCCAGGGTGGTGGTCTTCATGCGCGATCCTCACGTCCTGCGACATTACGTGAGGATCGGCGTGGCGGCTTCAAGGCCTGGGGCTAGAGCGCCACCTCGAACGCCGCCTCGGTCTTGGCGCGGATCTCGTCCAGGGTCACGCCGTCGGCCAGTTGCAGCAGCGTCAGCGGCTTCTTGCCCCGCGAGACGTCGAAGACGCCCAGGTCGGTGATGACCAGATCCACCACGCCCTGGCCGGTCAGCGGCAGGGTGCACGCCTCCAGCAGCTTGGGCGCGCCGGTCTTCTCGGTGTGCTCCATGACCACGACCACGCGCTTCACGCCGGCCACGAGGTCCATGGCGCCGCCCATGCCCTTCACCATCTTGCCCGGCACCATCCAGTTGGCGAGGTCGCCGTTCCTGGCCACCTGCATCGCGCCCAGGATGCTGAGGTCGATGTGTCCGCCACGGATCATGGCGAAGCTGTCGGCGCTAGAGAAATACGAGCTGGAGGGCAGGGCCGTGATCGTCTGCTTGCCGGCGTTGATCAGGTCGGCGTCGGCTTCGCCCTCGAACGGGAACGGGCCCATGCCCAGCATCCCGTTCTCGCTCTGCAGCGTCACGTCCATGCCCGCCGGGATATGGTTGGCCACCAGGGTCGGGATGCCGATGCCGAGGTTCACATAGAAGCCGTCGCGCAGCTCCTGGGCGGCGCGGGCGGCGATCTGGTCACGGTTCCAGGCCATCAGGCGACCTCACGGGGGCGGGTGGTGAGCTGTTCGATGCGCTTCTCGTAGTCGGCGCCCTTCAGGATGTGCTGCACGTAGACGCCCGGCGTGTGGATGTTGTCCGGATCGATCTGGCCGGTGGGGACCAGTTCCTCGACCTCGGCGACACAGACCTTGCCGGCCGTCGCCATCATCGGATTGAAGTTCCGCGCGGTCATCCGGTAGGCGAGATTGCCCGCGTGGTCGCCCTTCCAGGCCTTCACGATCGACAGGTCGGCCGTCAGGCCGCGCTCCATCACATAGAGCTCACCGTCGAACTCGCGGACCTCCTTGCCCTCCGCCACCAGCGTGCCGACGCCGGTCTTGGTGAAGAAGGCCGGGATGCCCGCCCCGCCCGCGCGGATGCGCTCGGCCAGGGTGCCCTGCGGGTTGAACTCCAGCTCCAGCTTGCCGGAGAGGTAGAGCTCGGCGAACAGCTTGTTCTCGCCGACGTAGCTGGAGATCATCTTGCGGATCTGGCCGCCGGCCAGCAGCACGCCCAGGCCGAAGCCGTCGACGCCGCAGTTGTTCGAGACCACGGTCAGGTCCTTCACGCCCGAGGCGCGGATCGCCGCGATCAGGTTTTCGGGAATGCCGCACAGCCCGAAGCCGCCAGCCATGATGGTCATGCCGTCGAAGAGCACGCCCTGCAGCGCCTCGACCGCGTCCTTGCGAACCTTGTCAGCCATGCCGCCTCTTACGCTCCCGGGGCCCGGCTGAGAACCGGGCTGGAAAAAATTCATCAACTGGTGAGAAGCCTGTCGCCGGTCCCCACGTCAAGTGGCCTTGGTCTCCTCGCGCTCGCGCTCGTCGGCGATCGCCTGGGCCGCGTCGGGGTTCAGGGCCTTCGCGCCCTTGCGCGGGGTCGAGAACGGCTCCGGCGTCGGGGTCGCCACATTGCCGCGCATCAGCCAGCGGCCAGCCGACAGGCCGCCCGCCAGTTGCAGTTCCAGCCGCTCGTTGTCGCGGCGGCGCGCGTCGCGGGTCAGTTCGGCGGCCTCCACCTCGTCGACGCCCAGTTCGACCAGGGCGCGAGCGCCGAACTTCAGGGCCGACTCGAAGGTCTCGCGGATCTCGAAGTCGACGCCGGCGTTGATCAGCCGCAGCGAGTGGCCGCGGTCGAAGGCGCGCACCAGCAGCTTGGCCAGCGGGAACTCCGACTTCACCAGGCTGACGATGCGGTCGGCCACCTCGGGCTTGTCCACGCAGACCAGGATGGCCTCGGCGTTGGCGGCGCCAGAGGCGCGCAGCACATCGAGGCGGGTGCCGTCGCCGTAGTAGACCTTGAAGCCGAAGTTCGCGGCGGCTCGGATCATCTCCACGTCGGTGTCGATGGTCGCCACGTCGACCCCGCGCGCCAGCAGCGGCTGGCTGACCACCTGGGCGAAGCGACCGAAGCCGATGATCAGGACGCGGCCCTTCAGGCCGTCGGCGGCGTCGATCCCCTCCATCGATTCCTGGGCCGGCGGCATCGCGGCCTTCAGCGCCATCACCACCAGCGGGGTCAGCGCCATGGAGAGGATGACGATGGCGGTCATGCCCGTGCTGACCCGGCCGTCCATCACCCCGGCCGACACCGCCGAGGCGTAGAGGACGAAGGCGAACTCGCCGCCCTGGGCGAACAGCGCGGCGCGTTGCAGCGCCTCGCGATGCTCGGCCCGGAACAGCCGCGCCACGATGTAGATGGCCAGCGCCTTCACGCCCATGAAGGCGACGACGCCGGCCGCGATCATCTGCCAGTCCTGGATCACCACCGGCAGGTTCAGAGACATGCCGACGCCCAGGAAGAAGAGGCCCAGGAGGATGCCGCGGAACGGCTCGATGTCGGCCTCCAGCTGATGCCGGAAGCTGCTCTCCGAGAGCAGCACCCCGGCCAGGAAGGCGCCCATCGCCATCGACAGGCCGCCCCACTGCATGAACATCGCCGCGCCCAGGACCACCAGCAGGGCCGCGGCGGTCATGATCTCGCGCGCGCCGGTGTTGGCCAGGATCTGGAAGAAGGGATTCAGCAGCCAGCGGCCGGCGGCGATGGCCGCCGCGATGCAGCCGACCCCGATCAGCAGCGCCATCCACACCGGCTGGCTGGCCTCGGCGGCGCCCGCCGCCATCGACCCCAGCACCGCCACCAGCGCCAGCAGCGGCACCACGGCCAGGTCCTCGAGCAGCAGGATGGAGACGGCGCGCTGGCCGGCGTCGCTGGCGGTCTCTCCCTGCTCGTCCAGCATCTTCATGATGACGGCGGTGGACGACAGGACGAAGCCGCTGGCGCCGATGATCGCCGCCGGGGCGGGCAGGCCGGCCAGCATCGCCACGCCCGAGAGCAGGGCGCAGCACAGCACCACCTGCGCGGCGCCGAGGCCGAAGATCTCCTTGCGCAAGGTCCACAGCTTGGCCGGCCGCATCTCCAGGCCGATGACGAAGAGGAACATCACCACGCCCAGTTCGGCGACGTGCAGGATCGCCTCCGCGTCGGTGAACAGGCGCAGGCCGAATGGCCCGATCAGCAGGCCGGCGGCCAGGTAACCCAGCACCGATCCCAGCCCCAGGCGCCGGAAGATCGGCACCGCGACCACGGCCGCGGACAGCAGGATCACCACCTGGCCAAGGTTCGTTCCGTCCGCCGCCTCGGCCGCCATCCGCATCTCCCTCGCCGCCCACCGGCGGCGTCCCTATCTGCCGGTGATCGGGACTTAGGCGCAACACGGCGCCGCCGAAAGGCCTTGAGTTGGATCGAAGGCGCCCCATCGGTTGGCGCAAAGGGCTGATAAATCTCAACTGCGCTCGCTCGCGCCTGGGTGTAGAAGGCGGGAATGAGCCAAGCCCTCCAGATCCAGGACTCCATCGAGCCTGTCTCGTTCAAGCTGTTCGAGACGGACTTCGCCGCCTTCAGCCAGAAGCTGGGCGACAGCTACGCCCGCTGGGGCTTCGCGGCCATCGCCGACCACGGCATGCCGCAGGACAAGGTCGACGCCGCGATCGACCAGATGAAGCAGTTCTTCGCCCTGCCCGAGGAGACGAAGAAGAAGTACAAGCTGCCGGTGGCCGGCCAGCGCGGCTACACGCCCTTTGGCGTCGAGACCGCCAAGGGCGCCGCGCACTTCGACCTCAAGGAATTCTGGCACGTCGGCCGCGACCTGCCCGCGGGCCACAAGTTCCGCGACCATATGCCCGACAACATCTGGCCCGACGCCGAACTGCCCGAGTTCCGCGCCAAGGTTCAGTGGCTCTACGAGGCGCTGGACGCCATGGGCCTGAAGGTGCTGGAGGCGATCAGCGTCTACCTGGGCCTGCCGCGCCACTTCTTCGACGACAAGGTCGACCTGGGGAACTCCATCCTGCGCCTGCTGCACTATCCGCCGGTGCCGAAGGACGGTCCGCACATCCGCGCCGGCGCCCACGAGGACATCAACGTGATCACCTTGCTGCTCGGCGCCGAGGAGGCCGGCCTCGAGGTGAAGGATCACGACGGCCGCTGGATCCCGATCAACCCGCCGGCCGGCAGCCTCGTCTGCAACATCGGCGACATGCTGCAGCGGCTGGTGAACCACAAGCTGCCGTCCACGACGCACCGGGTGGTGAACCCGGCGCCCGAGCGTCGCGGCTTCCCCCGCTACTCGACGCCGTTCTTCCTGCACTTCAACTCGGACTACCTGATCGAGACCCTGCCCAGCACGGTCGACGCCGAGCATCCCGATCGCTACCCCGAGCCCATCACCGCCGACGACTACCTCAAGGAGCGGCTGCGCGAGATCAAACTGGCCTGACGCCAGCGTCCTCGCACGGGTGATCACCGATCCGGTCTTCTACGCCCTGGCCGTGCCGGCCGTGGTGCTGATGGGGCTCGCCAAGGGCGGGTTCGCGGGCGTGGGCGCGGTGTCCATGCCGCTGCTCGCCCTGGCGGTCTCGCCCGTGCAGGCGGCGGCGATCCTGCTGCCGATCCTGATCGTGCAGGACGCGGTCAGCGTCTGGGCCTTCCGCCGGAACTGGGACCGCAAGGTGCTGACGGTGATGATACCGGGCGCGGCCATCGGCATCCTGGCGGGGTATCTGCTGGCGGCCGAGGTCTCGGCCGCGGCGGTGCTGGGCGCCCTGGGGGCGATCTCGGTGCTGTTCGCCCTGCATCGGCTGTGGCTCATGTGGGGCGGCAAGGTGCAGGCGCCCGCCAATTCGCCGCCCATCGTGGGGGTGCTGTTCGGCGCGGTTTCCGGCTTCACCAGCCAGATCGCCCACGCGGGCGCGCCGCCCTTCCAGATGTACGTCCTGCCGCGGGGCCTCTCGCCGGCCAGCCTGGTCGGGACCACGGCGATCTTCTTCGCCATCATCAACTGGCTGAAGGTCCCGGCCTACGCGGCCCTGGGCCAGTTCACGCCGCAGAACCTGGCGACCGTCGCTGTGCTGCTGCCGGTGGCGATCGCCTCCACCTTCGCCGGGGTGTGGCTGGTGAAGCGGGTCCAGGCCGAGCGCTTCTACGTGCTGATCTACGGCCTGATGATCCCCGTCGGCCTGCACCTGATCTGGAAGGCCGTGGCGGGGTAGGAGAGGCGGAGGAGGCCAGGCCCCTCCGCCCCCGTTCAGTGCGCTACCAGCCGCACTGCTGGCCCTTGTTCTGCTTCGTCAGCCAGGCGTCGAGCGGCTTGAAGTAGGCGGCCACCGCGCTGGCGTCGGTGCGGGTCTCGCCCGAGAACACCGCCAGGGTCTGCGGCCAGGGCTGCGACTGGCCCAGCTCCATCATCTTGTTGAACTTCTCGCCCACCGCCTTCTGGTCATAGACCGAGCAGCGGTGCAGCGGGCCCTTCCAGCCCGACTGGGCGCAGGCGGCCCGGTGGAACTGGAACTGATAGATGTGGGCCAGGAAGTAGCGGGTGTACGGCGTGTTGCCCGCCACGTGGTACTTGGCGCCCGGGTCGAACGCGTCGGCGGGGCGACCGGCCGGCGGCGTCAGGCCCTGGTACTTCAGGCGCAGCGCCCACCAGGCGTCGTTGTACTTCTCGGGGCCGACCTCGCCCGAGAACACCTCCCAGCGCCAGCGGTCTACCAGCAGGCCGAACGGCAGGAAGGCGATCTTGTCGAGCGCCATCTTCAGCAGGAACGGGATGTCCTCCTCGGTCCCCGGCACCTTCTCCAGCAGGCCGATCTGGTTGAGGTAGGTGGGCGTCGAGGCCGACAGCGCCGCGAAGTCGCCGATCGCCTCGTGGAAGCCGTCGTTGGCCCCGTTGCGGAACAGGGTCGGCTGGTTCTGGTAGGCGCGCTGATAGTAGTTGTGACCCAGCTCGTGGTGCACGGTCCGGAAGTCGTCCGCGTTCACCTTGGTGCACATCTTGATGCGGATGTCGTTCTTGTCGTCCAGGTCCCAGGCCGAGGCATGGCAGACGACCTCACGGTCACGCGGACGGGTGATCAGCGAGCGCTCCCAGAAGGTCTGGGGCAGGGGGGCGTAGCCCAGCGACGAATAGAAGTTCTCGCCGGTCTTCACCATCTTGACCGCGTCGTAGCCCTTGGCCTCCAGCAGCTTGTCCAGGTCGTAGCTGGAGGTGATCCCCTTGGGCTGGACCACGTCATAGATGTTGCCCCATTGCTGGGCCCACATGTTGCCCAGCAGGTCGGCGCGGATCGGGCCGGTCTTGGGCTGGACCGCATCGCCGTACTTCTCGTTCAGGCGGGCGCGCACATAGCAGTGCAGGTTCTTGTAGAAGGGCTCGACCTGCTTCCACAGCCGGTCGGTCTCGGCCGCGAAGGCGTCCGGGTCCATGTCGTAGTTGGACCGCCAGAGCGCGCCGGTGTCCTTGAAGCCGAGGTTCTTGGCGCCTTCGTTCGAGAGCGCGGCGAACTTGGCGTAGTCGGGCTTCATCACGGCCGCGACGCCGTGCCAGCCTTCCCAGACCGCCTTCAGCTCGGCCGGGTCGCGGCTCTCGGCCAGCACGTCCTCGGCGTCGTTCAGGGTGATCTGCTTGCCCTTGTAGGCGAACTTGCCGGACGAGTAGGTGCTGTCCAGCTTGGTCACCAGACCGGCGAGCTCCTCGGCCGCGCCCGGCCGGTTGGGCGCCGGCGAGACCAGGTACAGCTTGAGCAGCTTCAGCTTCCGGGCGGTGACCGGGTCGGCCTGCACGTTGTTGAACTTCGCCGCCTCGGTGGCCAGGCGGGTCACCAGCTCGTTCTGCTCGGCGTTGGCCTTGGCCTCCAGCCACTGCGTGTCTTCGGTGATGAAGTTGGCCCGCACCCACTGGGCGCGGTTGGCGAAGGCGTTGGCCTTGTCGAGCTCCGCCTCGGCCCGCTCGACGAAGGCCTTGGCGTCGGCCGCCGTGGGGGCCGCCGTGGGGGCCTGGGCCGCGGCCGGCGCCGCCCAGGTGATCGCAACGGCCGCCGAGGCGGCCATCAGCACATGCTTCATTGTCTAATCCAGACGTTTCCTCGGCGCCGCTCTCGACGCCATGCTGGCGGCGAATTGAGAGCCGCCGGCCGAGGGCGTCAAGCAGAGCCGGTCGAGCGCCGTTACGCTTGCGACGAAGGGCTTGGGATCAGATCTCCAGGGCGGCCACGTCGTCGGGCCCGCTGACGCTGACATTGAGGTCGGTCACGAGGCCCGTGCCAAGGGTGTAGACCCAGCCGTGGACGCACAATGGCTGGCCGCGGCCCCAGGCGTCCTGGACGAAGACGTCCGACGCCACGTTGCGCACCTGGCTGATGACGTTCAGCTCGACCAGGCGGTCCCAGCGGGTCTGTTCGTCGGGCAGCGCCGCCAGCTCGTGCTGGTGGCAGTGGTGCACCTCGCGGATCGGGTGCAGCCAGTGATCCACCAGCCCGCGGCGCTTGCCGTCGACCGCCGCCGCGACGCCGCCGCAGCCGTAGTGGCCCACCACCAGGATGTGCTTCACCTTCAGCACCTCGACGGCGAACTGCAGCACCGACAGATAGTTGGCGTCCTGCGGCGGGGCGAGGTTGGCGACGTTGCGGTGGACGAACAGCTCGCCCGGATCCAGGCCCACGATCTCGTTGGCCGGAACCCGGCTGTCGGAACAGCCGATCCAGAGGTACTCGGGGGCCTGCTGGCCTTCCAGGCGTTTGAAGAAGCCGGGGTCGGCGGCGATCTTGCGCTCGGACCAGGCCTTGTTCTTGGCTTTCAGGTCTTCGAGGGTCTTGCGGGTCATCAGGCGGGCTTCGCGTCGGGCTGATTGTTCGGATGGGCGGCGATGAAGGCGGGATGCTCCAGCGCGCGGTCCGCGGCGCCGATCAGCGCCGGCCACGGAGAGACATCCAGCTCGAATCGTCGCGCCGAATAGACCTGCGGAACCAGGCAGCAGTCGGCGATGGTCGGCGTGTCGCCGAACGCGAAGCGGCCGCCATGCCGGGCGATCAACGGCTCCAGGGCGTCGAAGCCGTCGCGGATCCAGCCGTGGATCCAGTCGGTGATCCCGGCCTGGTCGATGCCCATGTGGCTGAGCTTGCGGCCCACGCGGGTGTTGTTGAGCGGGTGGATGTCGCAGGCGACGACGCCGGCCATCCGGCGCACCATTGCCCGGTCCAGCGCCGACTTCGGCAGGATCGCCGGTTCCGGGATGGTCTCTTCCAGCCACTCCAGGATCGCCAGGCTCTGGGCCAGGACGTTGCCGTCCCCCAGGTCCAGCGCCGGGGTCAGACCCTGCGGGTTGACGGCCCTGTAGGCCGGTTCGCGCTGCTGGCCGGCGATCAGGTCGACCGGCGCGTAATCGTAGGTGGCGCCCTTCAACTGCAGGCCGATGCGCACCCGGTAGGGCGCGCCGGCGCGCCAGGCGGAATGAAGCGTCCAGCCCATCAGGCCACCGTGAACGAGAGCTGGCCCACGCCCTCGACCTCGCCGGTCACCTTGTCTCCCCTGGCGAGCGGGCCGACGCCTTCGGGCGTGCCGGTGTAGATCAGGTCGCCGGGCGCGAGAGCCCACAGCTTCGAGGCCTCGGAGACGATCTCGGCCACGTTCCAGATCATGTCGGCGACCGTGGCGTCCTGCTTCACCTGGCCATTGACCGAGATGGTGATGCGCCCCTGCGGCGGCGCGCCGGTCCAGGGGCGGATCGCCGAGATCGGCGCCGACTCGTCGAAGCCCTTGGAGGCGTCCCACGGCTGGCCCTTGTCCTTGGCCGCCGACTGCAGGTCCCGACGGGTCAGGTCCACGCCGACCGCATAGCCGTAGACCAGGTCCAGCGCCGCCTCGGGCGCCACGTCGCGACCGGGCTTGCCGATGGCGACCACCAGCTCGATCTCGTGGTGCAGGTTGCTGGTGCGCTGCGGGTAGGCGGGGTCGCGGCCGGGCGGCGCCACGGCGTCGGCGGGCTTGGCGAAGAAGAACGGCGGATCACGGTCGTCGCCGCCCATCTCCCGCCGGTGCGCGGCGTAGTTCCGCCCCACGCAGAGGATGCGGCGAACCGGGAAACCCCCGCTCATTCCCTCGACGGGAACCACGGCGACGGGCGGCGGGGGGATCACGAACTCGGCCATGGCGCGCACATAGGCCCAAGGGCGATCGATTGAAAGCTTACCTTGGGGAACTAGCGTCGCCGGGCGGGCGCCGAGGCGCTGGCGTTCGTCGCATTCGGGCGGGTGTTCGCCGCAACGGGCGGGACGTCACGGCGCCGCTCGTTCAATCGAAGCGGCAGTTGTCATAACCTAGAGTTGCGCTGTCATGACCAACACAGTGGCCCGTGGGGCCGCGGCCGCGCTGGCAGGCGGGGCGATCATCGGCGGGGCCCTGGCCTACAACGCGAGCCACTTCGCCGCGCCGCCAGAAGCCGCCGCCGCCGCCGTCGATCCCGCCGACGCCGTCCGTCTCGCCAAGCAGGCCACCTTCGGCCCGACCAAGGCCGTGGTCGACGAGATCACCACCCAGGGTGTCACCGCCTGGGTCGACGGGCAGTTGGCCGCGACGGGCAGCACCTACTCCGACTATCTGGCCAAGACCTATGCGCAGCCCAGCTGTGACACCGCGACCGACGTCGCGCTCTGCATCCAGCTCAAGTTCCGCGCCCAGCAGGTCGCCACCCGGTTCTACCAGAACGCCCTGACCAAGCCGGACCAGCTGCGCCAGCGCGTGGCCTTCGCGCTGTCGCAGATGATCGTGACCTCGGGCCTCAAGGTGGAATCCACCGCGGGCGTCGCGGGCTTCCAGCAGATCATGCTGACCAACGCCTTCGGCAACTACCGCACCATCCTGAAGGAGGTGACGCTGAACGCCGCCATGGGCGACTATCTGGATCTGGCCGGTTCCGACCGCCGTCAGCCCAACCAGAACTACGCCCGCGAGCTGCTGCAGATCTTCTCGATCTATCCGTCGCAGCTGCGCCAGGATGGCACGATCGTGGTCGACGGCCGCGGCGCCAGCGTGCCGACCTACACCGAGAACGACGTCAACGAGGTGGCCCGCGCCCTGACCGGCTGGACCTATGCCCGCTATGGCTCCACCTCGGTTCCGTTCCACGAGCGGCCGCGCAACTACGCGGTCCAGATGGTGCAGTTCCCGGCCAGCTATCAGGCCTTCGATTCCGGGGCGAAGTCGTTCCTGGGCGTGAACGTGGCGGCCGGCGCGAAGCCGGAGGAGAACGTCGACGCGGTGGTCGACGCCGCCTTCAACCACCCCAACGTCGGGCCCTACGTCTCCAAGCAGCTGATCCAGCACCTGGTGACGTCGAACCCGTCCCCCGCCTACGTCTCGCGGATCTCGGCCGTGTTCAACAACAACGGCTCGGGGCTGCGCGGCGACCTGAAGGCGGTGGTGCGCGCCATCCTCCTCGACGAAGAGGCCCGCGGCCCCGTCCGCACCACGCCGGAGTACGGCAAGCTGAAGGAGCCTGTCCTCTATCTCACCAGCTTCCTGCGGCTGATGGGCGCCACGGGCGACGGTTACTTCGCCTTCTCGCGCGGCCACGACCTGAACCAGCGCGTCTTCGAGGCGCCCAGCGTGTTCAACTTCTACCCCTGGGACTATCCGCTGCCGCAGGGCGGAGGCCTGGTCAGCCCCAGCACGAAGCTGACCGGCGGCGGGCTCGACTTCGAGCGCCAGAACTTCGCGTTCTACTACACCCTGCTGGACGACATCCTCGGCACGGGCCGCGACTATCAGAAGATCCCGGCGCTCGGCAGCAACACCGGCACCAAGGTCGACTGGAAGCAGTGGGAGACCTTCGGGACCAACGTCGACGGCATGATCGACCGCATGGACCTGCTGATGCTGGCCAACACCATGACGCCGGAGCAGCGGTCGGCGCTGAAGGCGGCCATGATGGCGGTCACCGACGGCACGGGCGCCAAGCTGGCGCGCAAGCGGGCTCAGACCGGCCTCTACATCATCCTCTCCTCCCCGCAGTTCCAGGTGGATCGGTAATCCCATGGCGTACTCTCGACGCGACTTCGGCCGCCTGGCGCTGGGTTCCGGCGCGGCGGCCACCCTGGCCACGATGGGCCTGACCTCGGCCAGCGCGCAGCAGGGCGGCGACTACCGCGCCCTGGTGACCATCTTCCTCTACGGCGGCAACGACGGCTGGAACTCGCTGGTCCCCATCGACGGGCGGCACGAGGCCTACGCCACCCTGCGCGGCCCCTCGCTGGCGATCAGCAAGGAGGAACTGGTGCCCCTGGGCGAGGGCGTCCCCTACGGTCTGCACCCTTCGCTGCAACCGCTGAAGAGCGTCTGGGACGCCGGCCACCTGGCGTTCGTGATGAACGTCGGCACCCTGCTGCGGCCGATCGACCGGACGATCTTCTGGGCCGACCCGACCTCGCGGCCCAGCAACCTGTCGTCGCACTCCGACGAACAGGCCCACTGGCAGAGCATGCGGCCAGGCACCATCCATCCCGACGGCGTGCTCGGGCGGATGGCCGACCTGCTGCCCGCCTCCAACCCCTCGCCGCTGATCTCCACGAACGGGGCCAACCTCGCCCTGTTGGGCAAGACCGCCTCGCCGCTGATCCTGCCGCTCTTCACCACCTTCGAGCGGGTCGGCTGGGACGCCGACAACATGTCGCCCGACGTGGTGGCCCGGCGCGCCGCGGCCAACGCCTTCGCCAATGGCCCGCATCCGACCAGGATCGAAGCCACCACGGCCGCCAGCATGGAGCGGACCTACTCGGCCGCCGGCCAGGTGAACCCGATCCTGATCTCCGCCTCGTCGGTCGACCGGCATTTCGAGGAGGACGGCAATTTCCGGGACACCCAGGTCTCCCGGCAACTGCGTCTGATCGCCCGTTCGATCGCGGCGCGGTCCAGCCTCGGTCACGGCAAGCAGCTCTTCTACGCGGGGCAGGGCGACTACGACACCCACGCCAACCAGGTGGCCGGCGGCCGCGTCCTCGGCGCCCATGCCGACCTGCTGACCGACCTCGCCGTCAGCCTGAAGGCCTTCTACAACGCCATGGTTCAGCTCGGCTTGGCCGACAAGGTCACGGTGGTCACCATGTCGGACTTCGGCCGCACCTATCGCGGCAACAGTTCGGCCGGCTCGGACCACGCCTGGGGCAACGTCCACTTCGCCATGGGCGGCGCGGTGAAACCCCAGACCATCCACGGGACCTATCCGCGCCAGCTCCTCGGCGACGGCGACGACTCCGAGGGCGAGGGCACCTTCATCCCGACCATCGCCAACGAGGAGTACATCGGCGCGGCGGCCCGCTGGTTCGGGGTGAGCGACATGAACTACGTCTTCCCGAACTGGGGGACGTGGAGCACCAACGGACGCGGGCCCATCCCGATCTTCCGCTAGAGGGCTTCCAGGGGTGGCGCCGGCCCGCGGCTCGCCGTAGCTGTGGCCGCGCGCGCGGCCGGCGCGCTTCAGTGGAGCCGCCCCATGGAAACCGTGTCCACCGCCAAGAGCTTCGGCGGCGTCCAGGGCGTCTATCGCCACGACAGCCGTGAGACCGGGACGCCGATGACCTTCTCGGTGTTCGTCCCGCCCCAGGCCGAGGCGGGGCCGCGCCCGGTGGTGTGGTACCTGTCCGGCCTGACCTGCACCCACGCCAATGTCACCGACAAGGGTCAGTTCCAGCGGGTCTGCGCCGAGCTGGGCCTGATCCTGGTGGCGCCCGACACGAGCCCCCGCGGCGAGGGCGTGCCCGACGACGCCGAGGGCGCCTGGGACTTCGGGCTGGGCGCCGGCTTCTATGTCGACGCGACGGAGGCTCCCTGGTCGGCGAACTACCGCATGGAGAGCTACATCGTCTCCGAACTGCCGGCGCTGATCGCCGCGCGGTTCCCCGCCGACATGGACCGCCAGGCGATCACCGGTCACTCGATGGGCGGGCACGGCGCCCTGACGCTTGCGCTCAAGCATCCCGGCCGCTGGAAGAGCGTCTCGGCCTTCGCTCCGATCTCCAGCCCGATGCGTTGCCCGTGGGGCGAGAAGGCCCTGGGCGGCTATCTGGGCCCCGACCGCGCGGCCTGGCGCCGCCATGACGCGACCGCCCTCATCGAGGACGGCGCCCGCGCGCCTGAACTGCTGGTCGACCAGGGCCTCGCCGACGGCTTCCTCGAGAACCAGCTCAAGCCCGAGTTGCTGGAGGCCGCGTGCCGTGACGCCGGCATCCCGCTGACCCTGCGCAGGCAGGCGGGCTACGACCACAGCTACTTCTTCATCTCCAGCTTCATGGAAGATCACCTGCGCTGGCACGCCCAGCGATTGGGCTGACACCGGCGCTTACGCGGCCCTTACGCGCCCGGCGCCGGGTTCCGGATCGAGACCTTACGGTCGGCGGTAGCAATCTCCGGCCGTCGCGGACCTTCCGGTCCGTCTGTCCGGAGTTACGACTTCCATGCCTTCGTCCGCCTCGGGCGGCCTGCTGCAGAGCGGGCGGCTTCTCTCTGTCCTCGCCGACGCCGGCGTGGACCGTTCCAGCGTCGTGCGCGTCACCGGGCCCTGCGCCCTGCCGGCCCTTCTGTGGCTGTGCCGGCACGGCTTCGATCAGGTGGGTCATCTGCGCGGCGAGGCCTGCCCGCACGAGGATGCGCCCGACGCGCTGATCGCGGCCCATGCCTGCGACGAACTCGGCCTGAAGCGCCTGGCGCCCCTGGCCCGCCTGGTGCGGCCGGGCGGCGCGATGCTGGTCCAACTGCGCAACGACGCCTTCGACGCCGCCGCCGGGATCGACTGGCTGCTGAGGAACGCCGGCTTCACGGCCGAGCGCCGGCTGGTCGGCGAGCGGCGGGCGCTGGTGGTCGCGCGCCGCGCGGAGTCTGGGTTGCGGGCGGCGGCGTGATCCGGCGATCCGACTGGCGCTTCCTGGGCCTTGCCGCGGCGCCGGAGGAGAGCGACCGATGGTTCCAGTCTTCCTGCCGCCGGGTCATTCCGGCTAAGCCGTCGGACATGAGCGCCGCAGAAGACACCCCCGCCGCCGGGCCCCTGGCCGACCTCGTGGTCGTCGAAATGGGCACCCTGATCGCCGGTCCGTTCTGCGGCCAGATCCTGGGCGACTTCGGGGCCGAGGTGATCAAGGTCGAGGATCCCCGCGTCGGCGATCCCATGCGCCAGTGGGGCCGCAGCCTGCCCAAGGGGCTGTCGCCCTGGTGGCCGGTGATCGGGCGCAACAAGAAGTCGGTCGGGCTCGACCTGCGCAAGCCCGAGGGGCAGGCCCTGGCGCGCGACCTGATCGCCGGGGCGGACATCGTCATCGAGAACTTCCGGCCGGGCGCGATGGAGAAATGGGGCCTGGGCTACGAGGCCCTGTCGAAGATCAATCCGCGCCTGATCATGGCCCGCGTGTCGGGCTTCGGTCAGACGGGCCCTTACTCGCAACGCGCCGGCTACGGCCTGATCGGCGAGGCCATGGGCGGCCTGCGGCATGTCACGGGTGAGCCCGACCGGGCGCCGGCGCGGGCGGGGATCTCGATCGGCGACAGCCTGGCGGCCATGCACTCGGTCATGGGGATCCTGATGGCCCTGCATCACCGCGAACGCACCGGCATGGGCCAGGTCATCGACGCGGCGCTCTACGAGAGCGTGCTGGCGGTGATGGAGAACCTCGTCACCGAGTACGACCTGACCGGCTATGTGCGCGGTCGCTCGGGATCGGTGCTGCCCGGCATCGCGCCGTCCAACGCCTATCCGTGCCGCAACGGCGAGATGATCCTGATCGGCGGGAACGGCGACAACGTCTACGCGCGCCTGACCGAGGCCATGGGCCGGCCCGACCTCAAGACCGATCCCAAGTTCGTCGATCACGCCAGCCGGGGCGTGAACCAGGCCGAACTGGACGGGATCGTCGCCGAGTGGACGAGCGGCTTCGCGCTGGATGACCTGCTGGCGTTGTTGGAGGAACAGGGCGTGCCGGCCAGCCGGGTGTTCCGCGCGCCCGACATGCTGGAGGACCCGCAGTACCAGGCGCGGGAGGCCATCGTCTCGGTGGACCATCCGGTGTTCGGACCGGTGAAGATGCAGAACGCCTTTCCGAAGCTCTCCGCCACGCCGGGGCGGGTCCGATGGCCGGGGCCGGCCCTGGGCCAGCACACCGACGAGGTGCTCGCGGCGCGGGCGGGCTGCGGTCCGGAACGGCTCGCCGAGCTGCGCGCGGCCGGGATCATCTGAGGAAAGACAGAAAGCAGTCGGTTCGCGACCTGTGCCGCGAACCAACCGCAGAAGTCCGGGTCGCCTGATCCGGGCGATGACCCTTAGCCGCCGGTCCGGCCTTCGCGGTCTTAGGCGCCGCGAACCTTCATGAGCGGGGAAATAGGCGGCGCGATCGCCATTGCAGAGGTGGCGCCTTGTCTCAGCGCGATCCTGCCGCGCGACAAGGCGCCGCTACGCGTGGTGAATCGATATGGTGAAGCTTATCAGCGGTTTGCGAGCAGCTCGGCCACCGCCGCCGACACCTGGGTGACGTCGTAGGGCTTGCGGATCACGGGGGCGTCGAAGCCGCCGGGCGCGCCGCCCGTCTCGCCGTAGCCGGTGGCGAACACGAAGGGCACGCCGCGCTGGCTGAGCACCTCGGCGACGGGGGTCACCGAGTGGCCGTTGAGGTTGGCGTCCAGCACCGCCGCGTCGATCGGCTGGTCCAGCAGGGCCAGCGCCTCCTCCAGCTCGTAGGCCGGACCGATCACCTCGGCCCCGGCGTCAGACAGGCCCGTCTCCAGCTCCAGCGCCAGCAGCACCGCGTCTTCGACGATCAGCACGCGCGAGCCCTTCAGGCTGGCCGGCCCGCGCGAGGTGGCGACGGTCTCGGTGACGCGCGCCGAGGGCGCCTCGGGCACGATGTCGGGCCGCTCGGCCACGGCCTGCGGCCCGGCGACCAGGCGCGCCACCACGCCGCCGGGGCGATAGTCGACGCTGGCCTCGCCGTTCAGTTCGCGCCCGGTCACCTGCTCCAGAAGCGTGGCGCCGAAGCCGCGCCGCGTGGGCGTCGCCACGGCCGGGCCGCCGGTCTCGGTCCAGGTGAGCTGGAACCCGCCTTCGCGCCGCGCCGCCCAGGTCACCCGCACGTGGCCGATGTCGTTGGAAAGGGCGCCGAACTTCACGGCGTTGGTGGCCAGCTCGTGCAGGGCGAGCGACAGCGCGTTGGCGGCGCGCGGGGTGAGGAAGAGTTCGGGGCCGTCCCAGCTGGTCTGGCCGGGAGCCAGCGCGCCCAGTTCGGCCGCGGCCAGGTGGTCGATGGCCGCGCCGCGCCAGCGGGCCGCGGTCAGCAGTTCGTTCGCCGAGGCCATGGCCTTCAGGCGGCCGGTGAAGGCCTGCAGGAAGGCGTCCAGGCTGGCCGTGCGCTTGGCCGTCTGCTGCGCCAGGCTCTGCACCGCGGCCAGGACGTTCTTCACCCGGTGGTCCAGCTCGGCCATCGCCTCGCGACGACGCTCCTCGTCGACCTGCTGCTGGGTGATGTCCTGGACCACGCCGATGAGTTGGGCCGGCTCGCCGTCGGGGCCGCGATCGATGCGGCCGCTGACCCGCAGCCATCGCGTCTCGCCGGTGTCGGCGTGGCGCTGGCGCAGGGTCGTCTCGAAGGTGTCGGACCACGTCGCGTGATCCTCGCGCTCCTGGCGCACGCGCTGCACGTCGTCGGGGTGGATGAACTCGTCCAGCGCCGCGCCGTCGTCGGCCGGACGCTCGCCAGCGGGAATGCCGGTGATCGCCGACATGCGCTCGCTGACGCGGAGGGTATCGCTCTGGAAATCCCACTCGAATTCGCCGAGGCCGGCGGCTTCGAGGGCAAGATCCAGGCGACGGTCAGGTCCAGACCGGCGGTCAGGCTCGCGAGTCATCCTCCCAACATAGGCATGGCCGGCCGCTGTTGCGAACAAGTAAGCGGCAAACGACGGCGAAGAGTTCGCGTCCCCTTGGCGTGGTCGGTGCGAAGGACCTATGTTGCGGCGGCCGAGCTTCCCGCCGCGGGGAGCACAACCGTTGGGAGATCCGACATGCCCCCCAAGGCTACCGAACTGACCACCGAAGACGTCGCCGCCGCGGCCAACGACACCGCCGCCAAGATCAGCGCCGACGCGCAGAAGGCGATCACCGACGCCGCCAAGCGGATCGAGGCCGCCGTCCAGCAGGGTCTCGAACAACTGCGGGCCCAGAGCCGCGTCTACGCCGACGTCGCGTCGGAACAGATCGACGAGGCCAGCCGCGTGGCCAGCGAACAGATCCGCGCCCGGCCCCTGGCGGCCACCGGCGCGGCCCTCGGCGTGGGCGTCCTGATCGGCCTGCTGCTCGCTTCGCGGCGTTGAACTTCCGCAAGATCCTGAGCCTCGTGGCGGCCTTCGCGGCCGTCGCGACCGCCACGGCCGTCGTCGTGGTGGCTTCGTCCTATGGTGTCTACGCCGTCGCCGAGCGGTGGCTTGGACCCGCGGGCGCGGCGGCCGTGGTGGCGGGCGTCTACGCCCTGATCGCGGTGGTCGTGGCGTTCCTGGCGACCCGCAAGGCCGCCCCGCCCAAGCGCGCCGCCGGCGCGCCGCCGGCCGATGAGGCGGTGGTGGACCGCCTCATCTCCATCGCCAAGGAGCGCCCGATCATCGCCCTGGGCGCCGCCGCCGCGGCCACCGCGGCCGCGGTCGCGGTGCTGGTGCGCAATCCCGCGCTGGTCACGGCGGTGGTCAGCGCCTTCCTCGCCGGCAACAGCTCGGCCAAGTCGGGCAAGTAGGGGAACAGCAGAGCCTCACGGGCGTTGCCTTCGCCGCAGGCCACTCACGGTCTGCGAACGGAGATCGTGACATGCTCGGTTGGGCCTTGACCTTCCTGGTGGTCGCCCTGATCGCCGGCGTGCTGGGGTTCACTTCGGTGGCCGGCGCGGCGATGGGGATCGCCAAGATTCTCTTCTTCGTCTTCCTGGTTCTGTTCGTGGTTTCGCTGGTCCTGCACCTGGTGCGCGGCCGGGGCCTCGGGTCGGGCCCGCTCTAGACGGGATTCAGCCTGGGCGCCGATCCAGCGCCCAGGTCCGATGGGGCTCGTATCGCGAGCCGGTCCAGGCGAGGGCGGTCACGCGGATGCAGCCGTCCTCGACCTCGATCTCGTTGTATCCGGGTGGAACGCCCCGCTCCCGCACCGACAGCGTGCCCGAGCCCACCGCGTAGGTCCGCCCGTCCCCGTGGGGATAGGGCCAGGTGAAGGGGGCGTGGATGTGTCCCGACAGCACCAGGTCGACCCGGGCCTCAGCGAAGGCCTCGGCCGCCCTCTCCCCGCCCCAGACCCGCGCCGTCATCGGCCCGCCGATCATCTCGATCAACGGGTGGTGCGCCACCACGATGCGGATGTCGTCGGCGGGCGAGAACCAGCTTGCCGTCTCCCGCGCCTGGCGCGGGCTGATCTGGCCCTTCGACCAGTTGATGCGCGGCTGCGCGCCCCGGGCCGTGTTCACCCCCCGCACCGCCACGCCGTCCCGCCGCCAGCTCTGGACACGCGCCGGGCCGATGTGGCGCTCGAACCGGCGAAACGGCGCGAACACCCGCTCGATCGGCGCCAGGTAGGGCGCGTCGTGGTTGCCGGGCGTGATCAGCCGCGGCTCGGGCAGGGCGTCCAGCCACGCCACGGCGGCCTCGAACTCGCCGTGCTCGGCGAAGCGGGTCAGGTCGCCGGACACGATGGTGAGGTCGAAGTCGCCCGCGCGGATCCGATCGCCGGCCGCGGCGACCGCGGCCGCGTTCTCGCCCCCGAAGTGGATGTCGGACAGGTGCGCGAGGCGGACCTTCACCGTTCGCCCTTGGGCAGCGCCAGCACCCGGCAGACACAAGGCTCGTAGCGGATCTCGGCCAGGCGGCTGAGTTTCACCGACTCCCCGTCCAGCAGCGCCGGGATCTCCTGCGCCGACCAGACGCGCGCCAGGCGTGTCGGGCGATTGTCCACCGCCGGATCCATGCGCCAGTCGCGGACGATGGCGTTGATCCCCAGCCGCAGGGCCTCGCCGGCGCCGTGGACGTTCAGGGCCGCGGCCTCGAGCGCGCCGGCGTCGTCGTCCATGACCTTGGACGCCAGGGGGCACATCAGCACCAGCGCCTCGGTCTTCTCGCGCGGCCCGCCATCCAGGCTGTAGCGCAGGCGACCGGTGAAGGCGCGGGACCACGCCTTCTTCGCCCGGCCCAGCGCCAGGCCGAGCTTGCCGTGCCGCGCGGCCTCCCGGGCCGGCGCCCAGAGCGCGGGCGACCCCAGGATCGCGGCGACGAGGAACCGATGGCCCTCGACATGCCCGCCTGCCAGGGGGTGTTCCTCGCCGTCGCGCAGGACGTCGTGCAGCGCCTCGGCCCAGGGCCGCGCGCCGTACACCGCGTGGGGCAGCATGTTCATCGTCCCACCGGCCAGCGGGGCCAGCAGGGGGCCGTCCTTGCCCGCGAGCTCGGCCGCGCAGCGCGCCGTGCCGTCGCCGGCCAGCACCACCAGCAGGTCAGGGCTGCGGTCGATGGCGGCCTGCAGGCTCTCACGGATCGCCGATGGCTCGGGCGTGACGATATTGGGCGCAACGCCGAACTCGGCGAACACCTTCTCCAGCTCGGCTGGAGCGTTCGGCCCCACGCTGCCGGAGGCGAGATTGGCCACCACCTCGACCTTGCCGAGGCGGGGGCGGACGTCCTGGGACGGTTGCGCCGAAGCGCTAGTTGGAGCTGACAGCCGGGTCCGTCCTGTCGTTGGTGGTCGCGTCGCGGACGGCGGCGCCGGCGTCGGCCGCCGCGTCGCGCACCACAGGCTCGGCCTTGTCGGCGGCGGTGGCAAGGTTCTGGTCGACGACGACGCCGGCGGTGCCGAACGAGCCGTTCACCGCGGCCAGGGCCATCACCACGACGCCGACGAGGGCGGCGACGATCAGGAAGGTCATCAGCACGGGGTGGCGCTTGCGGGCGCGCTGGGCGTCGCGGCGGCCCATCTCATAGGCCTGTCGCACGTCGGTGCGGGCGGTGTCATGGTCGCTGTAGGAGGTCACGGCGAGGCTCCGATGGTGTTCCCCGCAAGCAACGGTGAGACGCAGCCTTGGTTCCGGCGCGGAACTGGGCCTTGGACCGTGCGTTTCGGGCCGCAGGGGACACCCCAAAGGAGAGCTACGCTTATGATCAAGCCTCTGATCGCCATGGCCGGCGCCGGCCTTCTCGCCGCCGCCTGCACCACCTCCGGCAATGTGGAAGGCAACGCTGTCGGCGGCGCCGCTCTGGGCGCTCTGACGGGCGCGGCTATCGGCGCGGTTTCGGGTGACGTCGGTGTCGGCACGGGCGCCGCGGTCGGCGCGGGCGTCGGCGCCGTGGCCGGCGCTGTGAAGGGCTGCCGCGACGACGGTGGCTGCGGGGCGTCCACGCCCAACCGCCGCCAGTACTATGACGAGCGCGCCGGTCGCTATTACTACTATGATCCGGCGACGGGCCGGTACTACTGGGAGAACGGCACGCCGCGCTGACGCGCAGGCGCAGCGTTCGTGACAAGGGCGGCCGGATCACTTCCGGCCGCCCTTTCGCCATGTGAGGTGGAGGGGCTGATGAACAGGTTCGCGATCGTAGCCGTGCTGGGGATCAGCCTCGCCGCAAGTGGCTGCACCACCATGCGCAGCGCGCGCGACCGGCTCGTGAAGAGCGAACCTTCCTGCGAGAAGGTCACCGTTCCCGTCTACTTCGAACCCGATCAGGCAGGCCTGACCCGCGACGGCCAGCGCGTGATCGCCGCGGCCGCGCGCCAGGCGAAGGGCTGCGAGGTGAAGGGCGTGAAGGTGGTGGGCCTGGCGGACGCCGCCGGCGACCCCGCCGCCAATCTGGAACTTTCCAAACAGCGCGCGGCATCGGTGGCCGCGGCCGTCGCCAAGGCGGGCCTGCCCGCCGCGAACTTCGACGTCGAGGCCTTTGGTCAGGCGGGTTCCGTGGCCCCGGACGGCTCGGTCCGTCCGGTGCGTCGCCGCGCGGACATCACGCTGGATCTCGGCAAGGCGAAGTAGGCGGGCGTCCCTCTTCGAGCGCACAAAGGAAGGGGCGGGTGTGCGACCCGCCCCCTTCGAGCGCGCAAAGGAAAGGGCGGGTCTGCGACCCGCCCCCTTCGAGTGCGCAAAGGAAAGGGCGGGTCTGCGACCCGCCCAGGTGTGCATCATCGAGAAAAGGGGTGCGGAGACGGCAGACTGGCATGACGCCAGTCTCAAGTCGGGGGGGGCGTCGCCGCCTCCGCACACTTAAGAACACACTCCCCGCAGAACCGTTCCGACCCGCGTTCGCTTTTTTCGGATTTTCTTCGCGAGCCCGCCGAGCGCCGCCTTGCGGCCGAGGAACGCCGGCTTCGCCGCAGCGTTTAGTCCGCGTCGGGCGCCCCGCGCCCCGGCAGGAAAGGACGCCGTCATGATCCGCAGCTCCTTCGTCGCCACGACCGGTCTCAAACTCGCCCGGACCCCCAGTGTCCGCGACGAGGCCCGGCGCCGGCTGCTGGTGATCGTCGCTGTCTTCGTTGGCCTGGCCGCCGCCGGCATCGGCATCGGCCTGACCACCGCTCCGCGTGACGCCGAACTGGCCGCGCGGACTGGTCCCTTCAGCTACTTCCCATCCGAGTAAGGAGAGCCGCCCATGTCCTTTTCGTCGCGCGAGAGCGAAAGGCCCGTCCTCAACGCCACCCGCGCGCGCCAGGGGCGCTGGGGCCGTCACGTATTCTGGGTGCTGGTGTTCGGCACCATCCTCGCCGCCCTGGCCATGTTCGCCGCCTGGGCGTGGCGCGACACCGTCGAGGGACCGCCCGGTCCGGGTCAGGAGCGCGTCGTGCCCGCGGCCGGCTCGTCCAGCACGCCGGTCCTGCCGGCCACGCAGGCTCCGGCCCAGGACGTCTATCCCCGCAGCCAGTAGGTTGCGGGGCGGCCGTCCACCGAGGGCGGCGATGCTTCCAGTCATGAAAAAGGGCGCCGCTGTCGAAGCGGCGCCCTTTCTGGTCTGCGGGTCCGATCCGTCAGGCGGCCTGCTTGTTGGCCTTCCGCGGGTGGAAGAACAGGGCCTGCCCGATCGCCGCCTTCACCGTTTCCGGCTGGAAGGGCTTGGTGATCAGGAACGTCGGCTCCGGGCGCTCGCCGGTCAGCAGCCGCTCGGGGAAGGCGGTGATGAAGATCACCGGCACGTCGTAACGCTGGAGGATGTCCTTCACCGCGTCGATGCCCGACGAGCCGTCGGCCAGCTGGATGTCGGCCAGCACCAGGCCCGGCGTCTTGCGCGCCACCGCGTCGACCGCCTCGGTCCGCGTGGCGGCGATGTCCACCACGGCGTGGCCGAGCTCGGTGACCAGCGCCTCGATGTCGGCCGCGATCACCGGTTCGTCCTCGATGATGAGGACGTCGGTGGCCAGTTCGGCGTCGATCTCGGCCTGGGCGTCGGAGATCAGCTTCTCGACTTCGCTGAAGTCGGCGCCCAGGATCTGGGCCGCCTCGCTGGGCGTGAAGCCTTCGAGCGCGGTGAGGAGGAAGGCCTGGCGCGACCGCGGCGCGATGCGCATCAGGCGCCGCGTGGCGTCGTCGACACCGGAATCCTCGTCGGCGGGGCCTTCGAGCTGCGCGCCCGACGTGCACCAGATGGCATGGAAGACGTGATACAGCGCCACGCGCGGCGTCATGTTGTCGGCGAGAGTGCGTTCGCCCGCCGCCAGCGCTTCGAGCGCGACGCGGACATAGTGGTCGCCGGTCGACTGATCACCGGTCAGTGCGCGCGCATAGCGGCGCACGTACGGAAGATGCGGCGCCAGTCTGGCTAGAAGACTCAAGGGTGACCCCTCCCGTGTTGCTGCGGATGCGGCAGCCCGGCGCGCAGGGATTTTCCCCCGACCGGACCCCATCATGTGCCGAAAACGTCTGCTGTGGGAACCGGTTCCCAACGGCTTAGCTTTTCCGCATCTTGTCGAGTTCCATCAGGGAACCCGAGGCGGGGCGAGGGCGTTGAGCGACGACAAGGAACACGAGAGGGGGCGGACTCTGCGCGAGCAGGGCGCCGACAGAATGATCGAACAACGTCCGACACCGGAGCGCCGCCGCGCCTCCGCCGCTCTGGATGAGGCCCGCCTGCGTCAGCAGGCCATCGGCGTGCGCCTGCGCCAGATGTTCGACGAGGTCGTGAACGAGGACGTGCCCGACGAGTTCCTCGAGATCCTTCGGCGCGCCGACGAGCGCGCGCGCGGCTCGGAGAAGGCTTGATGGACTCGGCGACCCAGACCGCGCGCCCGCCGCGCACCGCCGCCGACGACGCCGTCTTCAAGCGTGAGCTGGTTCAGCTCATCCCGCATCTGCGCGCGTTCGCCCGCACCCTGTGCGGTGACCCCACCGCCGCCGACGACCTGGCGCAGGACGCCATGCTGAAGGCCTGGGATGCGCGCGCCAGTTTCCAGATGGGCACGAACATGAAGGCCTGGACCTTCATGATCCTGCGCAATCAGTTCTATTCTGAGAAGCGCCGGTCGTGGCGGCAGAGCCAACTCGACCAGGAAGCCGCCGAGCGGACCCTGGTGGCCGTGGACGATCCGGAAGCGCCCGTCGCGCTGGACGAGCTGCGCCAGGGCCTGGCCATGCTGCCCGCCGAACAGCGTGAAGCGCTGATCCTGGTCGGCGCCGGCGGGTTCGCCTACGAGGAAGCGGCCGAGATCTGTAACTGCGCCGTCGGCACCGTGAAGAGCCGCGTCAGCCGCGCCCGTCGCGCGTTGCATGCGATCCTCGAGGGCGGGGCCTACGATCGGGATGGCGGGGCCGCCGGCGACGCCATGCGCTCGATCCTGGCGGACGCCGAGCGTTTGAGCTCGGTCCGCTGACGCCGCGACGCGCCGGGAGGCTGTTTGCCATCCTGGCGCGTATATCTATGAGTGAGGGGCCCCGCGCTCCCCGCCGGCATGCCGGCGGGAGCCGGCGCTAGCACGGACGAGGGTATGGCCGGACTGGCGCGAAGTTCGCTCAGCACGATCCGGGTTCGCCTGATCGCGGCGCTGGCCGCGGCGCTGCTGCCCGTGCTGGTGCTCGGGGCGTTGCAATCGGCGATCGGCTTCCAGCGCGAGGGGCGCGAGCTGCGGCAGAACCTCGGCTTCGCGGCCGAGCGCAGCGCGGCGACCGCGCGCGCCAAGATGGAAAGCGCCGACATCCTGCTGCAGACGCTGGCGCCGGGGGCCATCGGCTTCCAGTGCCAGAAGCGTCTCGCCCAGGTCACCTCGCGCATTCCCGGCTACCTCAACCTCATCCGGTTCGACCGGCAGGGGCGGGTGGTCTGCGCGGCGGGCGGCGTGCCCGCCGACCTCGGACGCGCCCAACGGCCCTGGTTCAGCGAGCTGGCCGCCGGCGGCGAGATCTCGATCACCCGCGATCCGGGGTCCACCTACGCCACCCAGCCGGCCGTGATGACCGCCGCTCGGGCCACCGCGCCCGACGGCCAGTTCGACGGCGCCTTCGCGGCGGTGATCGCGCTCTCCAGCCTGCAGCCCAGGGTCAACGATCCTTCCCTGCCGAAGGGCGCCGAGGTCGGCCTGGTGGAGAAGACCGGCCGCTACATCACCACCACCGACCCCGGGGCGTTCCCGCGCCTGCCCGAGGATTGGCGCGCCAAGGTGGACGCCCGTGGGGCGCTGGTCTGGTACGGCGACGACGGCAAGGGCCGCCGACGGGTCTATTCCGCCGCGCCGGTGGTGGGGGACGAGGTCTATGTCGTCCTGTCGGCCCAGTCGCCGGGCATCCTGTCCTGGGCGCGGCTGAACCCGCTCTCGGGCATCGTCTTCCCCCTGCTGACCTTCATCCTGGCCCTGCTGGCGGTGTCGGCGGTGACCGAGCGCGTGGTCGTGCGGTGGATCGCCTACCTCCAGCGCATCGCCGCGCTCTATGCCCGTGGCCGCCTCAGCGTGCGGCCGGTGCAGGCCGAGCAGATGCCGCCCGAGATCCGCGAGCTGGCCGAGACCCTGGAGGACATGGCCGACGCCATCGTCGGGCGCGACGCCTCGCTGCGGGACAGCCTGGCCCAGAAGGACGCGCTGATGCGCGAGATCCATCACCGGGTGAAGAACAACCTGCAGGTCATCTCCAGCCTGTTGAACATGCAGCAGCGGGCCCTGACCGATCCGGCCGCGCGATCGGCCATGAGCGACACGCGTCAGCGGATCACCGCCCTGGCCCTCATCTACCGCGCTCTCTACCAGGGGCCCGACCTGAAGCGGGTGGACCTTCGTCCGTTCCTGGAGGAGCTGACCGCCCAGCTCGTCAACGGCGAGGTCATGCACGGCCTGGCGGTGCGCACCGAGCTGAAGGTCGATCCCCTGGTCATCGACCCCGACCGGCTGGCGCCCCTGGCCCTGTTCGCCGTCGAGGCCATCACCAATGCCCAGAAGCACGCGTTCTCGGCGCGGGGCGGGGTTCTGACGCTGAACTTCACCGTGCGCGGCGAAGAGGCCGAGCTTGAGATCTGCGACGACGGCGAGGTCGACGACTCCGGCCTGGCTCAATCCGGCGTCGGCCGCACCCTTATGACCGCCTTCGCCCGCCAGCTTCGCGGCCGCGCCGAGCTGGTGCGCAACAAGTCGGGCGGGGTGACCGCGCGCCTCATCTTCCCGACCCTCGCCGCCGAGCGCGCCAACGGTCCGCCAGGGAACCAGGCTGCGGCGTAGAGCGTTGCCGCGGGGCACAATCTCATGCCTCGGAGAATCCACATGCGTAAGCTCGTTCTGCTGGCCGTCCTGGCCGCGAGCATGGCCACCGCCGCCTGCAACACCGTCTCGGGCGCGGGCAAGGACGTGAAGTCCGCCGGCGAGGCCGTCACCAACACGGCGGAAGACGCCAAGCGCTGATCCTGGCGCCAGCCATGATCGGAACGGCCCCCGGCTAAGCCGCGGGGCCGTTTTCATGTCCGGCCCCCGAGTTCAGGCGGCGGCGGAGAGCTCGTAGAGTCCAAGGGAGGTGATCACCGGGGCGATGCCGACCGCGGGCCGGTCCTTCAGGCCCAGCACCAGTCGGCCGCCGGGCGCCAGCACCTCGCTCAGCCGACCCATGACCTGGGTCTGAGCGCCGGGCGCGAGCTGCGAGATCAGGCTGCGGCAGAGGATCAGGTCGAACTGGCCGAAGCGGGCCAGGTCGTCCATCAGGTTCACGCGCCGCCACCGCACCATCTGGCGCACGCGCGGCGAGAGCGCGAACGACTCCCCGTCCTTCTCGAAGTGACGCACCAGCTTGCGGGCCGGCAGGCCGCGCTGCACTTCGAACTGCGAGTAGAGGCCCGCCTGAGCCTTCTCCAGGCAGCGTTCCGAAAGGTCGGAGGCGTAGATCTCGACCGGCCCCACGGGCGCGGGGGCGTCCAGCAGCGCCATCGCCAGGGAGTAGACCTCCTGGCCCGCGCCGCACGCGGCGCTCCAGATCCGCACCGGCGCTCCCGCCCGCGCCGCGGCGAGCTCGGGGAGGACTTCCTCGACCAGATGCTCGAAGACCTCGCGGTCGTGGAAGAATTCGGTCTCGGGCAGCACCATCGCCTCGGCCAGGGCCCAGCCCATGCGTTCGTCCAGGCTCTCGCGCAGGGCGCCCAGGAACGCTTCCGAGGTCGCGAAGCCCTCGCGCCGCGCCACGGGCGCCAGCCGGCTCTCGATCAGATAGGCCTTGTCGGGGTCGAGCCGCAGGCCCACCCGCTCCAGGCAGAATTCGGCGATGAAGGCGCGATCGGCGGGAGTGGTCACGCGGCCAGCCCCAGGTAGTCGAGCTTGCCCGCGACGATGCCGCCGTCGAACGGTTTCATGATGTATTCGTCGGCGCCGGCGTCCAGCGCTTCGCGGATCCGATCCAGGTCGGTCTCCGCCGAGCAGAACACCACCTTGGGCGTATGGCCGTGAGGCTCCGCGCGCAGCTTCAGCAGGAACTCCATGCCGTCCATGGTCGGCATCTGCCAGTCCAGCAGGATCACGTCCGGCATGACGGCGCTGCACCAGGCCATGGCCTCGACGCCGTCCGCCGCCTCGGCGACCTCGAATCCGAGATCCTCGAGGATGCGGCGCGCGACCTTGCGGATCACGCGGCTGTCATCGACGACGAGGCAAGTGCTCAAGGCTCTGCGGCGCTCCATTCCCTGCCGCTGTTGTGGCCCGGGCCTGGTTAATGCCGCGTGTGGAGAACGTCAGGCCGGCAGGGTCGCGGCGAAGATGACGCGCTCTTCCTGCACGTCGGCGAACACCCGGCCGCCCGCGTCGCCCACGAAGAGGTGCACGTAGTAGGCCTGCACCCAGTGGCCGTGCAGGCCCTCGCCCAGCGGCTGGCCCTGCAGGCCGGCCAGCACCTCCGAGCGCAGGCGGGCCCGAGCGCCGGTGGCCTCGATGGCGATGGCCAGCGAGCCGCCTTCCTGCACCGCCTGCACCTTGGCGATGCCGCCGGTGGGCAGGGCCGCGCCGGCCATCTGAGCCAGGTTCAACAGGGTGCGCGCGGCGGGCTTGTTCACCGCCGGGGTCTCGACGGCCCAGTTCAGCTCGGCCCGCATGTGGTCGAAGACGCCGCGCGAGAGCTTCTCGAGGTCTCGCACGTCGAAGGTTTCCGCCGATGCGGACGCGCCGAACGCCACGCGGCAGAACGACAGCAGGTCGGCCAGTTTCTTGGCCGAGGTGGTGATGAGGCCCATGGCCTCCTCGCGCATGTCCTGCGCCGAGGGATCGTCCAGCAGGTCCAGGCCCGAGGAGATGGCGCTCGCCGGGCTGATGAAGTCGTGACACATCCGGGCGGCCAGGTAGGCGGCGATCTCGGCGGGGCGGATGGCGGGCGTGTCGGTCATGGGCCGGGACCTTTACGCGATTTGGCCCTTCATGAAACGTCCAGGCGTCTCTAAGAGACCGGCATGGACGCGTATCGGGATCCGTTCCTGGAGCCGGGGGTCCTGGTCCGCCATCCCGCGCATGACGACTGGGGGCTGGGCCAGGTCCAGTCGGTCGCCGGACGGCGGGTCACCGTGAATTTCGAGAATGCGGGCAAGCAGACGATCGACGCCGCCGTCGTGTCGCTGGTGTTCGCGGGTGATGATCCGAGGGGCAATTGAGCCAGACCGACAACGACGTGGGCCAGGTGCTGGCCGATATCTGTGAAGCCGCCGCCGCCCTGATCCTGCCCCTGTGGCGGTCGGGCGTGGAGGTGCTGACCAAGGCCGACGAAAGCCCGGTGACCGAGGCGGACCAGCGCGGGGAGAAGCTGATCCTGGAGCACCTCGCCCAGCGGTTCCCGGACATCCCCGTCGTGTCCGAGGAGGACGCCTCCGAGTTCGGCACGCCCGACGCCATCGGCCCGCGCTTCTTCCTCGTCGATCCGCTGGACGGCACCAAGGCCTTCGTCCGCGGCGATCCGAACTTCACCGTCAACATCGGCCTGATCGAGAACGGCCGGCCCGTGGCGGGCGCGGTCTGTGCGCCCCCGACCGGCGAATGCTGGTTTACCGGTCCGACCGGCGCCATGAAGCGGATCAAGGGCGGCCCGGCCACGCCGGTGCGGGTCCGGCCCTGGCCGAAGGGTCAGGCGGTCGCGCTGGTCAGCCACACCATGAAGGAAGAGGTCGCGGTCAAGCTGGCCGAGCAGTACGGCTTCGACCTGCGCGAGCCGATGGACTCCTCGGTGAAGTTCTGCCGGATCGCGGAGGGTTCGGCCGACATCTATCCTCGCCATGGCCCGACCATGGAGTGGGACGTGGCCGCCGCTCACGCGGTGCTGGAAGCGGCCGGCGGCACGGTGCTGACGCCGGAGGGCAAGCCGTTCGTCTATGGCAAGGCGAGCGAGGGCTTCCGGAACGGCTGGTTCGTGGCGCGCGGCGCCTGAGACGATCGACCGGGCAGGGGCTGAGGGCGCGGGCTGAGGAAAGGTGGCGCAGGCCGACCGCGTTTGGCCGACGCCCGCCCGCGCCCTCGGCGCCTGTCCGGGATCAGATGTGCCTGGCGCGCGCCAGGTCCGGCGTGAGGTCGGGGATCGCGGGGGCTACCACCTGGGCCGGCGCGGCCTCGGCGGGCGCCGACGCCCACTCCGGCTCCGTGGACGGCGTCAGCACGCCCACCAGGGCCCAGTAGGCCACGAAGCCCACGGTGAAGGCCACGCAGGCCAGCAACATGAAGGGGCGGAGGATCTCCATCCCCTGGTCAACGGATCGGGCAGACGCGGGTTGCACGCCCGCTGTTCCCGAATGACGCACGGCCTGGATCATGAGCGAACCGCCTTCACATGCTGCGCCAAGCTTGACCGAGGCGCGTGACGGCGAAGTTACGGTGAGAAGGCGTCGGCGGTTTCAAACGTCCGGGATCGGCGAACGCTGACGGCCGAGCTTTTTCTATTCTTGCGAACGATTCTCATTGCGTCTGGATTGTGTCGCTCATAAGAACGCCTCGCATTATTACTCGCAACACGCGCAGAGAGAGGCGTCGGGGGATTATGATCAGGAGTTCAACGGGCGTGGTCGCCCGGAAGAAGCGCGCCATGACGGGCGTGCTCGCCGGACTGGCCGGCCTGTCGGTGAGCGGTGCGGCCCTGGCCGCGGACGCCGACGCGGCGATCGCGACGGCTGACGCCGATCAGGCCGGCACCGTCGCCGGTGTCGAGATCGAAGCCAAGATCACCAAGCAGAACAATCCGAAGGTCACGGCCGATCCGCTGAACAACCCGCAGACCGTCACGGTCATCTCGCGCGGGACGATCGAAGCCCAGAACCTGCTGTCGCTGCGCGACATCCTCTCGACCGTGCCGGGGATCACCTTCGGCGCCGGCGAGGGCGGCGGCGGCTTCGGCGACTCCATCAACCTGCGCGGCTACTCGGCCAACAACGACATCACCGTCGACAACGTCCGCGACAGCGCCCAGTACAGCCGCTCGGACCCGTTCAACCTCGAGCAGATCGAAGTCACCAACGGTTCGAACTCGGTCTATTCGGGCGCCGGCTCGGTGGGTGGGACGATCAACATCGTCTCCAAGCGCCCGACGGGCCGCAACTCGTCGACGGTCAGCGCCGGCGTCGGCACCGAGAACTACTATCGCGCCACGGCGGACGTGAACCACCTGATCGGCGACAACGTCGCCGTGCGCCTGAACGCGATGGTCCACAAGAACGACGTCCCGGGCCGGGATGTCGAGAAGCTCAAGCGCTGGGGTATCGCGCCGTCGATCACCATCGGCCTGAACGGGCCGACGCAGTTCACCGCGCTGTACCAGCACCAGGAAGACCGCAACACGCCCAGCTATGGCGTGCCGCACTACAACGGCAATCCGGTGCCCGGCGTCGATCCCGGCAACTACTACGGCTACTCGAACGTCGACGAACAGAACTCGGACGTCGACATCCTGACCGGGATCATCGACCACGACTTCGGCGACGGCCTGAAGCTGCGCAACCTGTCGCGCTACCAGAAGGTCACCCAGGACCTGGTGGTCGACCCGCCGCAGGGGACCTACTGCCTCGCCAACGGCCAGAAGCCGGTGGGCTGGAGCCAGTCGACCACGGCGACCAACATCACGGGCTTCACCGCCTGCCTCGCCACCGATCCGGCGCCGGGCTTCTACCTGCCCAGCGGCCCGCGCGGCACCGCGCGCTACAGCGAGAACACGCTGCTCTACAACCAGACCGACTTCACCTGGGACGGTGAGCTCGGCGGCCTGCGCCACACCATCGTGTTCGGCTTCGCCTTCCTCGACGAGGACTATCACCTCGACAACGGCAACGTGCTGCGCCAGGCCAACGGCGCGACGGTGGCGCTGCCGGCGATGAACATCGCGAGCCCGAACAACGTCTACTCGGGCCCGATCAACTTCATCCAGTCGGGCGCCCAGGACGGCAGCCGCAAGAACCAGTCGGTCTATCTGTTCGACAACATCGTCATCAACGAGCAGTGGTCGATCAACGGCGGCCTGCGCTGGGAGCACAACGAGGGCTCCAACTCGACCGACACCTACAACACCACGGTGGGGGCGACGCTCGGGACCATCACGGCCGGCCCGTCGTTCAAGGTCGACGACAACCTGCTGACCTACCGCGTCGGCGTGGTCTTCAAGCCGATGCCGAACGCCAGCCTCTACGCCTCCTACGCCAATTCGAAGACTCCGAGCCAGGCGACGGTGAACGGGTCGGGCGCCTGCTCGGCGCTCAACTGCACCGTCGATCCCGAGACCTCGGAAAACATCGAAGTCGGCGCCAAGTGGGACATCGAGGGCCGCCTGTCGCTGACCGCCGCCCTGTTCGAGAACAAGCGCTCGAACTACCGCATCGCCTCCAACGACCCGACCCAGCCCGACCAGCAACTCGACGGCAGCGCCCGGGTCCGCGGCGTGGCCCTCGGCGCCTCGGGCAAGATCACCGACGTCTGGTCGATCTTCGCCAACTACACCTACCTCGACTCCAAGGTGCTGCAGGGCGTGGACGACGTCTTCGTCGCCCAGGGCCGCGACTTCACCCGGGGCGACGAGCTGACCCAGGTGCCGAAGCACGCCTTCAGCCTGTTCACCACCTATGACGTGCCGCAGTACCGCCTGCAGTTCGGCTACGGCGTGACCTACCAGGGCGAGTCCTTCCTGACCCAGCATGCGCTGGTGACCGGCGCCACCACGGCGGTCCGCACCACGATCCCGCTGGTGAAGTCGGACGACTACTGGGTGCACCGCGCGACGGTGTCCTGGCGCGCCACCGACGCGCTGGAGCTGCGGCTGAACGTGAACAACCTCCTGGACAAGGAGTACTACACGCGGATCCGCAACAACGGCTGGGCCACGCCTGGCGACCGCCGCAACGCGACGCTCACCGCCAACTACCGGTTCTGACCTCCCCCTTCCAACGGAACCGGTGGAGCGCCCTGTCCCGCATCGCGGGCGGGGCGCTAGCCTTTTGGGGCAGGCGCCGCCGGCGCGGGTCCCGGAATGCGTTGGATCAATGAACCGGGGCCCGGCGCCCGTCACAAGCGGGCCCGCTCCGCCGCTTTGGCCTTCGGTCCCTGGTTCGATACGGTGACGCCATGATGCTGCACGTTCCCGGGGTGCTCACCCCTCAGCAGGTGGCGGATCTCCGCGCCCTGATCGACTCCGTTCCGTGGGAGGACGGCAACGCCACCTCCGGCTCGCAGTCGGCGCTGGCCAAGCGGAACGTCCAGCTCCCCGAGGCGACCGACGCGGCGCGCCGGGCGGGGGCTTTCGTCCGCGAGGCCCTGACCCGCAGTCCGCTCTTCATGTCGGCGGCGTTGCCCCACACCGTCTACCCGCCTTTGTTCAACCGGTATGGCGTCGGGCAGACCTTCGGCGACCATGTCGACAACGCCATGCGGTTCCAGCGGGACCAGGGCGTGCGTATCCGCACCGATCTCTCCGCGACCCTCTTCCTCGCCGACGAGGACAGCTACGATGGCGGCGAGCTGGTGGTGGAGGACACCTATGGGGTCCATGCCGTGAAGCTGCCGGCCGGCGACCTGATCCTCTACCCCGCGTCCAGCCTGCACCGTGTGGAACCGGTCACCCGCGGCGAGCGCGTGGCCAGCTTCTTCTGGATCCAGAGCCTGATCCGCGACGACGCCAGACGCGCCCTGCTGTTCGACATGGACCTGTCGATCCAGCAGCTTGCCCAGGCCGTGGGCCCCGATGCCCGTCCCATCGTCTCGCTGACGGGCAACTATCACAACCTGCTGCGGATGTGGGCCGAGCTCTAAGGGGGCTCTACCCGTCGCGCTGAAAACCCGGTATCCCGCCACCACCTTACGCGAGGAGACCCTTCCGATGCCGCTCGACTCTGGCGCCCCCCAGAAGACCTACCGCTGGGAAGATCCCCTCGACATGTCCTCGCGCCTCTCGGAAGAGGAGCGGATGGTGTGGGACGCGGCGCGCCAGTACGCCCGCGAGAAGCTGCTGCCCCGGGTGGTCAGCGCCTATGCCGAGGAGCGGTTCGATCGCGAGATCATGACCGAGATGGGCGAACTCGGCTTCCTCGGCCCGACGCTCCCCGAGGAATACGGCTGCGCCGGCGTGAACCACGTGGCCTACGGCCTGATCGCCCGTGAGATCGAGGCGATCGACAGCGGCTACCGTTCGGCCATGAGCGTGCAGAGCTCGCTGGTCATGTACCCGATCTACGCCTTCGGCTCGGAGGAGCAGCGCCGCAAGTACCTGCCCGGCATGGCCGCGGGGAAGATCATCGGCTGCTTCGGCCTGACCGAGCCCGACGGCGGCTCCGACCCCGCCTCCATGCGCACCACCGCGACGAAGGTCGACGGCGGCTATGTGCTGAACGGCGCGAAAATGTGGATCACGAACTCGCCGATCAGCGACGTGGCCCTGGTCTGGGCCAAGCTGGACGGCAAGATCCGCGGCTTCCTGGTCGAGCGCGGGACCAAGGGCTTCGAGACGCCCAAGATCCAGAACAAGCTCAGCCTGCGCGCTTCGGTCACCGGCGAGATCGCCCTGTCGGACTGCTTCGTGCCGGACGACGCGATGCTGCCGGGCGTCGAGGGCCTGCGCGGGCCGTTCTCGTGCCTGAACAAGGCGCGCTACGGCATCGCCTGGGGCGCCATGGGCGCGGCGGACTTCTGCCTGCACGCCAGCCGCGACTACGTCTCCAGCCGCAGCCTCTTCGGCCGCACCCTGGCCTCGCGCCAGCTGGTCCAGAAGAAGCTGGCGGACATGTCCACCGAGATCGCGCTGGGCTTCGAGGGCGCGCTGGCCCTGGGCCGGCTGATCGACGAGGGCGCCTGGGTGCCGGAAGCCATCTCCATGCTGAAGCGCAACAACTGCGGCAAGGCGCTCGACATCGCCCGCGTCGCCCGCGACATGCACGGCGGCAACGGCATCTCGGGCGAGTACCACGTGATGCGCCACGCCTCGAACCTGGAGACCGTGAACACCTACGAAGGCGCCCACGACGTCCATGCCCTGATCCTGGGCCGGGCGATCACGGGCGAAAGCGCCTTCTGAGGCCGGCAACCCACGGTTTTTTGTACACAACGCTAAATTTACGTCTGACCGTCACACTTCCCCCGGTCTGAAGGCGCCGCGAAACAGGCGCCGCAGGCCGAGGGAGGAACATGGCTCGGAAGAGCTCGACGGGCGCTGCCGGCAAGTCCGAGATGATCCAGTGGCTGTTCCAGAACAGCCGCGATCTGATGCACGTCGCCAGCGACGGCGTGTTCCGGCTGGTCAATCCCGCCTGGTGCGCCCTGACCGGCCTGGCCGAGGACCAGCTGGTCGGCCGCCCGCTGGTCGATTTCTACCATCCCGACGACCACGCCGGCATCCGCCATCGGGTGGCCACCATGGTCACCGGCGAGTCGTCGGAAAACGAGGTCCGCGTCCGCCGCGCCGACGGCGAGTACGTCTGGTTCGCCGCCCGTGGCCAGCGGATGGCCGATGGCTCCTTCATCGTCACGCTGCGCGACGCCACCGCCGACCGCGCCCGCCGCGAGGAGGTCGAGGAGGCGCGCCGCACCCGCAAGGCGCTGGGCGCCTCGGCCGGTATCGGCATCTGGGAGTTCGACCCGCGCGTCGGGACCATCTGGTGGTCCGATGAACTGATCGACGTGGCGGGCTTCGATGCCGAGATCGCGTGGACGCCCGAGCGCTTCTACGAGACGATCCACCCCGCCGACCGCGACCGCCTGCGTCGCGCCATGAACCGGGCCGCCGCGACCGGCGCGCCGCTCCAGATGGAGCACCGCATCCGGGGCCGAGACGGCTGGCTGACCATGCGGGTCACGCTGCGAACCGAACCGATCGACGGCGGCCTCTTCGTCCTGAAGGGCATGTCCGAGGACATCACCGAACTGGCCAAGGCGCGGGACGCGGCCCGCACCGGCGAGCATCGCGCCCAGAAGGCGACGCGTGAGGCGCAGGTCCTCGCCGACCGTCTGGCGCTGGCGCTGGGCGCCGCCGAGGCCGGCGTTTACGAGATCGACCATGTCCGCCAACGCTTCTGGGCGTCGCCCGAGTTCGAGCGGATCACCGGCCAGTCCGACGCCACCTATGACGAAGCCACCGAGCTCCGCTTCCCCGGCTTCCACCCCGACGACCTGCCGCATGTCCGCGCCTCGTTCCGCGCCCTGCATCGCGGGGACAAGACCTCGGGCGAGAGCTTCGAGGCCCGCATCGTCCGTCCCGACGGCGCCGAGCGCTGGGTGCGGGTCTTCCACCACCTGGTCACGGCCCGGAACGGCCGCTGGCTGAAGGCCGTCGGCCTGGTCCAGGACTGCGATGTCCTGAAGCGCCAGGAGATCGCGCTGAAGGACGCCCAGCGCGCCGCCGAGGCCGCCGCCGAGGCCAAGTCCAGCTTCCTCGCCAACATGAGCCACGAGATCCGCACGCCGATGAACGGCGTCATGGGCGTGCTGCACCTGCTGGCCAACGAGAACCTGTCCGAGGACGGCCGGGCGCTGCTGCACGAGGCGCTCTCGTGCGGCCAGATGCTGGCGGAGCTGCTGAACGACGTCATCGACTTCTCGAAGATCGAGGCGGGGCGCCTGGAGCTGGCCTGCGAGCCTGTCGATCCGGCCGCCCTGGCCCAGGGGGTCGTGCGTCTCCTGGAGCCGCAGGCGGTGGCGAAGGGACTGCACCTCTCGCTCGAGGCCGACGCCGCACTGGGCTGGGTCCGGGCCGATCCTGTCCGGCTGCGCCAGGCGCTGTTCAACCTGGTCGGCAACGCGGTGAAGTTCACCGAGCAGGGCCGGGTGCTGGTGCGCTGCCGGATGACCGTGCGCGGCGAGCTGCGGTTCGAGGTCGAGGACACCGGCGTCGGCATTCCGCTGGACGCGCAGGCCCGCTTGTTCGAGCGTTTCAACCAGGCTGACGCCTCGACGACCCGGCGCTTCGGCGGGTCGGGCCTGGGGCTGGCCATCACCCGCCATCTGGCCGAACTGATGCAGGGCGAGGTGGGCTTCCGCTCCGTCGAGGGGCAGGGCTCCACCTTCTGGCTGGAGGTCCGCGCCGAGTCCGCCACCGCCCCGCAGGAAGCCGCAGCGGCCGCCGAGGCCGTGCTCGACGGCGTGCGGGTGCTGGTGGTGGAGGATAATCCCACCAACCGCATGATCGTCACCAAGCTGCTGGAGAACATGGGCGCATCGGTGGAAACCGCCGTCGACGGCCTGGCCGGGGTCGAGGCCGCGACGCGGGGCGGCTTCGACCTGATCCTCATGGACATCCAGATGCCGGGAATCGACGGCGTCGAGGCCACCCGACAGATCCGCGCCCTGGGCGGCACGGCCGCCATGGCGCCGATCGTGGCGCTCACGGCCAACGTCCTGGCCCATCAGCGCCACGCCTATCTGGAGGCGGGCATGGACGGCGTCGTCGCCAAGCCGATCTCGCCGGGGGCGCTGCTGGCCGAGATCGCCGAAGCCGCCCACCGCCGCGGCGAGGCCAACGGCGCCGCCTTCGCCGCCTAGCCCACACCGCGCTCGCGGGCGAGGATGGCCAGTTCGGTGCGGGAGGAGACGCCCAGCTTCTCGTAGAGGTTATGCAGGTGCATCTTCACGGTGCCCTCGGAGATGCCGAGGTCCCGGGCGATCTCCTTGTTGCGCCGGCCCTGGGCGACCAGGCGGACCACGTCGGTCTCGCGGGGCGTGAGCGCCACGGCCGGGGTCGCGGGCTCGGCGAGGCGGCCGATCACCTGCTCCATCGCGTCCTTGTCCAGCCACTGGACGCCGCCGGCCACCGACTCCACGGCCCGGACCAGCACGTCTCCGGCCGCGCCCTTCAGGACCAGGCCGTCGACCTTCATGCGGATCGCCTCGACCAGCGGCTCGGGCTCCACCGCGGCGGTCAGCAACAGGATGCGCGTGCTCCAGCCCTCGGCGCGCGCCTGGGTCAGCAACTCCAGCCCGGTGGCGTGCGGCATGTGGATGTCCAGCACGGCCACGTCCGGCTTTAGCTCGAGGATGGCCGCGCGGGCCTGATCGCCGTCGCGGCAGCGCGCCAGCACCTGGAAGTCCGGTTCGCGGAACAGGCCGGCCACGGCGTCCAGCATCAGCGGATGGTCGTCGGCGACCAGCACCGTCGTGGGCATCAGGCGGCTCCCAGGGGAATGCGGATGTGCAGGGTCGCGCCGCGAGGGCGGGAGCCCAGGCGCAGGACGCCCCCCATCGCCCGGATCCGCTCCTGCAGCGACCAGGGGGCGGGGGCGTCGCCGGCGCCGCCGACCTCGCCCGGCTCGCCCTCGAACGCGAAGCCGGTCCCGTCATCCTCGATCAGGACCACGAGATCCGCGTCCTGGCTGGCGATGTCCACCCGCACGTGGCGGGCGCCGCCGTGGCGCACGGCGTTGGCCACCGCCTCGCGCAGGATGCGGCCCAGGTCGTAGGCGACGCTGTCCGGGACGGTCAGGCCCTGTGGCGCGATCTGGGTGGCGACCTCGATGCTCCAGTAGCGGGAGAGCTGGCGGGCGATCCGTTCCATGTCGGGCGCCAGGGCCGCGTGCGGCGCGGGCTTGCCCGAACGGTCGGGTCGAAGGGTGGTGATGAAGCCGCGCAGCTCGCGCTGCTCCTCGCGGATCGCCTCGCGCAGGGACGCGATGCGCGTCTCGGCTTCGGGCGACAGGCCGGTTCCGGCCAACCCGTCGAGCTGCAGTCCGGCGCCGGCCAGGAACTGCAGCACCCCGTCGTGAAGGTCGCGCGACAGGCGGATGCGGTCCTCCACGGCGATGGCTTCGCGGCGGGCGCGCTGCGACTCCCACCGCTCCAGCGCCACCGACACCTGGGCGCCGACCATGACGCCGATGGCCAGGTCCTCGTTGGCCGGGTCCTCGTGGTCGAACACCATCAGCCAGCCGCGCAGCTCGCGGGCGGCGGCCGGGATGACCAGCGCCCGCTCGAACCGCGTGGCGGCCAAAAGGGCCGTGGCCAGGGGGCGGGGCGGGCCCACGACGGAACTGCGCGCCCGGCGCAGCAGGCTGGCGCCGCTGTCGGCATCGAAGATGAAGGCGGTGTCCGACACCTCCTCCGCCACCCAGGGCTCCTCGGTCGGCGTCAGGCGGCGGGTCTCGAAGTGGCCGTCGTCCAGGCTGGCCAGGGTGGCGTAGGGCTCGTCGTCCTCTTCCCAGAGGAAGACGCCACGCTGCGCGCCGAACACCCAGAGGGCGTGGCGCAGGCACTCCTGGATCGGCGGTCCGGTGTCGGCCTCGGCGTCCGAGATCGGGTCGGAGAGGCGGGAGAGTTCGTCGACGATCCCCTCCATGTGCCGGCCGAAGGCGGCGAGCATCGCGGAGGCGACCATGGTGTAGCCCAGCCGCACCACGAAGGCCTGCGCCGCCGCGACGCCGCGGTCGTGGCCGAACAGGACCTCCCAGCCGGCGGGCGTGAAGATCGCCAGGGTCACCGCCCCGGTGACCAGCGCCCCGCGCGAGCCCCACTGGATGGTGGCCCCCAGGATCAGGATGATGAACGGGGTGAAGAACGGGCTGTCCGCGCCGCTGGTGAGGTAGAGCAGCAGGGTGAAGACCGCGAAGTCCATGGCGGTCACCAGCGGCGCCACGCGGATCAGCCGGTGCGCCAGGATGCGGCTGCGGCTGGCCGCCAGCAGCGCCAGGCTCCACGCCAGGTTCGCCGCGAGCAACAGGGTGACCGCCCGATCGGTGGCCGGGGCGTTGTGCGGCCCCAGGAAGAACGCGGCCACCAGGAACAGGGCCAGGATCGCGCGGCCGATGGCGACGACCCGGCCGCCGCGCACGGAAAACAGACGTCCGCCGTTCAACGCAGTCCCTCGAAGGCCATGATCTCTCCCGCCGTCCATCCAGTATCCGGGAAGCGGCGATGGCAAGACACCTGATCGAAAGTTAGGGGTCGGCCCTGACCGTCAGCCCGGATTGTTGCGGTGCACACCCCGCCGTAATTTCGCAGGGAACCGGGAGCCATCCCGGACCAAACAAGGGGTTGTTCATGAAAGCGTTTTCCAAGTTCGCCGCGAGCGTCGCGTTTGTCGCCGCGACCGTCTGCGCCAGCACGGCCTCGGCCGCGACGATCATCAATTTCGCGCAGTACCAGCAGCAGAACGCGGCCGACACGCTGAAGTGGACCCAGTCCGCCAGCAAGACCGGCGGCACGCTGGTCGACATCAACAGCCCCACCGTCATCTTCCGCATCTGGGATACCGAGGTCGCTCCGGGCGACGTCGTCGACGTCCTGGCCAAGATGAAGTTCAACGGCGTGGTGGACAGCGGCAACGCGGCCACCACCTTCATGGGCCAGAAGATCCAGGGCGGCCTGCACGGCACGTTCTCGTTCACCTCGCTGCAGGCCTTCAGCCGCAACGGCGTCAACTACGGCACGGGCGTGAACCTGCTGTCGGGCGCGTTCAGCGGCGGCACGATCATCGGCGCGGGCACCGGCTCGGTGAATGGCGATGCGCTGGCCGGCGCGGTGGTCGACTACACCTCGGCCGTGCTCGACACCTCGGACTTCCGCCTCGACACCTTCATCCTGAGCCTCAACGCCATCCATCGGAACGGCGGCTCGGGCCTGGCCTACACCAACGGCCAGTCGCTGAAGAACTTCACCGCCACCACCACGGGGCAGTTCGCCGCGGCGGTGCCGGAACCGACCACTTGGGCGCTGATGATCATGGGCTTCGGCGGCGCGGGCGCGATGCTGCGCAATCGCCGCCGCGCCCTGGCGCTGGCCTAGATTTCCAACTCCAACGCCTGAACGCGTTACTGTCGGCTCGCCTGTCTCCCGCAGGCGAGCCTTTTCTTTTGACCGGCGCGCCGGCCGTGCTTGATTGCGCCCTTCCTTGGTTCGGGGGCTTTCGATGCGCGGCGTTTTTGCGGGCTTGATGGGGATGATGGCGCTGGCGGTTCCGGCGACGGCGAGCGCCCAGTCGCCCCGGCCGGACCAACTGGCCTTCCGCGAGATCTACAAGGAACTGGTCGAGACCAACACGGCGCTGTCGGCCGGCAGCTGCACCCTGGCCGCCGAGCGCATGGCCGCCCGGCTGAAGGCCGCCGGCTTCGCCGACGCCGACCTCCACCTGCTGACCGAGCCGAGCCATCCGAAGGAAGGCAGCCTGATCGCCGTGCTCAAGGGTACTGACCCCAAGGCCGGCGCCGTCCTCTTGCTGGGCCACATCGACGTGGTCGAGGCGCGCCGCGAGGACTGGACCCGCGACCCCTTCACCCTGATCGAGGAGGACGGCTACTTCTACGGTCGCGGCACGGCCGACATGAAGGGCATCGACGCGATCTGGGTCGACACCATGATCCGCCTGAAGCAGGCGAAGACCCCGCCCAGGCGCACCCTGAAGATGGCCCTGACCTGCGGCGAGGAGACGGCCGAGGCGTTCAACGGCGCCAACTGGCACGTCCAGAACCACCGCGACCTGATCGCCGCCGACTTCGTCCTCAACGAGGGCGGCGGCGGACGCCTCGACGCGCAGGGCAACCGGCAGGTCATGTCCGTGCAGGTCGGCGAGAAGGCGGCCCAGAGCTACAAGGTGACGGTGACCAATCCGGGCGGCCACTCCTCGCGGCCCCGCCCGGACAACGCCATCTACCAGCTGGCCGAGGCCCTGCTGAAGCTGAAGGCCTACGCCTTCCCCACCGTCTTCACCGACACCACCCGGATCACCTTCGAACTGCGCGCCAAGCAGAACGACGCGGCGGGGCAGGCGCTGAGGAAGCTGCTGGCCGATCCGAAGGACGTGGAGGCCGCGCGCATCGCCGCCACCGACGTCAACGTCAATTCCATCCTGCACACCAACTGCGTCACCACCCGGCTGGACGCCGGCCACGCCAACAACGCGCTGCCGCAGCGGGCGACGGCGGTGGTGAACTGCCGGATCATCCCGGGTGAGACGGTCGAGGGCACGCTGGCGACCCTGCAGAAGGTGGTCGACGACCCGCAGGTGAAGGTCGAACTCATCCCGCCGGTACGCCCCATCGCGGTCTCTCCCCCGCTGAATGCTGCAATCGTCGATCCGATGCGGGCTTTGGGCGAAAAGCACTTTCCCGGCGTGCCGCTGATCCCGTCTATGTCGTCCGGCGCCACCGACGGCCGCTACTTCGGTCCGGCGAAGATCCCCGTGTACGGCGTACCGGGCATCTTCGGGGATCCCGACGGCAACGGGGCGCACGGCCTGAACGAGCGCATCCGCGTGCGGTCGCTCTACGAGGGCCGGGATTATCTCTTCGACCTCGTGAAGGTCTACGTCGGGGCGAAGTAGACGTCCCCGCGTTCGGGCAGGGGACTTCTATGGATCGCAGGCTTTTCCTCCAGGGCGCCGCCGGGACCGCCCTCGCCGCCGCCATGCCGGCAGCGGCGCAGACCCTTCCGGGAGAGGACGGCAAGCTTCGCAAGCTGCTGGACGCCTTCTGGGACGAGCAGGTCGCGGAGAATCCGGAGGACGCCACGGCGCTGGGCCTCGACGTGGGGGCGAACGCCGGCCTGCGCACCAGGCTCAGCGACTACACGCGCGCCGGCCGTGATCAGATGTTCGCCCGCGACAAGGCGCGCCTGGGCCGGCTGAAGGCCATCGATCCGGGCAAGCTCTCCGACGCCGGCAAGATCGACTACGAAGTCGTGGCCTACCAGCTGGACCGCCAGGTGAAGGGCGGCGAGCGGTTCCGCTTCGGCGAGGGCCCGTCGTCCAGCTTCTCGTACGCGCCGTACTCGCCCTACATCGTCAGCCAGCTCTCGGGGCCCTACCAGGCGCTGCCCGACTTCCTCGACACCAAGCACCCGGTGGCGAACACGACCGACGCCGACGCGTACCTGACGCGCCTGAAGCTGTCGGCGAAGGCCATCGACGACTCCACCGCCGCGCTGAAGGCCGAGGCCGCTATGGGCGTCCTGGCGCCCGACTTCCTGCTGGAACAGACCAGCGTCCAGCTCGCCAAGCTGGCCGCGTCCGACGGCCTGGCCACCAGCTTCGGCAAGAAGGCCGCCGCGGCCGGTCTCGCCGGTGACTGGCAGGCGCGCGCCGCCGACATCCTGGCGCGTGAGTTCCGCCCGGCGGTCGAGCGCCAGAAGGCCGCCGTCGACGCCCTGCGCAAGACCGCCAGGCCGGACGCGGGCATCTGGAAGATCCCCGACGGCGAGGCCTATTACGCCGGCGCCCTGGCCTACCAGACCACCACCGCCCTCAAGCCCGAGGAGGTCCACGCCCTGGGCCTGGAGCAGGTGAAGTCGCTCACCGACCAGATCGACCAGCGGCTGCGCGCCGAGGGCCTGACCGGCGGCACGGTGACCGAACGCCTCGTGGCGCTGAACATCCGGCCCGATCAGCTCTTCCCCAACACCGATGCGGGCCGCGAGCAGGCGCTGGCCTATCTGCGCGGGCGGGTCGCCGACATCGAGACCCGGCTTCCGAAGGTGTTCGCCACCATCCCGAACGCGCCGATGGAGATCGTGCGGGTGCCGGCGGCGATCGAGGACGGCGCCGCCAACGGCTATGCCCAGCCGGCGTCGCTGGACGGCAAGCGGCCGGGCCGCTTCTACATCAACCTCAAGGATACGGCCGAGTGGCCGCGCTACGCCCTGCCGAGCCTGGCGTTCCACGAGGCCTATCCCGGCCACCTCTGGCAGGGCGCGGTCTCCCAGCAGTCCAAGGACATCCCGATGATCCGCCGCATGGGCGGGTTCTCGGCCTACGGCGAGGGCTGGGGCCTCTACGCCGAGCAGTTGGGCGACGAGCTCGGCTGCTACGACGCTGACCCTCTGGGCCGGGTGGGCTATCTGCAGTCGATCCTGTTCCGGGCCGTGCGCCTGGTGGTCGACAGCGGCCTGCACGCCAAGCGCTGGACCCGCGAACAGGCCACCAACTACATGGTGGAGGCCACGGGCCGGCCGCGCGGCGGCATGCAGCGCGAGATCGACCGCTACTGCATCTGGCCGGGCCAAGCCTGCAGCTACAAGGTCGGGCACAACGAGTTCAACCGCCTGCGCGACGACGCCCGCAAGCGCCAGGGCGACCGCTTTGACGCCAAGCAGTTCCACGAGGTGCTGAAGGCCGGCTCGCTGCCGCTGGTGGTGCTGGAACGGGTGCTGAAGACGACGCTGGTCTGACAACGGAGTTCCGGGCTAGACCGTGGCCCGACAAGTCGTTGGGGAGACGAGACGAATGGCGGAAGTCGCCGCACCGGGCGCGCCGGAAAAAGAGGGCGCGTCGCTTCGGACCGTGGTCGCGGCTTCGTCCGCGGGCACCACTTTCGAGTGGTACGACTTCTTCGTCTTCGGCTCCCTGACGGGCGTCATCTCCAAGACCTTCTTCACGGGCCTGCCCGAGACGGCGGGTCTGGCGGCGGCGCTGGCCTTGTTCGGCGCCGGCTTCCTGTTCCGGCCGCTGGGCGCGCTGGTCTTCGGCCGGATTGGCGACAAGGCGGGCCGCAAGGGCGCCTTCCTGGCCACCGTGCTGCTGATGGGCGGCGCCACCGTCGCGATCGGCCTGCTGCCCAGCTACACCCAGGCCGGGCTGATCGGTCCGGCGCTGCTGATCCTGATGCGCATCATCCAGGGCTTCGCCCTGGGCGGCGAGTACGGCGGGGCGGCGATCTACGTGGCCGAGCACGCACCGTCCAACGGCCGTGGCTGGGCGACCAGCTGGATCCAGACCTCGGCGGCCTTCGGCCTGTTCGGCGCGCTGATCGTCATCCTGCTGACCCGCCTGGCCGTCGGCAACGAGGCCTTCGACGCCTGGGGCTGGCGCATACCGTTCCTGCTGTCGGGCGTGCTGCTGGCGATCTCGATCTGGATGCGCCTCAAGCTCACCGAGAGCCCCGAGTTCGCCAAGCTCAAGGCCGAGGGCAACGAGACCAAGGCGCCCTTCGCCGAGGCCTTCGGCCGCTGGCCGAACCTGAAGCTGGTGCTCATCGCGCTGGGCGGGATCATGTTCGCCCAGGGCGCCGTCTGGTACACGGCCTTCTTCTACGTGCAGACCTTCATCGAGCGCTTCCTGAAGGTCCCGCCCGAGACGCTGACCACCCTGATGCTCTCGGCGGTGGCGGCCAGCGCGCCGCTCTACATCTTCTTCGGCTGGATGTCGGACCGCATCGGCCGCAAGCCGGTGATGCTGTTCGGCATGACCCTGATGCTGATCGCCTACTTCCCCGGCTTCCACATGCTGTCGCAGACGCTGAACCCGGCCCTGGCCGAGGCTGAGGCGAAGACGCCCGTGGTGGTGATCGCCGATCCGGCCGAGTGCTCGCTGCAGTTCGACCCCGTGGGCAAGGCGGCCTTCGTCTCCTCGTGCGACATCGCCAAGTCGACGCTGGCCAACGCCGGCGTCTCCTACAGCAACGAACCCGGCCTGCCCGGCCGCCCGGCCCTGGTGCGCATCGGCGCCCAGACCATCCCCTCCACCAGCGCGGCCGGCCTCTCGCCCGCCGTGGCCAAGGAGGTGCGCGCCAGCGTCGAGAGCCGGCTGAAGACCGCCCTGGCCCAGGCCGGCTATCCGGCCAAGGCCGACCCGAAGCGCATGAACCTGCTGGGCGCGTTCGGCGTGCTGCTGGTCTTCACGATCGCGGCCACCGCGCTCTACGGCCCGATCGCCGCCTCGCTGGTCGAGCTGTTCCCGACCCGGGTGCGCTACACGGCCATGTCGCTGCCCTACCACATCGGCACCGGCTGGGTCGGCGGCTTCGTCCCCTTCACCGCCTTCGCCATCGTGACGGCCACCGGCAACCTCTACGCCGGGCTCTGGTATCCCTTCGCCTTCACGGCCTTCGCGGTGGTCATCACCCTGCTGCTGATGCCCGAGACCAAGGGCAAGCCGCTCGACGCCTGACCTTCAGGCCCGCCACCGCCAGAACCGCGGCGGAGCCCGGAAACTCCTCTCCCAAGCGCGTCAGCGCTGAGGGAGAGGCTGGGTGAGGGCGGCGCGGCGCTTCAGCCGACCGGCCTTTGGACCCGAGGCCGCAAGGGCGCCGGCCCCGCGCGGCCGGGTCCAAATCCGACAAACTCCCAACCTCAGCGCCGCCCTCACCCGACCTCTCCCACGCCGCTCCGCGCCTGGGAGAGGAGCTTCGATGTCGTTGTTCTATGTGCAGGCAGCGGACCTGCCCAACGTCAGCGAGGGGTGGATTGTGTTGAAAAAGGCCGGTTGAAGCAGCGCCTTGTGGCTGATTCACTCTCCTGACGGCAGGAGGGTGCGGCGATGATGGGTGATCGGCGGGTCGACCAGGGGGCGCTGTTCTACGAGTT
>JBFMGV010000026.1:0-70336 GCA_040752615.1 Pseudomonadota bacterium | reverse complement strand
CCCTGGCGCAACGCCAGCAGCAACAGGCGGCGGAACAGGCGCGACGCCAGGAACAGCAGCGCCTCGCGGCCCTTCAGCAGCAGCGCGCGCAGCAGGCGACCCAACAGCAGCAGCGGACGGTCTCAGCGGTCGCACCGCGGCCGTCGTCCAGTGGGCCAGGCGCAGCCAACCCGGCCGGACGCCCCTCGACCCTGGACGACCCGATGCGATGCGTCACGCGCCCCAGCGTCAGCCCCGGCTCGCTGTGCAAGGGCGCCCTGAACGTCAGCGCGGCGAACGGCTGTGGTCAGCCCGTCGACATCCGCCTGTGCCTGAAGAAGGAAGGCCGCTGGGAGTGCGGCACCGGCTGGGGGATCGCGCCTCAGCAATCGTTCTCGTACCCGGTCTGCAACGCGACCAGCGAGAGCTTCATGGGCGCCCGCTACAGCAGCGGCGGCGGTCCGATGCCGAGCCCCAGATGATGCGTCCGACACACCTCCAGCGTCCTGTTCCGGAAACCCGCATGTCCCGCACCCTCGCCGCTCTCTTCGGCGTCGCTTTCTTCCTGCTGCCCGCCGCCGCGTCGGCGCAGATCGCCCCACTGGTCATGCCCGCCGCATGCCAGGGCGAGGATCCGCAGTTGGAAGCCTGCCGGGTCGCGCTGTCGAAGCTGTTGCAGGCCGAGCCCGACAACCATCTGGCGCGCCTGAAGCTGGCCGACACGAACTATCACCTGAACGATGACGAGAGTGCCGCGATTGAGATCGAGACAGCGCGCAGTCGCCTGGGCGCCGAAGGCTTCGCGACCGTGCTGGCGGCCCAGAAGGACTTCGAGGCGATCGGAGCGCCCGACTGCCAGCTCTATCTGCACGTAGGCGAAATCGAGCGGCAGTGGCGCGGTCCTTGCGCGGGTGGGGTCGCCAACGGAACCGGTCTGCTGACCGTCTTCCAGAACAAGCGCGCCTGGGCGGAGACGCTGGTGGTTCGCGGCGGCGCGATGCGAGAGAATCTCGGGTCCTGGGGCGTCGAGCAGAACTTCACCGGCGGTGTCGACCACTGGCGTTGGAAGGCAGGGCAGCGCCTACGCTTGGTGAAGCCCGGAGACGCGCCGGCGGAGATTCGCCCCTTCCTCGCGGAGGCCGCTGCCCAGTTGCCCGGCCGGACCGTGACGGCGACGGTCAAGGCCAGCATCAAGCAGGGTCAGCAGCAGATGGCCAACGGCTGGCTCTATCACTGCTTCGCCTTCAACACGCGGCCCGGCGAGCGATACCGCATCACGGTGACGACCCCTGGCCAACGGCCCTGGATCGCCATCGCGCCGTCCCGTGGCTGCGACACCAGCACGTGGTCGGGCGCCGACGGCAGGCAGGCAGGCGGCTCGAGCGATACGGTGCAACTCGACGTCACCGCGGCGGGGGGCGTCTATTCCATCGCGCTTTCCGCCTCTGGCCAGCCCGGCGAGTACACCTACGTGCGGGCGCTGCAGTCAGGCAGCGGAGCACCGACTCTGCCACCCGGGGGCGTCGCCCCCCTGCCCCGCCCGAACGGTACGGCCAGTACGTCGACCCTCGCGTCCCTGCGCGAATACAAGACGGGTGAGGTGATCCAGGATTGCCCCACCTGCCCGCAGATGGTGGTCGTGCCGGCTGGCTCGTTCATGATGGGCTCGCCGGCCACCGAGGAAGGTCGCCAGGGCGCCGAGGGCCCGCGCCATCAGGTGACGTTCAAGCGCGCTTTCGCTGTCGGCAAGCATGAAGTCACCTTCGACGAGTGGAACGCCTGCGTCGCCGACGGCGCCTGCACCTATCGGCCCGCCGACAACGGCTGGGGGCAAGGGCGGCGGCCGGTGATCAACGTCGGCTGGACCGACATTCGCGAGTACATCGGCTGGCTCAGCAAGACGTCCGGCTACTACTACTACCTGCCCTCGGAGTCCGAGTGGGAGTACGCCGCGCGCGCCGGGTCGGACACGCCGTGGAACACGGGTGACGGGATCATCACCGACGACGCCAACATCCTGAACGTCTTCGGCCGGACCGTGCCGGTGGGAGGCTTCCCGCCCAATGCGTTCGGCCTGCACGACATGCACGGCAACGTCTCCGAGTATGTGCAGGACTGTTTCGAGGTCGGCTATTTCGACGTGCCGAAGGACGGCGGCGCCCGCTTGGTCGCCTCGTGCACGGGGATCGCGCGTGGGGGCAATTACCGCGACGAGCCCGCCGCCGCCCGCTCGGCGGCGCGCTGGGCGGCAGGGAATCTGCGCGACCCGGGCATCGGCTTTCGCGTGGTTCGCCTGCTGGACTGAGCTGCGGGTTCGACCGGCGGCTTTGGTCGCCCTGGCGGCCGGCCCGGTCGAAACGCCGTCGGTCCTTGTCGAGCCCGCCTTCTGCCACGCGCCCCGATCCGCCTAGGCCTTTGGCCTTCACGGATCGAAAGGGATAGTCATGATCAGGATTTCGCTCGCAGGCGCGGCCGCGGCGATCGCGTGCCTCGCCGCGGGACCCGCCGCCGCCGTGGTGGTCGACCTCTCTACGTTGGTGCAGTGGAAGGTGTCGGAGGGCGGCAACGGCCACTACTACGCGCTGACCAACGCGCGGAGCACCTGGACCGACAGCTACGCCGCCGCGACGGCCGCTGGCGGCGACCTTGCCTCGATCGCTTCCGCCGCCGAGAACAGCTTCATCGGCGCGGCCTTCGGCTTCGATCGCACGCTGGACACCGTCTATTGGCTGGGCCTGCGCCGGACGGCGGCGGGCGGGCCGTTCTCGTGGACCGACGGAAGCGCCCTCACCTACACGAACTTCCACCCGGGCGAGCCGAACAACGCCAACGGCATCGAGAACTATGTGGCGACCAACTGGTACGCCGCGAACAGCCCGAACAGCGCGTTCGGCACCTGGAACGACACCCCGAACACCGGCGTGGCCTTCGGCGTGCCCACACCGCAGCCGTATCGCGGCGTCGTGGAGTTCACCTTCGATCCCCGCGCCGCCGTCGTGCCCGAGCCCGCCACCTGGGCCCTGATGATCGCCGGCTTCGGCATGGCGGGCGGACTGCTGCGGCGACGCGCCGGAGCGGCCTTCGCCTGAACCACGGGGCGGGCCCGGCCCGCTCCTACTTCCGGAAGAAGTCGTACACCCGCTGGGCCAGTTGCTGGCTGACGCCCTCAACCTTGGCCAGGTCCTCGACGCTGGCGCGGCTGACACCCCGGGCCGAGCCGAAGGCGTGCAGGAGCGCGCGCTTTCGGCCGGGACCGACGCCGTCGATCTCATCCAGCGGGTTTTTCTTCAGGTCCATCGACCGGCGCGTGCGATGCGAGCCGATGGCGAAGCGGTGCGCCTCGTCGCGCAGACGCTGGAGGTAGTAGAGCACCGGCGACTTGTGATCGAAGCGGAAGGGCTCCTGGCCGGGGATGAAGAAGCGCTCCATCCCGGCGTCGCGGTCGACACCCTTGGCCACCCCCACCACCGGGATGTCGTCGACGCCGAGGTCGGCCATCACCTCCATCACCGCCGCAATCTGGCCCGCGCCGCCGTCGATGAGCACCAGGTCGGGGCGGACGGCCTCCTCGCCGGACTCCTCCTCCTTCACGAGGCGGCCGAACCGGCGGCGCAGCACCTCCTTCATCATCCCGAAGTCGTCGCCGGGCGTGAGGTCGGCGCCCCGGATGTTGAACTTGCGGTACTGGCTCTTCTGGAAGCCGTCGGGCCCGGCCACGATCATGCCGCCGACCGCGTTCGTGCCCATGATGTGGCTGTTGTCGTAGACCTCGATCCGTTCGGGCGGCCCCTCGAGGCCGAAGGCCTCGGCGACACCGGTGAGCAGCTTGGTCTGGGCCGAGCTCTCGGCCATTTTCCGCCCGAGGGCTTCGCGCGCGTTGGTGTGGGCGTGCTCGACGAGTTGCTTCTTCTCGCCGCGCTGGGGCCGGCCGATCTCGACCCTGCGCCCCGACTTCTGCTGGAAGGCCTCGGCCAACAGCTCCCGCTCGGCGGGCTCGACGCTGACCAGGATCAGCTTCGGGATCGGCTTGTCGTCGTAGAACTGGCCGAGGAAGGCCCCCATGATGTCGGGGTCCTCGTCGGTGCGGTCCACACGCGGGAAATAGGCGCGGTTGCCCCAGTTCTGGCCCGCGCGGAAGAAGAACACCTGCACACAGGCCTGACCGCCCTCGGCATGGAGGGCGAAGACATCCGCCTCCTCCAGGGTCTCGGGATTGATCTGGGTCTCCTGCGCCACCGAGGCGAGGGCGCGGATCCGATCGCGCAGGCGCGCGGCGCGCTCGAACTCCATCTCGTCGGACGCCGCCTGCATCTCGGTCGACATCCGCTGCATCACGGCCCTGGACTTGCCGCGCAGGAAGGCCTCGGCCTGTTCGACCAGGCCGCCGTAGTCCTCGATGGAGATCAGCCCGGTGCAGGGCGCGGCGCAGCGCTTGATCTGGTGCAGCATGCACGGCCGGGTGCGGCTCTCGTAGACGCTGTCCGAGCAGGAGCGCAGCAGGAACGCCTTCTGCAGGGTGTTGAGCGTCTTGTTCACCGAGTAGGCGCTGGCGAATGGGCCGAAGTAGTCGCCCTTGATCGTGTGGGCGCCGCGGTGCTTGCGCAGCTGCGCCGCCGGATGCTCGCGGCGGATGACGATCTCGGGGAAGCTCTTGTCGTCGCGCAGCAGCACGTTGAAGCGCGGCTTCAACTGCTTGATCAGGTTGATTTCGAGCAGCAGGGCGTCGGTCTCGGTCCGTGTGGTGACGAACTCCATCGACCGCGTGGCGTCGACCATGTGGGCGATGCGCTGGGTGTGGAAGCGGCCCTGGGCGTACTGGATCACCCGCTTCTTCAGCGAGCGCGCCTTGCCCACGTAGAGGACCTCTCCGTCCTCGCCCATCATCCGGTAGACGCCCGGACGGTCCGGCAGGCGCGTGACCTCGTCCTTGATCAAGGCGGCGCCTTTCAGGGGCGCGGCGTCCATCAAAGGCGAAGGCGGGGCGTCGGACATGGGCGCAATATAGGCGAGTCCGGACGCCGCTGCAGGGGCGCGACGCGCGGCCGGCGCCGCGCGAGCCGCGCCGGAACAAGCGCGACCATTGCGCGTTTGTGGCCTCGGGGGGAACGGACGACGAATGCGCGCCGATTCGGAAGGCATGAAAGCCGTCGTGGCGGGGACCGCAGCACGATCGGCCGCGCCCGATTTCCAGACGCTGTTCGAGACCCTGCCCAGCCCGCACATGGTGCTGGACCGCGACCTGAACTACGTGGCCGTCAACGCCGCCTACTGCCAGGTGCTGGAGCGCCGGGCCGAGGACATGCTGGGGCGTCACCTGTTCGACGCCTTCCCGAACCCCGGCGAGGGCGGGCGGCGGCTGCGGGAGTCCCTGGAACGGGTGCTTGAGACCGGCCAGGTCGACACCATCGCCCTGATCCCCTACCCGATCGAGCGACCGGCCAGCCGCGGCGGCGGGTTCGAGATGCGCTACTGGTCGGCCGCCCACGTGCCGTTGCTGGACGCCGAGGGGCGCACCCAGTTCGTGGTGCAGAACACCGTGGACGTCACCGAGCTGCAGCGCCTGAAGACGATGGCCTATGGGCCCGGCGGCGGCCCCGCCCCCGGGGAGAAGGAACTCCTCATGCGCGCCCAGGCCGCGGAGGACGCCAACCAGATGCTCCTCCGGGAAACCGAGGGACTGCGGGACCTGTTCATGCAGGCCCCCGGCTTCATGGCGGTGCTGGCCGGACCCGAGTTCCGGTTCGCCCTGGTCAACCACGCCTATCAGCAACTGATCGGCCATCGTCCGGTGATCGGCCGGTCGGTGGCCGACGCCCTGCCCGAGGTCGCCGAGCAGGGGTTCGTCGACCTGTTGCGCGGCGTGATGGAAACCGGCCGCCCCTTCATCGGCCAGGGCGTCAGCGTCCACCTGCAGCGCACGCCGGACGGGGCGCCCGAGGAGCGGTTCCTCGACTTCATCTACCAGCCCATCACGGCCGCGTCGGGCGAGGTCACGGGGGTGTTCGTCGAGGGCGCCGACATCACCGACCGGGTGCTGGCCGAGCGCCAGCAGAAGCTGCTGCTGGACGAGCTGAACCACCGGGTGAAGAACAGCCTGGCCACAGTACAGGCCATCGCGTTCCAGACCCTGCGGTCGACGCCCGACGTCGCGCAGTTCCGGGAGGCCTTCGAGTCGCGCCTGATGGCGCTGGCCGCCACCCACGACCTGCTGACGGCGACCAGCTGGCGCGGCACGGCGCTGCGCGACCTGCTGCTCGCCGAACTGCGCCCGTTCGCGCCCGAGCAGTATCAGCTCTCCGGGCCCGATGTGGAGCTGACGCCTCGCGAGACGCTGGCGCTGGGCCTCGTGCTGCACGAGCTGGCCACCAACGCCGCGAAGTACGGAGCGCTGTCGGAGGCCGGCGGCTGCGTGCGGATCGTCTGGAGCCTGTTCGAGGGCCGCCTGGACCTGGAATGGCGCGAGCAGGACGGGCCGCCCGTGGCGCCACCCCAGCGCCGGGGCTTCGGCTCACGCCTGATCGAGCGCAGCCTCAAGGAACAGCTCGCCGGCAGCGCCCGGCTGGACTTCGAGCCGGGCGGCCTCGTCTGCCATATCCGCCTGCCGCTGGACGAGGGTTGACCCAGCCCCAGGGGCTGGCCCGATAGCCGTACGCATCAGCCACCCCGCGAGGTGATTCATGCCGTCGTCCGGCCCCTTCCTCTCTCCGACCGAAGCCGCGCGGCGGCTGGGTGTCTCGTCCAAGGCGTTACGGATCTACGAGGAGCACGCGCTGGTGACGCCGGGCCGCACGGCAGCCGGCTGGCGCGCCTACGGGCCCGAGGAGATGCGTCGGGCCGGCGAAGTCGTGGCGCTACGCGACCTCGGGTTCAGCCTGGCGCAGGTGCGTCGCGTACTGGACGGCGAGACGGACGACCTGGAGCCCGCGCTCGCCAGCCACCTGATGCGGCTGGAGGTCGAGCTCGGCCTGGTGGCTGACCGGGTCCGGCGGGTGCGGGATCTGTGCGAGGCCGCCGCCGCTGGCCAAGCTCCCTCGATCACCGAGCTCACCAAAGCGGCGAGCGCGGCCGAGACGCTGGTCTGCGCGTTCGACCTGCCCTGGCCCTGGGGCGGCGAACGGTTCGAGCTGACACGGCGCGCCGCCCTGACCTGGATCATCGGCCCGCTGGGCAGCGGCAAGACCCGCCTGGCCCGCGCGCTGGCGGGCAACATCCCAGGCGCGAGATTCCTGCCGATGGAACGTCTGGACGAGGCGCGGCCCGAGATGCCGGCCGCCCTGGCCGCGCGGGTCGAGGCGGCGACCCTCTGGCTGGTCGAGGACGGCGCCACCGAAAGCCCTGCTCTCGCGTTGCTGATCGCCGCACTGGAGGACGACGGACCGACGGCCGTGGTGGTCGACATGGTCGAGCACGGGCTGGACGAAGCCACCGAACGCGCTCTCGCCGTTCACCTGCGACGACGCGCGCTTGGGGCCGCGCCGCTGTTCCTGATGACCCGTTCGTCGGCGACCCTGGACCTGGAGGCCATGACCGCGGACGAGGCGATCCTCTACTGCCCGCCCAACCACGGCCCGCCCGTCCTGGTCGCGCCGCGCCCGGGCGCACCCGGCTATGACGCGGTCGCGGATTGCCTCGCCGCGCCGCAGGTGCGGGCCCGCACGGCAGGCATGGTCGCCTGGCTGCCGGAACGCGCCGCCGGCTAGACCTTCACCGCGCCGGTGGTGATGCGGTCGAACACCGACTTGGTGACCTTGATGTAGCCCTTCTTCGGGTCGTGGAAGAAGAGCGGCCCCTTCACCTTGGCGGGGTCATAGCCGTCGGCGACGAGATCGACCTTGCGGATCTTGAACGTGCCGGTGGTGTCGATCGCCGGCAGCAGCCGCACGAACAGCGGCTGGGCATAGGGCGGCAACTCGCGCTGCACATGCTCGGCGAACGCCGCCGCGTCGAACACACCATCCACCACCAGGGCGGCCATGCCGGCCCGGCCGTCCGCGCCCTCGACCTCGACGCCGTAGACCGTGGCCTCGCGCACGCCGGGGAAGACCCCGATCCGCTCGGCGACCTCGTTGGTGGAGACGTTCTCGCCCTTCCAGCGGAACGTGTCGCCGACCCGGTCGATGAAGTAGAAGTAGCCGTCGGCGTCCATCTTCATCAGGTCGCCGGTTGCGAACCAGGCGTCGCCGCGCTCGAAGACGTCGCGCAGGACCTTCTTGTCGGACGCGGCCTTGTCGAGATAGCCGCTGTACTCGGTCCGCGCGTCGCCGCCGCCGATCTTGCCGATGCACTCGCCGACCTGGCCGGGACCGCATTCGACGGCCAGTCCGTTCATGCCCCGGACGACCTCCTCCTTCTCCACGTCGAACTGGACGAGGCGGATGTTAACCTTCTTCTTCAACCACTTCGGCACGCGGCCGATCGCGCCGTCCCTGCCGTCGAAGTTGAACATCGAGACGTTGCCCTCGGTGGAGCCGTAGAACTCCAGGACCTCGGGGATGCGGAAGCGCTGCTTCAGCGTCGGCCAGACGTCCGGACGCAGGCCGTTGCCGAACGCCAGCCGGATCTTGTGCTGGGTTTCGTTCGGGTCTTCCTCGTGGTTCACGAGGTAGCGGCACAGCTCTCCGATGTAGACGAACATCGTGCAGCCCTCGGCCACACAGTCGGACCAGAAGTGGCTGGCCGAGAACTTGCGCCGCAACACAACCGAGCCGCCGTTCAGCAACGCCGCGCCCAGGGCGCACAGGCCGCCGGTGGCGTGGTAGAGCGGCAGGGTCACGTAGATGCGGTCGGTGGCCTTGGCGCCGGTCGAGCCCGCGAAGCCACGCATGTACAGCTGGACCCGCATGTGGGTGACCTTGGCCGCCTTGGGCAGGCCCGTGGTTCCCGAGGTAAAGATCAGCAGCGCCGTGTCGGCGGCGGTCATATCCTCGCGCACCACGCGGTCGGGCGGCAGCGAGGAGCAGCTCTTCAGGGCCTGGGCCAGGTCGCGCTGGTCGCCATGCGCCTGGCCCAGCACCCACTGCTGCATCGGCTTGTCCAGCAAGGGCCTGGCCTGCTCGAAGACCGCCGAGGTCTCGGAGTCGACGATCACGTGCGCGGCGCCGGCGATGTTCAGGCAGTGGGCCAGCGGCAGGCCCGAGAGCTGATTGTTGATCAGGGCGGTCACGACCCCGACCTTCGACAGGCCGTACCAGACGGGGAAGTACTCCAGCCGGTTGGGCATGAAGAGCGCCACCACCTGGCCCCGCCGCAGGTTCAGCCCCTTGGCCCAGTGGGCATAGCGGTTGGCCATGGCGTCGAGCTCGCCATAGGTCAGGGTCCGCCCTTCGAAGGTCATCGCCGGCCGGGTGCGATGCGCGTCCACCGCCGCCTGCAGGTCGTCGCAGATGAGGTTGTCGGAGTCCCGGGCGATGGACTTCACGCGCTTCAGGGTGCGGCTCAGCCCCTGCCAGTAACGCCAGTCGCGATTGAGCCTCGCCCGCAAACGCATCCGCACCTCCAGTCGCAGCGGGCACCTTGGCGAGCGCCGGATGGGCAGGTCAAGCGCGGCGGCGCCACACTTCCACTTTGACGCGATTTGTTCCGATTGTGGCGACGAGACGGCAGGATTTCGATGAGAATTCGCCAGTGATCATCGTGAAAATAGGAAACTCTTGAAGATTCCTTTCCAGTAGTCGCCCCCAACATCGAAATCGCAACGGAACCAGATTGGAATGCCGCCGTTATCGACGTCCGACATATCCCTGGAGGGACTTGAAGATGACGATGGACTATACCGGCCGAGAGCCGAACAACTCTGTCACCGATGCTGAAGGCGTGATGTTCGCCGCCAATCCGGTTTGGGACCGGTCGACGCGCAAGCGTCGCGGCCTCGGCGCTGGGCGTCGTAACGCCCAGCGCATCGAAGAAGCTCCGATGGTGGCCGACGAGCCGCGCAGTTTCGCGGCGGAACCCGACGTGGTGCTGGACCGCCCCGTGAGCCGTCCCGTCGAGCGCCCGCTGGCCAGCGACGTCGCCTACGTGGCGCCGGCCGCCTCCATCGGCGCCGACGAAGAGGTCGGCATGTTCGCGCCGATCGATCGCGCGTCGACCAAGCGCAGCACCCGTGCGCGCAGCTCCAGCAGCGTCGCGCCGGCTGCTGTCGCCGCGGGCGCCGTGGCGCTCGTGGCTGTCGGCGCCGCCGGTTGGTGGGCGACCCGCGACACGGGCGGCGTCCCCGAGCTCACGCCCGGTTCGACGGTGAGCGAGGTGGCGGCTGCGCCCATCGCGCCAGCGCCGCTGCCCACCGCGCCCGCCAGCGCGACGGTGGACCCGCCCGCCGCGGCGCCCGCGCCGACGCGCATGGCCTCGGCCGAGCCTGTCCGCGCCGAGCGTCCCGCGCCGAGCGTCCGCACTCGCCCGGCCGCCGCCGCGCCCAGCGCTGACGGCGCCGCCGTGAACACCAGCGCGACGCTGCCGGCCGGCCCGCAGCCCTACACGTCGCTGAACCCCGGCTCGGCGACCAGCCCGACGCCCGCCGCAGAGCCGCAGACGCTGACCATTCCGCCGGCCCAGGCGGCGCCGATCCCCTCGACGCCGACGACCGCCCCGGAACCGGCCCCGACTACCACGCCGGACCCGACCCCGGCCTCGCCGGACACGACCACCCCGCCGCAGTAAGCGGCGCATAGAGTTCCGTTGGGGACGAGGGCGGCGCTCAGGCGCCGCCCTTTTCTCTTGCGCGGTTCAGGCGCGCCGGCGCTCCAGCAGGAACGCGGCTGCCAGGATGATCACCAGCGCCGCCATCGTGTTGGACGGAAAGATGTACCGCGCGTCGGCCGCCGGCGCGGCGAGGATCAGCGGGGCAAGATAGGCGAAGGCCCCCGCCAGCAGCGCGACCAACAGCGCGGCGCCGGGCCGCCGCAGAACCAGCACCATCACTACCGCCAGCGAGGCCGCCAGGTAGAGAAGGTACGGACGACGGTGCGGCTCGCCGGCGTTGCGCTGCACATAGGCGCTCAAGGCGGCGGCGGCGGCGGGGCGCTCCAGCTTCAAGCCGTGGGCGTTGGCGTCGATCCCGCCATGCACGGGATAGAACGGCGCGGTGTCTGCCATGCCCATCTGCTCGACGAAGACCAGCGCGCGATGGCGGACGTAGCAGCCGGTCTCCTCCACCAGCAGGCGGCGCCACACGCGGGGGATCTTGCCGCCGGCGTCGGTCTCCAGCAGTCGCGGCAAGTCGGCGCGAGCCTGCAGCGTCCTGTGCATATGGCGCGGATCATAGGCCGCGCGGAGCTGGGCGACGGTGAGCGGCACACCCGACGACGCCTCGACCGGCAGGTAGTTGCGACCGGTGCAGGCGGAGACGCCGATCACGTCCCATTCCTGGGTGCCGCCCAGACTCTGGGGAGCCGGCATTCGCAGCAGATCGGGCAGCCGCCAGTGGGTCGAGGCCCAGGCCACGCCAAGCGCCACGACCAGTGCGCCGGCGAGGATCGCCCGCGCCTTGCCGGCCCCGGCCCCGGGCGCGAGCCATGGCCGCCACAGCATCAACGGGATCAGCGGCGCCAGCAGGGCGAAAGCGTTGTAGCGCAGCGCCACCGAAAGACCGACCGAGAGGGCCGCCGCCACCAGCAATACAAGAGAGCGCCGTCGTGCCGCCTGCAGCCACAGCGCCAATGCCAGCAGGGCGAAGGCAGCCGTGGGCACGTCGCGCCAGTGCGCCGCCAGGACACCGAGTTGCGGCGGCACGGCGACGAAGGAGGCCGCGAAGGCCAGGCACAGCAGCGCCGCCGCCAGGCGCCGTGACGCGAGGGTCGAGATCACCACCGCCGCGCTGGCGAAGAGGATGAAGGTCTGCAGCGCCAGCACGCCGCCCGCGCCCAGGCCCAGCCTCTGGCTCGCCGCGAAGAGGTAGGCGTGCAGCGGCGGCCACAGCATCGTCTGGATGCCGTACAGCCCCTCCTCGTACGCGAAGACGCTGTCGTACGACATGAAGCCGGGCCAGACGGCGTAGCTCAGGGCCGCGGTGACGACCGCCGCGTAGACCCCGCAGGCCAGCCAGGCGGGTCGGTGAAGGGCCAGAGGCGCGCCCAGGCCGGCGAGGCGGGACATGGCGTCAGCCCTCGATGTGGCCGAGCGGGCAGATCGCCCCGCCCTCGACGACGCCGAACGCATCCATGGGACCGGCGGCCAGGTTCGTCCCCGCCATCCAGCCGGTGGGCGCGCCCTTGTACTCGGGATGGCCGCGATCGACGTCGGCGCGCGGCACGCGCCCCTCGCCGGCGCCCACGATGCGATAGTTGATGTCGACCAGGATCACACGCTCGACAGGTTTGCCCGCGGCGAGGTTCCAGCCCCAGCCGTAGACGGTCCGCCTCGTCGCCTGGCCGGCGCGGACCCCGTCGGTGTTGCCGATGCAAACCCCGTTGCGTGGGAAGGCCTCGCGCGGGCTCTTGCCCAGGATCGGCCGCGCCCATCCCGCGATCCCGTCGTCCGACAAGACGCCCGGCGCCGCCGTGACGGCGGATCTGGCCTGGGCGACCGGCGGTGGCGCGCCCTTGGCCCACTCCGGGCGCTTGCAGGCGGCCAGGGGCGGCAGCAGCGAGACGGCCAGGGCGACCCGAGCCATGGCGTGAAGGTGGCCCATTCCTGGGGCCCATGGAGGCTGGATCGACATACTCGGCCGGACACTGCGACGGCCTGAGGCGCTTCAGACCGTCGGTCAGCGTGACAGGCCGGCGGCCTCACGGCCGTCGAACTGCGATGGAGGACAGGGCAGATGCGACAAACAGCGAGACGACACGTTCCGCCTCAGGGCGACGGGGCCGACCGCCGCACGCTGAGCACCGCGCCCGCCGATGCGGCGACGATCGCGGCGATGGCGATCCACTGCTTGCCCGTGAGCTGTTCGTGCAGGAACAGCAGGCCGGCGATGGCGCCGAACACAGGCTCGATGCTCAGCACCACGCCGAAGGTGCGCTTGGGAATGTGCCGCATGGCGTACATCTCGAGGGAGTACGGCGCCGCGCTCGACGCGATCGCCACGCCCAGGCTGGCAAGCGCGACCGCCGGCGAGAGCAATGCCGCGCCCGCATGCGCGATCCCGAACGGGACCACGACCATGGCCGCGACGCTCATGCCGAGCGCCACCGACTGGCCGGGGTGGATGTGCGACAGGCGCTTGCCGAAGACGATGTACAGGGCCCAGCAGACCCCCGCCGCGCCGGCCAGCAGCAGCCCCTTGGGATCCAGCGCCGCCGCCCCGCCGTGCAGCGGCAGAAGCAGCAGCAGGCCCAGCGCCGCCAGCGCCACCCACATCACGTGCTCGAGCCGCCGGGCGTTGATCAACGCCAGGACCAGGGGCCCGGTGAACTCGACCGCGATCGCCACGCCCAGCGGGATGGTGCGGAGCGACAGGTAGAAGCAGAGGTTCATCACCCCGGTCGCCACACCGTACAGAGCAATCGAGGTGAGGTCCTGCCGGGTCAGGCGGAAGCGCCACGGCCGCCACAGCAGCACCAGCATCACCGCCGCCAGCCCCACCCGATAGGCTGTCGTCCCCTGCGCGCCGATGACGGGGAACAGATGCTTGGCGAACGACGTGCCGACGGCGAGCGAGAGCATACCGCCCAACAGGGCCGCGTAGGGCAAAACGCGGACGGCGGCGGAGGGAGCCGCCGGGGACTTCACAGCCAGATCGGACATGAACGAGACCTAGCCGAAAGCTGGTTGCGCTTCCCGGCGTTTTCCGACCAAGATTTGCCTGAAATCGTCAGTTGAGTCCGTGAAATGACGAAATTCGTCACCCTCGACGAGTTCGACCATCGACTGATCGCCCGCGCGCGGCGCAACAACCTGGAACCCGCCCGGGTCACGGCAGAGGCGGTGGGCCTGTCGGAGTCGGCGGTGTTGCGGCGCTTGCGCAGGTTGCGGGCGGAGGGCGTGATCGTCGCCGATGTGGCGATCGTCGACCCCGCGCGGGTGGAGCCGCGCATCCAGCTTCACGTTCAGGTCGAGATGAACAGCCAGGAGCGCCACGTCACCGACGCCTTCAAACGCGCGCTCGGCGAGAGCCCCGAAGTGCAGGCCGCCTGGGATGTGACGGGACCGGTGGACTTCCTGCTGACCCTCGCCGTGAGCTCGATGGCCGACTACGAGGCCTTCGCCCAGCGCGAGCTGACGGCGGAAAAGGGCGTGCGCGCCTTCCAGAGCATGATCGTGATCCGCGAGGTGGTCGGCTTCGATCCCGGGCGCGCGGTCCTGGCCCGCTGAGGCGGCTCAGGCCAGGGCCCGAACGGCCTTCAGGGCGAAGTCCACCTCGTCGGGCGAATTGCGGATCGAGGGCGTGAGACGGACATGCGGCCGGGCGTAGGGCGCGGCCGAGGCCATGATCTTCCATTCCCGCAGCTTGTCGACGGTCTGGTCGGCGCTGAGCCCCGCGACGTCGAACGAGACGATCCCCGCCGAAAGCTCCCGCGATCGGGGCGTCCAGAGCGTGACGTGTGGCATGGCCGCGAGGCCCGCCTTGAGCTGTTCTGTCAGCTCGCCGGTCCGCTGGGCCACCTGGCGGCGGCCGACCATGTCGTGCAGGACGAAGGCGTCGGAGAGCGCCCAGAGATGCTCGAACGCCTTGAACCCGCCGGGCGTGAAGCGCGCGCCGGTGTTGGCGCCGGGCTCCGCCCCGGAGATCCAGTTCGAATAGGCCATCGAGTCCAGGAAGGTCGGAATGGTCGGGCGCAGGGCGGCGAGACCGGCGGCGCTGGCCGCCACCACGCCCGTCCCACGCGGACCGAACAGCCACTTGTGCGCCCCGGCGAAGAAGATGTCGCAACCCAGCTCCGGCAGGCCCGCGTCCTCGCAGCCGAAGCCGTGGACGCCATCGACGCTGACGATCACGCGATCGGCGGGGGCGCGGTTCTGGTTGATGCGGGCCACCTCGGCGGTGATCCGGCCGATCGGCATCTTCAAGCCGGTGGACGAGTGCACCCAGGTCAGGGCGAGCAGGCGGGTGTTGGGGCGGATCTGCGAGACGACGCCTTGGGTCAGGGCGTCTGCGCTGGCCTTGCGGCTGTCGGCGTACAGCGGCACGCGCCGCACGCTGGCCCCGTTGCGCCGTGCGGACAGCCGCAGGGCCTCGTGGGTGACGTAGTAGTCCCGGTCGGTGGTCAGGGCTTCCTGCCCGTAGCCGAGCTGGACGCCGTTGTAGACCAGTCCGGCCCCCATGGTCGTGGAGTCGGTCAGGGCGATGTTGGCCGCCGGCGCGCCGAGATAGCGTCCCACCCGCTCGCGGGCCGCGTTCTGGAGCGGGCGGTTGTTGCGCTCCAGGTATTCGATCGGCGTGCGGTCCAGCTCGCGACGATGGCGCTCGATCGCCTCACGTACCGGTCGCGGGTGGCTGGAGATCAGCATCGCGCTCATGTCGACGCGGTCGGTGGCCAGGTCGAACATCTGCCGCACCCGCCCCCAGTCCTTGGGGCTGAAGGGCGCCGGTGCGGGATAGGCGCCGGCCTGTGGCGCCGGGGCGACCACCTGCGCGGCGGCGGACGTCGCGGCGGCGGCCAGTCCGGCCGCGCCCAGAAACGCGCGTCGTTCGATCATCAACCCAGCCTCCACCGTACGCTTAACCGTTGCGGCGGAGCTACGTTCCGGAGACGCCCGAGGACGCGCGGCCTTCGATGAACAGTCCCCTGGATGCTGTGAACGCACCAAAGGCGATGCGTCCCCGATGAAAGAGGGGGCTCGCCGCCCGCACCCCAGGCGGCGAGCAGGGCCCGGGCGCTCCCCACGCCCGGGCCCGAACCTTGGCCTCAGCCGGCGATGTTGGCCTGGGAGATGTCGGCCAGCGTGCGGCCGATCAGGACCACCGTGTCGTCCACATCCCGATCCAGGTCCTGGTCGACGAAGACGAGGACATCGCTTCCCACCTGGACCGCCACATACCGCACCTGTCCCTGCAGGGCGGTCGCGGCCAGTGTCTGGGCCGCCTGCAGATCGGCGGTATTGAACTCCAGGTAGTTGTCGGCCGCGCCGACGACGCCGGCGCTGAAGCGCAGCGTGTCGATCGCCTCCCAGTCCAGGATCTGGTCGAAAGAGCCTGCCGCGGTCCCCGCGTCGCCGGTGGAGAACCTGAACTGGTCGGCGTCCTGGCCGCCGCGCAGCATGTCGCCGCCTCCGCCGCTGGAGATGGTGTCGGCTCCCTCGCCGCCGTTGATCGTCTCCCGTCCGGAGCCGCCCGTGAAGCTGTCGTTGCCCGCGTCGCCGCGAAGCAGGCTCGTGCCCGAACCGCCGCCCAGGGTGTCGTTGCCTTCGCCGCCGCTGAGGGTCGCCTGACCCGTGCCGGCGCACAGGAAATCGTTGCCGAGCCCTCCGACGGCCATGTCGTTGCCGGCGCCCGTCGAGATGAGCTGGTCGTCGCCGTCCTGGAGATCGATGGTGTCGTTGCCGGAGCCGCCGGTGACGTAGTCGTTTCCCGCGCCGGCGACGATGGTGTCGTTGCCGCCCGCGCTACCGATCGTATCCGCGCCTTGGCCGCCGTCGACGTTGTCGTCACCGAGGCCCGACAGGATGCTGTCGTCCCCGACGCCGCCCGCGATGGTGTCGTTGCCGGAACCACCCTTCAGGGTGTCGGCGCCGTCCTCGCCGACGAGCGTGACGTGCGTGGAGAGGCTGGAGGCGTCGATCTGGTCGTCGCCGGCATTGCCATTGAGGAACGCGCGCACCGGCGCGCCGCTGGCGGTGATGGTGTCATTGCCCTGGCCGCCGAGGACCGACATGACACCCTTCGTGTTCGGCAGCAGCTGGTCGTTGCCGCCATTGCCGTGCAGGATGATCACCGCCGACGCATCGCCGTCGACGACGCAGACCATGTCGTTGCCGTCGCCACCGACCATCGACGCCGAACCGGCGAGCACGGTCAGATTGTCGTCGCCCGCGCCGCCGTCGACCGCGACCGCCGCGCCATCCCCGCCGTCGGCAGTGACCACGTCATTGCCGCCCTCGCCGAGCAAGATGTCGTTGCCAGCGCCGCTGGACAAGGTGTCGTCGCCCAGGTTGCCATTGAGGTAGTCCGCGCCGGCGCCGCCTTCGATCCGGTCGTTGCCCTGCCCGCCCAGCAGGGTGTCGGCGCCGTCGCCACCGGCCAGCGTGTCGGCGCCGGAGTTGCCCTGGAGGATGTCGGAGCCAGCATCACCGGCGAGGGAGTCGTCTCCACGCCCGCCATACAAGGTGTCGGAGCCGCTGCCGCCGTTCAGGGTGTCGGCGCCGGCGTTGCCCTGGAGGATGTCCGTGCCGGCCAGGCCCACCAGCGAGTCGTCGCCGTCGTTGCCGTAGAGGCCGTCGTTGCCCAGGCTGCCCGAGATGGTGTCGGCGCCCGTCGTTCCAGGGATCAGGAACGAGCTGTCGGGGAAGAGGATGCCCGGGATGTTGGAGCCCAGGCCCTCGCCCGCCAGGTTGGCGCTGAACGTCACGACCCTGCCGGTCAGGCCGGAGATCAGGGTGACGGTGGGCCCGGTGGTCGGCGTGCCGACGCTGAAGATCACCGAGGTCCGGTACGCCGTCTCGCCCGTCTGGCCGAAGATGAGCAGGTCGGCCGTGCCGAACGAGAACGCCTGCGCGTCGGTGATGGTCTCGAAGAAGAACGTGGACATGCGGCGCTCCGGGGAACGATCGCGGGCCCCTGGCGCGCCCGCGTCATCTCCCCGCGCGGCGACCGCGCCTGGACCGTGCGACTGGAATGCGCACTCCAGGTTGAGTCGACACGCGAAGAGGGCCGGAAATTCCTATGGCGAAGCTATGCCGTCGACCCGTCCAGAAGTACGGGTACGACCGGAGGTAGATTTAACCGGGCGTTATTGAGCGCCGCTCGGCTTCTTCGCGGCGGCCGCGGCGGCCTCGGCCTTTTCCCTCTCCTCGGCGCGGGCGCCGGCGAGGATGCCCGGCAGGGCGTAGTTGCCCTCGTGGCAGGCGTACTCGTAGATCCGGCCGTCCAGCGGCGAGAACTCGTACTCGCCGCCCCACGGCTTGTCCCAGGTGTCCGGGTCCTCGACCTGGAAGGTGTAGTGCAGGCGATGCTTGCCGACGCGGGTGAAGCGTTCGGTGACCTTCAGCTTCTCCCAGGCGCCCATGAAGTTCTGCGACTGGGGCAGGTTGATCGTCTCGACCACCAGGGTGTCGCCCTCCCACCAGCCGATGGAGTCGCCCATGTAGGTGCGCACGCCGTCGGTGCGGTGCTTCTCATTCAGCCGGATCGTGCGGATGTCGTGGTTCATCTCGACCTCGATGATCACGGCGTCCTTGGTCTGCAGGATCTGGTAGTTGTTGTTGTAGAAGCCGTTCGGGAACATCGGCGGCCCGGCGTTGCGGCCGAACGACATGATGCAGCGCTCGCCCAGCGAACGCGTCTCGTAGCTGTCGAACGAATTGGCGCCGCCACGGAAGGCCGGCATCGCCGGCGCCCCCGCCTTGCGGGCCGGCGGCAGGCCGTTCGGCGTGGTGATCAGCGAGGTGCGCGGCTCGCCGTTCACGCGCATCACATGGCTGCCCGGATCCAGCCAGCCGCGATTGTAGCCGCCGACGTCGCCGCCGGCCGCCGCGAACTCGGCGCGGACCTCGGTCTTGGGCATGGCGCGCGCCTCGGCGCCGGCGTTGGGATCGGTGGCCTCGTTGCCTTCCTCGACCTCGGCGGCGGCGTTCTTCTCCATCTGCTCCACCTCCTGCGGGGTGTAGGCGAGACGGTCCTTGAACTGGGGCCGGCGCATCATCGGGGTGAGCGTGGCGTTGCTCCAGAAGCCCGAGAGGTCGGGCTGGCCGACGGCGTTGCGCGGGGCGACGTACGTCTTGGCCGCGGTCGCCTTGGCGCCGGCCTTCGGCGCATCGGCGGCGTGGGCGAGCGGCGCCAGCGCGGCGGCGCTGAGCAGGGCGGCAAGGGCGATGGCGGCGCGGTTCACTTCAGTCTTCCCCCAAGTTCAGACGCGGCTCTGACGGCCGCGCATCATACCGGTTTTACGACTCCGGCGCGGCGGGGGCAACGAAAGAGGGGTTTCAATCCGGAAACGCGCCGGCCCCTCGCCTACTCGGCGGGGATATCGATCAGCTCGATCTCGAACAGCAGGGTGCTGTTGGCCGGGATGGGGTCGCGGTAGCGACTTCCGTAGGCGATGGGAGCCGGGATCACGAACTGCCAGGTCTCACCAACCCGCATCATCGGCACCCCCTCCTGCCAGCCCTTGATCAGGCGCGGCAGCGGGAAGGTCGCCGGCTCGCCGCGGCCGCGCGAGGAGTCGAACTCGCGACCGTCGATGAACCTGCCGACGTAGTGAATGGTGACGACGTCGTCGGGCGAGGGCCGGGGCGCGGAAGCCTTGGCGCCCTTCACGCGCCGGTACTGCAGGCCGCTCTCGGTCACCTTCCAGCCAGGACGGGCGGCGGACCAGGCCTCGTAGGCCTTCTGGCCCTGCTCCCACTGCTCCTGCGGCGTGCCGGTGTAGCGGACGGGCGCGGGCGTCGGCGCGGTGGCGCAGGCGGAAAGGGTCAGGGCGGCGGCGGCGATGAGGGCGAAGCGCATGGCAGAGGCGTAGCGCGGCCGCGGGCCCGACGCCAAGCCCGTCTCTCGCTGCGGGCGGCGGGCTAGCGCGCCATGCGCTCCAGTTCGACGGCCCGCTCAGTCGTCAGCGAGAGGTGGCACGCCGGCTGCTCGATGCGGTCGATCGTGCCGCCGGTGAGGTTCGCCGCGCATTCGGCGTCGCGGTCGCGGATCCATCGTCGCTGGACGGCGCGCAGCGCGGCCCTTCCCTTCGGACCCCGCGCCTTCATGGCCGCGGCGTAAGCGGTGTTCAGGCGGCGGTCCTGTCGCGCCAGCTCTTCGTTGATGCACCCCGCCATCGCTGGGGTGACGCCCCGGGCGGCATCGTCCGAAGCGAGACAGCGCGCGTAGTCGGCCGAGTACTCCCGCTCCACATTGATCTCGGCCGCCGACGCCCCATGGGCCAGGCTGGTCGCGATGACGAGCGCGAGGACGGGACGGACGCGTGGCATCGGAAGCCTCCGGGCGGACGTTGATGGGCTGCGATGGGCAGCGTAGCAACGCGGACATGACCTTTTCGCGCCATCTCGCCCTCGCCGTATCGGCCGCCTGGCTGGCGAGCGCCCTGCCCGCCGCGGCCCAGGCGCCGGCCTGCCGCCTGCCGCAGTCGATCGTGCCCGCGCCGGAACAACCGCCCCCGCGCGGCGAGGTCTCGCTGACCCGCGCCGACCACATGGTGCTGGCCGTGACGTGGTCGCCGGAGTGGTGCCGGACCAACGGGCGCAACGCCGGAGCGGCGCTGCAGTGCCGGCAGAACAGCTTCGGCTTCGTCCTGCATGGACTGTGGCCCAGCACCAGGGGCGGCGACCATCCGCGCTACTGCCGCGCCGCGCCGCCGCTGGCGCCCCAGACCGTCCGCGCCAACCTGTGCATGACGCCGTCGATCGACCTGCTGCAGCACGAGTGGGCGGCGCACGGGACCTGCGGCTGGCCGACGTCCGCCGCCTATTTTGAACAGGCCTCCGCGATGTGGAACGGCCTGGCGCGACCGACGCCCCGCAACGGCATGACCGCGGGCGACCTGCGCGCCGCCTTCACCCGCGCCAATCCCGGGTTGCCTCACGACGCGGTGAGCGTGCGCGTGGCCAGCGGCAACAGGCTGCTGGAAGTGGGGGTCTGCTACGACATGGCCTTCCGGCCCAGCGCCTGCCCGCGTGGCCTCGGCACGCCGGACAGGGTCGTGCTGAAGGTGACGCCGGTCCGCTAAGCCGCCAGGGGCGGCTGGATGGAGACCACCAGGCCGCCGTCAGGCGCATTGGCGATTTCGAGGTCGCCACCGAACCGGCGAAGCAGGCGGGTGGCCGTCGGCACGCCCAGGCCGAAGCCCGCCGTGTTGCGCGCCCGGGCGCCGTCGGCCCGGAAGAACGGCTCGAAGACGTGCTCCAGATCCTCGGGGCTCATGCCCGGGCCATGGTCGCGGACCTCGATGCGCGGGGCGCCGTTCTTGGCCGCCACCAGGCGCACTTCCGCGCCGCCGCCGTGGCGGACGGCGTTCTCCACCAGCCGGACGAGGGCTTCGCGCAGCGCGGTGCGATGCGCCGGAAGGGTCAGCGACTTCGGCCCCTGGTAACGCGCGGCGGGGCCCCAGGGCGACAGGACCTCACGGATCAGGCCGGGCAGGTCGGTGGGCTCGACGTCGCTCTCCTGATGCTGAGCGTGGAGATAGGCGCTGAGCGACTTCAGGAGGGCGTCCAGCTCGGTGACGTTGGCCACCACCAGTTCACGTGCGTCCGCCGGCTTCACGAACTCGGCGGCGAGCTGCAGCCGGGCCAGCGGCGTGCGCATGTCGTGGCTGATCGCCTCCATGGCCCGGCGCTGATCCTCGATGAGACCGGCGATGCGGTCCTGCATCTCGTTGAAGGCGCGCCCCAGCGCCCGCACCTCGGCCGGCCCCTCGACCGCCACGGAGGCGTGCCGGCGGCGGCCGAGCGCGCCGGCGGCCTCGGTCAGGCGGCGCAGGGGTTTGCCGAACTGGCGCAGGATCACGAACGACGCGGCCAGCGACAGCGTGGCGAACAACACGGTCATGAGGGCGATCCGCCCGGCGGTCGGCCAGTAGCGGCTCTGGCCGGTGGACCGGAAGGTGAGCCACGCGTCGTCGGACAGGCGCATGACGCCGTGCAGGTCCGAGCCGCCCTGGCGGTCGTCACGCGTCCAGAGGGACAGCTGGGCGTGGCCCAGGCTCGGCTCCCAGCGCACCATCGCGCGTCGGATCGCCTCCGCGGCGGCGTCGGGCCGTCCCACGACCGTCGGCGGCCGGCGCTCGACCCGGGCCTGCAGGTAGCTGCTGCTCATCAGCCGCCCCACGTCCCCGCCGGGCGCATCGCCTGTCTGATGGGCGCGCTGGCTGACGATGAGCAGTTCGGCCACCCGGCGCGCGTGGTCCTCGCGCAGGGAGTCCCGCTGGATGAGGGCGTAGAAGAACAGGCTCACCACGACCTGCAGCGCCAGGATTCCGGCCACGACCAGCAGCGAGCGGTCGATCAGGCCGAAGGCTCGGCGGGAGATGGCGGCAGGCGTTGGCATCATGGACGGCAGCTCTCGACGCGGAGGGCGGCGGTAGCATCGTGAGCTGTCCGCCGGATAGCGCACGCGTAACAAAGCATGTCCGCCGTGACCGGTGGTAGCGGCGGATTGTCCGGGTGGATTTTCTGGGAGGGGTCGCCGGCTGACCAGGCTCCCGGTCAGGGGGGCTGGGGGGGCTGTTCAGGATCCGGACCGGATGCGGGTCAGCCGACGATGTACATAAAACGAAGCGCCTGTGGCTTCGGCGGGTCCGGATTAGGGCCATTTCGAGGCGTTGCGTGCAGGCCACAAGGACGAGGATTCACGGCGGCCGACCACAGTTGGACCTTGTCGTCGAACGCCGTTTGGAGGATGACGCTCGGGAACGGCGGCCGAAACCTCGGTATGAGGAGCCGGTCGCTGGGGCGTGGGGCCCCGCGGCGCTTCCGGGATCTTCGGGTCCCGCGCGGACACTGAAAGAAGCGGCATCGGAAGGCGGCTCCCCGTGGAGCCGCCTTTCTTGTTTTCCCCTCATTGCGAAGCCGGTCGCGCCGCGCCATGTGCTGACGGCGTAAACAAATGGGAGGCGCGCATGGCGGGGATTCCGCAGACGGGGCTGCAACTGCGGTCCGAGGTGAAGTCGAACGGCGAGCTGGAGCTGAGCCTTGTCGACACGCCGGTGGCCGCTCCGGCCGCCGACGAGGTGCTGGTGCGGATCGAGGGCAGCCCGCTGAACCCGTCCGACCTGGGCCTGCTGCTGGGCCCGGCCGACGTTTCCACCATCAAGGCCGGGACCAAGGGCGGCCAGCCCAGCGTGACCGCGACGGTGCCGAGCCAGTTCCTGACCGCCCTGAAAGCGCGCCTGGACCAGTCGATGCCCGTGGGCAACGAGGGCGCCGGCGTCGTGATCGCCGCCGGTTCCGACCCGGCCGCCCAGGCGCTGATCGGCAAGACCGTGGCCCTGCTGGGGGGTGCGATGTACGCCCAGTACCGCACCGTGAAGGCCGCCGATGTGCTGCCCCTGCCCGCCGGCGCGACGGCGAAGGACGGCGCCTCGTGCTTCGTCAATCCGCTGACCGCGCTCGGCATGGTCGAGACCATGAAGGCCGAGGGGCACACCGCCCTGGTCCACACGGCCGCCGCCTCGAACCTGGGCCAGATGCTGAACCGCATCTGCCTGAAGGACGGCGTCCCGCTGGTGAACATCGTCCGCAGCGCCGAACAGGCGAAGATCCTGACCGACGCCGGCGCGAAGCATGTGGTGGACTCCACCACCCCCGACTTCGTGGAGAAGCTGACAGACGCCCTGGCCGAGACCGGCGCCACCATCGCCTTCGACGCCATCGGCGGCGGCAAGCTGGCCGGCCAGATCCTCGGCGCCATGGAGGCGGCGATCAACCGCCGCGGCGGCGAGTACAGCCGCTATGGCTCGAGCGTGCACAAACAGGTCTACATCTACGGCAGCCTGGACACCCGCCCCAGCGAACTGGGCCGCAACTACGGCCTCGCGTGGGGCCTGGGCGGCTGGCTTCTGACGCCGTTCCTGATGAAGCTGGGCGCCGGCGCGCAGCGGCTGCGGCAACGGGTGGCCGATGAGCTGAAGACCACCTTCGCCAGCCACTACACGGCCGAGATCTCGCTCGCCGAGGCCCTGCAGCCCGACGTCATCGCCGCCTATCAGCGGAAGGGCACGGGCTCGAAGTACCTGATCAATCCGGCCAAGGGGCTCTAAGGCCTATCCCGAAAAGAAGAGGGCCGGGCGATCCAGGAGGTGATCGGTCCGGCCCTTCAAGGGAAGTCGTTGGCGGGGGAGCGTCCCAAGATGGGGTCGTGAGGCGCTCCGGAGCCCATTGCTGCAAGACCCGGGCCAGCAACGGCGTTCCGCTTTGGCACGCGTCTAGACGCCCAGCCTATGCAGGGTGTGGATCAGACGCCCCGGCTCGAACGGCTTCAGCATCCAGGCGTTCGCCCCCGCGCGACGCCCCCGCAGACGCTTGCCGTCGCCGTTTTCCGTCGTCAGCACCAGGATCGGCACGGCCCGCAGGCCCAGCTCGCGCCGCACCCGCACTATGAGGCCGAAGCCGTCCAGGCGCGGCATGTTGATGTCGGTGATGATGAGGTCGGCTCCGTGGCGGCGCAGCACCTCCACGCCGTGCGCGCCGTCCTCGGCCTGGATCACGCCATAGCCGGCCGCCTCCAGGACGCAGGCCAGCATCCGGCGCATCGCCGCCGAGTCGTCCACCGTCAGGATTCGCGTGCTCATCGGATCTCCCCCAGAGCCGATGGGCCGCCTCAGTAGTCCTGCCACTCCCCCGCGGCGGGGCGCGGCGCGGGCCGCCCGCCGCCGACAGCCGCGAGCCTCACGGGCGGCCTGGCCGCCGGTGTGGACGACGGTGACGTCACGACCGCCTCGTCGATACGGAACCTGGCGATCAGGCCCGACAGCGCCTCGGCCTCCTGGGCCAGCGCATGGCTGGCCGCCGTGGACTGTTCCACCATGGCGGCGTTCTGCTGGGTCATCTGGTCCATCTGGTTCATGGCCGTGTTGACCTCGGCCAGCGCCGTCGACTGCTCGCGGGCCGAGGCGGCGATCTCGGCGACAAGGCCGTCGATCTCGGCCACCTGACCCACGATGCGCTGAAGCGCCTGGCCCGCGCGGCCCACCAGCTCGACCCCCTGCTCCACCTGGGCCGACGACGCCGAGATCAACGCCTTGATCTCCTTGGCGGCCTCCGCCGAACGCTGCGCCAGGGCTCGGACCTCGGACGCCACCACGGCGAAGCCCTTGCCCGCATCCCCCGCCCGGGCCGCCTCGACCCCGGCATTCAGCGCCAGCAGGTTGGTCTGGAACGCGATCTCGTCGATCACCCCGATGATCTGCGCGATCTGGCGGGAGGATTCCTCGATGCCGGTCATGGCCTCGACCGCGGCGTGGACGACACCGCCCGACTCCTCGGCGTCGGTGCGGGCGGAGGCCACGGCGGCGTTCGCCTGCCCCGCCCCTTCGGCGGTGCGGGAGACGGTGGCCGTAACCTCGTCCAGCGCGGCGGCGGTCTCTTCCAGGGTCGCGGCCTGCTGTTCGCTGCGGCGCGAGAGGTCGTCGGCCGCGCGGCTGATCTCACCGGCGCCCGAGTGCATGCCATCGACGTTGGCCGAGACCAGCCGCAGGGCCTGCTGCAACTGCTGGGCGGCTTCATTGAAGTCGTCGCGCAGCTTGGCGTACTCGGTGGGCATGGTCTGCGGCAGGCGCCAGGTGAGGTCGCCCTCGGCCAGGGCGGCGAGCCCGGCGCCGACGGTGGACGCCACGGTGGCCCGCTCGGCCGACAGCACCTCGGCCTCGGCCTTGCGGCGCGCGGCCTCGGCGGCGTCGAGGTAGACGGTGATGGCGTAGTCCATGTCGAGCAGGGTCGCCTTGACGATCGCGCCCACCTCGGCGGCGGCCTCCGCCGCGCCCGGCGCCACCTTGCCGAACCGTCGCGGCCAGCGGGCGGTGATCAGGCTGGTCAGCAGCCGCTCCAGCACCAGCGCGTAGCCGCCGATGTACCAGCGCGGCTCCAGCCCGATGCGCGCGTGGACCTCGCCCACCGTGGTGACGCCCTGGACATAGCGGCCGTCGAACTGGCCGGTGGAGATCAGCTCCCAGTGCTGAATCTGCCGGCTCTTGGCCCCGGAGAGCTGAGCGTCGCTGGAGAAGAAGCGGCGTGTCTCCGGCGTCCGCTTCACCTGATCGTAGAAGGCGTCCAACGCGGACGGCAGGGCCGCCAGGACGAGATCGCCCGCCGCCCGGATGCGGGCGCGGGCGGCGTTGTCGAGCTGCATGAACTCGAGGCGCTCCGAGAGTTGGTCGGCGTTGGACATCGATCGATCCCCCCTGATCGCCCGCCCTGCGCCCCGGCGAGCATGCTTAAGCAACACCCCTAAAGGGCCCCCAAAGTGTTGCGCAGTGAGAAGTCGGATAACTGCGATCAGTAACCGGCAGAATCTGATAATTTATGATTAATGCAAAGTCTGACCTTGAAATGATGCAAGAATAGATTGGGCACGATCTAATGTTTAATCATGACATTTGGAATAGTTGCAGCGCTAATCATCCTGATCGCCCTTAACTATATCATTGACTTTATTTGATGACGATCAATGACCACCCAACTGACCAGCCCTAGGGGCGGCACGGGATTCGGGGGGTGGCGTAATGCCGAATGAGAAGAGACGCGCGCTGGGGCGGGAGTTGTCGGTCGTGGCCCGGCGCTGGCGCAATCGGCTGGACGAGCGGCTGAGGTCGCTGGAAATGAGCCAGGCCCGCTGGGCGGTGCTCAATGCGATCCGCCACGCGGACGGCGGCCTCAGCCAGAAGGCGCTGGCCGAGCATGCCGGCATCGAGCCGGCGACATTGGTGAGGATGATCGACGCCCTGGAAGCCCAGGGACTGGTCGAGCGCCGCGCCTCCCAGGACGACCGGCGGATCAACCTGGTGCATCTGCGACCGGCGGCGACGCCGTTGATCGTCCAGATGGACGAGATCGACGCCGCGCTCAGCTCGGAACTACTGCAGGACTACAACGGCGAGGATCTGGGCGCGCTGGTGGACCTGCTCCGCGCGCTGCGGAGCAAGCTGGACCACACCTGAGGGACGGCGCCTACGAACCGGCGCGGGCAGCCTGCTCCTCGGCCCGACGCACGATTTCGCGCAGGCCCGCCATCACCGCCTCGCCTTCCGGCGAACTCTCCGAGAACGGGGCGGTCCGGAAGACGATCATGGTCTTCAGGTGCGCGTCGATGGCGGTCGGATTCCAGGCGTCGGCCTCGATGTAGTGGTCGCAGAGATCGCACAGGCTGAAGGCCACGGCGCCCAACGCCTCCTTCTCGCAGAGACCGGCGAAGCCGACGATCGTGCGGGCCTGCACATAGACTTCCCGCCGGCCGGCCACGTCGTCGCGGGCGGCGGCGACCGCGGCGTTCAGCTTGGCCAGGGCCCCGTCGATCTCGGCCAGGAGTTCAGGCTTCAGCTTGTCGAGCGCGGCCTTGCTGTCGCGGACGGCCTCGTCACGGCGCTTGCCACCGGGTTGCGAGAGCAGCTTGCCGAGACGGTTCGGCGCCTTCTTGAAGATGACCGCGCTCATAGGGCCCGCCGTTGAGGTTGGAGCAGGCTGTCGATCTCATCCTGGCTCATGTTGGGATCCACTGCCGCACCGATGTCGCCGGTCAGGTCCGTATCGCGCCGCCCCTGCATGTTGGGCGGCGGACCCAGGTTCTGGAACCGGCGATCCGGACCAGCGTAGGCCTGACAGGTTACGAAAGGCCGATTGGCCTGGGCGATCCACAGGACCCGCTCCAGCAGCACCGTCGGCGAGAGAGGCTTGGTCACCAGGAAGTGCGCGCCGCAGTCCCGGGCGCGCTGGACGTTCTTGCGGCTGGTGTGCGCGGTGACGACGATGATCGGCGCCATGGCGTTCGGCAGGTTGGTGCGCCGCAGCTCGGAGATGAAGTCGAAGCCGTCCGGCCCTTCGACGCCCAGCGAGGCCTCGCAGACGATGAGGTCCAGGAGGTCGCCCTTCACCGCGTCGCGGGCTTCCTCGTAGTTCTCGGCCTTCACGAAGCCGGTGGCCCCGAAGCCCATCAGGACCTGGGTCAGGACGTTCATGCCCTGCGCGTTCGGCTCGACCAGCAGGATCGACGCCTTCTTGAGCTGGATGCGCGAGGCGAGGTTGGACAGTGAGGGATCGTCGCCAATACCCACTAGCGCACCCCCACGGACGCGCGGGCGCGCACCGCCGCGAAGGCGGCGGCCGGGCCATCCGAAATCAAAACGCGATCAAGCATCGCCTGTCCTCAACGCGGCACGAGCAACACTCTATGCCGATGAAGGACTACCGATATCTCACCATTCTCAATTTCAGATATCCGACATCACTCAATTTGGGGACAGGGGCGCGACAAAAGCGCGCGAATACAGAAACAATATCACCAGTATGCAATTCACTATTCGTTAACTGCTCTGAGCCGGCTGGCGGCGCGCGGCCTGATCCAGGTCGATTACAGCATCGGCGGCGCGCAGCACCGCCTCGATGTCATCATGCAGACGCTGGACGGCTTCGCGCCCCGCCGCCGGCTTGCGATAGCTGGGCGGCTCGAAGAGAGCGGCGCGCGGCGAAGCCATGGCCAGCAGCAGCCGGTTGTCCTGGACCAGGGCGACCGGCGCGCCGAACCGGCCCGAGGTCGCCAACGCCATGAACCGTTGCATGAAGGCCGGCGTCAGCAGGGCGCGGGCCGACACCTGGTCCGAGCCGTAGACCTCATAGGCCTTTTCGAAGTCCGGATCCTCCAGCCGTACGGGCTCCAGCTCGCCGTTGCCCAGGCGCTTGGCCAGGTTGCCCACGAAGCCCCGGTCCGGGACCACCACCGTCACACCGGTGAGGCCGCGCGGCAGGCTGACGGTCGCGGTGAGGCCCTGGAAGATCGTGCGCCGGTGCTTGCCGCTGCCCTTGGTCAGCTTCAGCTCGACGATGGAAAGGTCCATGCCGCGGTACTGGCCGGCGATCTCGTCCTCGGCGTCCACGGCGTCCCAGTCGGCGAAGAGCTGGTTGCGCCGGATGTCCTCCAACGGCGGCTCGGCCGGCCGCCACGACAGCGCGCCGAACCCGGCGGCGATCCGCGGAAGCACCCGCTGCTTGTAGAGCCGGCCATAGTCGGAGCTGAGCTGGTACGAGGCCCAGAAGTACCCGGCGAGCGCCCCGAACCCCATGAACATCAGCAGGTCGAACGTATCGGCCGGCTCGTCGGTGAACTGGGACATCATCCAGAGCACCGCCGCGACCACCACCGCCAGCGGCACACGCCAGAGGGCGGCGGCGTTGACCCGGCGGACCGTGTCCAGCCGGACGGCCTCCAGTTCGCGCAGCAGCGGCGCCAGCGCGTGATCGTCGGCCACGAGCGCCGCCTCGGCCTGCTTGCGGGCCGGCCTCAGCACCAGCAGCATCACCGCCCAGGCGCCGCCACCCGCGATCACCAGGGCCAGGAAGCCTCCGCCGAAGATGCCGCTGAGCCAGCCTTCCCATCCGGGCGAACGGCGGATCGAGCCGAAGGCCACGGCGATCCACGCGACCGCCGCGATCAGGAAGACGAGCGCCAGGGCCCAGGCGCCCCCGCCCGCTCCCCGGCGGTTCAAAGGTGGTCGGCGGCGTTCACCGCTCCGCGATGCTCGGGCGGAGCCTCGAAGAAGGGCGGCATCTGACCCGCCCCCGCCAGCACCGCCACCAGCGGTCCCGGGAAGATCTGGCATGCGTTGCGGAGGGCCGTGACCGAGGAATTGTAGAAGCGGCGGGCGGCGGCGACGTTGGTCTCCACCTCCTGATAGGTCGACTGGGCCTGGACCATCAGGGCGTCGGACCTCAGCTCAGGATATCCCTCGGCCACGGCGAACAGGCGGCCGAGGCCGGCGCCGAGCTGGTTTTCGGCGGTGAACTTCTCGGCGATGGCCTTGGGGTCGGTGGCGCCCAGCCGCGCGGAGCCTTCGGTCCGCAGGCGCGCGATGTCGGCCAGCAGTTGCTGCTCGTGCGCCAGGTAGCGCTTGGCGACGACGAGGACGTTGGGGATCAGTTCATGTCTTTGCGAAAGCTGGACATCGATGCCGCTCAGCGCCTCGGCGACCCGGTTCCTGCGCTGCACGATGGCCGCGTACCAGGCGTAGAGCCCGACCACGACCACGCCGACGACGATCCAGAGCCAAAGGTTCATCGACAGTCCTCCACGTCCCGCGAGCGAGCTTAGACCGACGGTCGGTGAAATGACGAGGCCGGACGCTGATCGTCGAAAGCCTCCGATTCATCGACGAGCGGAGTCGGCCGTTGCGGAGGCGGCGCCGTATTACCCGGGACCGGAAACGAGATCCGGCGAAATGGAGTGATGATGTCTGCTTTCGCATCCCGGACGGCCGCCGTTTCCCTGGCCGCCACCCTCGCCGTCTGCCTCGCCGGCCCCGCCGCAGCGCAGAGCTTCCTGAAGAGCTTGGCGCGCGAGGCCGCCCAGCGCGCCGCCGCCGCCGCCATCGCCGGCAGCGCCAACAAGGGCCAGCAGCAAAGCCAGCAACAGGACACGACCGCGTCGGACGATGACGGTGGCGGCTCGGCCCCCGCGCCGCAGGCCGAGGCCGTCGAGGAAGCGACCAGCGGCCCCGCGCCGTGGCCGGTCAACGCGGGGTCGGCCAAGGTGAAGTACCCGGGCGAGCTGAAATTCTCGGCCGAACTGGAGCAACAGAAGAAGGACTTCGTCGAGTGGTCCAAGGTCAGGTGCAACGACTGTGAAGGCGGCTATCACTACGACGCCTGGGCGCAGCACTTCATCCGCACCGATGGCTCGTGGAACGCCTGGGAGAAAAAGCTCGGAGCCATGGCCATGGGCGAGAGCGTGACCTGGAAGGGCAACAAGGCGAACGGCTCGATTACCGTCGTCGGCGAAACCCCGATCAAGGATTGGTCGTGCAAGCAGCTCGAGTGGAAGCTTGTTCGCGGCGCCGAGAGTGTCACCCGTCCGGGGCTCGTCTGCATGACCTATGGCAGCAGCTACAGCGGCTCCCAGACCTGGAACACGGTCTTCTAGACCTGCCCTTGCGTGACGTGCGGGAAACGGCGTCCTCTTCCTGAAAACAACAGGGAGGACGCCGGGGCCATGAAGATCGACCTTCTGTCGCCGTCCAGTTTCGACGGCGGCCAGCCGCACGGGCAATACGACTGGCTGCGGGTGAACCAGCCCGTGGCCTGGCACGACGAGCCGGACGGCAATGGCTTCTGGGCGGTCACCCGCCACGCCGACGTCTGGGCCGTGGATCGCGACTTCCAGACCTATTCGTCGGAACCGACGATCATGATCCAGGACCCGCTGGCCGAAGCGGGCTCGTTCGGTCCGTACAAGATGATGCTGATGATGGACCCGCCCGAGCACACGGCGTTTCGCAAGCTCATCCGGTCCGAGTTCACCGAGCCGGCGGCGCGGCTGCGCGGAGAGCGGATCCAGGCCCTGGCGAAGCAGATCGTCGACACGGTCATCGATCGCGGCGAATGCGACTTCGTCGACGAGGTGGCGGGGGAGATGCCCAGCTTCGTCATCGCCGAACTCATGGGCCTGCCGCTGGACGACGGGCGCGAGCTCTACAAGCTGACCGAGATCATCCACACCGCCCCCGAGGCGCTGCCGCCGGGCGCTGGTGGTCAGGCGGTGATGAAGATGTTCGAATATGGCTCGAAGGTCATCGCCGAGAAGCGCGCGCGACCGGGCGACGACCTGGCCTCCAAGCTGCTGGCCTGCGAGGTCGACGGCCGCAAGCTGGACGACATGGAGTTCCTGCTCTTCTTCCTGTTGCTGGTGGACGCCGGTGGCGACACGACGCGCAACCTGCTCTCCGGCGGCCTGCTGGCGCTGATGGAACACCCGGACCAGCACGCCTGGCTGATGGCCGATTTCGATGCGCGCCTGCCGACCGCGCGGGAGGAGCTGCTGCGCTGGACCAGCCCCGTGATCTACATGCGCCGCACGGCCCGGCGCGACGTCGAGCTGGCGGGCCAGAAGGTCCGGGAAGGCGACAAGGTGGTGATGTACTTCGGCGCCGCCAACCGCGATCCGGCGGTGTTCGACCGGCCCGACGTGCTGGACCTGTCGCGGCCCGAGAATCCGCACATCGCTTTCGGCACAGGCCCGCACGGATGCCTCGGCCAGCACATCGCCCGGCTGGAGATCGACGCCATGCTGCGCGAGGTGCTGACCCGCATGAAGGACTTCGAACTGGCCGCGCCGGTCCACTGGCTGGAATCGAACTTCATCTCGGGGCCCAAGGCCATGCCCCTGAGGTTCAGGCCTGCCTAGGGCCTTGATGTCGACACGCTGAACGACTTGGCTCGACGCCGATGTCGTTCCGATTCCTGCGCGCGTTCGCCCTGGCCCTGCTCGCCCTCCTGATGCTGCCCATGGCGGCGGCGGCGCAGCACGGGGCGGGGGTCGGCCGGGTGCTGGAGCGCGCGCGGCAGGCCAGCGGCGGCGGCCAGGCCTGGAACGGCCTGCGCGGCTACCACGAGGTGGGGGTCGAGAATGGCCGCCCGTTCGAACGGTGGATCGACGGCCTGCGGTGGGGCGAACGGATCGAGCTGGGATCGGGCGCCGGCAAGGTCACGCAGGGCTACAACGGCTTCGGCGTCTGGTGGCTGCCGCTCAGCACGCCGCGGCCGCCGGGCTCCGGGTCGGACCGCGAGATCCTGGCGCGGGCCCGGTCGGACGCGTTCTTCGCCGCGCACGGCTATTTCTTCACCGGCCGGTTCGATGTGCGCAGCAGCTATCTAGGCGTGCGGCCGGGCGGCGGTCGGTCGTTCGACGTGGTGCGCGTGCAGCCGGTCGGCGGCGAGCCTCGCGAGCTCTGGTTCGATCGCGGCACGGGCCTGCTGGGCCGCACGGTCGAGGGGCGCGCGAACCAGCCGGTGACCCAGGAGTTCGCCGACTATCGTCGGGTGGGCCGGCTGATGCTGCCGTTCCGCGTGACCACCACCGGCGGCGGGCGCGCCAATCCCGACGAGCGACGGTTGGAACGCATCGAGCTCCTGACGCCGGACCGGGCGCTGTTCAGCCTGCCGCGGCCTCCGGGCGAGGTCCTGCCCCCGCCGCCCGCGCCGCCGCCGAAGAAGCGCCGGCCCCGCTGACCTATTCCGCCGGAGCGCCGGCCGGGAGGGCGCGCGGCTGGGCGCGCCCCAGAGCTTGCCAGCGGCCATAGGTGATCGAGCGCAGCACCCACTCGGCGGGGCCCATTTCCCAGCGTCGAAGCCACAGCACGCTGAAGATCCCGAGCGCCACCCAGATCGCCGCGGACACCGCCATCAGGCCGCCGAAGGTGAAGCGGTCATAATAGCCGAGACCGTAGAACAGCACCGACGTCAGGATCGACTCGAGCGTGTAGTTGGTCAGCGCCAGTCGGCCGATCGCCTTGAGCGCGCCCTCCAGCGGACCCAGCACCCGCAGCTTGTACAGCGCCAGCACGAGCCCCAGCAGTCCGAGGGTCGTGGGCAGGCGCCCCACCTCGTACAGGAAGCCGCCCAGGGCGGCGCCTTGCGGCGTGGGCTCGAACCCCGCCCTCCACAGGGCGGCGTACATGGCGCCCCGGATCAGGACGCCCAGCCCGTATCCCGCGCCCGCGAGCGACAGGTAGAAGCCCAACGAACGCTCTCCCCCCAGCACCTGCATCTGGAAGAGCGCCATGCCCAGCAGCATGAAGGCCAGCGACTCGCCGAGGAACGCCCAGGCATCGGGACCGAGGTTGAACTCGACCCAGATGTTGGTGCTCCACTCCAACACGCCGGGGAAGGTGGTGCGTTGCACCCGCTCCTTTTCCAGCACCGACGGCGGAGGATGGCGCTTCTCATCCATCTCCTTCTTCTTTTCCAGCGCCTCGGTCTGCTCCTTGGTGAGGGGCTTCTTGGCGGCCTGGGCGATGGCCGCGGCCTCGGCGGTGCGCAGGGTCTCGGCCCGCTTCAGCCCGGGTGCGCCCATGGCGATGCTGATGGTGGCCGTGATCGCCAGCGCCGCTGTGATCAGGACGCGCGGCTTGGCCCGCCTGAACAGGAACAGCGCCAGCCCGACCACGCCGTAGTTGAAGAGGATCTCGCCGGGCCACAGGAAGATCGCGAACTGCGCGACGCCCAGCAGCATCAGGGCGAAGCAGCGGGTGAAGTAGGCCTGGGCCGGCGGCTGGGTGGCGTCCCCGTCCAGGCTGCGCAGCATGATCAGCATCCCCGCTCCGAACAGCAGGGTGAAGAGGCCACGCATCGATCCGGCGAAGACCACGTGCTGGACCGAGTAGGTGATCCAGTCGGCATCCAGCACCGGCGCGCCCAGCGGCCACTCGGGGCGCGCGGTCGGCTGGCCCATCAGCGGGATGTTCATCAGGAGGATGCCGCAGACGGCCACGCCCCGTAGCACGTCCAGCGCGCCCAGCCGCTCACCCGATCGAATGGGTCCGGTATCCGTCGCCATGTCGCATCCCCCATGCTCGGCGGGAGAGTGACATGGTCCGATGATCGCCGACAGGTCTCAGATTGCGGCGTTCGCCGGAGCGCCTGGACTAGCGGCGCAGCGCCTTGGCCACCACGGGCGCCAGGCGCGTGGCGATAATGACGGCGCCGCGGGCGTTGGGATGGATGCCGTCCGCCTGGTTCAGCGCGGGATTGCGGGCCACGCCGTCGATCAGGTTCGGATACAGCGTCACCCCGTGCGCGCGGGCCAGCGCCGGCCAGATGGCGTTGAAGTCGCGGGCATAGCCGCCTCCGATCTCGGTCGGCGCGGAGATGCCGGCCAGCACCACCGGGATGTTCCGCGCCTTCAGCTTCTTCAGGATGCCGTCGAGGTTGGCGCGCGTGCGCTTCGGGTCCTGCCCCTGCAGCAGGTCGTTGGCGCCCAGGGCGACGATCACCAGGTCGGTGTCCTTGCGGACGCTGAAGTCGACACGGGCCAACCCACCGGCCGTGGTGTCGCCGGACACGCCGGCCCCACGCACCTGCGCCGCGACGCCCAGCTTCCTCAGCTGCAGCCCGAGCTGCGCCGGCAGGGCCGAGCCGGCCGGCAGGCCGTATCCGGCGGTGATGGAGTCGCCCAGCATCGTCACGACCTTCGGCCGGGCCTGCGACAGGGCCGGTTCGGCGATCAACAGGGCCGGTACGGCGAGCAGTGCGCGACGAGTGGGTCTTGGCGTGGCCATGAAGGTCCTATGTAAGGGAGCGGTCACGCCGCTCAACTCCCGGAGTTCCACTTGCACGACGCCGCGCCGCTGATCCTGGACGACGTAGGCCTTACCCTGCCCTCGGCGGCGGGGCCCGTGGAGATCCTGAGGAGCCTGTCCCTCACCCTGAACGAGGGCGAGCGTGTGGCGCTGGTCGGGCCCTCCGGCTCGGGCAAGTCGTCGCTGATCGCGGTGGCCGCCGGCCTGGAGCGGCCCAGCGCCGGGCGGGTGCTGCTGTTCGGCCAGGACCTGGCGCGGCTGGACGAGGATGGCCGCGCGCGGCTGCGGCGCGGGCGGGTGAGCCTGGTGTTCCAGTCGTTCCACCTCCTGCCCAACATGACGGCCGAGGAGAACGTCGCGACGCCGCTGGAGATCGCCCGCATCCCCAATGCGATGGCCGAGGCCCGCGCTTGGCTGGACCGCGTGGGGCTCTCCGCGCGGCTGACCCACTATCCGCATCAGCTGTCGGGCGGCGAGCAGCAGCGGGTGGCCCTGGCCCGCGCCCTGGCGCCACGTCCCAAGCTGATCTTCGCCGACGAGCCCACCGGCAATCTCGACTCCAGCAACGCGCGCCATGTGGCCGACCTGATGCTGCAGCTGGCGCAGGACGCCGGCGCGGCCATGTTGCTGGTCACCCACGATCCCGCGCTGGCCGAGCGAGCGCAGCGGGTCGTCACCCTGCGTGACGGCCGGCCGGTCTCGGAAACCGCCGGGACCGCCGCGTGATCCCCCTCTGGCTGCGGTTCGCGGGCCGCGAGCTGAGGGGCGGGGTCAAGGGCTTCCGCATCTTCCTGGCCTGCCTGGCCCTGGGGGTGGCGGCCATCGCCGCCGCCAGTTCGACCGCCGAGGCGTTCCGGCGCGGCCTCGCCACCGAGGCCCGCTCGATCCTGGGCGGCGACCTCGCCATCTCGGTGCGCCAGCGCCGCCTGGCCCCGATCGAGCGCGCGGCGCTGGAGAAGCTGGGAACCATCACCGTCTCCGTGGCCTCGCAGGCGATGGCCGAGGGTCCGACGGGCGAGCGGCGGCTGGTGGAGCTGCGCGGCGTCGATGCCGCCTATCCCCTGGCCGGAACGGTGGCCATCAAGGGCGCGCCCTCGCTGGCCACCGCGCTGGAGCCGCGCGAAGGCGCCTGGGGCGCGGCGGTGGAACAGCCGCTGCTTGACCGGCTGGGGATGAGGGTCGGCGACCGGTTCATGGCGGGCAATGTGCCCATGCGCGTCGGCGCGGTGCTGGAGGAAGAGCCCGACCGGCTGTCCCGCGGGTTCGCCCTGGGACCGCGGGTGCTGACCCGCACGGGCGCCCTGGAGCAGGGCGGCTTCCTCAAGCCCGGCCTCCCGTTCGGCGAGACCACGCGGCTGGCCCTGCGGCCGGGCCTGGAGCTCTCCCGCGCCAAGCTGGAGGCCCGGGGCGCGATGAGGGGCTTCTTCCGCCTGCGGGACCGCAACGACGCCTCGCCAGGCGTGAGCCGCACGATCGACCAGCTCGAGTACTTCCTGGGCTTCATCGGCCTCGCCTCGCTGGTGGCCGGCGGGCTGGGGGTGTTCGGGGCGGTGAGCGCCTATGTGGACGGACGCAAGCCGGCCATCGCGACGCTGAAGGCCCTCGGCGCCGACAGCGGCCTGATCCGCGACATGTACCTAGCTCAGATCGGACTCCTGGCCCTGGCCGGGGTGGCGATCGGCGTCGCGATCGGCGCCGTGACGCCCCTGATCCTCGGCGCGGCCATCCAGGACGAGCTACCGGTGCCGGCGCTGTTCGCCATCTACCCATGGCCGCTGGTGAAAGCGGCGGCGTTCGGCCTCCTGTCGGCGGCGGCCTTCTCCCTGGCGCCGCTGGCCCGGGCGCGCACGACGCCGCCCGCCAGCCTGTTCCGCAGCGACCTGTCGGGCCGCCTCCGCTTCGGGCCAGAACTTGCGGGCGCGGTGCTGGCGGCCGCGGGGCTGGCCGGCCTCGCGGTCTGGACCGCGCCGACCCCGCTGGCCGCGGCGATCATGATCGCCGGCGTGGCGGCCGCGTTCGGCCTGCTGTGGGCGTTCGGATGGGGCGCGGCGCGGCTGGCCGGCCGCCTGCGCGGCGGCGCGCACGGCCCGCTGCGGATCGCCCTGGCGAACCTGGCCGGCCCGCGCTCGGCGGCGCGCACCGCCGCCCCCGCCATTGGCCTGGGCATCGGCCTGCTGGCGGCGGTGGTCCTGATCCAGTCCAGCCTGCTGCGGCAGATCTCCGTGATCGCCCCGCAGACCGCGCCGGCCATCGTCTTCACCGAGATACCCGGCGCCCAGGCCACCGCCTTCGACGCGGCCGTCCGTCAGGCCCTGGGCCGGACGCCGTCCCGTGACGAGTACCTGCGCGCGCCGATGATGTCGGGCCGCATCCTCGCCATCCGGGGCGCGCCGGTCGACATCGAGAAGATCCCTCGCGAGGCGCGCTGGGCCTACGACAACGACGTCAGCATCTCGGCCATCGGCGCCGAGCCGCCCAACGCGGGCGTGCTGAAGGGTCGTTGGTGGCCGGCGGACTATGCCGGTCCGCCGCTGGTGGCGGTGTCGGAGGACCCGGCCGAGGGCGGCGCTCTGAAGGTCGGCGACATGATCACCGTGTCGGTCCTCGGGGCCGAGATCGAGGCGAAGGTGGCCGTGATCCGGCGCATCGAGTTCGGCAGCTTCGGCGCCAGCTTCGCCTTCGTGCTGAACCCCAGCGCCCTCGAAGGCGCCGAGCCGCGCCAGGTCGCCATCGCCAAGGCCACCCGCGCCGAGGAGCAGCGCGTCATCCGCGCCCTGGGCGCCGGCTTCCCGGAAGTGAACGTGATCTCGGTGCGCGAACAGCTCGAGGCCGCCACCGAGCTGTTCGACCGCATCGCCTTGGCGATCCGGGGCGCCGCGGCGGTGGCCTTGCTGGCCGCGCTGCTGGTGCTGGCCGGAGCGATCGCGGCCCGCGCCCAGGAGCGCACCCGGGAGGCCGCGACGCTCAAGGTGCTGGGCGCGTCACGCGCCCAGGTGCTGGCGGCCTATGTGCTGGAGTACGGGCTGGTGGGCGTGATCGCCGGCGCGGCCGGCGTCGGCCTGGGCTATGCGGCGGCCTGGCCCGTGGTGACCCTGATCTTCGAGGCGAAGTGGAGCGTGGACTGGGCCGGCGTCGCCGGCTTGCTGGCCGGGGCGGCGGCGGTCGCCGGCGCCGGCGGACTGCTCGCCGCCTTCAACGCGCTGTCCAAAAGACCGGCGCCGGCGCTCAGGGCCGAGTGATGCGCAAGAGTGTCGCATGGCCCTCCCGGTAAGCTTTTGGCATCCACGTGCCCGCATGTTCGGCGACGATTGATCGCCAGACCGGGAGCGCCAAATGTCCTTCGACGTCACGAGAAAAGACCTTGCCGATTGGGCGACGGCCGGCCTCGTGTTCCTGTCGGGCGCCACCACCGGCCACTACGCCGCCGTGGGCATGAACGCCGTCCAGTGGGCCGGAGCCGCCACGGCGATCCTGGGTTCGATCACCGTGGCCGTCGCGGTCCGCGTCTGGCCGCCCAAGGCCCTGAAGGCCGAGGACTGACCTCTCCGCTAGGCTAAGGCGCGCCGACGTCCGGCGCGTAGCATCGAGCCCGCCGCCCCGAAGCCCAGGATCATCAGCGCCCAGGCCGACGGCTCGGGGATCGCGCCCGGATTGCCGCTCGCCGAACTGGCCAGGACGACGTTGTCCAGGCGGACGTCGTCGCCGCCCGAGTTCCAGTCCACCAGCACCGACACCCGGGTGAGGTTCGCGAGCACCGCCTGCAGGTCCGCGTCGGTGACGACGCCTGCCCCGCTGTAGAAGTTGCCCGTGTAGAAGTTATCGCCCGTGAGGCCGACGCTGTAGCTGGACCAGGTGTTCACCGCCGGGATGAACCCGCGCTTGGCGTACAGCACCGTCGAGCCGCTGATCAGGGCCAGCGCGGGGTAGGACTCCGGCGCGTCGTTCGCCGCGACCCGAATGTCGAACGAGAACGTCCCGCCGAAGGCCGCGCTCTGGTCGCCCAGCCAGGCGGTCGGCGCGATCAGCGCCGCGAGGTTGAAGTTGTCGGCGCCGGTGATGTAGCCCGCGGCCTCCCACGGCGCGGCGAACTCCGACCCGGGCGAAACCATGTCGCCGCGCCGCCAGCCTTCGGCCGAGGCGTCGAACGTGCTCTGAACGAGAACGGCCGCGGTGGCGGCGGCGGGTGAAAGCGCGACCGCGAGGGCGGCGGCGGTCGAAACCATGAATGAACGCATGAACAGTCCCCTGCCCCGAGCCGATACGAGGGTCCGGGGGCCGCGCCGCCGTGCATTGACACGGTTTGCAGTTGACGACGCGGCGTCCCGGGAGCGGAAGCGCTCGGGGTATGAGCCCGCTCACCCTGTCTAGGCGCCGGGCCGGGGCGCCACGGGTCACGCCGATCGAAACTTTTTTCGCCGGATTTTTTCCCGTCTGAGGCGCGATGGGTTGCCAGTCGTCGAACACGTTCTCACACTTGGGCCATGGCCGATGGCGGGGGCGATTTCCACGTGCGGGCATTGCTCGCGGAGTGGCGGGGCGGAAGCCGCGACGCTCGGGATCGCCTGTTCGGCATCCTGTACGGTGAGCTGAGCCAGGCCGCGGCCGCCATGCTGCGGGGCGAGCGGAACGTCTCGCTGGCGGTCGGCGATCTTGTCCACGAAACGATCCTGAAGCTGATCCGTCTGAACGAGATCGACTGGCAGGACCGCGCCCACTTCCTGGCCCTCACCTCGGTGATGATGCGCCGGGCGTTGGTCGAGCACGTGCGCGCCAAGCGCCGCGACAAGCGCGACCATCAGAAGGTGGAGCTGATCACCAACATCCCCGACGCCGGCAACGCCGATCTGGATGAGATCAACGACGCCCTCGACCGCCTCTCGCGCATCGACCGCGAGCGGGCCGAGGTGGTCGAGATGCGCTATTTCGGCGGCATGGAGATCGCCGACATCGCCGTCGTCCTGGGCCTGTCGGAATCCACCGTGAAGCGCCGCTGGCAGGCCGCGCGGCTCTGGCTGTACGAGGCGCTGCAGCCGGCGCATGGCTGAGAGCCGCCCGCTCGACGCGCAGGCGATGGACCTGCTGGAGCAGGCCATGGACCAGCCGTCCGGGACCCGGGCCGACTGGATCTCCGCGCAGGAGGTTTCCCCGCCCGTGCGTGATCGCGCCCTGCAACTGCTGGGCGGCGGAGCCAGCGCGGCGCACGCCCTGATGACCGGCGGCGCCCCGTCACGCGCCGGCGCCGCGGCCATCCCGGAGCGCATCGGCGCCTATCGGATCACCGGCCTCGTGGGCCAGGGCGGCATGGGCGCGGTCTATCGCGGCGAGCGCGCGGCGGGCGACTTCGAGCACACCGTGGCGATCAAGGTCATCCGCCCCGGCGCGCTGTCGGGCGCGCTGATCGAGCGGTTCCGGCGCGAGCGGCAGACCTTGGCGCGGCTGGCCCATCCGAACATCGCCCGCCTGTTCGACGGCGGCGAGACGGCGGCCGGCGAGCCCTACATCGTCATGGAGTTCGTCGAGGGCCGCCCGCTGGCGGACTGGCGCGACGCCGAGACGCCCGGCCGCGACCGGCGTCTGGACCTGTTCCTCTCGGCGGCCTCCGCCCTGGCCTTCGCGCACCAGAACCTGATCGTCCACGGCGACGTGACCCTGGCCAACATCCTGGTGGACCAGGCCGGCCAGCCGCGCCTGATCGACTTCGGCATATCGTCGCCGGCGCTGGCGTCGGAGGTCACGCCGGCCGCCGGCGACGGCCGAGGCGGCATTCACACCCCGGGCTTCGCCGCGCCGGAGCGGATCGCCGGTTCGCCATCGACCACGCTCTCGGACGTCTACTCGCTGGGCAAGGTGCTGGCCTGGCTCACGCACGGAGACCCCGCCGACCCGGAGATGGCGGCGATCGTCGCGCGCGCCACCGCTGACGATCCGGCCGATCGGTACTCCACCGTCGAGGCGCTGCGCGAGGATGTGGCGGCGCACCGGGCCGGATTGCCGGTGGCGGCGATGAACGGCGGCCGCGGCTACGTCTTCCGCAAGTTCGTGACGCGACACCGCCTGGCCGTGGGCGCGGCCGCCACGGCGGGCCTGATGCTGGTTGCGGCGTTGATCGTGACCCTGGCCGCCAACGCCCGGGCCGAGGCGGCGCGCGCCGAGGCCGAGGCCCGCTTCCAGCAGACCCGGCGCATCGCCACCACCATGCTGTTCGACGTCTACAACGAGGTCAGCAAGGTCCAGGGCTCGACCGCCGCCCGCGAGGTGCTGGCCAAGACGGGACTGGAGTATCTCGACGCCCTGACCGCCGACCCCGACGCGCCGCTGGACGTGAGGGTGGAAGCCGGGCGGGGTTATGTGCGCCTGGCGCAGGTCACCGGCAGTGGCCAGCAGAGCCAGCTCGGCAAGGCGGCCGACGCCAATGTGCTGCTGAAGAAGGCCGATGCGGTGCTGAGCCGCGCCTACGCCGAGGCGCCGGAGAATGCGGCGGCACGGCGCGCCCTGGCCGACCTGCGGATCGAGCAGTCCGGCGTGAACCTCTACAACAACAGCGAGATCGATCTGGCCCGCCGCCAGGCCATCGAGACCCAGAAGCTGCTGGAGCCGTTCGCCCGCCTCGACGCCGAAGCCGCGCGCATCTACGCCACCGCCATCCAGGCCGAGGGCGACGCCTGGGGCTGGGACGGGGAGTACGCGCGGAGCCTGGAGCCCTTCCAGCGCGCCGAGGCGTTCATCGCGGAGCTGCCTTCCAACCTGCGGGACGACACAGGGGTCATGAAGGCCCAGTCGGCCATCCTGCGCCTGCATGCGGAAGCGTATCAGGAGCTCAAGAACCCGGCGGCCGCCCTGCCGCCGACGGACCGGGCCGTGGCGATCAACGAGACGCTGCTGGCCCGCGCGCCCGGATCGCCCGAGGTGACGCGGAAACTGGCCCTGTCGCTCTGGTATCGCGCGGTGATCCTCAGCGCCCTGGACCGTGACCGTGAGGCCCTGGCCTCCATCGACCGCTCGGTGGCTCTGGCGCGGGGACTGCGGGCGCGTGACGCGGCCGACAGGGGCGCCACACAGGTCCTGGCCATCGTCGGGGAGGTGCGGGCCATGGTGCTGGGCGACCTGGGACGCTTCGCCGAGGCCTACGCCATGGGCGACGAGGTCCTGGCGGCGCACCGCCAGATCGTGGCGGCGTCAGACAACGCCGCCGGCCCCCGCCGCAGCATGGCCGCCACCATCAAGAGCCTGGGCGGCGTCTACTACAACGGGGGCCGTTACGCCGCGGCCTGCGGGCAATGGCAGGACGCGCGGAACATCTACGAAGGGCTCGCCCGGGAGGGCCGCCTCACCGGTCACGACCGGAAGGAGGCGATGGGCGAGATGCTGGAGTGGATGGCCAAGGCCTGCAGTCCGCCACGGCGGGGTCTGGGCCCGGCGATCTAGCTATCAGGCGGGGCTGAGCCCGCCCACGCGGCGGCCGCGAAGCATGGCGCCCGCACCGCCGAAGCCAAGGATCATCAGCGCCCAGGCGCCGGGTTCCGGCACGGCCCCGGACGAGCCCGCGTCCATGAAGGTCTGGAACGCCAGGGTGCTTTCGCAGCACGCCGAGTAGTCCACCGGCACGCCGAATTTCGCGAACAGGTGGCCGCCGGCGTAGGGACCGGCCGCACGGGCGATGTTGCCGCCCGAACCATTGATCAGATCGATGACGAAGCGATCGCCCGCGGCGAGCTGGATGCCCGCGGCCGACAGATCGATGAACGTGCCGCCGCTGGCGAGCTGGACGTTCTGGGAATAGGCGAAGGGGCCGGCGTAGAAGCCCTGGCCAGGCGAGACCCGGACCGTGACGTTCGTGCCGGCGCCATAGAGCGTCAGGCCACTGAGCTGGCCCGCCACGCCGGCGGTGACGGTCTGCTGCCAGTTGAGGCCTTCGTAGAGATAGCCGCCGAACGGCGCGGCCTGCTGGTCGAGGACCGGCGCCGCGCGGGCGGCGCCGGAAACCAGCATCACCACAGCGGCGATGATCGTCATGACGTTGAACTTCTGCATGTGTTCTCCTGCTCCATTTCGGACAGGAGAATGGTACCGCGCACCTACGTCAGAATCGGTCGCAGGCGGTGTCTTCGCGCGCGATTTTCGCCTCCGGCGAGAGCTGGAACGCCAAGGCTCGCCTGACCGGCGATCGACTTGCCGTGGTCCCCCCGATCGGGGGGTGAAGCCGCCCCCGCCCCGCCACAGTTTCCGCGCGCCGGGCAGTTGGACCGGCCATTGTTCGGGGCGAGATCATGGTTTCAAAACACACTTGGACGGCCGGCCTGGCCGCCGTCGCGCTGGTCGTGTCGGCTGGCGCGGCCGAGGCGGCGCAGTTCTACGCCACCTATCGCGGCGTGATCACCAACGGCGTGGACGCCGGTGGGAAGATCTTCGGTCAGTCCGACCTGACCGGCCTCTCCTACGAGGTCACCTACCTCGTCGACCCCTCGATCTACACGAACCGCTCGGCCGCGCCGTCGAGCCCCGTCCCGCTGGGCCAGAGCCACTACCAGATCGTCGGTGGATCCGGCGCGACCACCCCGATCCTGTCGGTCACCCTGACCATCAACGGCGTGATCGAGGAACTGGACTACAGCGACTACGCGAGCCAGTACGCCGACGCGCGGCTGGAATGGGCCAGCTACGCCGGGGGGCCTTCCAACATCGACATGCGCGGCGACCTCGGGCGCGAAGTCGCCTACTCGGGCGGCCCGTACGGGCGCGACCAGGTGAACTTCGTCAGCCAGGCCGCTTCGATGACGCCGATCCCCTATGAGCTCAGCGACGGCTGGGAGCCCTCGCAACAGCTCTACTCGCCCATTCCGTTCTACTTCGCCCGCTCGTGGGGCGACTCCCGGGGCGGGTACGACTTCTACTACCTGATCTACGGCTCGACGACGTCCGCCAGCTTCCGCGCCGCCGCGCCGGGTGGCGGCGAAACTCCGGGTGGCGGCGCCGGCGCCGTTCCGGAGCCCGCGACCTGGGCGCTGATGATCGGCGGCTTCGGCATGGCCGGGGCGACCCTGCGCCGCCGCCGGCAGCTCGCGATCTGAGTCCTGTCCCCGCCGGAGGCTCAGGCCTTCGGCGGGATCGGGATCATGTTCTCCACGGGCGTCTTCGGCGCGACGCCCGGCGGCAGGTTCTCGGGCTCGGGCTGGCCGGCCTCGCCCAGCGAGTGGATGTAGCGGTAGATCGCCCGCATATCCTGCTCGGTCATCTTCTGGATGTTCTGGGTGGGCATGGGCGGAAGGAGCTGCTTGCTCTTCAGGATCTCGACCCAGCCGTCCTCGGTCGTGTTCGCGGCCAGCAGACGCAGGTTGCTGGCGTACGAGACGCCCCACGGCCCCTGGTAGCCGACGCTGCGGCCCGTCAGGCGCTCGGCCTCGGGAACATTGCCGGCACGCTGCGGATAGCCCTCGGTGTGGCAGTCGTTGCAGCTGCCGATCAGCACCAGGTAGCGGCCAGCCTCGATATCACTGGCGGCGACCACATGCGGCGGGCCCGACGCCGCGGGCGCCGCCGCCTTCTCCTCGGGCTTCGAGCAACCCGCCAGCACCGCCGCGACCGACGCCGCAGCCCAAACGATCGAACGCATCAAGATCCCCCATTGCACAGGTGAGGCCGCCGCCTTCACCCGGGCAGAATGACCTATCAAACGTCGTTCGTCAGGACCCGACGAGGATGCGGCGAACGGTGCGTTCGACCGCCTATTCGGCGGGCGCCACCGGGACCAGTATCTCGCCGCCGGTGTCCCGGAACTTCTGGGCCATCTCGGCCATGCCGGTGTCGACGTCGTTCTGGCCGCGCGCGGCGTCACGGATGTCCTGGCTGATCTTCATCGAGCAGAACTTGGGGCCGCACATCGAGCAGAAGTGAGCCGTCTTGAACGCCTCCTTCGGCAGGCTCTCGTCGTGGTACTCGCGCGCCGTTTCGGGATCGATGCCGAGGTTGAACTGGTCTTCCCAGCGGAATTCGAACCGCGCCCGGCTGATGGCGTCGTCCCACATCCGCGCGCCCGGATGGCCCTTCGCCAGATCGGCCGCGTGGGCCGCCAGCTTGTAGGTCATCACCCCCACCTTCACGTCGTCGCGATTGGGCAGGCCCAGGTGTTCCTTGGGCGTGACGTAGCAGAGCATCGCCGTGCCGAACCATCCGATCATCGCCGCGCCGATGGCCGAGGTGATGTGGTCGTAGCCGGGCGCCACGTCGGTGGTGAGCGGGCCGAGGGTGTAGAAGGGGGCCTCGCCGCAGGTCTTCAGCTGCTTGTCCATGTTGGCCTTGATCTTGTGCATCGGCACGTGGCCGGGGCCTTCGATCATCACCTGGACATTGTGCTTCCACGCGATCTGGGTGAGTTCGCCCAGGGTCTCCAGCTCGCCGAACTGGGCCGCGTCGTTGGCGTCGGCGATCGAGCCGGGGCGCAGGCCGTCGCCCAGGCTGAACGACACGTCGTACGCCTTCATGATCTCGCAGATCTCTTCGAAGTGCTCGTAGAGGAAGTTCTCCTTGTGGTGCGCCAGGCACCACTTGGCCATGATCGACCCGCCGCGGCTGACGATGCCGGTCACCCGGTTCGCGGTCAGCGGCACATAGGCCAGCCGCACGCCGGCGTGGATGGTGAAGTAGTCCACGCCCTGCTCAGCCTGCTCGATCAGGGTGTCGCGGAACACCTCCCAGGTCAGGTCCTCGGCGACGCCGTTCACCTTCTCCAGCGCCTGGTAGATCGGCACGGTGCCGATCGGCACGGGGCTGTTGCGAACGATCCAGTCCCGGATGTTGTGGATGTTGCGGCCGGTGGAGAGGTCCATGACGGTGTCGGCGCCGCAGCGGATCGACCAGACCATCTTGTCGACCTCGTCCGACACGTGGCTGAGCACGGCCGAGTTGCCGATGTTGGCGTTGATCTTCACCAGGAAGTTGCGGCCGATGATCATCGGCTCGAGTTCGGTGTGATTGATGTTGGCCGGAATGATCGCGCGGCCCCGGGCGATCTCGTCGCGCACGAACTCGGGCGTGCAGAAGTCCGGGATCTCGGCGCCGAAGTCCTCGCCGTCGCGGATGAAGGCGTCGCCCTGCTGGCGGCGCAGGTTCTCGCGGATGGAGACGTACTCCATCTCCGGGGTGATGATCCCCCGGCGGGCGTACTCCAGCTGGGTGACGTTGGCGCCGGGCTTGGCGCGGTAGACGCGGCGCGGCGCGGTGAACTCGGGAGCCAGGTGCGCGCCCTGAGCGAAGCCGTTGTCCTCGGGCTTCACGGCGCGCGGGGTCTCGACGATCTCGACATCGCCACGGCTGACCACCCAGGGCTCACGGGTCTTGGCGAGGCCCTTCTCGATGTCGATGCCGACCTTGGGGTCGGTGTAAGGGCCGGACGGATCGTACAGCGTCAGCGCCGGCTCGTTCGCCGACGGGTGCACCGCCACCTCGCGGAAGGGCACACGGATGTCGGGCCACAGCACGCCGGGCTGGTAGACCTTCTTCGACCCCGGGCGTTCGCCGGTGGGGATCGTGGCGGCGTTCAGCTTGCCGGCGGGCTTGTTCATCGGTCGCGTCCTCGAGACATAGGACGGATCACGGGCGTCGGTGGGGGTGAAGAGGCCCTTCCCTTCGCCGGCATGACCCGGATCAGGTTCGACGGGTCGTGGGCTCACCCACCTCTCAGCCGCTCCGGCGCGGCCCCCCGAGGATTGATGTGGAGTCTATCGCCATCCGGCGTTCGGAGAAAGCCCGTCGTCGACGCGCAAAAGCGAAGACGGGGCACGGCTTGGGCCGTATCCTCCACACCACACGAAGGAGACGGGCCATGCGGCTGGCGATGATCGCGCTCTGCGGACTGACGGCGACGGCGTGCGCCATGACCCCGGCCCCCGTGGCCGACCTCGGCCCGCCGCCCGCGGACGGCGCGGGCCTGCCCAACGGCCAGTGCTTCCGGTCGGCCGACATCCGCAACCACACGATCGCCGACCGCGACACCATGCTGTTGCGGGTCCGGATGCGAGACGTCTACCGCGTGACAGTGAGCACCGGCTGCCTCGCGGGCGCGCTCTCGACCGATCCGATCATCACCCGCCAGCCGCCCGGCGCACCGATCATCTGCAGGCCCATCGACATGGACCTGGGCCTGGCCCGCGTGGGCGGCGGCGGGTTCGAGACCCGCTGCATCGTGCGCTCGATCGTCAAGCTGACGCCCGAGCAGGCAGCCGCCCTGCCCCCCAAGCTGCGGCCCTAGACGGCGCCGATCCCCAGAGTCTCGCGGTCCTGGTCGGCGAACGTCCATGAGCGGTCAAAGCCGCCGCCTTGCGCCGCACCCCGCCGACGTTCGGTCATGGCCATGTAGGCCTGGATCTCGCCGCTGAGCCGTCCCTCCTCGGCCGCCGACCACTGGCCGAGGGCCAGCAGGAACTCGTCGTCCGGCCGGAGCTGTTCCACCGGCGTGCGCTCGATGTGGTCGAGCCCCGCGCTCAGCACGCGCAGGGCCACCCGATTGCACTGCGCGGTGATGAACTGGAGATAGGCGTTCAGCCGCGCATCGGCCTCGAACCCGTCCAGGCGAAGGCGGGCTTCGAACAGGAGGTAGCGCAGCATGTGGCTGAGCCCCTCACTGGTGAAGTTCCGCCGGTGGAACACCCCGACCCACCAGTCGTAGAAGGCGTCCAGCCGCGGATCGAGGAAGCGATAGTCCGGCTGGAAATCAGTCCCCAGCAGACGGCCTTCGCGCTCGAGCTGGGTGCGCACGGGCGTGCCCGCGTAGGGCAACATCCGGCAGAACTGGGTCGAGGACCATCCGTCGCCCACGAAGGCGTCCAGGAAGGCGATGTTGTTGCGGATCGACTGAAAGGTCGAAGACGGGTCCATCAGCATGAAGCCGAAGTCGAACGACAGCCCCAGGCGTTTCAGGATGGCGCCGGCCCGCAGATGCGCTTCGGGCTTCAGCAGCTTGTTCATGTTGGCCAGGCCGTCGTCGTCGCCCGACTCCACGCCCATGTAGACGTGAGTGAGGCCGCCGCGCATGAGCCGCCGCAGCGTCTCCTCATGCACCTCGTCGGACCGGCAGCTGATCTTGAACGCCATGCGTCCGCCCAGGCCCTCGTCGGCAAGCGTGTCCGCGATCGCGCCGCCCCATTCACGGGCCCGGCGGCCCGTCGCCAGGAAGTCGTCGTCCTGGAAGAGGAAGACGGGCACGCCCCGCCGCTGGTGCAGGTCGATCATCTCGGCGGCGACGGCGTCCGGCTGGCGCAGGCGACGCAGCTTGCCGCCCTGGTCCTCGTAGAAGGGGCGGATGCTGCAGAAGCTGCAGTTCCAAGGACACCCGCGGCTGCCCAGCACCGAGGCTGTGGCCAGGGGGTTGGCCTCGTAGTCGATGTCGCCCCGCTCGGGCCAGGGCAGTTCGTCCAGGTCCTCCACCGTCGTGCGCAGCGGGTTGGCGCGGACCACCCCGTCGTCGGTGCGGAAGGCGAGGCCGGTCAGGTCGCGCCATTCGGCCCCTGCCGCGAGCCGGTTCAGCAGTTCGACAAGGGTCACCTCCCCGTCGTAGCGGACGATGGAGTCCAAGCCGGGGATCATCTCCAGCACAGGCTTGTAGTCGAAGCTGGGGTAGTGGCCGCCCATGGTGATGTGGGCGTCGATCCCAGCCTCCCGGACGGCGGCGACCACCGAGGCGAAGGTCGGCGTCATGTACTGGAAGATCAGGGACAGGCCGATCACGTCCGGCCGGACCATACGCGCCCGGGCGATGAGCGAGGCCGGATCGGCGTCGAAGGTCAGGATGTCGGGCTCATGCCCGGCGGCGCGGACCGCCGAGGTCAGATAGCGGAGCCCGAGGTTGTCCTGATCCTGGAAGCCGACCAGCAGGACACGCTGGGGCCGGCCGGCCCCACGGTGTGGCAACGCGCTCATGGAAAGTCTCCGGGGAGATGGTCCGGCGGGACGCGCCCGCGGTCAGCCCAGTTCCTTGATCTGCCGATCCAGGAGCTGTTCCAGGGAGTCGAGGCGCACGCGCTCGGTCTTGAGGGACTCGCGCGCCACTTCCAACTGGGCCCGGGACAGCCGCGCCAGGTCGATCGGCACGGGATCGAAGTTCAGCGGCGGCCGCCAGCCGCCGGCGCCGAAGATGACCCGCCAATCGCGGGCAGGACCGAAGATGTCGAAGCCGCCAGGAGCCGGGTCGGTGACCCCGCCGCCTGGAATCCGTTGCAGCAGCAAGCTCTCGATCTTGCTCAGACGGTCGTGGACGTCCTGGAGATCGGGCATATTTCACCTCCACTTCTGGTAAGTCAGAATGTGAACGCTTACTCGCCTCGGTTGAGAACTACGCGCACGGACAAGCTCCGGAGTCCAGCGTTATCCGATCTCACGATTGCGAGTGTCGCGATGCGGGTCTAGGCGGGAAGCCATGCATCTCTCGCGCTTCAATCCCGTCCGCTTCGCCCATCTCCCCACGCCGTTCGAGCCCCTGCCCGGGCTGACCGAGAAGCTCGCCCGGCCGGGTGGCGGCGGCCCCGCGCTCTGGATCAAGCGCGACGACTGCACTGGCCTGGCCGGCGGCGGCAACAAGACCCGCAAGCTGGAGTATCTGCTGGGCGATGCGCTGGAGCACGACGCCGACACCCTCGTCACCCAGGGCGCCATCCAGTCGAACCACGTGCGCCAGACCGCGGCGGCGGCGGCCAAGTTCGGCATGAAGTGCGAAATCATCCTGGAAGCCCGCACCGGCTCGAACGCCGTCGACTACAACCGCTCGGGCAACGTCCTTCTGGACCTGCTGCTGGGCGCCAGGATCCGCACCGTGCCGGGCGGAACCGACATGAACGCCGAGTTGGCCAAGGTGGCGGCCGAGGTCTCCGAGAGGGGCGGCCGCCCCTATGTGATCCCCGGCGGCGGCTCCAACGTGATCGGCGCCCTCGGCTATGTGGAGTGCGCCCTGGAACTGATTGCCCAGGCCAACGAGACCGGCATCGAGATCGACCGCATCGTCACCGCCACCGGCAGCGCCGGCACCCACGCGGGCCTGGTGGCCGGGCTGGCGGTGATGGGGGCCGACATCCCGGTCCTCGGCATCGGCGTCCGCGCGCCCAAGGACGTGCAGGAGGCCAATGTCTACAAGCTGGCCCGCGAGACCGCCGCGCTGCTGGGGCACGAGGACCGGGTGACGCGCGAGATGGTGGTGGCAGACTGCAACTACGTCGGCGCTGGCTACGGCCTGATCGACCAGGGCGTGATCGACGCCCTCGCCATGATCGCGCGCACCGACGGAATCCTGCTGGACCCGGTCTACACGGGCAAGGCGATGAAGGGCCTGATCGATCTCTCAAACAAGGGCGCGTTCGACGGCGAGACCGTCGTGTTCCTGCACACCGGCGGCGCGCAGGGTCTGTTCGGTTACCAGTCGGAGCTGGAAGGGAAGCTGGATGCCTGAGCGATCACTGATCCTGGGCGTGCTGGGCGGCATGGGCCCGGCGGCGACGGTCGAGTTCCTGGCCAAGGTCCAGGCCTATACGCCGGCCGACGGCGACCAGGACCACATCCGGGTGATCGCCGACATCAACCCCAAGGTGCCCGACCGTAACACCCCGGGCTCCAGCGCGGGCACGGTGCTGTCCGAGATGGCGGGCGCGCTGCGCGGCGCCGGCGCCGAGGTGCTGGCCATGCCGTGCAACACGGCGCACGCGCATGCCGACCTGATCCAGCGGGCGTCGGGCCTGCCGCTCATCGACCTGATCGAGCTGGGCGCCGAGGCGGCGAGCCGGACAGGCGCCATGCGCGCCGGCGTGCTGGGCACGAAGGGCGCCCTGAAGCTCTATCGCGAGTATCTGGCCGCCCACGCCATGGGCCTGGTCTCCCTGCCGCCCGAGCGGCAGGAGCAGTTCATGGTCACGCTCTACCGGATCAAGTCGGGCGAGCTGGGCCCCGACGTGCGGCGCGAGATGCGCGAGCACGCCGAGGCGCTGCGCGGACTGGGCGCAGAGGTGTTGATCGCCGGCTGCACCGAGGTGCCGCTGGTGCTGGACCCCGGCGACACCAAGCTGGAACTGATCGACCCCGGCGATCTCCTGGCCCGCCGCTGCGTGGCGGTCTGCCTGGGGTGGGAGTCCATCCCCCACCCGCCCGCCTAGAACCTCAGAGGCTCTGCGCGCCGAAGGTGTCGCAGGCGTTGGGGTCGCCGGACTGCACGCCGCGACGGAACCAGCGCATCCGTTGCTCCGAACTGCCGTGGGTGAAGGCGTCGGGCATCACCTGGCCCTGGGATTTGCGCTGCAGCGTGTCGTCGCCGACCGCTGCCGCGGCTCGCAGGCCGTCCTCGATGTCACGCGGGTCGAGCGAGACCTGGCCGTTGGACACGGCGGCGGCGTGCGCCACCCAGACGCCGGCGTAGCAGTCCGCCTGCAGTTCCAGTCGCACCGAGCCGCTGTCGGCGCCCTTCGCGCCCATCCGCTGCGCGCGATCGCTGGCGCCGGTCAGGTTCTGCACGTGGTGCCCGATCTCATGCGCGATGACATAGGCGCGCGCCGCCTCGCCGCCCGCGCCGAACTTGGTGTCGAGCTCCTGCCAGAACGACAGGTCGAGATAGACCTTGCGATCCGCGGGGCAATAGAACGGTCCCATCGCCGACTGACCCATGCCGCAGCCGGTGCCGGTGGCCTGGTCGTAGAGGACGATCGCATCGGGGCGCCGATAGGTCTGGCCCTCCTGCCGGAAGAGCTGGGTCCAGACCGCGTCCACATTGCCGGACACCACGTCGACGAAGCGCCCCGCCTCGTCCGACGGCGCGCCACGCACGCCCTCCTGCTGTTGGGCCGCGGGGCCGGCCCCATTCACGACGCCGAGCGTGGTCGAGGGATCGATGCCGAAGACGAAGTAGCCCACCAGGGCCAGCACCACGCCGCCAACACCCAGGCCGCCCACGCCGACCGCGCCCATGCCGCGCCGGTCCTCGATATTGCCGCCGCCATCACCACCCCAGCGCATCGGATCGCCTCGCTCAATCAGCTCTACCGGACAGAATGGCAGAGCAGCCGGGCCGTTCCGTCAACGCCGATTCCGCGTCGCGTCCTGAACCTTGCGGTTGGAATCGGCCAGCGCCGCGTCGGGTGTGGTGGGATAGGCCGGCGGCGTCGCCGGGGGGACCGCCGCGGCTGGAACGGTGGGATCGTGGCGCACCTCGGGCGGCCGGAGCGGCAGGTCACGCTGGAGCTGGAGCTGCAACGCCGCCTGATCGGCCTTGGCCTTGGCCTCGGCGGCCATCAGCTGGTTCTGCTGGTCGATCATGCGCCGCTGCGTCGCCTCCTGCTCGAGCCGCAGGGCATCGAGCTGGAGCGACGGGATGAACACCTGCTGCGCGGCGGCCGGCGTGGCCGCCGCCAGCGCGGCGAGGACGAGGAAGATCCGGACTGTACGCATGGCGATCTCCATATGGAGCGCCGAGCGGCCCGCGGCTAGCGACGGCGTTCCACCGTGAAGCGCGCCATTTCCTGCCTGGGCATGTCCCAATCCGGCTTCAGCTCGATGGCCTTCTGGTAGTCGAAGTAGGCCGACTTCATGTCGTCCAGCCCCTCATGGGCCAGGGCCCGGTTGTAGTAGGCCTTCTCCGGCTCCTGGACGCCCAGCTCCAGCGCCTTGTTGATGTCGGCCAGCCCCTCGGCGTAGCGGCGGGCGCCGACGGCCGCCGCGCCCCGGTTCACATAGGCCTCGCCCATGTCCGGCTTGGTGTCGATCGCCGCGTTGAAGTCGCCCTGGGCCGCCTTGAAGTCCTTGCGCCGCAGTTTCAGCACCCCTCGATTCACGAAGGTGCCCGCCCGGTCGCGCGGGCCCAGCAGCTCGACCGCGAGGGCTTCGGTGCAGGCCTCCTCGAAACGCGGATCGGACTCGCCCGACAATGCGGCGTTGGAACAGATCCTGGCCATCCCGCCTCCGAGCACCGTGACGGCCTGGGCGTCGGCGCTGGTGGCGATGAGGCTCGTGCCGGCGGCCAGCACGGCGAACGTGGCGATCTTGCGCATGTTTCGGCTCCTGAACGGTCCCGAAGCGTCCGCTTATAGCGACGTTATGTCAATTCAGGCAGCGGTTCCGGCCCGGAAGCGGCGCATCTCGCGGTGCAGGATGTAGACGCCGCTGGCGGCCACCACGACCGCGCCGATCAGGGTCAGCGGATGGGGCAGCTCGCCCCAGATCACCAGGCCCAGCAGGCTGGCCCAGACGAGCTGGGTGTAGTCGAACGGCGCGATGACCCCGATCGGGGCCTGGCGCAGGGCCTCGGTCAGGAACAGCTGCCCCACCCCGCCGATCAGGCCGGCGACGACCAGCAGGCCCAGGGTCTGCGGGTCCGGCGTCACCCAGTTGAACAGCGAGCCGACGGCGCCGATCACCACCCCGCCCAGGGTGAAGTAGAAGACGATCGTCGCGCCCTTCTCGGTGTCCGAGATCTGGCGGATCGCCACCATGGCCCCCGCCGCGCCCAGGGCCGACAGGACGCCGAGCGTGACGCCCGGCACGTTCATGTGGCCGGGCAGCGGGCGGGCCATGATCAGCACGCCGATGAAGCCCACGAAGACCGCGGCCCAGCGGTGCTTGCCCACCTTTTCGGACAGCAGCATGGCCGACAGGGCGGTCATGAACAGCGGCGAGGTGAACTGCAGCGCCGTCGCCTCGGTCAGCGGCAGGTACTGCACGGCCGAGAAACCGCAGACCATGCCGGTCAATCCCACGGTGGCCCGCGCCAGATGCCCCATCGGCCGCCTGGTTTTCAGAACCCCGAAGCCGGTCGTTCGCCAGATGTAGAGGCCCAGCGGCACGAAGGCGAAGAGGTTGCGGAAGAGGATGATCTCGAAGACCGGGATCCCCTTCGAGCCGGTCCACTTCACCAGCGCCGAGAGCAGCGCCATGCAGGCCATCGCCGCCACGCGGAAGGCGATACCCGCCAGCACGTGCGGTTGGGGCGTGGGAGAGGCGGCGGTCACGGCGTGTCTTAAGCGGGCGCGCCGGAGGGTTCGTCAACCGCGCAGTGGGTCCCGCGTCAGAACGCGCGCTCGTCGCCGAACAGCAGCGGCGCCGTTCGCGCCACCAGCCCGATGTCCCGGCCGAACGACCAGCCGTCGATATAGGCGTTGTCGGCCTCGATCCGCTTCAGCAGGCCCTCGTCGTTGGCGACCTCGCCGCGATAGCCCAGCACCTGCGCCTGGCCGGTCAGCCCGGGACGGGCGCGGAAGCGGGCGGCATAGCCGGGAACCCGCGCCGCCCACTGCACGTCGTGGCCGAGCGCGTGGGGCCTTGGCCCGACGATCGACATCTCGCCCTTCAGCACGTTCAGCAGTTGCGGCAGCTCGTCGAGGCTGAGCTTGCGCAACAGCGCGCCCAGCGGCGTCACCCGGCTGTCGCCGCGCGTGGCCTGTTGCAGGTCGGCCCCGTCCTCCATCACCCGCATCGTCCGGAACTTGTAGATGCGGAACGGCTTGCCTAGCAGGCCGGTGCGCTGCTGACGGAAGAGGATCGGCCCCTCGCTCTCCATCCAGATGGCCGTGCCGATCAGCACGAGCAGCGGCAGGAAGGCCAGAAGCGCCATGCCGGAAGCCAGGATATCGAAGGTGCGCTTGCGACGGCTCACGGCCACGCGGGTTCGCGCCGCGGAAGCGGGTGCGAGTTTCGGTGTTTCCGTGGCCTCGACGGCGACGGTCATGCCCAGCCCCACGATCTTCCCCGTCGCGTCCCTCGGACGCCCTAACGGCAAGCCCTGCCGTGAGGTTCCCCGATGAGCGTCGATCGTGGTGAATTTCTGTCCGGCAGCCGACAACCGTGCGTAAGCTCGGGTCAACAAGAAGACCAAGGAGGACGCGCATGGCCCGCCGGCTGATCGACCTGTCGATCCCGATCACCAACGACATCGTCTCGGATCCCGAGGTCATGCGCCCCAAGGTGACCTATTCGCGCCACGCGGAGACCGTGGGCCAGATCGCCGCGTTCTTCCCCGGGCTCGAGGCCGCCGACCTGCCGGACGGCGAGGGCTGGGCGGTGGAGCAGGTGCGCCTCTCCACCCACAACGGCACCCACATGGATGCGCCGTGGCATTTCCATTCCACCACCGACCAGGCGACGGCCGTGCGTCCCGCCCCGACCATCGACGAGGGCCCGCTGGAGTACTTCCTGCAGCCGGGCGTGAAGCTGGACTTCCGCCGCTTCGAGGACGGCTATGTCGCGACCGCGGCGGACGTGGAGGCCGAGCTCGCCCGCATCGGCCACGACCTCAGCCCCCTCGACATCGTGCTGGTGAACACCGCGGCCGGCGCCGCCTACGGCGATCCCGACTACATCCACCGCGGCTGCGGCATGGGCGAGGAAGCGACGCTCTATCTCACAGCGCGGGGCGTGAAGGTGGTGGGCACCGACGCCTGGTCGTGGGACGCGCCGTTCTCGCACACCGCCCGGCGATGGGCGCGCGACCACGACCCCAGGATCATCTGGGAAGGCCACAAGGCCGGCCGCCTGCGCGAGTACTACCAGATCGAGAAGCTGACCAACCTGGAGGCGCTTCCGCCCAGCGGCTTCACCCTCTCGTGCTTCCCGGTGAAGATCGCCGGCGCCTCGGCCGGCTGGATCCGTGCGGTGGCCATCCTGGACTGAACGCCCACCGCCGCGATCTTGGTGCCCCAGGCCGGACTCGAACCAGCACGCCTCTCGACAGCAGATTTTGAGTCCCACTCGCCTCGTCTATAATATTGATTATGCATGAGTTTTCTTAACTTGCAAGCGAACTGTGTAAACTTCTGTGTAAATGGCGCGGTATCATTGCACCGCAGGCATTCGAATCTCTCCGCTAGAGGCGCCCGGGCGACATATCGCGCGAGCGCCTCGCGGCCTTCAGCCCGTCCCCGTTATGCCGACAGCGGCTCCACTTCGACGGGTCCGTCCCATGCGTAGTCGGGCCCGCGCGTCTCGGCCTCGTCCGCCCAGTCGTCATCGAAGATGTCCAAGGGATGCTCTGGCGGTGGCGGAAGCATCGCCAATGGGCTCTGCACGGCCCCCAAGGTCTTCAGCGCGACGCGCGTATATCGCGACGTGGTGTCGAGCTTCTTGTGGCCAAGCAGCGCCTGGATCACTCGAACGTCCGTTTTGTTCTCCAGCAAATGGGTCGCGAAGGAGTGTCGGAGCATGTGCATGGACACACGCTTCTCGAGACCGGCCGCCTCTGCGGCGTGCTTGCAGATCCGGTCGAGCTGCCGGGTGGTGATTGGTTGACCGGGTTCGCGGCCCGGGAAGAGCCATCCGGTCGGCCGCGTCTTACGCCACCACTGCCGCAACATCTCGAGCAGATCAGGCGCCAGCATTACATAGCGGTCGCTTCGACCCTTTCCTTGCTCGATGCGGATCACCATCCGCAGGCTATCGATGTCGACCACCTTGAGCCGGACGATCTCTGAGACGCGAAGACCGCAGCCATAAGCGATGCTGAGGATGAGCCTGTGCTTCAGGTTGGGGACGCAGTGCAGGAGCAGCGCGACCTCTTCCGGGCTGAGGACCTCGGGCAAACGATCCTCCTGGCGCACGCGTGCGAGCCGCTCGCCCAAGCCGACCCGGCCCAGTGTGACCTTGAAGAAGAAGCGTAGCGCCGACACACAGGCATTCATCTTGGACGGGGAGGCGCCGCTGACCGCCAGGTGAAGCTGGTAGCGCCGCAGGTCCTCCGCGTCGGCGAAGCCCGGCGGTCCTCCGAGGAAGTTCGTGAAGTCCTCGACCGCACGCACATAGTCGCGTTGGGTGCCGTCGCTGTAGCCACGGATGAGCATGTCCTCGACAAGCCGTTCGCGCATGTCGATTGGTAGTTCGAACGCCATCTGACGCTCCTGCCTAAGAGCGCCCCACCAGCAGCGGCGCGGCTTCCGGGCCGAGCACCTCGCACGCGCTCAAGCGGGGTGACGATGACGCGGCCGACGCCTCAGCGGTCGACCGAGGTCAGTCGCCGCAGGTCAGTCGAGGAGGCCGAGTTGCCGGGCTCGCACGACCGCTTGGATGCGTGTGCGGACGCCGAGAAGTTCGTAGGCCTGCTCAAGGTGTTTTTCGACGGTGCGCTGGGAGATGCCCAGTATCTGGCCGGTATCGCGCGCGCTTTTCCCCGCCTCGGCCCAACTCAAGCATTCGAGCTGGCGTCGACTCAGGACGGGAAGTCGCTCCCGAGTGGACGGCGACTCTTCTACAAGCTTAAGCATACGCATGACGCACCGCTCACTTGCGAACTGACCAAACTCTACCGCGACGACTTCAATTCAACAAACACAACCTCAACGTAGCGCTTATGGGCGGTCTTTCCGCCGAAATTCGGCAGATAATCCGCCGCCCTAGTCCCTCCGAAGCTTGAGCGTGCAAGTCGCCGGGCCGCTCTCCCGCGCCGCGCAGCGATCGAAATCACGCCAAGCCGGCTCAGGCAGCGCGCGGACCCGTTGAAGCCTCTGCCAGCCGCTCGGATCGCTCCGCCGCAGGAGACGGTCGCCTGCCGACACCTCAGACTCGGCAAGGGTCGCCGCTGCGAGGCGCTCCGGAACGCCCCAGCCGGATGGCAGAGTGCGCGCCAGCGGTCCGGTTAGCAGCGCCGCGAGGAGGACGCCAAGCCCAGCGCCGGCTCCGGTGAAGCCGGTCAAGCGACGCCAAGATCGCGCCCGGGCAAGTTCAGCTTGGCGCGCCGCGCGGAGCGCCTCGGTCGTCTGGCCGAGCACCGCGCGCTCCCGTTCGAGTTCGGCCAGGGGCTTGGCCAGGAGACGCGCTGTTCCTTGGTGGAGTAATGCGCCGATCTGCTCAGGTGTGAGCGCCAGCGCCGGCCGTTCGCCCAACGCGCCGAGCTTGGCGTCTACGTCCGCCACCGCGCCCGACAGCTCGGCCAGCGTCGGGCTGTAGTCGACGGGGTCGCCGCCCGCGTCGGCCGCCAGCCCCTCGATCGCGCGGCGCAGCAAGGCCACCTCGAGACGCAGGCGCTCGAATGCGTCGGCCGCCGGATCGCTGGGCTGCAGGCTCATCGCTCCATCCCCCGATCCTTACCGAGGTCCCGCTCGGGCGCGCGCTCCGCATCCCTCGCGGTGGGCGCCTGTTCTGCGGCGCGGAGCAATTCGGCCGGCCGCCCGCGCGCGGCCGAGGCCCCGAGGGCGGGCTCCCGGTCCAGAGCGGCGGCGACCTTGGCCGCGAGGCCCGGATGAGCCCGGTCCAAGGCGCCCGCGGCGCGGTCCAGCGCGAGGCGCTGGTGGGCGAGGACGTCATGACCGGCCTCCCGCATCCGCGCGCCGTCCTGCCAGGCCCGGGCGAACGCCTGCACGCGCGCCAGGTCGTCCTGCCGGGCGTCCCGCCCGACCCCGCCGCCCGAGCCCACCGGCTGAAACGCCGCGAAGACGCCGCCCGACGCTGCGCCGCCCAGTCCGCGGCGTTCCGCGAAGACCTCGGGATAGTCGAGCGTCGAGTCCTTGGCCCGTTCGCGGGCGAGGTTGCGGGCGAGCGACGTCTCGTCCGGAAAGGCTGCCCGGTCGTAGTGGAGCGTCACGCCTTGCCGATGGCGGGAGAGCGCCACATAGGTGGCGTGACGGTCCATATGACCGCTCGCCAGGACGTGGGCGCGATCCACCGTCACCCCCTGCGATTTGTGGATGGTGGTCGCATAGCCGTGGTCGAGGTCGGTGTAGGCCTTGCGGTCGAAGTCCACCCGCCGCCCGTCGTCCAGGCGGACGGCCATGCGGGTGTCGCCGAGCGCCTCGACGGTCCCCAACGTGCCGTTCTTCACGCCCAGGTCGCGTTCGTTGCGCAGGAAGACCAGCCGCTCGCCCTCCGCGAACAACCGGGCGCCGCGCGTCGTCTCCACGGCGTGATCCGGCCCCAGCGCCCCGGCCGCGCGCATCTGCTCACGCGCCAAGCCGTTCAAGGCGGCCACCTCGTCGCGCGTGTAGGCGAGCATGACCTGCGACGCTTCAGGGCTGTTGCGCCGCACCTCCCACCAGCCGCCGACCACCGCCGTGCGCGCGGCGTCGATCTGCGCGTGGCCGCGCACCGCGCCATCCCCACCGTAGGCCGCTAGTGCCTGGACCGTCCGGCCCGTCGCGAGCTGACGCGTCGCGTCGCGCTGCCAGTCCACTTGCTGGCGACGCACTTCGGTGAGCTCGTAAGCGCCGTGGTGCTCCGCGAGCGCGCGGAACGCGGCGCCGGCCTCGATCGCCTGCAACTGCTCGGCGTCGCCGACCATCACGACTTTCGCGCCGGCGGCCTTCGCCTCGGCCATCACCCGCGCCAACTGCCGCGAGCCAACGAGCCCGGCCTCGTCGACGACCAGGACATCCCGAGGCCCCAGCCGGTCGCGGTCCCGCGCCCAGGCGTGCTCCAGGCTGGCCAGTGTCCGCGAGCCGATGCCGGAGCCGCCCTCAAGGCTTTCGGCCGCCATACCGGACAGGGCCGCGCCCCGCACGCGATAGCCCTGCGCCTCCCAGGCCTCGCGCGCGACGCCCAAGAGTGCACTCTTGCCGGTGCCCGCGTACCCCACGAGCAGGGCGAGGTCGCCGCGCCGCGTGACATGCTCGAACGCGTCGCGCTGGGCCGGCGAGAGCGTCAGCCCGTTTTGTTCGGACCGCGCGAGCGCGGCCTCGCGAGCGCCCGGCGCAACAGCATGCGTCCCGCGCCCGGCCATCGCGTCCGCGTCCTGCTCCAGCCCACGTTCGACCCGCAGCATCTCGCGGCTGGTGAATCGCTCGCGGCCTTGGCCGTCGCGACCGAGCCGCACGGTCTCGTCGCTGGCCCGCACCTTCGCGAGCGCCGCATCGAACTGCTCGCGGCCATCCGTGTGCCGGTGGAGGAACCGCGCCAGGTCGTGATCGGTGAACGTCGCCTGCTGGCGGGTGATGGCGGCCAGGGCGATTTCGGGCTCGGCGAGGATCCGCTCGCCGTTGCGCCGGGCGATGGCGCGATGGTCTTCCGCACGCTCCGCCGCCTCGCCATGCATTTCGCGCCGCGCGCCCGACGCGCCGATCTTGTTCTGCGGCTCCAGCGCGACGCCCTGATCCTTCAGCGCGCGCGGATCGATCCGCGCGTCGAGGCCGAGTTCGGCCAGCCGGCGGTTGGCGTGATCGGCCCAGGCCTCGCGCCAGTTCACGAGGCGGTCGGTGGCGTTCCAGTCCCGAACCTTGCCGCCGAACCCGTCCAGGCCCGCAGACCGCATGCCCAGCATGACGTGGGCATGGGGCTTGGCCTCGCCGTCGGCGCCGACGTCCCAATGCACGTTGAGATCGGCGACCATCCCCTTGTCCACGAACTCGCGCTGCACGAACGACCGCGCCAGCTCGACCCCATCGACTGGCGAGAGCTCACGGGGCAGCGCGAACTCCACCTCGCGCGCGAGCTGGGCGTCCTTGCGGACCTCGCGCGCCTCGACCTCGTTCCACAGCGTCTCGCGGTCGCGCCATCGCTCCGGCGCGCCTTCCGGCAAGAGCACCTCGGAATGCACCACGCCGGCCTTGGCCGAGAAGTCGTGGGCGCGGTCCAGGCGCTCGTCGTGCAGCCGCGACGCCGAGCGGTAGGCGGCTGCGGCAACCGCCGAGGACCCCTTGCCCCGCGAAATCACTTTCGCCGAAAAGTGGTAGATCGCCATCCTGGGCGCTCCAGCGCACGTCGCGCCCAAGCACGTCGGTCACGACGTATAAGCGCGCACTCAGACCTTCGGCCGTGAGTGACGGGACCGCCATGCGTAAGCTTACCCATGGCGCCCGGAAGAACGGCCGCGCAGGCTTCGGTCTCCGTTTCCACGGAGGCGATGTCATGAAGAAGCCGCGCGACCTCGACGCCGAACTTCAGGCCCTGCAGCAGCGCGCCAAGGCGCTGAAGGGACGGCGCGTGACGCAGTTCGGCGAGCTGGTGATCGCCACCGGCGCCGATCACCTGTCCATCGAAGAACTGGCCGGAGCCCTCAGCGCCGCCGCCAAAGCCGATGCGTCCACGCGGGAGGTCTGGCGGCGCGCAGGCGCCGGCTTCTTTCAGGGACAGAGCCGGACTGGCGGCGGCGCTGGCCGCAGCGGCCAAGGCCGCTCGGCGGATAGCGGCGGCGCGCCACCGGCTTGAGGCGGCGCAGGCCAGGTCGGACACGAGGAGCTGGGTCGTGCAGCGGCGTGAACGCACCCGTCACCTGATCGAGCTGGGCGGCCTGGTCGCCAAGGCCGGTCTCGTCGACCTCACGCACGACGATCGCGCGGCGCTCTACGGCGCCTTCCTGGAGCTCGCGGACCGCATCAAGGCGTCCGATGGCGAGGGCGCCAAGCTGCTGTGGCGGCGTCGCGGCCAGCGCGCGTTCGCGACCGACGCCGAGCCCGCCGCGTGAGACTCTCGCTCGGCGCAATCTGGCCAACCCTGGTGGGCGCCTTCTGGGGCAACGTCATCTCCAATGCGCCCTTCCTAATCGTTCGCGATCACTTCGGCCTGCCCGACCTGCTCGTCGAATGGGTGATCCCGCTGACGGCGACGCTCGCGGGCGGCGCGTGGGGCTACCTGCTTTGGTTGGGGCGCTACGGGCCCACGAGTCCGGTGACCACGCACGGCAGCGCGCAGTTCGCGGACGAGCGGCGCGCCCGCGGCGCGCTGGGCGGCCCCGACGGCCTGATCATCGGCCGGGCCGCGGGCGGCTGGCTGATGCGCTACGATGGGCCCGGCCACCTGCTGACCTTTGCGCCGACCCGCTCGGGCAAGGGCGTCGGCGTCGTGCTGCCCAACCTGCTGCTCGCCGAGCGCGCGGTGCTCTGTGTCGATCCGAAGGGTGAGAACGCGCGCATCGCCGCCCGGGCGCGGGCGCGCTTCGGGCCGGTTCATGTGCTCGATCCATTCGGCGTCTCCGGCCAGCCGACGGCCGCCTACAACCCGCTCGCCGCGCTCGATCCTTTCAGCCTCGACCTCGCCGAGGACGCCGCGTTCATCGCCGAGGCGCTGGTCTACGATCCGCCGGAGCAAGTGAGCGAGGCGCATTGGAACGAGGAAGCCAAGGCGTTGATCGCCGGGATCATCCTGCACGTGGCGACCCATCCGCCGCCCGAAGGCGCGACGCTCGCCGCCGTCCGCGATCTCCTGACCGCGGCGCCGGCGCGGCTCACAGCGACCCTGAGGGCGATGCAGGCGAGCCCTGCGGCGGATGGGCTCGTGGCCCGCGCGGCCAACCGCCACCTGGGCAAGGCCGACCGCGAGGCCACCGGCGTGCTCTCCGCCGCCCAGCGACACACCCACTTTCTCGACAGCCGCCGCGTCACCGACAGCTTGGCGCGCGCCGACTTCAGCTTCGAAGACCTGCGCGACCAGCGCGCCACCGTCTTCCTCGTCTTGCCGCCGGAGCGGCTGGGCACTCATGCGCGATGGCTGCGTCTGCTGGTAGCCCAGGCGCTGCACGCGCTGGCGCAGAGTCGTCCCAGCGGCGGACCCCGGCCGCCGGAGCCAATCCTTTTCCTGCTGGATGAGTTCGCTGCGCTCGGCCGCCTCGAACCGCTCGCCCAGGCTTATGGTCTGATGGCCGGCTACGGCGTCCAACTCTGGGCGATCCTACAGGATCTGCACCAGCTGAAGGCGCTCTACGGCGAGCGGCACGGCACCTTCCTCGCCAACGCGGCCGTCACCCAGGTGTTCAATGTGGCCGACTTCGACACCGCGCAGTGGGTGTCGCGCACACTGGGCGTGACCACCGAGACCTTCATCGCCCAAGGGACCACCAGCAACACCGGCTCGAGCAGCTCGATGCAGGGCGGCTCGACATCCTCCGGCGAAGGCGAAAGCTGGAGCGAGCAGCGCGTGCGGCGCGACCTGCTCACCCCCGACGAGGTCATGCGGCTCGCCGATCACATGATGCTCGTCCTGCGGCCGGGCCGTGACCCGCTGGTCGCTGGCAAGGTCCGTCACTACGCCGACCACGAGTTTGCAGGACTGTTCGATTGGTGAGGCTGGGGGGCGCACCACCGATATTGGATGGCGGTCCTTCCACGCGCGAAGCGATGAACCGCGGATGGAGCACGTTGTGAAAGTCGAGTCCTTCCCCAAACGCGCCGCTCAATACGTTCGGATGTCGACCGAGCGACAGGACTTCTCGGTCCTTCAGCAGAAGGCCGCCATCGCGTCATACGCCGCAGCGCGCGGGTACGACATCGTTCGCACCTATGCAGACGAAGGTATCAGCGGCTTGCTCATCGATCAGCGCAGCGGCCTCAAGATGTTGCTCGCGGATGTGCTCTCCGGAAAGGCGGGCTTCGACGTGATCCTCGTTTATGACGTCAGCCGGTGGGGGCGATTCCAGAATCCCGATCAGGCAGCCCACTACGAGTTCGTCTGCGTTGAGGCGGGCGTAGCCGTCGAGTACTGCGCGGAGCAGTTTGCGAATGACGGCAGCATCACCGCGACACTACTGAAGAGTCTCAAGAGGGTGATGGCGGCGGAGTACAGCCGCGAGCTATCCGCAAAGGTCGTGCACGCGAAGGATCAACTCGGGGCGGCAGGCTTCTGGCAAGGCGGCCCGCCTGGCTATGGTCTGCGCCGTCAACACCTTCTCCCGGACGGCAGCCCCGGTCGGGTCATGGAGTCCGGCGACCGAAAGGGTCCGCAGAATGGCCGTACGCGCCTCGTGCTTGGTCCCCTCGATGAAGTTGAGGTCATTCGCAGCATCTTCCGGATGTTCGTGAACGAGCGGCTCGGCATCAATTCGATCGCGCGCCGTTTGAACGAGGCAGGACATTGCCGGGCAGGTCGTCGTCCTTGGAACGCCCACTACGTTCATCACGTGCTCACCAGCCCTCGGTACGCGGGCACGAACGTGGTCAGGAAGTCCCGGCGTCGCATGAAATCCACGAACGCCGAGTACCTGCCGCGATCCGAATGGATTTGTGTGCCGGGTGCCTTCGAGGCGCTGGTCGATCAGCGAACCTTTGACGCCGCGCAGGCGCGCCTCCAACGAAACAGAACGCCGCTCACAGACCGCCAGATGCTTGACGGCCTAGCTCGCGTTCTCAAGCGGCGCGGGACGCTCAATGCCAGTGTCATCAACGCAGCGCGCGAGATCCCGAACGCGCACCGCTTCGTCCGCCGGTTCGGCTCAATCAACAACGCCTACAGGCTCGTGGGCTACGAACCCAGCCTCCGTCAGATGGCCTCTTCACGGTGCCTCCAGGAGCACCGGCAGCGAAGATCCGCGCATCACAACGTGGAATCACTCGGCGCTGTAGGCGTGATCCTGCGTCTCCGTGCGCTGCTCACTCAGCATGGCCGGTTGTCGATGAAGGTCATCAACGACGACCTTGGCCGGGCGGCGTATCAACTTGTCGCGGCGCGGTTCGGCGGTGGCCGACGCCTCTACGCGCTGGCGGGCTACAGGCCAAGCAAGGTTCAGAACTCGAAGTTCAACCGGAGCTGGGACGAGACGCTAACGGAGGAAGAAGCTGAAGAATTGCGCCAAAGAGTGCTTGCCGGCGACGATGTCCCGATTAGATGGCCGGCAGGGACTGGCTGACGCGCTACGCGCCAGGCGCCCAAGTCCCCGCTGACGCGGGTCGGGGCTCTCCAGACGTTGCCCAACCTACTCCTTCAGGCGGATTGTGGCGCTTCCCCCAGGTTCGGCCGGGACAAAGATGACGCCGCGAGCGGCGACCGCCGCCTCGACGCGAGTCAGCGTTCCGCTCTGCATGCCAGTGCGTTCGGACTCGAAGCGCATGATTGTGGCCGGCGACACCCCTGCCTCTTGAGCGAGCTCACGGACACCGATCCGAAGGGCCGTACGCGCAAGTCTCAGCTGCAGAGGCGTGATCGCCGGCATCCAAATACCACTTGACGATGTATCACCACGTACTCAATAATGGTTACGTGGTGCTCATATTGGGGCTTGGAGACGATCATCCGACTCGCCTCCGAGGATGACGATACATGTCCGATTGCAAGTCCGCGACAACCCGCACGCCTAGCCGCCGGCGACTGCTCCAAGTTGCAAGCGCCGCTGGTCTCCCCCTGCCGACGCTGGCTGGCGCGGTCGACCCCGGCAAAATGGTTGCGGAGCGCTACTGCGCGCTGGAGACCGAGCAGCGCCGCCTGATCCTGGCCTGGCAGGACGTCGAGACCTGGCTCTTCGAACATCGCAACTGGCCGCGCCTGACGAAGGCGCAACAGGCGGCCGTGCCGGAGGCCGCGCAGTTCGGGGTGATCGAGGCCGAGCTCGACGCCATCGACAAGCAGTACGACGCCGTGCTGCCGCTCTTGAAGACAACCGCGGCGACGACGCGGGACGGCGTGTTCGCGCGGCTGGACGCGCTCCTGTGGTTCCTGAACCCGCACGACAACGAAGACGCCTACCCGCTCCTGCAGAGCTGCCAAGCCGATCTCAAGCGCCTCTGGCGCTAACCGCGCGACGGCGCGACAACCGGATCAAGGACCACCCTATGGCGACCCCGCCCGGCTCCGGCCCCGACCCCATCGACGTCGCCGTCGGCGCGCGCATCCGTCTCGCGCGCAAGACCCTACGCATGTCGCAGCAGGCGCTCGCCGAGGCGGTCGGCATCACCTTCCAGCAGATCCAGAAGTACGAGCGCGGCGCCAACCGGGTCAGCGCCTCGATGCTCGCCCGGATCGCCGCAACGCTCGGGGTCTCCGTAGCCGAGCTGTTCGGCGCCAACGACGCCGCCCGCGGGCTCACCGACGAATTGGCCGACCTGCTGGGCGAGCCGGGCGCCCTCGACCTGCTGCGCGCCTACGCGCAACTGCCGCGCGCGAGCCGCCCGGCGCTGGTCACCTTCCTCGCCACCCTCCGCCGGCCGTCGCCGGGCGGGTCGGACTCCGCGTCATGACCGTGGCCAATTGGATGACCCGCCGTGGGCGGCGCTACCTCGACCGGGCGCGCGCGTATGGCCGCGCGGCCACTGCGCTCGCCTCGGCAGGGATGGTCGAGGACGCCCGCCCGCCGTTCTTCATGCTGATCGCGCACGCCATGGAACTGGGCCTGAAGGCCGTGATCGCCGGCGGCGCCGTCGACGACGAACGGCTGATCATCATCGGCCACGACCTGCCGCTCTGCCTGCGGCTGGCCGGGGACCGGGGTCTCGACCTCGAACCGGCGGGCGGCCAGATCGAGGCCGTGCTCGACGCGCTCGCCATGCCGCACCTTGCCCAGACCCTGCGCTACCCGGCGCACCTATCGTGGCCGTTGCCGGAGCCGCAGAGCGCGCTGGACGCGCTCGACGGCCTCCTCGCCCGCGTGGCCGACGTCCTCGACGGCCCGCCGCATCGCACCTTGAACTGAGGGAGCCGGGACGACCGCGCGTCTCTCGGGGCGGTCGGTGGGCCGGCGAGCGCCGGGCGGCCCATGACGACTAGGCCGCCGGGCCGCGCGAGCAGCAAGTTCACACCCGCTGGGCCTGTGCCACGTCCGGCCAAGGCGAAGCTGTGGCAATGTTCGTGCCCGGTCCGACCTGCTCAGCCCAGACGAAGACTTGGGGCTCGCCTACACGTGGTGCCGGTCTTGCGGCCGGCCCACGATCCGCAGGGTGTGTGCAATGCGCGCCGGGCGACCGACCGGGCGCTCGCGGCTCGCTGCTAGAACTGGACGAGGCTGCGGCGAACGCCATCGACATGTTAAGTTTTCCGCGAAAATCGAACATGTCGTTCGCGACGTGTTAAACGCAAGGATCGAGGCTGATAGCAGCGCAAGTGGGGATTTGACGCGAGGCTTAGCCGTGATGTTCGCGGGACGCGAGGTTACGGCGAACGGGAGTGGCAGCCATAAAAGGTGCCGGCCGGCGGAACGCCGACCGGCCCGTGACGGTCACAAGATTTGCCGCGCGTGCAGGAAGTCCACCGCCCGCTGGGCATGGGCCGCGGCGGTGAAGATGAAGCGCCGGTCGTCCTGCAGCACCTCCAGCCAGCTCGCGATGTAGCTGGCGTGATCCGGGCGAGGCGTCAGCTCCAGGCCGAGGTCGGCGCAGAGGAACGCCGCGCCGAGTTCGGCGACCAGTTCCTCGCGGGCGTACCCTTCGTCGCCCCAGCGCTGGCGGCCGAAGTCACGGTCGAGCCGCGTGGGATGGCGCGTCCAGTGCGTGCTCTCGTGCGCCAGGGTCGCGTAGTAGGCCTCCGGATCGACGAAGCAGTCGAAGGGCGGCATCTGCACGTGGTCCGGATGGATCGCGTAGTAGGCGCGGTCGCCGCCATGGCGGACGTCGGCCCCGACCGCGGCGAAGAAAGCCTCGGCGTGCTCGATCCGCTGAGCGGCATCGAGCTTCGGCTCGGCCACGGTATAGAAGTGCGCCGGCAGACCCTCGACCTGCTCGACGTTGAAGACAGTGTAGGCCTTCAGGAACGGGACCTGCCGCTCCACGTCGCGGCCATCCTCGCCGGTCTCGGTGCGGTTGAAGGTGTTGGCGTAGACCACGGTCGCGCCATGCTCGCCTTTGCGGACGTGGCCGCCGAGCGCCAGCGCCTGGCGGAAGGTGATCCAGATCGGCGCCGTGTAGCCCTGGGTCACGGCCTCGGCCCACAGCAGGATGACGTTGATGCCGCTGTAGGCTTCGCCGGTTGAGCGGAGCGGGCGGCTGATCCGCCCGGCCAGGTGCTCGGCGGACCAGGGCTTGGTCCAGGGCCGGACGCCAGCTTCGAGCTCGGCGACGATGGCGCGGGTGACCCGGGTGTAGAGATCGGGCCGGCAGTCGGGGCGTGCGGTCTCGTTGAGGCGCGTCATGGCGGCCTCCTTTGCGTGAAGGTTTGAGGGGACGGCGCCCCCCCGGCGCGCGGCGGGGCGCGGGGGCGGTGGTCAGTTGGCGGCGGCGCTGCGCGACCAGATCAGGCTGTAGCCATCCTCGGCATCGACGAGGCTGGCGTAGATCGGGGCCGGGAAGCTCGGGTCGTCCAGCTTGACCGAGAGGTAGTCCCGGTTCTCGCGGGAGGTCTTCTTCCAGGCCGCGCCGAACTCGGTCTGACCGGCGAAGATGCGGAAGTCGGGGGCCTTGTCGTTGTCCGTCTCGACGGGGCGGAAGGTGGCCTTCTTGACGTCGAGGGTCAGGGTCTTGATCGCGCCCGCGTAGGAGCCGTCGTCCTGCTGGTGGAACGTGCCGATGGTCGCCATGGGAAGTCTCCTGAGGTCTGTTGGACCGCGCCCATCGCGGCCTCGATGGCGATCCCAGGCCGAGGGGTGGTGGCTGTTGCAGCCGAAGGCCCGAAGCGGAGCGGAGGACGCCGCTCGCGGCGTTGCGGCGGACGGCAGGGCCGCCTCGCGGCCCGAACCCCTCGGCCAGATCCGGCCAGAGAGCCGAGGTGGGTCGGTCCGAACTCGGAGACGGAGGCTGGCGACCGGCCCCTTTCCACCGGCGCCGTCGGCGTCTTCACGCACGAGCAAGGGCCGCACGCCTCGCGGCGCACGGCCCTCCGTCCGATCGATCAGGCCCAGGACATGGCCTTGGGTTCAGGCGGCTTCCTCGGTCAGGAGTGGCGCCTCCGCCGGAACCTCCGGCTCGCCCGGAACCGGGACCGGCCTGCGCAGCAGGCTGGGCAGCCAGCCCGTCCCGGCCAGGAGCGCCTCCGCCTCGGCCGCCATGTCCGGCTTCTTCAAGCCCTCGATCCGCGCGCCCGCGTCTTCCGACACCGCCTCGCGCACGGCCTCGGCGATCCGGCCTTTGGTGACGCGCCCCAGGTAGCTCGCCACGGTGGGCGACCAGTAGCCGGTCATGTCGAGGTCCACCGCCTCGGCCAGCCGGTCCGCATGCGCCCAGGCGCCGGGCCTGCGGTCGTAGGGCGCGCGCACGGCGTTCACGGTCAGGCTCGCGCAGTGCGCCAGGAGGTCCAGCAGGTCGGTCACCGTGAGCGCCTGGACGAAGGCCCAGAGGTCATCGGCCGCCTTGGGAACGCGGCTCGCCCAGGCCGCATGCCGTTCGCCCACACTGCGCCCGGCGCGGGTGTCGTCAATGCCCGGCGCGTGGCCGTCGAGATAGGCGGTCACGCCCTTGATCTCCAGGCAGCTCGCCCGCTCGTAGGCCGGGTAGAACGCGTTGAGCGCCAACACATGGACCACCGCCGAAAGCGCCACCGTCGCGCTGCCCGCCAGGGCGTCGCGCAAGGCCAGCGTCCGGTGGGCGGTGAGGTCGAGCACCAGCCGCTCCGAGAGCGGCGCGCCCGCGTCCTCGTCCGGGGTTTCGGCCTCCGGCTCGCGTCCCGTCGCCTCGCCCTCGGGCCGCGCCCCAGCCTCGCCGGGCTCAGCCTCCGGCTGCGGCTCAGGCGGCGGCATGTCCTCGGGCCGCACCCAGCCGCGCTCGATGCGCGCCACGCCGTCCTGACCCAGCACCACGAAGACGCCGCCGCGCGCAATCTCGTCGGGCGCGTAGGCGGTCCCATCGCCGAAGGCGTCGAGCGCCGCATCGATCTCCGCAAACCGCGCCGCAACCTGCGGCGGCAGGTCCTCGACGGCATCCCATTCGCTGACCAGGGCGTCGTACTCCTCGGCGAGGGCCGCGACCTTCGCCTTGTCCTCGTCCGACCGCTCCACGGCGTGCGGATAGACCCGCGCCAGACCCGAGGCGTGCGAGAAGTCCAGATGCGGCTCGGCCCACTTCCAGCCCTCCGTATCGCGCACAACCTCGGCGGTGGCGGCCAGCTTCTCGGCGACCAGCCGGTCCAGCAGGCCGACGTCTTCGAACCAGCCGCCGCCGTCCTCGGTGAAGAGGTCGCGCAGGACAGTCCCCCCGGCCTCGCCATAAGCCTCGACGCCGATGAAGACCGCGCGCCGGTCACTGGCCGACACCTTGGCCTCGGTCATGGCGCGGCGGATCAGGTAGGGCGGGCGGTGGCCGCCCAACTGGTCCAGCACCTGCTGCTGGCGCGCATGGTCATCGCTGACCGCGAAGGCCATCATCTGGTCGAGGTTGAGGTCGCCGGCGCGATAGAGCGCCATCAGCTCCGGATCGATGGCGCCCAGGCGAAGCCGCTGGCGCACCACCTGCGCCGACACCCCGAACCGCGCGCCGATCTCCTCGGCCGACAAGCCGCGTTCCGTCGCTAGCCGCGCGAAAGCCTCGAACTGGTCGGCGGGGTGCAGGCCGGTGCGGGTGATGTTCTCGTCCAGGCTGATCTCGTGCGGGTCGTGGCTCAGGTCCACCACGCAGCGCACCGCGTGCGTCTTCTTGATCCGCTTGCCCTTGACCAACAGCGCCAGCGCCAAGCGCCGCCCCTCACCGATGGTCACGAAGTAGAAGCCGGTCGGCGCGCCGTTGGCGTCCGCCTCCGGCTCCACCACCGGCGCCTGCAGCACGCCCTTCACGGCGATGCTGGCGGCTAGGGCCTCGATGTCGGCTTGCGGGTGCGGGGTCCGCCGCGCATTGCGCGGCGAAGTCTTCAGCTTGTTGAGCGGCACGTCGATGACATCGCCGTCCTGATGGGTGATCGAAGCTTGGTCGGTCATGGTCCTGCTCCTTGGGGCATGGCTGTCAGGCGCAAGGCGCGCCTGCAGCCTTGCCCGTCGGCGAGACCGGGGGTGCAAGCGGAGGGGCGGCTTCGCGGGGAACCGGCTGCAGGGCTTCGAGCCCTGCGAATATGCCGGTCCT
>JBFMGV010000025.1:0-6033 GCA_040752615.1 Pseudomonadota bacterium | reverse complement strand
CAGCGCCGCGTCGGCGGCGGCATGTTCGGCGGTCAGGCGGACGAAGTCTGCATATGCGCTGGCCAGGCCGGTGGTCAGCACCAGCCGAGCCTCGGCGGCGTCCATCCGGACGGCTTCCGCCTCCGAGATCGCGGCGGCCAGCGCGGCGCGGTTACGGCCCCAGAGGTCCAGGTCGAAGCTGAGGTCGAGGCTGGCCCGGCCGGTGTCGTTGTAGCCGCGCGGCACGAACGCCGGGGGGATTCCGTTGTTGTACGACTGCTTGGCCGCCGCGCCCTCGGCGTTGGCCGACAGGCTGGGCAGCGTCGCCGCGCGCGACTGTCGCGCCATGGCCTCGGCGGCGCGCAGGCGGGCGGCGGCCTGGGCCAGGTCGGGCGAACCGGCCAGGGCCTCGTCCATCAGCGCGTCGAGCTGCGGGTCGGCATACGCGCTCCACCAGCGATCAGCCGGCCACTCGGCGGCGGGCGCGGCGAAGCTCCGGTCCGCGGCCAGGGCCTGGGACGCGGTCGGCCGCGGCGGGGCGCCGAGATCAGGGACGGTGGCGCATCCGGCCAGCGCGAACGCGCCGGCCAGCAGCAGGGGACGGACTTTGGACATGGCCGCCTTCGGAGGAGGAGGGACGGAGGTAGATTGTCGCGGCCATATTCTGACCGTACAGTACGGTCATATATTGGCGATAGCTGGACGGCGTCAAGCCGTGGCCTTAGGGATTTTCGTCATGTCGGCAGCCCCCGCCCTTTCGAAACGCGACGAGCGCCGCGAGGCGATGCTGGATGTCGCTCAGGCCTGCTTTCTGGAGCACGGCTTCGCCGCGACCTCGATGTCGACCATCGCCGCGCGCATCGGCGGGTCGAAGGGCACGCTCTACAACTACTTCAAGAACAAGGAAGAATTGTTCGCCGCGATGATGCAGCGCCTGTGCGGCGACCTGCAGGCCACCTTGTTCGACGTCGAGCCGGAGGGCGGCGGCGCCGAGGCGCGGCTGACCCACTTCGCGCGGGCGTTCCTGAACCACCTGATGACGCCCGAGGCGATGGGCATCCAGCGGCTGGTGGTGTCTGAGGGCGGCCGTTTCCCGCAGCTGGGTCAGGTGTTCTACGAGAGCGGCCCGGTGATCGTCCTGAGCCGCATCGGCGACTTCCTGAAGGACCTGATGGACGCCGGCCGCCTGCGCCAGACCGACCCCCTGGTCGCCGCGCAGCACTTCAAGGACCTGGCGATCTCGGGGATCTACTGGGAGCGGATCTGGGGCGTCACGGCCGATCCGACGCCGCAGCAACTGGACGAGCAGGTGGCCCGCTCAGTGGACACGTTCCTGCGCGCATACGCGCCCTGACGGCCTGCGCGCGAACGCGCCCTGGCGGAAGGCCGCCGGGCACGCGGATCAGGGCGTCGGGTCGGAGCTGGCCCTAGAAGGCCGTGCCGGCCATCCGCATGAAGTTCTCGGCGATGTAGACCGCGCCGGCCCAGAAGGCCGCGCTGAGAACGCCGACAAAGGCGAGGCAGGCGATACAGCGGGCGGGCCGCTCAGCCTGCCGCGCGACGCCCGAAAGGGCGAATTCGCGCCGCATGTAGTCCTCCCAAGTGCAGTCTCTTTTCACATCGACCGGATCGAGCCGGCCGAACGTGTCGAGCGTGACATATGCGTTACGGTTTGGATAGGGCCTTGGTTTCCGCCTCGGCGATCTGCACCTGGGCCCGCGCCTTCAGATAACCGTGAAGGGCGGCGACCTCCTCGCGGGTCAGGGCGTGGAAGCGGGCGGGGCCCATCGCGGTCATCAGGCCGATCTTGCGACCGCCCGCCGCGACGCCGGTGCTCATCAGGCGCTCGAAGTCCTCGGCGTCGTAGGACGCGGCGATCGACAGGTCCGGCGACTTCATCATCGGCGAGCCTTCCAGCGCCGGCCCGTGGCACTCGACGCACAGACGGGCCAGCGCCCTGCCCTCGGCGTGCTGCGAACCGGCGTCGGCCAGCCGCGGCGCGGCCTTGGCCAGGGTGTCCGGCTCCGAGCTGAACTTGCCCAGCAGCACGCCGATGCGACCGACAGGCCCCACCTGGATCCGCGGCTGGATCTCGCCCGCCGGGCGATAGGTGCGCAGATAGGCGATCAGGTCGGCGGTCTCGCGGTCCGACAGTTGCGAGAAGGCGGACGAGGGCATCACCCAGAGGCGCCGCCCGTCGACACCCACGCCGTGACGGATCGCGAGATCGATCTCAGCGTCCGTACGGCCCGCCAGGGCGCGGCTCAGGTTCGGCGCATAGGCCCGCAGGATCGGCATCTCGTCGTGGAACAGCTTCCCCTCGAGATTGTCGCCATGGCAGTCGTGACAGCCGGTCAGCTTGGCCAGCCGCTTGCCGCGCGCCAGAGCGTCCGGATCGGTCGCCGCGGCTATGGCTGCCGGCAGGGTCGAGGCCGGCCGGGCGACCGGCCAACGGATCATCGCCTCGCTGCCGACGAAGGCGCCGGCCACGATCAGGACAACAAGGCTCACGAGGCCCGCCAGCACATAGCCGGCGACCTTCAGGACGCGCTTCATGGAAACACCCGATGCTTTGGAACGGGGCCGGGTTGCGCGACCCTCGTTCGTGGAGCGGCGGGATTAAGGTGAACGGCTCAGCCGCTCAATCCGCAGGTTCGCAGGCCGGCTCTGCAACTCTGCAGGCGTCTTTTCGGTCATCCGGACCGTGCGTTCCGGCCGTCAGGCCGCGGCCTTCTTCACGGCGCCGGCGATCTCCTTGATCACCTGGTTCACCAGCTTCTCGTCGTCCGCCTCGGCCATGATGCGGATCAGCGGCTCGGTGCCGGAAGGCCGGATGACCAGGCGCCCGGAGCCGTTCAGCCGTTGCTCGGCGTCGGCGATGGCCTTCTTCACCTGCTCGTTCTCCAGCGGCTTGCCGCCCGAGAAGCGCACGTTCTCCAGCTTCTGCGGCACCGGCTCGAACTGGCGGGCCAGGGCGCTCATCGGCTTGTCGCCCTTCTTCAGCACCGCCAGCACCTGCAGCGCGGCCAGCAGGCCGTCGCCCGTGGTGGAGAAGTCCGAGAGGATCAGGTGGCCCGACTGTTCGCCGCCCACGTTGAAGCCGCCCTCGCGCATCCGGGCCATCACATAGCGGTCGCCGACCTGCGTTCGCTCCAGCTTGAGCCCCTTGCCCGCCAGCATCCGCTCGAGGCCCAGGTTGGACATGACGGTCGCCACCACGCCGCCCGCGCTCAGCCGCTCACGGCGAGCCCAATCGCTGGCGATGAGGGCCATGATCTGATCGCCGTCGACCACCTGGCCCTTCTCGTCACAGATCACCAGGCGGTCGGCGTCGCCGTCGAGGGCGATGCCGATGTCGGCCCGGTATTCCTTGACCGCCTTCTGCATGGCCGCCGGGTGGGTCGAGCCGCAGTCCTCGTTGATGTTGAAGCCATTGGGGGCAATGCCGATCGGGATCACCTCCGCGCCCAGCTCGTAGAGCGCGGCCGGGGCCACCTTGTAGGCGGCGCCGTTGGCGCAATCGATGACGATGCGCATCCCGGAGAGGTTGAGGCCGCGCGGGAAGGTCGCCTTGGCGATCTCGACATACCGGGCCTGACTGTCGTCGATCCGCTGCACGCGGCCGAGGGCGGTGGGCTTGGCGAGATTCTGCTGCAGACCCTCGTCCATCAGGGCCTCGATCTCCAGCTCCTTCTCGTCCGACAACTTGTAGCCGTCGGGGCCGAACAGCTTGATGCCGTTGTCAGAGAAGGCGTTGTGCGAGGCCGAGATCATCACGCCCAGGTCGGCGCGCAGGCTGCGGGTCATCATCGCCACGCCGGGCGTCGGCAAGGGGCCGAACAGGCGCACGTCCATGCCCACGCTGGTGAAGCCGGCCACCAGGGCCGGCTCGATCATGTAGCCCGAGAGACGAGTGTCCTTGCCGATCACCACCAGGTGGCGGCGCTCGTCGCCGGACATGAACATCTTGCCGGCCGCCATGCCGACCCGAAGGGCGACCTCGGCGGTCATCGGATGACGATTGGCTTCCCCGCGGATGCCGTCGGTGCCGAAATAGGCGCGCTTGCTCATGGACTTGCTCGTTGACCTGACCGCTTCCGGCCTCAAACACACATAGGGTTCGTGAACTTAGCTGATGCTAAAGCGCCCGGAACGGGCGAAACCCTCGCGATTCGCCCTTAGCACAAAGGAAGCCACGGCCACATGTGCGGCATCATCGGCATCGTCGGAACGCAGCCTGTCGAGGCGCGCCTCATCGAGAGCCTGAAGCGCCTGGAGTATCGCGGCTACGACTCGGCCGGGATCGCCGGCGTCACGGACGGCCGGATCCAGCGTCGCAGGGCGGCGGGCAAGATCCGCGCGCTGGAGGACGTGCTGGCCGCCGAGCCATTGAGCGCCACGGTCGGCATCGGCCACACCCGCTGGGCCACCCACGGCGCGCCGTCGGTCCGCAACGCCCACCCGCACGCCCAGGGCCGGGTCACGCTGGTCCACAACGGCATCATCGAGAACTTCGCCGAGCTGCGTGAGCGCCTGCAGGGTGCGGGCCGCGAGTTCCACAGCGACACGGACACCGAGGTGATCGCCGCCCTGCTCGACAGCGAGCTGGGCATGGGCAAGCCACCGCTGGAGGCGCTGAAGGCCACCCTCGACCAACTCACCGGCGCCTACGCCCTGGCCGTGCTGATCGAGGGCGAGGACGCGATGATCCTCGGTGCGCGGCGCGGCAGCCCCCTGGTCGTCGGCTATGGCGACGGCGAGATGTTCCTGGGCTCGGACGCCCTTGCGGTCGGCCCGTTCACCCAGCGCGTCTGCTACCTGGACGAAGGCGACTATGTCGCCATTACCCACGGCGGCGCGTCGATCTATGACGCCGACGGCCGTCCGGCCGAACGCCCCGTCCGCACCGTTCCCGCCTCGGCCGCCCTGGTCGAGAAGGGCGCCTACCGGCACTTCATGGAGAAGGAGATCCATGAGCAGCCGGAGGGATGCCAGCGGACCATCGCGGCCTATGTTGACGCCCTGACGGGCCACACGTCCGTGCCCGGCGGCCTGGACTTCGCCACGCTGGACCGGATCCAGATCGTGGCCTGCGGCACGTCCTACATCGCCGGCATGATGGGCAAGTACCTGATCGAGCAGTTGGCCGACCTGCCCGTCGACGTCGAGATCGCCTCCGAGTTCCGCTATCGCCAGCCCGCCCTGCGCCCGGAAGGCCTGGTCGTGGCCATGTCGCAGTCGGGCGAGACCGCCGACACCCTGGCGGCCCTGCGCTACTGCATGGGCAAGGGGATGAAGAGCGCGGCGGTGGTCAACGCCACCGAGTCCACCATGGCCCGCGAAGTCGACGTGGTCTGGCCGATCCACTGCGGCCCCGAGATCGGCGTCGCCTCGACCAAGGCCTTCACCGCCCAGGTCAGCGTCCTGACCGCCCTGGCCATCGCCGCCGCCCGGGCCCGGGGCCGGATCGACGCGGCGGAGGAGCAGCGGATGGTCCGCCTGCTGCTGGAGGCGCCCCGGCTGGTGGCCGAGTCCATCAAGCTGGAGGACGCCGTCCGCAAGGTGGCCCTCGAGGTCTCCAAGGCGCGCGACGTGCTGTTCCTGGGTCGGGGTCCGATGTTCCCGCTGGCCCTGGAAGGCGCGCTGAAGCTGAAGGAGATCAGCTATATCCACGCCGAGGGCTACGCGGCGGGCGAGCTGAAGCACGGACCGATCGCCCTGGTGGACGAGCAGACGCCGATCGTCATCCTGGCGCCGTTCGACAGCTATTTCGAGAAGTCGGCCTCCAACATGCAGGAGGTCATGGCCCGCGGCGGCCAGGTGGTGTTCATCACCGACGCCGACGGCGAGCGGCACGCGCCCGCCGGGGCCCGCGTGGTGGTGACGGCGCCGCGCTGCGACCCGCTGGTCGCCCCGATCGTCTACGCCCCGCCGATCCAGTTGCTGGCCTATCACGTGGCGGTGCTGAAGGGCGCGGACGTGGATCAGCCGCGCAACCTCGCCAAGTCGGTAACGGTCGAATAGGGCCCAAAAGCAAGGCGGCCGCCCCGAGGG
>JBFMGV010000024.1:0-45170 GCA_040752615.1 Pseudomonadota bacterium | reverse complement strand
GCTCGACCCGCCGCCACTGCGCATCCGTCAGCTCGTATCGCTTCACCATCCACGCCTCCGCTCAAGCGGAGACCTATGAATCACGCGTCGCCAGCCCCGTGAATCCCTGAATGTCGATTGGACCTAGCCTAGGCGCCCCCGGACCGGCGACGTTCGGCGAGATGTTCGAACGGACCCGTGATCCAGGCCACGTCCGAGCGGCGGAAGGCGCGGAACAGCAGGATCAGCCCACTGAGCGCGAGCCAGGCCACGCCGGTCGCGACGGTGACGATCAGCGGGTGGTTGAAGCTCTGACGATCGCCGTAGTTCATGATGTGGAACATCCAGGCAATGTCCCACGCCCGCCACGCATCGGTCTTGACGCCCAGCATCTCGCCGGTGGCGCGCGAGACGAACAGCGCCGTGTGATCGGCGTCCGCGAAGGCGACGCGCCAGACCGGGCGAGTCATGTCGCGGGTCTCGTGGGTCGAGTCCTCCACCAGGCTGACGCTCTCGACCGGCGCCGAGCCGGCGTAGCGCGCCACAGCCAGGGTGCGGGCGAGCGGCGCATCGACCGCGATCGGCTGCACCGTCGCGGCGTCCAGCAGGCGCACGCCGTCGGCCGTCGTGGCCTGATAGACCCAGCGGTCGAACAGGGCCTTCAACTCCAGCTTCTGGATCGGCGCGCCGACCGCCGCCTGGACTGTCGCGAGCGGCGCAGGTCCCGGCGCGACGGCAGGCAGGGCCGCCGACAGCACCGCATGCTCGCCGCTGACCTCATGATGATCCAGCAGCGCCATCACCGCGCCGCTCAGCGACCAGATCAGGAACTGCAGCCCCAGGATCAGGCCGAACCACTTGTGCAGGGTGCGGATCAGGAACATCGCGTCAGGCCGCCTTCCGCCGGCGACGGCGCCGGAAGCTGTAGAGCAGGAGCCACGCGCCGGTCGCCGAGGCGGCCACGGCCAGCCAGGTGAAGATGCGCAGCAGGATGTTGTTCACGTCCTGGCGGTCGTCGTAGTCCATGATGTGGAACATCCAGACGAAGTCGAAGGTGCGCCACAGGTCGTGACGGCGCGAGACCAGTTCGCCCGTGAACGGCGAGATGTAGAAGGTGGGCCGCCAGGCGCCTTCGAACTCGACCCGCCACAACGGCATGGGCCGGGTCTGCACCTCCAGCGGAGCCTTGGTCAGCAGCTCGGCGCTCACCACCTCGCCCTTCTCCGCGAAGAGCGCCTTGGCACGGGCGCGGGCGCCGGCCTCGTCCAGCGGCGACAGCTTGGCGCCGGTGCGCGCGTCGAACAGCGCCTTGCCGCCCTCTGCGTCGACCACATAGACGGGCCGCCCCAGCTGGGTGTCCAGCCGCGCGGTCTTCAGGCCAGGCGCGAGATGGACCAGATGCGCCGGCTCCATCAGGCCGGCCGCCGGCAGGGCCTGGGCCACGGGCGCCTTCACCAGGCGGTCGCCGTGGATGATGTCGATATGGACGATGGTCATGTAGAGGCCGCTGAGGGTCCACAACACCGCCTGGACGGCGATGACGAGGCCCAGCCACTTGTGCGTGGAGCGCGCCAGGGCAGGTAGTCGGATCATCGGATCAGAACTCGTGGTCGAAGCGCCGGCGGGTTGTCGGGGGTCCCACCGGCGCCTCTCCGGGGGGACGGCTAGAACTTGTAGGTCAGGCGGACGTAGCCGCGCCGACCGACAAGGTCATAGGTCATGGTGTCGGTGTTGCCGTCCGTGTAGCTGGGCAGGAACGGGGCATCCTCCTCGAAGAGGTTGTCCACGCCCACCGCCACCGTCGCCGTTTCCAGCAGCCGGTAGGCGAACTGGACGTTGTGGTAGAAGACGTTCGGCGTCCGGCGTCCCAGGGCCGTCGGGGCCGCGTTGAAGTCGGTGGCCTTGCCGATCCACTGGACCGTGTAGCTGGCGCTCCACTTCGGATCGTCGACCGTGAAGGTCGTCAGACCGCGCCACTTCGGATAGCCGCCGTTACCGCCGCCGATGAAGCCGCGGTAGATGATCGGCGCACCGCCCGGGTACGGGATGATCGTGTATTCCTTGAGGTAGGTGACGCTGGTGTCGAGGGTCGCCCGGCGGTCCAGCAGGTCGAAGCTGTAGCGCGCGGCCGCGTCGATGCCTTTCACGGTCTCGGCGCCGACGTTCACCTGCTGCGACGACAGGAAGTTCACCTCGCCGGTCAGGGCGTTGCGGGTGAAGTTGTCGGGCGTGCAGAACGGGTGGTTGAGGCCCGGGGTGTTGTAGCAGACCGACAGCTTGGTCGAGCCGGTGATCGAACGGATCGCGTTGTCGATGTCGATCTTGAAGTAGTCCAGCGTCAGCGACAGGCCGGGCACGAACTCGGGCTCCCAGACGAGGCCCAGCGTCAGGGTCTCGGCCTCTTCCGGCGTCAGGTTCACATTGCCGCCGGTGGTGGTGAGGATCGAGTTGTTCGGCTGGATGTAGCCGGCCGGCACGCCCGCCGCGCGGCAGTTGGCGACCAGCACGCTGTTGGTGCTGGTGGAGTAGCGGCTGCAGGGATCGGTGGTGGTCAGCTGGCCCTGGGTCACGCCGCTGAACAGCTCGGCCATGTTGGGCACACGGAAGGCGGTGCCCCAGGTCGCGCGGGCGCGCAGGCCGTAGGCCACGTTCCAGTCCAGCGCGGCCTTGTAGTTCACGTCGCTGCCAAAGCGCTTGTAGTCCGAGTAGCGGATCGCCCCGTCGAAGCGCAGGGCCTCGACCATCGGCAGGTCCTTCAGCAGCGGGACGCTGAGTTCGGCGTAGCCTTCGACCGCCTCGATCGAACCCTTGATGGGGCTCTGCTGGTTGGAGTTGGCGATACCGAGGACGATCAGGTTGTCGGGGTTCCGCCAGCCCTTGTCCTTCCGGTAGGTGACGCCGGCGGCGATCTGCACCGTGCCGGCGGGCAGGTCGAACAGCGAGCCGGTAGTGTCGAAGCTGAGGTTCGTCGTCTCGTTGCCGCCCGTGTCGAGGGTGGTGGCCATGATGTACTTCAGCACCGCCGGCGAGATGTCGCCCGGGCCGAGATAGTCGGCGCAGGGGATCGCGGCGCCCGCCGCGAACGAACACACCGAGGTGTTCAGCGTGTTGGCGACGTTCGCCTTGTTGGCGATGTTGGTGAAGCCGTCCGTGCCGGTCGTGCGGCCGTAGTTGGCGGCCACTTCCCAGGTCCAGTCCTCGCCGAACTTGCCCCGCGCGCCAGCCGTGGCCTGATAGGTGTTGGTTTCCTGGAACGCGATGCGCGAGCCGCCTTCCACCAGGCGGCGCTGGATCAGGTTGATCTGCTGGCCGGTGGGGTTGGTCGGGTTGTTGGCGGCGATCACGAAGTTGGACAGCGTGCCCGGGGTCGAGCTCTGCTCGGTCTCGCGGTGCGTGTAGAGGAACTCGCCGAAGAGCTGCACGTCGTCGGTGACCTGGTAGTCGCCGAACAGGCCGGTGGTCAGGCGCTCGATCGGGCTCACGGCGTTCAGGTAGATGTTGCCCTGGAAGCCGTGCTTCGCCGCGCTGTAGGTCTCGAAGGCGTTGCCGCCGATGAAGTTGATGATCTGGCCGTTCGGCAGCGAGGCGCGACCGCCGGCGGTGGAGCCGCCGCCCAGACAGATCAGCGAGCCCGTGGCGCCGCTCTTCTGACAGCCGGCGCGGCTGAACAGGTTGACCGGCTGGGTCTTCTGGTAGCTGGCGGCGAAGCGCAGGCCGCCGCGGTCGTTGCCGACGCCATAGGCCAGGTCGGCAGTGAAGTCCGAGCCGTCGCCCTCGTCGGTGACGCCGTAGCGGGCGCCGACCTCGAAGCCTTCGATGTTGTCGCGGGTGATGATGTTCACCACCCCGGCGATGGCGTCGGTGCCGTAGATCGCCGAGGCGCCGTCCTTCAGCACCTCGATACGACCGATGATCGACGTCGGGATGGTGTTGAGGTCAGGCGCGCTGTTGGCGCCGGTGCCTCCGTTGACCAGGCGCCGCCCGTTCAGCAGCACGAGGGTCCGGTTGATGCCGAGGCCGCGCAGGTTGACGGTGGCCGTGCCCCAGCCACGCGAGGCCCAGTAGGCGTTGCCCTGGTTGCCGGCGTAGCCCGCCGCCGCCGGGAGGCGCTGCAGCAGGGTCTCGACACTGACAATGCCGCTCTTGGCGATCTCGGGAGCGCCGATCACGGTCGCGGGGCCGACGCCCTCGATGTCCGCGCGCTTGATGCGGCTGCCGGTGACGATCACCTCGCCGACCTCGCCCTCTCCGCCGGCGCTCTGCGCCATCGCCGCACCCGACGACATCAGCGTCATGCAGGCGCCCGCCAGAAGGACGCGCTTACCGAACCCGATCATAGAAAACCCCCTCAATTCCCGCAGCGACGCCCGCCGTTTTCAGCTCGTCATCGCGACGCGCAGAACGCCGCCGCCGACCGTCATCGTCAAGTCATGTATATACATATTAAGATCACCAACCTGGACGACATAACCTTGTTAGGTTGCTAGTTCAGCCGATCGATCACGCCAATCTCGCAAATTTGAGGCAATATTTTTCGCGTCAAAGAAATTTCCGAGAATATTGTCGCTATTTTGCACAAGTTGATTTTGATCAAAGCTAAAATCCGCCCCGCACACCTTTGATGCAACGAAGCGCAAGAATCGTTCAATCCGATTTGGCAGACAACGTCACGCCATCAGCGATTGCATATTTCTGTTGATTGAAACTCACGCGCGCCAAATCCAGCATTCGGCCCGATATGCAGATAAATTTCGGCGCGCTACTTCAACGTATACACATAGCGCATACGCTGATTACTGCACCTGACGCATTCCAGCACCCCTCCGAACCGCACACTCGAAAGCGCCCCAGGGTCTTAGAACGGCGTCGCTCAAAGAGGCATACGCAGCCTTGCCACCCACCCCTCACGTGATCGCGAGAAAGGTGTTCGGAGAGCGGCGCGTCTAGTCGGCGTCGGACACCTCGGGGCCCAGGATCTCGGCCAGCCGGCGGCGCGCGCGATAGACGCGCACCTCAATCGCCTTGGCGCTCATCCCCAGCATCGCCCCGGCCTCCTGCTGCGAATAGCCGTCGAACACGGTGAGGATCAGCGGCTCCTTCAGCCCGGGCGGCAGGGCCGCCAGCGCCTTGTCGAGCGCCGCGCGACGCTCGCGGCTGATCAAGCTCGCCTCGGCGTCGGGAGATGGATCCGGACTGCTCTGGGCTTCGTGGCCGTCGGGGTCGGCCTGGCCCAGCACCAGCCGACGCAGGAACAGGCGACGGCCGCGATCCCGGCACTTGTTCAGCGCGATCGCCCTCAACCACACGCCGAACGGATAGCGCCCGTCGTAGCGATCCAGCGCCTTCCAGGCCGAGACGAAGCTGTCCTGCACCACGTCGAGCGCCGCGTCGGGGTCGCCCGTGTAGCGCCGGGCGAACCGGAACAGATCCGCCTTGTGACGACGCATCAGCTGGGTGAACGCCACATCCTCGCCGGAGAGGGCGCGGGCGACCAGGTCGGCGTCCGGCGGATCGTCCGCTGCGGTCACCGGCTTTCTTCGGTCAGCGCCTCGGCGATGCGTTCGTCGTAGCGCGCCGCCTGGGCCGGCGTGAGCACCTTCCTCATCTCGAGGACGTGGGTGATGGTCTCCTTCTGGAGCTCGCCCATCGCCCGGTGGAAACGCTCGACCGCCGCCGTCACGTCCGGCGAGTACTCGTGCCGCGCCTGGATGGCTGCGGCCAGCTCGGCGTTGGCCGCGCGGAGCTGAGCCTCACGGGTCTTGCGGCGGACGGCGAAGTCACGCTCCAGCCTCTCCAGCCGCGACTCCTGGTCGGCAGTCAGATCGAGCTCCTCGTGCACGAACTCGTGCAGCGTCGGCGCACGGCGCTGAGGCTCCAGGAAACGCACCCCGGCCCAGGCGCCGATCCCGGCGGCGGCCATGCAGAGCGCCAGCGTGAGGACGAGACTGCGGACGCCCTGCATCAGGAGCGGTCGTCCAGCAGGGTCGAGGGGGCGAGTTCGGTGGCGACGCGGAACGCCGAGACCTGCTCGCGGTCACGGCCCTCGCGTGCTTGGGCGACGCCGACGGCGGTCCCGAGGCCGAGTGCGACCAGCACCGCGGCGAAGCGGTAGGGGACCGCGCGGACACCAACGTCCTGGCCGCGCCGCGCCTGGTCGATCCGACGCCAGACGCGCGGCTCTAGCTGCGACAGGTCGCGGTCGGGCGCCTCGTCCCGCAGCGCCGCCAGCGCATCATCCAGTCCCGGCTTCAAGCGTTCGCCTCTCGTCTGCCTGCAACCCTTATACGCCAGGTCGGGCCCGCTCCCTCAAGGCTTAGCGAGTTGCCGCCCGCTGGCCTCGGCCCTGGCGGTGAGCTCCGCCTGCCATTCCGGCGCCGCCACGCCCTTCAGGACCAGGGCGTAGGCGTATTGGATTGAGGGCGCGAGGTCGTCGGCCGGCAGTTCCCCCATGACCCATTCCAGCATCGCCGAGGCGAAGTTCCGGTCCAGCACCCTGCGCAACAGCGCGATGTCGGTGGAGGCCGAGGTCACACCCGCCTGCGCCAGCTCGGCGACCAACTGGTGGGAGAAGGCGTCGCGCTCGGAGCTGTAGATCTGGGTGCGCACGTCGTCGGACGCATCGAACACCGCGGCCCAGAGCGTGCGGTAGAACGGCGGGTCGGCGACATAGAACTCCACCGCGATATCCACCGCGGCGAACAGCCGGGCCAGCGGGTCGGTGACCTCCAGCCCCGCGAACCGCGCCTGAAACGCCCGCACGTCGTCCAGCAACGCCAGGATGATCGCCCGCTTCGAGCCGAACAGGTTGTAGGGCGTCGCCAGGCTCACGCCGGCGCGCGCGGCCAGGGCCCGCATCGAGAGGCCCGCGTTGCCCGTCTCGCGGATCAGCTCGCGCGCGGCGTGGATGATCCTGCGGCGGCGCTCGGCCTTTCCGGCTTCCCGGCGCCCGACAGGCGCTCCGGCGACGTCCGCAGCTTGCCCCAAGACCTCGACCATCCGTCCGCTTCGAACGGTGCATACCACCCGCCGGGCCGCGGCGTCATGCGCGCCAATATTTATAACGTGTTCTGTTTTTTGTTGCCCGCCTCGGTCAGGCGGCTAGTTTGACCGCCGAGAACGACGGGGGACGAGATGACGCCGAATTTCCGGATGCTGGACACGGGCGGCGCGCGACTGCGGGCCGTGGTGCAGGGCGAGGGGCCGCTGGTGATCCTGGTCCATGGCTTCCCGGAGAGCTGGTACTCGTGGCGCCACCAGATCCAGCCGATCGCCGACGCCGGCTTCACCGCCTGCGCCATCGATGTGCGCGGCTACGGCGGCTCGCAGCGGTTCGACCGCGTCGAGGACTACGCCATGGAGCACATGATCGCCGACATCCTGGGCGTGGCCGACCAGCTGGCGCCAGGCCGCAAGTTCATCCTGGTGGGCCACGACTGGGGCGCGCCGATGGTCTGGCAGACCGCATTGATCCACCCCGACCGGGTGGCGGCGGTGGCCGCCCTCTCGGTGATCCACTCCGGCGTGCCGGCGCAGTCGTTCGACGACGTCATCAAGGCGATGTTCGACGACAACAACGTCTTCTTCTACCAGAGCTACTTCCGCCCGGTGGGTCAGGCCGAGGCGGTGTTCGACGCCGACCCGCGCGACTTCCTGCGGCGGTTCTACTACGTCGGCTCCGGCGACATCGACCTGACGAAGCTGGCCGCCCAGCCGCCCAAGACTTCGTCCGACGCCCTGCTCGACGGGTTGCCCGACCCTGATCCGTTCCCCGCCTGGATGAGCGCGGCGGACCTCGACTACTACGTGGCCGAGTTCCAGCGGTCGGGCTTCTTCGGGCCGCTGAGCCGCTACCGCAACCACACCCGCGACTTCCACTTCCTGCAGCCCTACAGGGACCGCAAGGTCGAGCCGCCCGCCTTCTTCATCGCCGGCGACAAGGACGGGGCGTTCAACGCCTTCGGCATGGCAGGCGATCCACTGGCCACGCTGCGCGCCAATGTCGCCAACCTGGAAGGCGCCCACGTGCTGCCGGGCTGTGGCCACTGGACCCAGCAGGAACGGCCGGGCGAGGTGAACGCCCTGCTCGTGCCCTGGCTGTCGTCGCTCAAGGGCCGGGCGATCTGATCCGCCCGGTCCCGGCCCTGTCCCCCGACAGCGTGTCGCCTCAGGCGGCCAGGGCATTGGCCGGCCGCAGCAGGTCGGCCGCCGGATCGAGCCCCAGTTCGCGCATCATCTCGCCGCGGTCCGGCCCCGGCTTCGGAGGATAGGCCTTGGCGTTCCGCCGCCTGCCGCGCGCCCAATAGCCCAGCACCCGCGCCAGGTTGCCCGGCCGCTTCAGCCACGCCTCCGGATGTTCCAGCATGTGGAAGCCGCGCATGGCCTGACGCAGCAGGGCGACGTCCGAGCGCACCGCCACGGCGATGCCGTCCTCGGCGAAGCTCTTGGCCAGCCGCTGCTTGCGGGTCAGCCGCGCGCCCGGCGTCAGCTCGGCCTTCGCGCGGCGCAGGGCGTCACGATCCTGCTTCAGCATCAGGTCGAAGAACGGCCGCAGGTCGGCGCGGACGCCGAGGTCGTAGGCCCTGGCGCGCTCGAGCGGCGCGGTCCCGCCATCCAGCACCTGCCGCAGCCGCCAGGCCGCCACCGCCGCGAACGAACATCCGCGCCCGTACAGCGGGTTGGTCCGCACCAGGTTGTCCCCGATGGCGAAGTAGCCCAGCGCCGCCGGCTCGCCCTCCACCACCATGTCCCGCCAGCGGCAGATCAGGTCGCCCATGCCGAACACCTTGCTGGTGGGCTCGGCGCGCGCGGGATCGGTCCAGGGCTTCAGCCCCGGCAGGGCCTGGGTCATGGCCTGGAAGACGTCCGGGTTCACCACCGCCTTGCGGAACTCGTACTCGATCTCCGGCGTGCAGACGGTGATGGAGAAACAGCCGTTGTCGGCCGGAAAGACCCCGAACTTGAGATAGCCCAGGTCGCCGCTGGCCGGCGGCGCGCCGATGCGCGGCGGCTCGCTCTGTCCCGGCCGCAGCCGGTAGTGGCGGGTGAAATAGAGGATGCCGGCGGACTCGGTGAACTCGGGCACGACCGCGCCCTCCTCCCGGAACTGCTCCACCAGGTCGCCGCCCTTGCCCACCGCATCGACCACGACGTCGCCGGCCAGCGAGAACGGGGCGCCGTCCGCATCGCCGCGAACGCCGCAGACCACCAGCCGGCCATCGGCGTCGCGCCGCGTGATCAGCCGCCGCACGAACACGCCGGGCCGCAGCTCCACGTCGGGCAACCGCTCCACATAGCGCCGCATGACCAGTTCCAGCGTCGTGCGCCGGCTGGTGATGAGGGTGAGGTCCCTGTCCTGGGCGGTCGGCGCGTACGTCGGCCGCTGCAGGTCGGTCAGCATGTTCTCGAAGGTGATCTCGCGCACCCCCTCGGCCGCCAGGTCGGCCAGCAGCCCGGGGTGGTGCTCGGCGAACAGCAGCCGCAGCCGCGCGAGGAAGGCGTGGCTCTGGCGGAGGTGGCCGACGCCCGTGCGCCGCCAGTCCTGGAACGCCGTGTCGGCCCCGCCCTCCGGGGGCGCGCCGTCACGCTCCAGCAGGATGACCTTGCCGCCACGCCCCGACAGCGCCAGGGCGCTGCACAGCCCCGCGATGCCGGCGCCGATGACGATGACCGTCTCGCCCATCACGCGGCCTCCAGGCTGCAGATCACCCCAGCCTTGGCGGCGGTGTAGGCGCCGTCCTCATAGGCCACCTCGCCGTTCACCAGCACGGTCTGCACGCCGATGGCCGAGCGCGTGTAGCGCATGCCCTCGCCCGGCACATCGAACACCGGCCGCTCCACGTCGCGATCGATGGTCGACGGATCGAAGATCACCACGTCGGCGGCCAGGCCCGGCTTCAGCCGCCCACGATCCGCCAGCCCCCAGATGTCGGCCGGGTCGGCCGTGATCTTCTTCACCGCCTGTTCCAGGGTGAAGTGGCCCGAGCGGCGGACGAATTCGCTGAACAGGTAGCCCGTGTCGCCGTAGGTCGCGAAGGACGCCAGGTGCGCCCCGCCGTCGCTGGCGCCGATGTGCACGAGCGGGCTCGCCAGCATGGGGCCGATGCGGCCGGTGTCCTCATGACCGCCGCTGGCGGCCAGCAGCGCCACGTCCAGGCCGTTCTCCAGCGAGATGGCCAGCACGGCCTCGGCCGCGCCCTCACCGCGCTCGGCCGCGACCTCGCCCAGGCGCCGCCCGGCATAGGCCGCGGGCGCCCCGTCGCCGCCCCGGATGATCAGGTCGCCGAAGATGGCCGCGCCGCCGTCGGCTCCGCAGTCGGCGATCAGGTCGGCGCGGACCTTTGGGTCGTTCAGCGCCGCCAGCCGCTCGGGCAGGGGCCGCTTCAACAGCCGCCACCAGTTGGGCAGGCGCGCCAGGAACAGCGAGGGGTTCAGCAGGCTGAAGCTGATGTCGATGGGCCGCGTCTGCATCTGCGGCCAGACCCGCGCGCCGAGAGCCGCCTGTTCCTCGACCCGCGCCAGGATGCGCGGCGCGGCCTGCGGCGTCGCCTTGGAATCGAACACCGGCGAGAAGGTCGTGGGGATACCGTGACGCAGCGACAGCTCGGCCAGTTGGTCGATCCGCGCGATGGTCAGGTCCACGTCGTAGAATTCGGGCACCACCTGGAGCATCCGGCCCCCCGCGCGACCCAGCACCGCCGACAGGGCGTCCAACTCGCGGAAGTCGGCGAACCGGCTCGGCACCGGCCGCCCTTCGGCGTCCATGTCCACGAAGCTGGTCGAAAGGCCGATGGCCCCGTCGGAGAGGCAGACCTCCAGCAACTCCTGCATGGCGGCGATCTCGGCGTCGGTGGCCGGGCGCTGCTGCGAGTCGGCGCCCATCACCCAGAGGCGGATCAGGCTGTGGCCGACCAGTGGCGCGACATTTACGCCCAGATCCGGCGCGATCGTGCGGCAATAGCCGGCGAAGTCCTCCCAGGTCCACTTGGCGAAGCGCTCGGTGAAAGCCTCCGGCGGCATCTCCTCGATCTGCTGGAACATGCCGATCACGGCGGGCCGATCGGCCGCGCGCAGGGGGGCCAGCGACAGCGAGCAGTTGCCCGGGATCACGCAGGTGACGCCGTGCTCCAGTACCGGCCGCGCATGGCCGTCCCACAGGAGCTGGGCGTCGAAGTGGGTGTGCGGGTCGATGAAGCCCGGCGCCACGGCCTTGCCGCCGGCGTCGATCTCGTGCCGCCCGGCGCCCAGGTCCTCGCCGACGGCGACGATGCGGCTGCCGGCGATGGCGACGTCGGCGCGCCGGCCCGGCCCGCCCTCGCCGTCGATCACCAGGCCGTTGCGGATGACGATGTCGTACACGGTGAAGTCCCCTCTCAAGCAGCGGCGGCCGCGCGCGGCGGCTCGACGAAGACGACGTCGCTGCAGAGCAGCAGCCCGGCCGGTCGGCGCATGGCGAAGATGTGCAGGTTCCAGCTGCGGATCGCGTCGGCGGCCTCGGCCACGGGACGGTCGGGCAGCGCCCGGCGGGCAAGATCCTCCACCGCCTCTCCGGCGGCGGGGGTGACGAAACGGCGTTGCGGCGACAGGGACATGATGATCTCGCGAGGGGACCAAAGTCGGAGGCGGCGGCCCCCTCGCCCGCCGCCTCCAGGAGCCCTCTGGGGAGGGAACTAGAACCGCTTGGTGAGGGAGACGCCGTAGGTGCGCGGCTCCGACAGGAAGATGTTGGTGTAGAGGCCCGACGTGTCGTCGGTGAGGTACTGGTCAGTGATCACCGTCTCGTCGGTGACATTCCGCACGAAGAGCTGCGCCGAGACGCCCAGGTCCTCATTGTCGATGTTCAGCGACAGATTGGTGTTGGTGTAGCTGTCCAGCCGGTCGCTGATGCGGTTGTAGATCCGCGCGTACGAGCCGGCCTGATAGTAGAAGTCGACCCTCGGCGTGACCGCCCAGCCGCCGATGTCCCAGGTGTACTGCGCGCCCAGCGAGACGGTCCATTCAGGCGAGTTCGGCAGGTCGTTGCCGCCCAACTGGTCGGGGATGCCCGGCAGCGGGTTGATCGTGACCAGCGCCGAGAGCGGGCCGTCGGCGGCCCCGCCCGGGCCGTCCGACGCGAACGCGCCCTGGCAGACGCCGATGCCGGCCGCGCCCGGCGCCCCCACCATGGCGATGGCGGGCAGCAGGCCGGCGTTGATCGCCGCCTGCAGCCGGGCGACCTGGGCGGTCGGCGCGATGCAGTTGGCGAAGGTCGAGCCGTTCTTCAGGGTGACGTAGTTCGGATCGCCCTGCGTCAGGTCCATCAGGTCCAGCGCAGAGGTGTCCTTCAGGCGCGTCCGCAGCCAGCCGAGGTTGGCGTTCAGGCGCAGGCGCGGAACCGGCTCCCAAAGCGCCTCCATCTCCGCGCCCCAGACCTCGGCGTCGATGTTGGTGTTCACCGACGTCCGCTGGATGATCTGGGAGACCTGATAGCCTTTGTAGTCGTAGTAGAAGCCGGTGAGGTTCAGCACCATCCGGCCACCCAGCAGGGTGTTCTTCGCGCCGACCTCGATCGCGTTGATGAACTCCGGCTCGTAGGTGGTCGGGAACAGCTCCTGGCCCGGCGTCTGCGGCGGGTTGAAGCCGCCGCCCTTGTAGCCGCGCGAGTACGACGCATAGACCAGGGTGTTGTCGGTGAACTCCAGGTCCGGCGACCACTCCACATTGGCCCGGCCGGTGAACTCGCCGAAGGTCACCCGCTGGATCGGCAAGGGCTTCACGCCGCCATCGCCAGGCACGAACAGCGCCGGCGCATAGGGCTGGGCCCGCTTCTTGTCCTCGGTGAAGCGCAGGCCGCCGGTGAACTTCAGCGTCTCGGTGAGCTTGTAGCTGGCCTCGCCGAAGATGGCGGTCGAGCGGACCTGGTAGTCGGTGCGGTTGTCGAAGTAGTTGCCGCCCGACCCGTCGGGGATCGCGTTCTGGTCGACCAGCACGCATGGCAGGCCGGGGCCGCCCAGCGGCGGGCAGCCCAGCGGCGCGAGCAGGCTGAGGTTGTAGAGCCCCACCGCGACGGCGGTCAGGGTGTTGCTGGTGACGAAGAGGTCGGTCGTGCCTTTGGACCGCTGCCGCGTGGCGCCGAGGCTGAACTCGAACGCCCCGCCGAAGTTGGACTGCAGCCGCAGCTCGTGGCTGCGCGCCTCGCCGCCGCCGACGCCGAACTGGAACGTCCGGAAGCGGTTGCTGGCCCCGACCTGCGGGTCATTGAACACCCCGGTGGGCGTGAGGGGTGTGATGTTGAAGACGGTGCTGGGCGCGACGCGGTTGTAGTCGGCCCGGGTGAACGCCTTCGTCTCGGAGTAGCTGCCCGTGTAGCTGAGGGTCAGGTTGTCGGTCAGGTCCCCGGCGATGTTGAAGATCACCGCGTCGAAGCGGTTGCGATAGACCGGGTCGAACGCGGACTCGATGCTGCGCAGGTCCGGGTCCTGGACCTTGCCCGCATAGGCGTCGCCGGTGATCAGGCCGGTCAGGTTCCCCAGGCCCCCGCCGAGGGTGGCGGCGCTGTTCAGGGTGCCGAGGCCGGCCGGCGTCCGCAGGTCGCCCAGGGCGCAGCCCTGGCTGAAGTAGTTCTGGGTCGAACCGCCGAGACCCGTGGTCGGCACGCCGCCGACCGAGGTGCGCCCGGTGTCCTTGATGCAGAGCTGCTTGGCCACCTGGGTCCGATTGTCGGATTCCTTGAAGTGCTCCCACATCAGGTAGCTGCGGATCCGGTCGTTCGGATTGAACGCCAGGGTCGCCCGCGTGGCCCAAAGGTCCCGGCCGTCGATGTCGTCGCCGGTCAGGAGGTTCTCACCGAACCCGTCGCGCTTCACGAGCGAGCCGGCCAGGCGCACGGCGAACATGTCGCCCAGGGGCACGTTGACGAAGCCGTTCAGGCGACGGTTGTCGTAGTTGCCGATCTCGCCCGTGACCTGGGCCTCGAAGATGTCCTTCGGCTTGGCCGTGACGATGTTCACGAGGCCGCCCGTGGTGTTGCGGCCGAACTGCGTGCCCTGGGGCCCGCGCAGCACTTCCACCCGCTCGACATCGAAGAAGTTGGAGTCCGCCAGGGTGCTCGCGCCCAGGGGCACGTTGTTCACGTGCACGCCGATGGCCGCGTCGGCGCTGGTGGCGACCAGCTTGGTGCCGATGCCGCGGATCTGAAAGTTGAAGCCGCCGAAGTTGGCGCGGCTAAAGTTCACGTTCGGAATGGCGCGCAGCAGGTCCTGGCCGGTCTCGATCCGCTGCGCCTTGAGGTTCTCGCCCGAGAACGCCGAGACGGCGGCCGGAATGTCCTGCAGCGCCTCCTCACGGCGTGTGGCGGTGACGACCAGCTCGCCCAGCACGGTTCCGCTGGCCGCCGGCGGCGGGGTCTGGGCGATCGCCGGCGCGGCGGCGCAGAGGGCGATCAGGGACGCGCCCAGCCTCAGGGCGCTCCTCAACAAAGGCTCGTGTGACATCCGAACTACCTCCCGACGCCCCGGTTTGCCCGTGGCGGTGCTTTTTGTTGTCGGGACGATCGTCGAGCGCCGCCCCTGGCGTCAGTATGAGGGGCGGTCCGGGACAGCCGATATTCGCATTCCCGGCGCGCTTCGGGGCGCTGACGGCGCGCCTCGAAGGCACGGTCATTTTCTTGTAAAATATCGACTTTTCAGATCACGACGGTCGCGCAACCAAAACCCGCGCGAAGACTGCGCCCCCTGCCTTTCAGGTTGTGCGCGGGGTCAGGCCGCCGCCGGGCGCCGGCTGGTGGCCACGTCCGAGCCCAGCGCCATCCGGCATGTGAGGCGCGCCACCTCCCGCGTCAGCGCCCGGCGCTGGTCGGCGTCGTCCAGCAGGCTGATCTGCAACATGCTGGCCGAGACCATGTGGCCGATGATCCAGGCGTCGGCCTCGGGCTGGTTCAGATCCAGCCCGTCGCCGCTGGCCTGGCGGATCTCCTCGGAGAGCTGGATGAGCTCGGCCTGGATGCCCCGCACCGCCGCATTGGCGAACAGGTGAGGCGCCTCGGCGCCCAGGCGGGCGAACACCGCCCGCTCGGCCACCAGCACCTCCAGGCCGGTCAGCAGCAGGTGTTCTGTGCCCTCCTGGCCCTCCAGCCGGCGGGTGACGCACTCGGCAAACGCCTTGCGCATGTCGGCGCGGATGCGCTCCATCGCCCGCAGCACCAGGGCGGCGCCCACCGCATCGCGGTTCGGAAAGTACTGATACAGCGTGCCGACGCTCACCCCTGCCCTCTGCGCCACCACCGAGGTGGTCGCGCCGGCGTAGCCATGTCGGATGAGGGCTTCGGCCGCGGCGTCGAGGATCGCCTCGACGGTCGCCCGCGAGCGGCGCTGGCTCGGAAGCTTACGGGGCTGCGACGCTGGCATCACACCTCCCAGTCCACGGGGGAGCGGAAATTCCAGAACAAGTTCTAAACGGCGTGCCGGGGCGTCAAGCAAAGGAAGCTTCTCCAGCCTCGCGTCGACCGCCGTTCGCCGGAGTTGAGGCTGGCCCCGAACGCGGACATGTTCCCGCCGCTCAAGACGGAACGCCCCGATGTCCAGATATCTCGCCGCCGCGATGGCGCTCTCCGCGGCTCTCGCCGCCTCGCCCGCCGCCGCCCAGACCGACGACGCGCTGCTGATGGCGGTCATGCGCAACGACCCCGCCGCGATCGACATGGCGGTGCGGGCCGGCGCCAACCCGCGCGCGGTGGGCGAGCAGGGATCGCTCCTGGCTCAGGCGGCGCTGTCGGGTCGGGCGCGGGCGGTGCGCGCCCTGCTGGCGAACGGCGCCGACCCCGCTGCCCCAGGCCCAAACGGCGGCAACGCCCTGAACGCAGCGTTCTTCGCCATGAACGGCATGGTGCTGATGGGGCGCGACGACGAGCCCAGCCCCGCGCGCCGCGCCGAGGCGGTGGAGATCGTCAGGATGATCGCCGCGCGCCGCACCGGCCTCGACAGCCAGATGCGCATCGGCCCCACCATGATGACGCCGCTGATGCAGGCCGCGCAGGCCGGCGCGCTCGACCTCGTCCGGATCCTGCTGGACGCCGGCGCGAACCCGAACGCCGCCAACGGCGGCGGCTACACGGCCCTCGACTACGCGGCCGACCGCGCGCCGGGATGGTCGAGCTTCCCGGCCGCCGAACGCGGCGAAATCGTGCAGGCGCTGCTGGCCAAGGGCGCACGGCGCGACCGCGCGGGGGCCGACCGCCTGACGCCGCTGGCGCGGGCGCGGCGGGCCGGCAATACGGCGGCGGCCGCCGCCCTGGAAGCCCGCTGAGGCCCCCTGCGGCGTTGCATCTGTTGTCGAAACCGGCGAGGTGCAGGAAACGTCCGGACGGGCCGGACGGAACGCGGCCACAATCAGGAGCCAGACGTGATCGAGACAGGCGCGCACCTGCGGCAGGCTCGCGAGGCCATGGGGTGGAGTCCCGCCGACCTGGCCCGGGCGCTTCGCTTCGCCGAGAACCACGGCAGCAGCCGCATCCTGGAGATGGAAGCGGGCAAGCGCACCCTCTCCGGACCGGTCACCGTGGCGGTCGAGGCGCTGCTCAAGGGCTTCCTTCCCGACGGTTTCGAGCCGCCGAAACCTTGAGTCGCAGGGCCTTTGGGTTGCCATAGCTTCGCCAAAAGCCCATATGGCGCGCTCAGACTACGTGTTGGCTCGCAGCCTTTCGCGCCGATGCTTCGCATCCTCGCGACTCAGCCTCGACCTCATAGAACCCTTCGCCTCGGCGCCCGTTCTGGGCCGTGAGGCGTTCCGGCGGGGCCCGTGCGGCGCAAGGCCGGCTGATAGAACCGGCGGCGGTGTCCGCCATCGCAACCCCGGACCGGCCGGCCCCGCGTCGCCCGTTCCCAGAAGAACAGGACCGTACGCATGGCCAAGGAAGACCTCGTCGAATTCGAAGGGCAGATCATCGAACTGCTGCCGGAAAGCCGCTTCCGCGTGAAGCTGGAGAACGAGCACGAGATCCTCGCCTACACCGCCGGCCGGATGAAGAAGAACCGCATCCGCTCGATGGTCGGCGACAAGGTGACCGTCGAAATGACCCCCTACGACATGGATCGCGGCCGCATCATCTTCCGTCACCGCGACGCCACGCCCCGCGTCGGCGGCGCGCCGGCGCGCACCAACTTCCGTCGCCGCTGATCCCGGCGCGCGGTCTCCGGACCGCGCCGGGGGTGCGCGCTTTCGACACAGCGACCAACGGTATCCGTGGCGCCCGGCGTTAAATGCCGTGGCCCGATCCTGCCTCCGGGCGCGCCCGTGCGCTGCCCCGGACGGACAGGGACATGGAACGCATCATCAGGTCGCGCCCGGCGCGCATCATCTTCGCCGCGGCGCTCGTGCTGTTCGGCGTATGGGGCTTCTGGCCCTACATGTTTCGCGACGTCGCGAACTCGGCCTACGTCAACGCCGAGCTGACGCGGATCTCCACCCCGGTCGCCGGGGTGCTGAGCCCCGCGGCGCCGCGCAGCGGCGCCTACATCACCCATGACCGCCGGCTCGAACTGGTCGCGGCCCGGACCCCGGATCGCAGCCGCCTCGACGACCTCGAACAGCAGTCCGCCGTCGCCGACTCCACCGTCGCGCTGATGGAGGCCCAGCTTTCTGAGATCTCCGCCGCCGACCGCAAGCTGCGGGTCCGCAGCGACGTCTACCGCACCGCCACCCTGGCCAGCCTGTCCAGCCGCACCGAGGCGGCCGAGGCCGAGGCCGCCGCCTGCGACGCGGCGCGCCACGAGCAGATGGACCGGTTGGACCGGACCCGCCGCCTCGCCGCCAGCGGCTATGCCACCCACGCGGCGCTCCGTTCGGCCGAGGACGGCCTGCGCGCCGCCGAACAGACCTGCAAGGCCGCCGCCGCCGCCATCGACGGCGCACGCGTCACCGCCGGCGCGGCCAGGGGCGGCGTCTATCTCAACGACGGCGCCAACAGCGCCTCCTACGAGGACCAGGAGCGCGACCGGCTCATGCTGCGTCGCCAGGACCTGGAGATCCAGCTCGTCCGCGCCCGCGCCGCCCAGGCTCAGCTCGGCGGCCAGTTGGCCCAGGAACGCACCCGCTACGCCCGCGCCGCGCGCTTCGACGCCCTGCTGCCCGCCGATCACCTCGTCTGGAACGCCCAGGCCAGCCCCGGCGCCCAAGTGGGCGAGGGTCAGGTGCTGATGGACCTCGCCGATTGCCGCGACCGCTTCGTGGTCGTGCTGATGCCGGCCCGCAAGATCGAACGGATGCGCGTGGGCGATGTCGCGCAGGTGCGGCTGCTGGGCTCGGGAAAATGGGCGTCGGGCCACGTGCGCCGCATCACCGGCGGCGCGGCGCGCGAGGACCAGCGCCTGCTGGCCGCCGCCATCCCCGCGCCCGGCCCGCGGATGTTCTCGGTCGAGGTCGGCCTGGACGGGCACGCGGCCGGCGACGGACGGCGCTCCTGCGACATCGGGCGTCCGGCCGAGGTGCGCTTCGACGAAACCCTTCTCACCCGCAGCTTCGCCATGCTTCCGGGCAGGTCCTCCTGATGGCTTCGCTAGAGGGCGCCCAGTGGAGCCTGCTGCTTGCCCCGCTGATGATCGTGCTGGGCGTGATCTATGTGATGCCCGGCGCCGTCTCCATGCGCAGCCCCTGGGCGCGCTGGACCATCGTCGGCGTCGTCTGGGCGGTGGCGGCGCGATACCTGTGGTGGCGCGGCACGGAGACCCTGATCCTCGACCAGGGCCCGGCCGAGACCGCGTGGTCGGTCGGCTGTTTCATCATCGAGCTGCTGGCCATCGCCGACGGCGTGCTGCTGTACCTGGCCTTCGCCCGAACCACCGATCGTCGCGCCGAGGCGGACGCGGCCGAGCCGCGCCTGCGCGCGCTGACGCCCGAGACGGCGCCCAAGGTCGACGTGTTCATTCCGACCTACGACGAGCCGCTGTCGGTCCTGGAAAAGACCATCATCGGCGCCTGCGCCATGGACTGGCCCAACCTCGCCATCTGGGTGCTGGACGACAAGCGCCGTCCCTGGCTGCGCGACTACTGCGAGGCGAAGGGGGTCGGCTACATCACGCGCCCCGACAACCTCGGCGCCAAGGCCGGCAACGTGAACCACGCGCTGACCGTCACGGACGGCGAGTTCGTGGCCATCTTCGACGCCGACTTCGTGCCGCAGCGCCAGTTCCTGATGCGCTGCATGGGCTTCTTCGAGGATCCGAAGGTCGGCATCGTCCAGACACCGCACGCCTTCTACAACCACGACCCGATGCAGACGAACCTGGGCATGCGCAAGTCGCTGCCGGACGACCAGAGGTTCTTCTTCGAGGCCATCATGCCCAGCCGCGACGGCTGGGACGCCGCCTTCTGCTGCGGCTCCAACTCGGTCACCCGGCGCGCGGCGCTGCACGAGGTGGGCGACGCCTTGCCCGAGGGTTCGATCACCGAGGACATGCTGTTGAGCCTCGAGGTCCTGCGGAAGGGCTATGTCACCCGCTACCTCTGCGAACGCCTCGCCTATGGCCTGGCGCCTGAATCCGTGTCGGCCTTCTTCGTCCAGCGCCAGCGCTGGGCGCGCGGCGCGATCCAGATCCTGTTCCTGAAGGCCGGACCGCTGGCCGCCGGCCTTCCGCTGATCCAGCGGCTGCTGTTCCTGCCGACCCACTGGCTGACCCAGGGACTGATGTGCCTCATGTGCCTGGTCACGCCCGTGGTGTTCCTGCTGACCGGCGCGCCGCCGATGGGCCACACCAGCCTCGAGGCTGTCTGCTACTACGTGCTGCCGATGATCTTCGCGATGTGCGGTGGCCTGATGGCCTTCGCGCCGGGCAAGTACAACCCGCTGGCCGCCCAGGTGCTGGGCACCTTCCAGAGCTTCAAGCTGCTGCCGACGGTGCTGGCCACCTTCATCAGGCCCCATGGCCACGCCTTCAAGGTCACGCCCAAGGGCGCCAACGCCACGGGCGAGTATGAGCGGGGGATCTTCCTCACCTGCCTCGTACTGATCCTGCTGACCCTGGCCGGCCTCGCCATCAACCTGTCGCCCGAGTGGCGCCGGGTGCAGGAGCTGTCGCTGGTGCCGCTGGTGGCGTTGTGGAGCGGCTTCAACATCGTGGTGCTGTTCCTGGTCTCCCTGCTCTGCCTGCAGACCGCCGCGCGCCGGACCGAGGAGCGGTTCCCGATCGAGGAGCCGGTGATCGTGCGCAACCTCGCGAACGGCGGCTCGCTCACCGTGATGTCGGCCGACATGTCGCTGACCGGCATCGGCGTCCGCTGGCCAGAGGCCTCGATCTCGGGCTGGAATGCGGGCGACGCGCTCAGCGTGTACGTCTCGTCCGTCGGCTGGATGCCGGCTCAGCTCGCCCGGCTCTCGGCGCGTCAGGGCGGGGTCAGCTTCGCCGGCGGGGCGCGCATCGAGCGCGACCTGCTGATCCGCAAGCTGTTCACCGGCGGCCTGAACACCGCGGCCGACTCCGCCACGGCGCTCTCGGTCACCGCCGGGCTGCTGAACCGCATCTGGACCGCGCGCATGGACCAGGCGACCGGCGACGCGCCCCAGGCCGAGGTCACCCCCGCTCCCCTGGCCGCGAGCCTGCCGAAGGAGACGTTCATTCTCCCGCCGCAGACCCGGCGGGTCGACCTCGGGGCGATCGCCGAACAGCACGCCCGGGCGGCTTAGCCCCTACTCGTTGGTCAGGACGTTCTCGTAGGCCTCCGGGCCCGGTGGGGTCGAGGGCAGCTCCTTGCGCTCGTAACCGAAGCCCCGGTTGCCGTCGGGACCGATGACGCCGGCGCCCGGGCCGATGTTCTCGACCGCGCTGTTGCTCTCGTTGCAGGCGTACTCGCCCAGCCCTTGCCCCGGTTCCGCCCGCGTCCAGGTCCGGTCGAACCGGAAGGGCCGCGTGTAGTACTTCAGGTCGGTGACCGTCATCGAGAGCTGCAGGGTGTGGTAGTTCGGCCGGCTCCAGCGCTCCACCACCGTGGTCTGGTCGCTGGTCGGGTCACCGTTCTCGTCCAGCCAGATCTTGTCCTTCGAGCTGTCGCGCAGGCCGCGCGTCTCGATGACCAGCGTGTCGCCTTCCCAATGGGCGATGCCCGTTCCGAAGTAGCTCGGTTCCAGCGTCGCCGGGTGCTTCAGGTTCGGGTCGATCGTGACGAAGCGGTGGGTGTTGTAGTTGTAGAGCGTCGCCAGCCGACCCGGCGTGTGCAGCACCTCGAACGCCAGGCCGCTGCCGTTGTGGCGCGGGATCCCCCCGAGGACGCAGACCGCCTCGGGATCGACCGTGTGGTTCTGGGCATAGACGTGCGCTCGCTTGCCGGCCTCGCTGAACGGCAGGACGAAGTTCGGCTCGTCCTTGCCCAGGTTGCCGCCCGGTTTGCCGGGGACCCGGATCGGCCGCCAGAACCCCGAGAGGTCCGGCTTGCCATCCAGGCCACGCGGCGCGGGCGTGGTGGAGGTTTCGCGCGCGACCCCCGCCTGCGCGACCGAGACCTCGGGCGGAACCGGCTGCGGCTGGGCCTGGCCGGCCACGGCGCCGAGCAGCGACGCGGCGAGGGCCGCGGCGCCGGAGATGAAACGACGTTGCATGCTGGCGGGTCCTAGTCGGGCTTCTTGGGCAGGTCGGAGGGCTTGGGCTTGTTGGTCCGGTAGAGCCAGTAGCCGACGCCCCGGTTACCGCTGACGGCCCCCAGCGGCAGGTCGGGGACGAGCTGGTTGTCCGGCCCGAACCCGCGGTTGCCGTTCGCGCCGATCGCGCCCGGGCCGGGCTCCAGGTGCTTGACCACCCAGGGCGTGTTCCACTCGCAGGAAAACTCCTTGAGGTGCTCGCCCGGCGCGCCGGCCACCCAACTCCGCCGATAGGTGATCGGGCGGCTGTAGTAGCGCTTGTCGGTGTAGGTCAGCTCCAGGTTCAGGTGGTGGAAGTCGGGCCGGCTCCAGCGCTCCACCAGGACGGCGTCGCCGCTGATGGGGTTGGCGTTGTCGTCCAGCCAGACATTGCCGTCCTCGCTGTCGTGGAAACCCGTGCTCTCGATCACCAGGGTGTCGCCCTCCCAGCGCCCGCGGGCATTACCGAGATAGCGAGGGTCCTCGTCCGGCTCGCGCTTGCGTCCGTCCAGCCAGACCCAGCGGTGCCAGCTCAGCTGGTGAAAGGTCGCCAGCCGCTCGGGCGTCTGCAGGATCTCGAACGGCAGCACGCTGGTCAGCAGGCGCGGCGTGCCGGTGATCAGGCAACGGGCCTCTGGGTCGACGGTCTTGCGGTTCGCCGCCGCCGCCGCCTGGCCGGCGGGGGTCAGCGGCAGGACGAACCCCGGCTGATCCTTGCCCAGGTTGCCATCCGGCTTGCCGTCCTCGTGCAGCAGCTTCCAGTAGCCGGTGAGCAGCGGCTTGCCCTTGGCGTCGCGCGGCGTAGCGACCTTCGGCCCCTGGTAGGGCTGGCCCAGGATGACCGCCTCGGCGGCCTTGCCAGTCTGGGCCCCGGCGGGCGTCACCCCCGCCGTGGCCAGCAGCGCCCCGACCGCGGCGGCGCTCAACACTCTCAAAGTTCGCAAGATGACTTGTCCCTGACCTACGGCCTCGCGGCGGCTTATCCGCGCCGTCCGCGAGACTGTGAAAAAGCTTGTGGGCATATGCTTATGAGCCGGCCTCGGCCGTCGGGCGGGCGCTACCAGTTGTAGTCCAGCCGCACCGACCAGAAGCCGCCCTCGGGTCCGATGCCGCCGTTGTTTCCGTAGGCGTAGAGCTGGTGGGCGGAGAGCAGCGGTTCCGGCGTCTTCGTCGGCTTGGCCTCGAAGATGTTGGACCCCGATACCGTCAGCCGCAGGTCCTTGCGCAGGTCCACCGACACATTGAGGTCGGTCGTCCAAAGGCCGCCGATGTCGTAGTCGAAGGTGGTGATCCCGGCGTAGGGCCCCGTGGTTGGCGGCACGTTCACCGTCCCCGACCGCTTCAGCGCCCCCCAGTAGTTCTGGCGCACCCCGACGTTGAACCGCCCCTTGTCCCAGGTGGCGCCCAGGATGTGCCGCTCGCGCGGGACCGAGTTGCGCAGGTTGATGCCGTCGCTGGCGCTGAGCAGGGTGATCCCGTAGCTGCCGAGGATGGCGGGCGGGTCCACGATCTTCGTCAGCTTCAGGCGGTTGAAGTTGGCCGCGTAGGACAGGCGCAGGCGGCTGTCGTCGGGCAGGACGAAGTTCTTGCCGACCGTGACCTCCAGGCCCCTGGTGCGGGTGTCGGACGAGTTCACGAAGTAGCTGATCCCGTCGCCGTACAGGATCTGGCCGTTGGTCAGCCGCTCCGACACCGATTGCTGGCCCGTGGCCGGGCGCGCGCCCAGCGGCCGCGCCGCGGTGTTGAAGTTGCTGATCTGGGTGATCCGGTTCTCGATCTCGATCTGGTAGGCGTCGACCGCGATGTCGAAGCCGTCGAACGGCTCGACCACGAAGCCGATGCTGTAGTTGGTCGAAGTCTCGGGCTCGAGCGGCTTGGCGCCTAGCGCGATGGCCTCGGCCGAGGTCACCGCCAGGACATAGTTTGTGCTGGTGTTGGCGTTGCCCACCGACCGGTACGACAGCGCCGCCAGGGCCGGGGCGTGGAAGCCGGTGTTGAAGGTGCCGCGCACCGCGAAGCGCTTGCCGAAGTCGTAGCGCGACGAGACGCGATACGTCGCCTTGCTGCCGAAATCCGAGAAGTCCTCGCCGCGGACGGCCAGGTCGATGGTCCAGTTCTCGACCGGCTGCAGCGCCAGCCCCAGGTAGACCGACACCGAGCGGCGATCGACGTCCTGTTCGTCGGCCGGGCGGTAGGCGGGCAGCGCCTGCGAAACGGCCAGCGAGTTGCCCAGCACCGTGCCTGCGCGGGGGCCGTCCAGCACGCGCTGGCCGCCATGGGTGTAGCCTTCGGGATCACCCGCGCCGAGCTCGAAGAACTCCCGCCGGTACTCGGCGCCGATCGACAGGTCGGTGGGGATCGAGAACAGCTCCAGGTGACGCCGCAGGTCCAGGTTGGTCGTCCAGGCGCGGTAGTCGTGGTCGCCGATGTAGAAGTCGGTGGGGCTGTTCAGGCCGTAGGTCGCGTTGATCGAGTTGGTGACGTAGACGTCGATGTGGTTGCGCCCATAGACCGTGCTGAGGTCCCAGTCCCAGCCGGCCAGATCGCGGCCGCGGACGCCGAACGTGCCCGAGTAGTCCTTCTCGTCGATCTCCTCGACCGGGGTGAAGCCGTCCGGGTAGATCGCCCGCACGTTCTCGTCGCGGTTGGGCGTGCGGAAGTTCTGCGGCGCGTGGGAGTCGCGCTCGGCGTAGCTCAGGAAGCTGTAGGCATCGATCTTGTCGCTGATCGGCAGGCCGAAGTCGGCGGCGAACGAGGTGAGCGTGAAGGGCGCCTTGCCCTGGTTCTTCCAGGCGTTGTTGTCGCGCGTCGCCTCCCTGGGATTCGGCACGGCGCCGGCGGGCAGCGAGGGATTGCTGCTCAGCGTGCCGGCCGGGACGACCTCCTGGCCGGTGGCCGTGCTGATCGGGAAGTAGAACAGCAGGTTCGGGTTCACCGGGCTGTTGCGGATGACGATCTTCTGGTCGTCGTACTGGCCGGAGAGGCGCAGGTGGCCGCCCTGCCCGATGCGGAAGCCCTGGCTGAGTTGCAGGACCGTGGTCTCGCCGTCGCCCTCGAAGAACTGGCCGTAGCGAGCCGAGGCCGAGCCGCCCTCGGCGCTGTCGTCGGTGATGATATTGATGACGCCGGCGATGGCGTCCGAGCCGTAGAGCGCCGAGGCGCCGTCCCGCAGCACCTCGATACGCTTGATCGCGCCGCTGGAGATCAGCGAGAGGTCGACGGGGGCGGTGGCGCTGAACCCGCCGGCGCCCAGGAAGGCGGTGGAATGACGGCGCTTGCCGTTCACCAGCACCAGGGTGTGGCCGGGGTTCTGCCCGCGCAGCTGGCCCGCTCGCACCATGCTGCCGATGTTGGGGGTCGGCACGTTCGGCACGAAGAACGACGGCAGGTTCACCTGCAGCTGCTCCAGCAGGTTGGCCTTGTTGGCCTGCTCGACCGCCTCACCAGAGATGACGTCGATGGGCGCCACCGCGTTCTCGACCGTGCGGCCGGTGGCGCGCGAGCCGGTGACCACCAGTTCGCCGACTTCTCCGGCTGCCGCGTCGGCCGCCGCGTCGGCGGCCAGGGCCGGCCCGGAAAGGGCCAGCGCCGCGACGATGACGAGCCCGCTCGCCCGCGAGGCCAGGCCCCGCTTCCCTTGATTATAGATCATATTGAACCCCCAAATACTCGGGCCGTTCGGCCTTGTTCGGTATTGGCGGGTTCATAGGAATGAGATCAGGTCAGGTCACATGATCTCGCGACACGTCCATATCTCGAAATACTATATGAGACCGATCCAGCGACCGATGACAGCCACGCTGAACCACGCGACCAGCGAGGCGGCCGCGAACGGTCGCGCCAGTTCCACCCGCGCGGCCGGCGCCGGGCGCACGATGCCGGGATAGATCAGCAGATGCAGGGCCAGCGCCAAGGCCAGGACCAGCAGCTTTGGACCGAACAGAGCGTTCAGCAGGTACTTCTGCGGTCCCGCCGACACCAGCAGCAGCCCTGACGTGACGGTGAGGACCAGCGCGACCAGGAAGAAGCCGAACAGACCCCTCGCCACCCGGGTGATGTCGGCGCCGCGGAAGACGACGCCGAGCACCGCGAGGTCCAGCGCCACCACGGCGCCCCCGACCCCGGCGAGGCCGATGAGGTGGATCGACTGCACGGCCGCGAAGGCAGGCGTGGACGCGGCCAGGAACAGTCCGGGCGGGCTGCGGCCCAAGGCGTCGAACAGCGAAGTGACGAGATCGGCCATGTCAGTAGTAGGCGATGTAGCGACCGACGACGATCACCGCGGTCCAGAGCAGGAGCGAGCTCGCCGCCGCGAACCGCGCCGACGCGGGCGCGACGGCTCCGCCCCAGGCGGCGATCGACCGGTAGGTCGTGGCGTGAAAGATCACCACGTTCACGCCGGCGACCAGCAGCAGCGCCAGCTTCGCCCGCAGGAAGGTGTTGGCGTAGAGCTGCCCCGACTGGGCGACCAGCAGCGCCCCGCCGCTCAGCAGCATGACCGCGAAGCCCAGCCAGGTCAGCGGCAGCAGGGTGCGTCCGACCTCCTCGGCCGACTGGCCCTTCAGCAGGACGCCCAGGATCCGCAGGTCGACGATGGCGATCGTTCCCACCATCAGCATGATCCCCAGCGCGTGGAAGGTCTGCAGCACGGGGAAGGTGATCTCGGACTCGCGGACATAGGTCGCAAGGCCGCTGTCGCTGATCGCCGCGATCAGCGCCGGCGTGTTCGGATCGGTCATGGAGCCGCCCCCGGGGCCGCGATCAGCGCGGCTGCGCGGCGGTGGGCGGCGGCGCGCTGCCGGGACCACCGTCACCGGGCGTACCGCCGCTGACCACACGACCATCGGGCAGAAGGATCCGGCGCGCGTCGATCAGCCGGGCGCCGCTCTTGGCGAGGTAGCCGTCGACGGTGATCGTGTCGCCGATCTTGATGGACGAACGGCCGAAGCCGCGCCGCGACAGGGCGCCCGGCCCGGCGCCTTCACAGGCCCAGGTGTTCACCCGCCCCTTGCTGTCGGTCACTTCCAGGTGGAAGTACGAGTGGGGATTGGTCCACTCCACGCGGGTCAGTTTGCCCACGAGCCGGATCGGCTTGTTCGCGTCGAACATGGCCGCGAAGGAGTGGTGCGCCGCGGCGGGCGCCGCGCTGGCCGTCGTCAGCGCCAGGGCCGCCAGGAGAGTGCGGAGTTTCATCGACTGTCTGTCCGTGAGTGCGGCGCACGAGCGGCGCGCCGTGAAGGTCGATGCAGCGAATAAGGACGGCGGGCCGGGCCCGGTAATGACGAGTGGCTATATGCGCATTCCGCCTGTTCATGCCGCCGCGTCGCGCCCGACGGCGGGCCCATGCCGATCCGTCATAAGCCATGAGCGCTCGCCCTAAGGCCGCGCCGGGCATGGGTGCTAGGTCGCGCCCTCGCTTCCGGCCCGACAGGATCCGCCATGACTCAGGAAACCCGCCTCGCGACCCGCATCGCCCGCGCCGGGGTGGACGACGATCCCGCGTTCGGCGCGGTGATGCCGCCGCTGCACCTGTCCAGCAACTTCAGCTTCGAGGGCTTCGGTCGCAAGCGGACCTACGACTACACCCGCTCCGGCAACCCCACCCGCGATCTGCTGGCCGAGGCGCTGGCCGACCTGGAGGGCGGCGCCGGCGCGGTGGTGACCTCGTCGGGAATGTCGGCCCTCGACCTGGTGTTCGCCCAGGTCCGCCCCGGCGACCTGATCATTGCGCCGCACGACTGCTACGGCGGCTCGTACCGCCTGCTGACCGAGCGCGCCCGCCGCGGCCACTTCGAGGTCGCCTTCGTCGACCAGACCGACGACAGGGCGATCGACGCCGCGCTCGGTCGCGGACCGGCCCTGGTGCTGGCGGAGACGCCCAGCAACCCGCTGCTGCGCATCGTGGACATCGCCGCCCTGGCCGGGCGGGCGCATGCGGTCGGCGCGCGCCTGGCGGTGGACAACACCTTCCTGTCCCCGGCGCTGCAGAAGCCCCTCGCCCTCGGCGCCGACTTCGTCGTCCACTCGACCACGAAGTACATCAACGGCCATTCCGACGTGGTCGGCGGCGCGGTCGTGGCCGCCCGGCCTGACGATGTGGAGCAACTGGCGTTCTGGGCCAACTGCACCGGGATCACCGGCGCACCGTTCGACGCCTACCAGACCCTGCGCGGCCTTCGGACCCTGTTCGTGCGGATCGCGCGCCAGTCGTCCAGCGCCGCGCGGCTGGCCGAAACGCTGGCCGCCCATCCGGCGGTGACGCAGGCCTACTATCCGGGCCTGCCCTCGCACCCGGGCCACGCGATCGCCGCGGCCCAGCAATCCGGCTTCGGCGCCATGATCAGCTTCCGCCTGCGCGGCGTCGACGAGGCCCGCACCGTCATAGAAAATCTGGAACTCTTCACCCTCGCCGAGTCCCTGGGCGGCGTGGAGAGCCTGGTCGCGCACCCGGCCACCATGACCCACGCCTCGATGGACGACGCGGCGCGTGACGCCGCCGGCGTCACCGATGGCCTGCTGCGACTGTCGATCGGCCTCGAGGACCCCGCGGATCTGATCGCCGACCTCACCACGGCCCTCGACGCCGTCGCCAGGCGCACGGCGACGGCCGCCTGAGCATGGCGCCAGAAATTCTGGCTGCATTAATTCCCATCAATTGAATAGGGATTCAGCCCCGGCGCGGGAACTCGCCCGGATTGGGGGATCCTCGACGTGACACTGACCCAGCTCCGCTACCTCGTCGCCATCGTCGACGCGAACCTCAACATCACCCTGGCGGCGGAGCGCGTTCACGCCACCCAGCCCGGCATCTCCAAGCAGCTCAAGCTGCTGGAACAGGAACTGGCGCTGCAGATCTTCCAGCGCCGTGGAAAGAGTCTGGTCCAGATCAGCCCCGAGGGCGCCCAGATCATCGAACGCGCCCGCGTGATCCTCTCAGAGGCGGCGAACATCCGCACTGTCGCGGCCAACTACCGCAAGGATTCCGAGGGCGAACTGGTGATCGCCACGACCCAGACGCAGGCGCTCTTCCTGCTGCCCGCGTCACTGAAGACGCTCAAGGCCCGCTACCCGGGCGTGAACGTGCGCCTCAACCTGTTCAGCGACCCTGACCGGGCCAAATCGGCGGCCGCCGACGCCGACCTCCTGATCGCCAGCGGCGCCGAGCCCGTCCAGGCGAACGCCATCGCCATCCCGCTCTATCACTGGAACCGCGTCGCCCTGGTCCAGCCCGATCACCCGTTGGCCGCCCTGGGCCGGCCGCTGCAACTGGACGACCTCGCCCGCTATCCGCTGATCGGCTACGAGTCGGCCCTGGGCTCGCACGCCTCGGTGGCCGAGGCCTTCGCCGCCGCCGGCCGGCCCGCAGAGTTCGCCTACGCCGCCCACGACACCCAGGTGATCAAGACCTTCGTCCAGTCGGGACTCGGAGTCGGGCTGCTGGCCGAGATGGCGTCCGTGGACGAGCCCGATCTCGTGCGGCTGCCGATCGAGGGCCTGCCTACCGGGACGGCCTACGCGGTGCTGAAGCGCGACCGCGTGCTGCGCAACTATGTGCTCGACTTCGTGGCCGGCCTCGCGCCGCATCTGGAACGGCCCGAGATCGTGAAGCTGATCACCGCCGGCCGCGCCTTCCCGGCCCCGCCTTCCTGGTCCGAACGCACGCGCCTCAGCGAGCGCCGCCTGGGCCTGGCCGCGGCCGCCTGAGGCGGGCGGGCCAGCCGCAACGTGCGTCAGCCGCGGGGCGCCCAGTCGCGCCAGGCCGCGGCCTTCACGTCCACGCGCGCCGGGATGGCGCCGATGTCGAGAAAGGCGTCCGCGGAGGCCTGCTGCGCGGCCAGGGCCGCGTCGCTGACCGCGTCCACCGCGAAAGCGCCCCGACGCAGGGCCGCCTGGGCGATGTCGGCGGGAAGCCCGGTGGCCTGGCCGACGACACCCGCCACCTCGGCGATGTGCGCCATGCCCCATTGGGCCTCTGTCCGCAGGGCGTCCAGCAGGGCCTTGAGCACCTGGGGCCGCGTCTCGGCGAACCGGCGCGAGGCGATGTAGAAGGCGTTGGTGCGCGGCAGGCGCTCGCCGGTCAGCAGCACCTGCGCGCGCTGATCGCGCACCGCGAGCGCATAATACGGGTCCCAGGTCGCCCAGGCGTCCAGTGCGCCGGTTCCAAACGCTCCGGCCGCGTCGCCCGGCGTCAGATACGCCGGCTGGATGTCGCCCAGAGACAGGCCGGCCTGCTTCAGCGCGTGGTAGATGAAGAGATGCGCGGACGTGGCCTTGGTGAAGGCGACCTTTCGGCCCCTCAGGTCGGCGACCCTGGTCAGCGTCGAGCCGGGCGGAACCAGCAGCGCCGAGCCGGCGCCGGTCACCGGCTGGACCGCCGCATAGACGATCGGCGCCCCGGCGGCCTGGGCGAAGATCGGCGGCGCATCCCCCACCGCGCCGAAGTCGATCGACCCCGCGGCCATGGCCTCCATGAGCGGCGGCCCGGCGGCGAACTCCACCCACTCGACACCAGGGGCCACGGGCTGGAGGGCAACCGCAAGCCGCCCCCGCGCCTTGGCCAGCAGCAGCACGCCGGCCCGCTGGTAGCCGATCCGCACCGGCCCCTCGCTCCCGCTCCCGCCAGGCCCGCAGCCGGCCAGGGTCGCGGCCGCGCCGAGCAGGATGGCCCGGCGGCCCGGATCGAAGGGCGTGCTCATGCGGTCTCTCCCGTTCAGTAGCGGCCGGTCAGCGTCAGGCCGAAGGTCCGCGGCTCGCCCAGGATGGCGATGTAGGGGGTGTTGGCGGACGCGTTGCCGAACGCCGCGGCGTACGACTTGTCGAACAGGTTCCGCGCCCAGATGTTGGCCGACCAGCGCCCATCGGCGGCCTTCACGCCCAGGCCCGCGTGGGTCAGGCCATAGGCGTCCTGGCGGCCGTACTGCGACAGCGCCTGCTGGAAGGTGTCGGAGCGCCAGGTCTGGTTCGCGTAGGCGAACAGGATCAGCGCGTCGGTCACCGGCCGGTCGTAGTTCACACTGACATTGCCCGTGAAGCGCGGAGCGAACGGCACCCGGGTGTCGGACAGGTCGACGAAGGCCGGGGCGCCCGGATAGGCCAGCTCCACCGGCGGCGGGGCGTTGGTGTAGCGAACGTAGCGGGCGTCGCTGTAGGCGGCGCTGGCCGAGACACGCAGGCCCTCGGCGATCTCGGCCTGGCCCTCCAACTCGATGCCCTTCAGGCGCACCTTGCCGACGTTGGCGAGGTAGGAACGCGCGGTGGCCCCGACCTGGCTGGTGAGGGTGGCCTGGTAGCCGGTGATGTCGTTCCAGTAGAGGTTGCCGTTGAGCGTCGCGCGACCGCCCCACCATGTGGTCTTCAGGCCGATCTCGTAGTCGGTGGACTTCTCGGGATCGACGATGATCGGGTCACCGGGCCGGGCCCCGAGGTTCGCCGCGCCCGACTTCTCGCCGTAGCTGATGCTGGCGTAGGCCAGGATGTCGTCGGTCAGCTTGTACGACGGGTTGATCAGCCAGGAGAACGAACCGGAGTCCTCCTTGCCGGTGACCGTGAAGGGCGTGCCGGTCACGGCGGCGCGGAAGGGGGCCAGCGAGGCCAGCGCGCCGGTCAGCGGCACGCCGCCGGCGAAGATGTTCTGGTTCGACGCCTCGCGCTCCTCGTGAGTGTAGCGCAGGCCGGCGGTCAAGCTGGCGCGCTCGTTGAAGCGATAGGTCCCCTGGCCGAAGACCGCCGCGCTCTTGGTCTCGGCCTTGCCGACCTGGTCGAACTCCACGCCGTTCAGCACCAGCGACGGCACGGTGCGGCCCAGCAGGAAGGCGCTGGCGTCGGCCAGCAGCTGGGTGCGGTAGTTGCTGCGCACGTCCTGCTTCAGCAGATAGACGCCGACCTGATAGTCGAACGCGCCGCCGGTGGGCGAGGCCAGCCGCAGTTCCTGGGAGTACTGATCCACGTCCACGTCGTAGCCGGCGCGGAAGATGGAATAGGGCGACAGGTCCGAGTCGTTGCGCGGCCGGAAGTAAAGCCGCCGCCAGGCCGTCACCGACGTCAGCGTGTGCTCGCCGATCTTCCAGTCCAGTTGGTTGGACAGGCCGTCGGTCTTCGAACGGATGCGGTCCTGGGTGTCGAGGTCGGCGTTGTCGTAGATGTCGTAGCTGGGCGTGTAGCCGAACGCCGTCTGCAGCTTGCGGGCCCAGCCGTTGCGCGCGGCCCCGTTGACGAAGGTCAGCGGGTCGGCCGACGGCGGGTAGAAGTTGTTGTATTCCTTGGTCTCGTAGTGCTCGGCGATCAGACGATTGGTGACATCGCCGTTCACGAAGAGCAGCTGGCCGCGCACGGCCCAGCGGTCGTTGTCGAGGTACGTCTTGCCGTCGACCTTGTTGTCCACGTAGCCGCCGCCGTCATCGCGCGAGAACGTCAGACGTCCGGCCAGGGTGTCGCCGATCAACGGGCCGGAGACGTTCGCCCGGACCTGGTAGCGGTCACGGTTGGCGATGGTGACAGTGGCCGAGCCTTCCGGCGTGAAGGAGGGCCGCTTGGTCGTCACCACCAGGGCTCCCAGTGTGGTGTTCTTGCCCAGCAGGGTGCCTTGCGGACCACGCGCCAGCTCGATGCTCTCGAGGTCCACGAAGTCCAGCCAGCTGAAGCCCGGGTGCGTGAAGAACACATTGTCGACGATCAGGCCGACGCCGGCCTCGGACCCGTCGCTGTTGGCGTTGCCGCCCACGCCGCGGATGGTCAGGGTCGAGACCCGGGTGTTCTGCTGCAGGGCGTTGAAGTTCGAGATCTTGGCTGCGTAGTCCTGCACCCGGTCCAGCCGCTCCACAGCCAGGGTCTGGCCGCTGACCGCCGAGACCGTGATCGGCACGTCCTGCAGGCGTTCCTCGCGGCGGCGCACCGTGACGACGAGTTCGTCGACGGCGGTCCCCTCCGCGCCGTCCGCAGCGGCGGTTTCGGCGGCCTGGGCCATGCCCGGCGCCAGGGCCGCGATCGCGATGGTGAGCAGAAGCTTCGACTTCAGGTGACGCATGACACAGCTTTCCCCGAGGGGTCCGGCCACGCCGGTCCCCGCCCGATGAGTTGACGATGAGGTCGCGCCATTCGGCGCGGTGTTGGGCGCGGGTCGCGCCTCCCCTTCGGGGCCTCCCGCCCCGGCAGGTGCGGACGCCGCACCGGGCCGTCGGCATCCGACGACCCGGCTTGGCATTCCAACCTCGCGACGCCGGAAGGAGGGCAGCGCCGCGCTTATTCCTATTGATTAGATCGGATTTTAAGTCGCGATAGTTTTTCTATGGATAGGTCAGGTCCCGCTGATACCGGCGAAGCTAGATGCCATCACAGATTTTCTTGGTGGACCCATAAATCCTATAATTATAGTCGCCTTTAGAGTTTCGGGAGGCGTCCGCCTCCCCTTGAGCCCCGGAGTGCGCCTATGCCTCAGACCCGTAGCCCCTTCGACCTGCTGTGGTTCGTTCCGTCGGCGGGGGACAATCCCTACCTCAGCCACCCCGAGACCGACCGCGCGCCGACGCCCCGTTACCTGCGCGAGATCGCCGTCGCCGCCGACCGGCTCGGCTACTCCGGCGTCCTGCTGCCGACGGGCGCGCACTGCGCCGACGCCTGGATCACCGCGGCCTCCATCGCGCCCTTCACCGAGCGCCTGCGCCTGCTGGTCGCCGCGCGCCCCGGGCTCACCGCGCCGGCCGAGGCCGTGCGGCAGGCCGCGGCGCTGGACCGCCTCAGCGGCGGCCGGGCGCTGGTCAACATCGTCACGGGCGGCAGCCCCCAGGCCCTGGCCGGCGACGGCATCTTCCTGGACCACCACGAGCGGTACGTTCAGACCGAGGAGTTCCTCAACATCTGGCGCCGCCTGGCCTCCGGCGAGACGGTGACCCACGAGGGCAAGTACCTCTCGATCAACAAGGGCCGGCTGCTCTTCCCGTTCGTGCAGGAGCCGCACGCCCCGATCTGGTTCGGCGGCTCGTCGGACATCGCGCGCGAGATCGCCGCTCAGCATGTGGACGTCTACCTGGCCTGGGGCGAGCCGCCCCATCAGCTGAAGGAGGTCATCGAGGATGTCCGCGCCCGCGCCGCGCGCTACGGCCGCAAGATCCGCTTCGGCGTGCGCCTTCACCTGATCGTCCGCGAGACCGAGGCCCAGGCCTGGGACGCCGCCAACGAGATGATCAAATACGTCACCGACGACGCGATCGCCGCCTTCCAGGCCGCCATGGCCAAGGGGTCGGACTCGGTGGGCCAGTCCCGCATGTCGGCGCTGCACAACGGCAGCCGCGCCAACCTCGAGGTCAGCCCCAACCTGTGGGCCGGCATCGGCCTCATCCGCACGGGGGCCGGCACCGCGCTGGTGGGCGATCCGGATACGGTCGCGGAGCGGCTGGAAGAGTACGCTCAGCTCGGGATCGATACCGTGATCGCCTCGGGCTATCCGCACCTCGAAGAGGCCTATCGGGTCGCCGAGCTGCTGTTCCCGAAGCTGAACCTGAAGCACCCGACCGGCGAGACCGGACTGAAGTTCACCAGCGTTTCGCCCTCGTTCGCCCCGCCGCCGGCCCAGGCCGCCGCGTCATAGGGCGGGACGCCGCGCGCCCTAGCCTTCGCTCTGGGGCGCGGGACGGACGGTGCGGCTGCTGCGCCCATCCAGGGCGATCGGAATGTCCCCGGCCAGGGTCACTCGCCGCATCACCCGGCGCTGATCGCCGTAGTCGTCGATGGCGTAGTGCTGGGTGGCCTGGTTGTCCCAGATGGCCACGTCGCCGGTTCGCCACCGCCAGCGAACCGTGTTCTCCAGCCGCGTCACATGCTCCTGCAGGGTGTCGTAGATCCGCCGGGAGTCGGCGGTGGAAAAGCCCAGCAGGCCCTTCACGAACTGGCCCAGCACCAGGCTGGGCTCGCCCGTCGCCGGATGGATGCGGACCACAGGATGCTCCGTCTCGAAGACGGTCGAGGCGAAGACGTTGCGATGGCGCTCGATCTGCGCCGCCGTCGCCGCCGGCCGGGAGGCGGCGTAGTCGTAGGCGTTGGTGTGCAGGGCCCAGAGCCCGTCGGCCAGCGTGCGCAGGGCCTCCGGCAGCCGCTGATAGGCTTCGGCGGTGTTGGCCCACACCGTGTCGCCGCCCGATGCGGTCGCGGTCACGGCCCGCAGGATCGACGCTTTCGGATAGTCGGGCACGAAGGTCACGTCGGTGTGCCAGGCGTTGGCCCGGCCGCCACGTTGGGAGTCCAGTTCCAGCAGGTAGCTGCTGCCGTCCGCCACCGGCACCGTCGGGTGGGCCACCGGCTCGCCCAGCCGCTCGGCGAAGGCTTCCTGCCCGGCGTCGTCCAGGTGGCCCTGATCGCGGAAGAACAGCACCTTGTAGCGATAGAGCGCCGCCTCGATCGCCGTGATCGTCGCCTCCGGCAAGTCGTGCGACAGGCGCACGCCCGCGACCTCCGCGCCGATGCGCCCGGCCACCGGCCGGATGTCCAGATGGGTCTCGGTGAGGTGGTGTCCGTCGGCGCTCATGGCGGCTCCTTGGCGATGCTTGGGATGGCGCTGCTCAATTCCTACTTTCTCAATGGGATTTTGGTCGCGATAGATTTTCTGGCGCGCCCCTCGCATCCGCTGACACGCCCGCACCGCCGGCTGTCCTAGCGGCAGGGACGAGCGTCCCGCCGGCTGTTCCGGCTTGCGCGAGCGGGGCCGCCCTGTAGGACCCGCAGACCGCCACCAAGAACGGATGCGACCTGATGAGCCCCTCCCCCCGCGCCCTCGAGATCGGCGCCCGCGTGGAAGACTTCGTCCGCCAGGTGGTGATCCCGTATGAGAAAGACCCCCGCCGCGACCACCACGGCGCGCCGCTGGACGAGCTGGTCTACGAGATGCGCGACAAGGCCCGGGACGCCGGCGTGCTGACGCCGCACGTCCTGGCGAACGGCGAACACCTGAGCCAGTTCGAGACCGCCTACGTGCTGCAGAAGTCCGGCCTCTCGCCGCTCGGGCCGCTGGCCTGCAACACCATGGCCCCCGACGAGGGCAACATGTACCTGCTGGCCAAGGTCGGCAGTCCCGAGCTGAAGGCGCGCTTCCTGAAGCCGTTGGTGGAGGGGCGCGCCCGGTCCGCCTTCTTCATGACCGAGCCGGCCAGCGAGGGCGGCGCGGGCTCGGACCCGTCGATGATGAAGACCACCTGCCGCCCTGACGGCAATCACTGGGTCATCAGCGGCCGCAAGACCTTCATCACCGGCGCCGACGGCGCCAGCGTCGGCATCGTCATGGCCAAGGCCGAGGAAGGCGCCAGCATGTTCCTGGTCGACCTGCCCGATCCGGCCATCCGCATCGAGCACGTGCCGAACACCATCGACAGTTCCATGCCCGGCGGCCACTCGACGGTGCTGATCGACGACCTGCGCGTGCCGGCCGACCAGATGCTGGGCAAACCCGGCGAGGGCTTCCGCTATGCCCAGATCCGCCTGTCGCCGGCGCGCCTCTCGCACTGCATGCGCTGGCACGGCTGCTGCGAGCGGGCGCATGAGATCGCCACCGACTACGCCAACCGCCGCGAGGCCTTCGGTCAGAAGCTGATCGACCACGAAGGCGTAGGCTTCATGCTGGCCGAGAACCTGATCGACCTGAAGCAGGCCCAACTGATGATCGAGTGGTGCGCGGGCGTGCTCGACACAGGGTCGCTCGGCACCGTCGAGAGCTCGATGGCCAAGGTGGCGGTCTCGGAAGCGCTGATGCGCATCGCCGACCGCTGCGTCCAGGTGATGGGCGGGACCGGCGTCTCGGACCAGACCATCGTCGAGCAGGTGTTCCGCGAGGTCCGCGCCTTCCGCATCTACGACGGCCCGACCGAGGTCCATAAATGGAGCCTGGCCAAGAAGATCCGCCGCGACTGGAAGGCCGCGCAGGCCTGATCGCCCGACGCGGCCCCGGGGCCTAGAACTTCAGCCGGAAGCCCGCCTTGTACTCGCGCCCCGCCAGGTTGAAGGTCGTGAGGGTGATGGCGTTCAGCGCGCCGCTGGTCGGATAGGGCGGCGGCTTCTGGTCCAGCAGGTTGCGGACCGTGCCGAAGACCTGGATGCGCTGGCCGGGCCGGTCCAGCACGGTGTAGGCGACCTGAGCGTGCAGCAGGAACTGCGACGGCACGGAGTTGTCGTTGATGTCGAACTCGCCGTAGGTCCCGTCGTACTTGCCGCCGCCGATGTACTGGCCCTGCAGGAAGGTCGAGAAGCGGCCGACGTCATAGGTGGTCGTCACCTGGCCCTTCCAATGCGGGTCGGTGGCGTCTCCCGCGCGGTCCAGCCGCACGATGCCGTCGTCGGTGATCATCTCGCGAACATAGGTCGCGAGCCCCCGGATCGAGGCCCGTCCCTGCCAGCTCGGGACGAAGTCCGAAAGCTCGCGCGAATAGCTGACCTCGAAGTCGATGCCCGACGTCGCCAGTTCCGAGAGGTTCACCTGCTTGCGGGTGACGGTCTGCACCACGCCGGCCGCATCACGGGCGATGAAGCCGCAGAGCGCGGCGTTGCCGGCGAAGCAGCGGTTCAGGATCTCCTGGGCGCTGACCGTCGAGATCACGTCCTCGACCTGGATGTCGTAGACGTCGACCGAGGCGCGCAGGCCCGGCGCCCAGCTCGGTTGGTAGACGATGCCGAAGGTCGTGGTGTCGGCGCGTTCGGGCTTGAGCTCGGTATTGCCCTCGCTGGGCGCCCCGACCCGCAGGTTGGCGCCCGTCACCGGGTCGTTCACCTGCGAGAACGTCAGCACATACGACGAGTACAACTCGCCGAGGTTGGGGGCGCGGATGTCGCGCGAGCGGGTGAAGCGCAGGCGCAGGTCGTCGGTTATGTCGTAGGTCACGCCCGCCTTCCACGAGGTGACGGTGCCGCTGGTGGAATAGTGCGTGACGCGGACCGCGCCGTTGAAGTCCAGCGACTTGGCCAGCGGCGCGTCCTTCAGCAGCGGAACGACCGTCTCCACATAGCCTTCGGTGACCTTGTACGAGCCCTCCAGGGGCTTCGGGTTGCCGATGGCGAAGGCGCTGGCCAGCGACAGGGCGTCGACCTCCTGCTCAACCGCCTCGCGCCGGAACTCGATGCCGGCCGCCAACGAGACCTTCCCGGCCCACAACTCGAAGGGCTCGCCCTCGATGTTGGCCGCCGCGGCGTCCTCCTTCACATGCGCCAGCAGCACCTGCGTGCCGCGCACGTAGGCCAGCGCCTCGGCCGAGGGGCTGCCCTCGCCGAAGAGGTTCATGGGCACGCAGCCGTTGGTCGGCGACGTCAGCGTCGAGCGACAGACGATCTGGCCCGCCGCGTTGCGCACCGCATCGATCGCCAGGGTGTAGTTGGCGTTGATCCGGTTCTCGAAGACGCGGTTGCTGTATCGCGTCTTGCCGTGCTCGTAGTGAGCGTTCCACGTCCAGTCGTCGAAGATCTTGCCGGTGAAGCCGCCGACGTACCGCTCGGTGCCGTTGCGGTTGTCGGTGACGTTCATCCCGGTATCGGGGCTGAGGCGGCCCATGGTGAAGGTGGTGACGCGGTTCGCGTCCATCAGGGCCGCGACGCTGGCCGGCAGGAAGGCGTTGTCGCGGCGGATGGTAATGGCGGCCAGGTCGCGGTGGGCCGACAGCGGGAACTTCGTCCGCGAGTAGGCGTAGGACATCTCCAGGAACGCCTGGACGTTCTCGGTCACGTCGAAAGTGGCGCGGCCGTAGATGTTCGCCCGTTCCAGGGGCGTGGAGAGCGGGGTCTGTTCGGCCCCGATGTTTGTCCCGTCGCCGCCCACCATGGCCGTCGTGCCGACGTACGACCCGTACTGGAACTGACGCGTCTGGCCGTTGGGCAGGAACTGCAGGCCACGCAGCGGGCCGGCTGTGATCAGGCCGCCCAGCGCGGCGGTGGACAGGCCGACATCGCTGGCGATCAGCAGCCGGTCCTGACCGTTGCCCACCGCATACAGCGGGTTCAGCACCAGACCGTAGCGCCGCTGCACCCACTCGCGCTTGGAGTTGGTGTCCAGGCCCTTGTTGTCGGCGTACTCGGCCGCGACTGTGACGTGGCCCCGCCCCTCCGCGAACCGCCGGCCGTAGGCGAGCGAGGCGCGGTAGTTCTGCCCATCGTCGTACTTCGTCTGGCCGCCCTCGAAGCTGGCCTCGACGCCTTCCAGATCCTTCTTGAGGATGATGTTCACGACCCCGGCCACCGCGTCCGAGCCCCAGGCGGCCGACGCCCCGCCGGTGACGATCTCGATCCGCTCCACCAGCCCCGAGGGCACCACGTTCGTGTCGATCAGTCCGCTGGAGGTGGTGGGCACATGGCGGCGGCCTTCCACCAGCACGAGGGTCCGGTTGGTGCCGATGCCGCGCAGGTTCAGGAAGTTGCCCCCGGCGTTCTGGGTGCTGCGCACCGACTGCTGCGGCGTGATCCCGCCCGAGAAGGCCGGCAGGGTGTTGAGGAAGTCGGCGACGTTGGTCGCGCCGGTCTTTTCGATCTCCTCGCGGCTGGAGACGGTGGTCGGCGTCGGCGCCTCGAACCCGCCGCGGGAGATCCGTGAGGCGGTCACCAGGACTTCCTCGACGCTCTCAGGCTCGGCCTGCGCCCAAGCCGGCGCGCCGGTCCCGGCAATGACGAGGCCGCTCACCGACGCGAGCATGGCCATACGCGAGCGGCCCGCACGGGCCCTGCAGATCTTCGACGACACCGATAAACCCCCGCTCCTGAACCGGCGTCCGCGTGGCTCCCATGCGGTCTTCTCGTAGGCGGCGAGACGCCGCTGGACCGCTGTTCCACATCGCGCCGATGGGCGCGCGAACGCTGTGTCGTCAGAATGTCACGGCGCCCCGGCGGGGCCTCGTTCCAAGGGTTCGCCGGTTCATAACCCCGGGCTATTCGGCCTCAGCCGCGCGCGACCAGCCGAAGGCCCTGGCGGGCCGGAACCGGGCCGGGCGGAAGCTGGGGGTCCGTCGTCAGGGTCGACAGCACGTTGATGAACGGCTGCATCAGCCGTGGGATCGGCCGGTCGGCGAGGTAGATGCAGTGCACCCCGAAGCGCAGCGCCGGATCCAGGGGGCGGTACTCCAGCTCGGGGTCGAGGTAGGCCCGGGCCGTGAAGTCGTCGACCACCGCCATACCCACGCCCTCACGGACCAGGGCGACCGCCACGTACAAGGTGCTGATGGTAACGGTCTCCTTGAGCTCGAGGTTGAACCGCGCCACCTCCTTGTTGAACAGCGTGCCCATCGGTCCGCTGTGCGCAAGGCTGACGAACTCGCGTCCTTCCAGAATGCTCAGCGGCAGGCGGGCCGGCGCGTCGGGCAGGTCCTGGCGGCGGTAGAGGATGCCCAGTTCGCCCGAACCGATCTGGGTGTGGGCCAGCTTGGGATGCCGTGGCGCCTCGTAGCCGATGGCAAGGTCGCAGTGGCGTTCCTGCAGGCAACGCAGGATGTCGGCGTGATGCAGGGTCTGGATGTCGAAACTGACGTTCGGGTGCATCGTCCGGAACTGCGCCACCGCATTCGGCGCGACGCCCAGGCCGAAGCCCGGGAGCACCGCAAGCCGGATATGCCCCTCATCGCTGCGGCGGATGTTCTTGGCCGTCTGGCGCAGCGAGCCGACGCGCTCGTAGATCTCGTCCACCTCCCGGAACAGCGTCTGCGCCTCGGCCGTGGCGGTGAGCCGGCCCTTGGAGCGCTCGAACAGCGCGAACCCGAGACGACTCTCGGCGTGGCGCAGCACCTTGCTGATCGATGGCTGGGAGACGTTCAGCGCGCGCGCCGCGCCGCTCACCGAGCCGGTCATGTAGACCGCGTGGAAGACCTCGATGTGACGCAGGTTCATCATTCACGCACCACCGGGCGGGCGATCCCGCCTCCCCTCGCCGACGACGCTGGGCCGCCCGGGCCTCGACGGCAAGGGGGCTCGGCTGTCGTCGCGCGCGCCCTCGCCCCCTGCCCAAGGCTTAGCCATGACCCCCCGACGGCGCCGACGCCGGGGGCGGGAGCCCCTCGTCAGCCCCAGAAGCCCGCCGTGGGCGCGGCGAGCCGTCCGCCTTCCAGCCGCACGCCACCCGGCCGGTCGCACGCCAGCCAGACCGGCCCGTCCAGGTCCACGAAGTCAGCCTGCGCCGCCACGTGGAACGCCGGCGCCACCGAGAGCGAGGTGCAGATCATGCAACCCGTCATGACCATGAGGTTCCGCGCCCGCGCCGCCGCCAGCAGGTCCAGCGCCGCGGTGAGGCCGCCCGTCTTGTCCAGCTTGATGTTCACCGCCTGGTATCGGTCGGCCAGCCCCGCCACATCGGCCGCCACATGGCAGGACTCGTCCGCGCAGATCGGCACCAGGGGGCGGATGTCCGCCAAACCGAGATCGTCGCCGGCCGGCAATGGCTGCTCCAGCAAGGCCACGCCCGCCGTGGCCAGCACCGGCTGCATGGCTTCGACCAGCGGCAGGCTCCACGCCTCGTTGGCGTCGACGATCAGGGTCGCGTCGGGCGCCGCCGCCCGCACGGCGGTGATCTGCCGGGCGGGTTCGCTGGCGTCGACCTTCACCTTGAGCAGCGGATGGCCGGCGATCGCCGCCGCCGCCCGCGCCATCTCCTCCGGCTCGGCCAGGCCGACAGTCAGGGCCGTGACCACCGAGGCTGCTGGCGCGAGGCCCGCCAGTTCGGCCACCGACCGGCCGGCCTGCTTCGCCTCCAGGTCCCAGAGCGCGCAGTCCAGCGCATTGCGCGCGGCCCCGGGCGGCAGGACCTCCAGCAGGTCGCGGCGGCTCAGTCCGCCCGCGACGTCGCGGGCGATGGCGTTCAGTTGCTCGACACAGCTCTCGACCGTGTCGCCGTAGCGCGGGATCGGCACGCCCTCGCCCTGGCCCAGCCGCACCCCATCCCAAACCTGGGCGACCACCACATCGGCCTGGGTGCGGACCCCGCGCGAAATGCGGAACGGCGTGCTCAGCGGCCAGTGCTCCGCCGTGGCGTTCAGAGTCCGAAGCATTGGTCCATCCGTTCCAGGATGCGGTCGACGCCCATGCTGAACGGGTCCTGGCAGGGTAGGCCCAGGGCGTCCTCGGTCGCGCGACAGACGACCTGCGCCTCCTTGGCGGAGAGCTTGGAGGTGTTCAGCGCCACGCCCACGGCGATCACGTCCGGACTGGTCAGCCGGGCCGCGTCCAGGTTGGCCATCAGACAGGTGCGCAAGTCCGGCAGGCGACGGCCGGGCAGGCCCCGCATGCTCTCGCGCCCCGGCTCGTGACAGACCACCAGGGCGCGCGGCTGGGCGCCGTGCAGCAGGCCCAGCGACACTCCCGCGTATGAAGGATGGAAGAGTGAGCCCTGCCCCTCGATCAGGTCCCAACCGCCGTCGTCGCGGGCGGGCGAGATCATCTCCACCGAACCCGAGATGAAGTCGGCGACCACCGCATCCACCGGGACGCCGCCGCCTGCCACCAGGATCCCCGTCTGACCCGTGGCGCGGAAATCGGCGGCGACGCCCCGGGCGACGAGGGCCCGGGTCAGGGCCAGGGTCGTGTACATCTTGCCCACCGAGCAGTCGGTGCCGACGGTGAGCAGCCGATGGCCCGCGCGCGGCGCGCCCGAGCCGACCGCGATGTCCGCCGGCGGCTCGCGCACGTCGAACAGCAGCCGGCCCGTCCGCGCCGCCGCCTCGCTGATCCGCGGGTTGTCGCGCAGGCGGTCGTGCAGGCCGGCCGCCACGTGGAGTCCGGCCTCCAGCGCGGCGACCACATCCTCCACCGCCGTCGGCCCCAGCACGCCCCCGGCGTTCGCCACGCCGAGGATCAGCGTCCGCGCGCCCCCTGCGACCGCCTCGGCGAACGACATCTGCGGCAGGCCGAGGGTCACGGTCGCGGCGGCGCGGCGATGCTCGCCGATGGACAGGTCCGGTCGGAAGACCGCCAACCCGCGTGAGGTCTTCACCGAGATCTCGTCGTGCGCGTCGCCGAGGTACAGCAGATAGGGCCCGGGGATGTTCATCGGCGATCCTGTGACGCGGCCCGTCTCGCCCTGCGAAGACCGGCCCTGCGAAGCCTGGCCTTGCGGCCCTGATCGGGATTAGCCGCGCCGTTCGGCCCTGAAAAATGCCAAGCCGGAGGCGCCCCATAGCGGCCGTTTATGACCCGCTCGCGCGCTCATCCGAACGCAGGACGCCGCCGGTGGACGACCACCGGCGGCGCCGAAACGGAGCGGCCATTCAGGGGGGAGCCGCGTCCGCCGCGTGAGGCTCAGGAGCAATCGGCGGGCGTCGGCCGAAGCAGCGCGCGTCCCGCCATGACGCCGGTGGGCGCGCCCTTCTCCAGCTCCACCTTGCCGTTCACGACCGCCGCCTCGACGCCGGTGGAGAGCAAGGTCGGGTTCACGTAGTCGGCGCGCGGACGGTAGGTCTTGGGGTCGATCACGACTACGTCGGCGTAGTAGCCGGGGCGCAGGTAGCCACGGTCCTTCAGGCCGAAGGTGTCGGCCACCAGACCCGTCGACTTGTGCACGAACTCGGTGGCCGTGATCACCTTCTCGTCGACGACATACTTCGTGTAGAGCCGAGGGTAGCTCGCATGCCCGCGAGGGTGACCCGTGGGGCTGCCGTCCGTGGAGAACATGTTCCAGGGCTGTCGCATCAGGAGCCTGATGTCGGGCTCCGTGATGGCGAACGTCGCCACGCTGACTCCGCCCTTGCGCAGGATGCGGATCGCCGCCTCGGCGGGGTCCACGCCCCAGGCCGTGGCCACCTCGGACAGGCGCTTGCCGACCAGCTCGGGCTGACCGGCGGCGTTGTTGATGAGCACGTTCTGCGCTCCGCCACGTTCCTTCAGGAACTCCAGGGCCTGGGCCTTGATCTTCGCCGCGTCGGCGGGATCGTCGAACCGTTTGAGCATCGCCGCGCGCCCGCCGTCCTGCGCCCAGCGGGCGATGACCAGGGCCGAGAGGCTCGTGTTGGACGCCGACCAGGGATACTGGTCTGAGGTCACGGGCTGGCCCGCCGCCCGCGCCGCCTCCACGATGGCGACGAGCTGCGCCATCGACTGACCATCGGGCTTCGCGCCGGACGACACCTTGAAGTGACCCAGATGCAGGGTCGCGCCGCTCTCGCGGCCGATGCGGATCTGTTCCTCGGTGGAGGCGACGACGCCGATCGACGTTGTCCCCTCGTCGCGCTGATGGGTGTCGTAGATCCCGCCCCGTCGCCCGGCCTCCCGAGCCACGGCGATCACCTCTTCGGTGCGCGCAAAGCTCTGCGGCGGGTAGAAGAGGCCGGAGGAGAGCCCCAGGGCGCCCTCGCACATGCCCTGGCGGGCGAGCCCCTTCATCGTGTCCAGTTCGGCCGGCGTCGGAGCGCGGGCGTCGTTCTGCAGCACCCGCTGGCGGATCGCGCCGAAACCCACATAGGCGGCGAAGTTGTTGCCGATGCCGCCGGCCGCGGCCTTGGCGGCATAGTCCTTGAGCTCAGGGTCGCCCGCACCGTCGACGCCGATGAAGCTGGTGGTCACGCCCTGGGTGAGCTGACGAAGCAACAGACGCTTGCCCGCCTCCGGCGAGACCAGCTCCTCGCTCGCGTGGGTGTGGGCGTCGATGAAGCCGGGCGAGACCATCCGCCCCGCCGCCTCGATCACCCGCGCCGCCTTGATGCCGGCCTTGGTCGCATCGCCCACGAAGACGATCCGGTCGCCCTTGACGGCGACATCGGCGATGCGCGGCGGCGCGAGGTCGCCGACATAGACCTCGCCGCCCCGGATCAGCAGGTCCACGGCCTGATCGGCGCCCCTCGCCGGCGAGATGCAGGCCGCCAACACGACGGCTCCGCAGATCGGCCCAGCCAGGCCCGCCTTGCCACTCGCCACCATGACCTCCCCAGAGCGCTGCGGCCCGGTCCCTCCAGCCGATCGCCTGGAGCCCTGACCTTCACGCACACCCTGGAACCAACCCGGGCGTTTGGCGATGTCCCAGGCTTCGCGGCCTCATAGCCAGGCGCTATGCGCGAGGTCAGCCCCTTGGAGGCGCTGGTAGGCCCGGCAGGACTCGAATTGCCGAGGGAACTGGATCTGCTGGAACAGCCGGTGCCAACGGGGGTACCAACGGCGGGATGAAGAGCAGCTTTGCTCGTTCTGGGTGCTGCGCATCCGCGGGCGGCTTTTCGCGCCATCGAGGACAAGCTGACTCACCAATCGCGGCCCTCACGCCGCTGAGTTGACGCCTCCCCATCCAACGCCTCAGGATGGTTTTGCATCCGCGTTGGTTCTGGATGGGGTCGGGGGGCCAGCTCTTCGTGAGTGAGAGAGAACGCATCGAGCAGCGTCTCGACCGGCTTCGCCACAAGCTACTCGACCTGTCGACGACGAATCGGATGCTGAGCTTCCGTCACCCCAAGGCGTCTTGCCTACGGGTCGTGGATGAGTTGCCCCATCAGCTGTTCGATGTACTTCGGGACGGGGCAACGCTCACGTTCGAGCCCGTCCCAGAACCCACGCCTCGGGAGTTAGAGGCGTATAGCGAACGCACCAGGCCTTCGTTGATCGCAGAGCCTTCGAAGCTGAACGCCGCCAGGTCCTTCATCACCGGCAGCTTGGCGGCGGTCAGGCGATAGCGGATGGATGCGGCCTGGCGATGGTT
>JBFMGV010000023.1:0-44784 GCA_040752615.1 Pseudomonadota bacterium | reverse complement strand
CGTCGGCAAGATCTAAGCAGACCTGAGAATACCCGGCGCCGTCCATCGGGGCGGCGCCGGCCTCTTCCGCCGGATCCCTCCCCAGCTCCGGCCGTTCCTTCCCTCCCCCAAAGACATCCCCAGTCCGAGTTTCCGGAGTCGCGCCATGTTGGACGCCAGCCTGAAGGCCCAGTTGAAGGGCTATCTCGTCAACATCACCCAGCCGGTCGAGCTGGTGGCGTCGCTCGACGACAGCCCGAAGTCGCGTGAGCTGGGCGAACTCCTGAACGAGATCGCGGAAGTCTCCGACGGCAAGATCACCGTGACCTCGGGCGCCGACGCCCGCACGCCGTCCTTCGCCATCGTCCGCAAGGGCACGGACATCTCGGTCCGCTTCGCCGGCATCCCGCTGGGCCACGAGTTCACCTCGCTGGTTCTGGCCCTGCTGCAGGTCGGCGGCCACCCGCCGCGCGTCGAGCCCGAGGTGATCGAGCAGATCCGCGCCCTCGACGGCGACTTCGCCTTCGAGACCTATTTCTCGCTCTCGTGCCAGAACTGCCCCGACGTGGTGCAGGCGCTGAACCTGATGAGCGTCGTCAATCCGCGCATCCGCCACGTCTCCATCGACGGAGCCCTGTTCCAGGCCGAGGTCGAGCAGCGCCAGGTCATGGCGGTGCCCACCACCCTGCTGAACGGCGAGCCCTTCGCCCAGGGCCGGATGACCGTCGAACAGATCCTGGCCAAGCTGGACACCGGCGCGGCGGCCCGCGCGGCCGAGAAGATCAAGACCAAGGACGCCTTCGACGTCCTGGTGATCGGCGGCGGCCCCGCCGGCGCGGCCTCGGCCATCTATGCCGCCCGCAAAGGCATCCGCACCGGCCTGGCGGCCGAGCGCTTCGGCGGCCAGGTGCTGGACACCATGGCCATCGAGAACTTCATCTCGGTGCCGCACACCGAGGGGCCAAAGCTGGCCTCGGGCCTGGAACAGCACGTCAAGGACTACGACGTCGACGTGATGAACCTGCAGAAGGCGGCCAGGCTGATCCCGGCCAAGACGCCGGGCGGCCTCATCGAGGTGCAACTCGAGAACGGCGCCAGCCTGAAGTCGAAGACGGTCATTCTCGCCACCGGCGCCCGTTGGCGTCAGATGAACGTCCCCGGCGAGGACCAGTACCGCAACAAGGGCGTGGCCTATTGCCCGCACTGCGACGGCCCGCTGTTCAAGGGCAAGCGCGTGGCGGTGATCGGCGGCGGCAACTCGGGCGTCGAGGCGGCGATCGACCTGGCGGGCATCGTGGCCCACGTGACGCTGATCGAGTTCGACAGCCAGCTCCGCGCCGACGCGGTGCTGCAGCGCAAGCTGGCCACCCTGCCGAACGTCAAGGTCGTCACCTCGGCCCTGACCACCGAGGTCCACGGCGACGGCGCCAAGGTGAACGGCCTGACCTACAAGGATCGCAACAGCGACGAGGTCCACCGTGTCGACCTGGAAGGCGTGTTCGTCCAGATCGGCCTGGTTCCCAACACCGAATGGCTGAAGGACTCGGTCGCCCTCTCGCCCCGCGGCGAGATCGAGACCGACTATCGCGGCGCCACCTCGATCCCCGGCGTCTTCGCCGGCGGGGACGCGACCACCACGCCGTACAAGCAGATCGTCATCGCCATGGGCGAAGGCTCGCGGGCCGCGCTCTCGGCGTTCGACTACCTCATTCGCCTGCCGACCTCCGAAGCTTCGGAGCCGGCGGATGTGGGAGCTCAGGTCGTCGCGGCCTGATCCGAGACGGCCGCCCGTACTCCTCGCGGAGATCGGCGGCCTTCTCCTGTTTCCTCAGGCGGCGTAGCCGTCAGCGACGCACTACAGAGGACACGGAAGGCCACCGGAGGCGCAGCCGCTGTCTTCCGTGCTCACCTGTGCGATCTGTGGCTTCTCAATCGCCCTGACGGAAGCCGCGGAAGCGCGCGGAAGGAGCGGGAACCCGCTTTCCGCGCCATTCCGCGTTTTCCGCGCTTCCTCTCCGACGGCTTCGCCGCGTCCTCAGACGGCGCGCCATGCGAACGTCAGGGTCTCCCTGAACCCGAAGCGCTGGAGGTGGTCGGCGACCACCTGCTGAAAGCGCTGCATATCGGCCTCGTCGCCGCCCGAGAGGACGACGTCCAGGCGCTCGGGGCGCGCGCTCATCACGCACTTGCCCAGCGGCATGTCGATGGTCGCGGCCTCGGCCGTGAACTCCACCGGGAACTTGTGCGCCCAGTGCTTGGCGAGCTGTTGCAGGTAACGGCTCCCGTGGGCCGTGGCGACTTGTGCTTCAACGGTCTGCATGGCGCTCAGATAGTCCTTTTAGATATATCTTGCAAGTCATTCGCAATTCAATGAGGCGCGGTTGCTGACGTTCGGGCAGCGCGGCTAGGGTCCCGTCTCCCATTGGAGGCCGGCGCATGAATCGCTTCTGGACCCTGGCGAAGCGTCCCCCTCCCCCGTGGCCGGACGAGGGCGTTTTCGAGGTGCGTGAGGGGCCGATCCCGACGCCGGGCCCCGGCCAGGCCCTGACCCGCACGATCTACGTCAGCCTCGACCCCTATCAGTGGGGCTACAAGCGCCGGGGCGTGGAGCCCGAGGGCGCGCCCTGCCACGCCCGCACGGTGGCCCAGGTGGTCGAGAGCCGGATCGACGGGCTGGCGGCAGGCGACTTCGTCTTCTGCACCAACGGCTGGGCTGAGTATGGCCTGATGGGCGAAGGCGTCCCCCGCCCCGGCTACATGGTCCCGCGCAAGCTGGACCCCGCGCAGGGCCGCATCTCGCAGGCCGTGGGCGTCCTCGGGATGCTGGGGCTCACGGCCTACGCCGGCATGATCCTGCAATGCGCGCCGAGGGCCGGCGAGACCGCTGTGGTCTCGGCCGCCTCGGGCGGGGTCGGCCAGATCGCCGGCCAGCTCGCGCGGATGCGCGGCGCCCGCGTCGTCGGCATCGCCGGCCACCCCGACAAGTGCCGCCATGTGACCGGGGAGCTGGGTTTCGACACCTGCGTCTCGCACCTCTCGCCGACCTTCGCCGACGATCTGAGGGCCGCCTGCCCGGACGGCGTGGACGTCTATTTCGAGAATGTGGGCGGCGCGGTCTTCCAGGCCGTCCTGCCGCTGTTCACCCCCGGCGCCCGCATGACCATATGCGGCCTGATCGCCCACTACGGCGACGAGGGCGGCGACGCCGGCGCCGCCGAGCGCGCGGCCGCCGAGGCGCGCGGTGTCAGCGTGCGGAACCTCTTCGTCGGCGACTATGTGGAAAGCCACCATGACGCTTTCCTCGCCGAGGTCGCCCCCTGGGTCGCCGCCGGCGACGTCCGCTACAAGGAGGACATCCGCGAGGGCTTCGAAGCCATCCCCGCGGCCTTCTCCGACATGCTGAAGGGCCGCAACTTCGGCAAGACCCTGGTCCGCATCAGCCCCGACCCGACGCTCTAGCCCAGCTTCAACGCCGCCGAGACCGCGTCGGCGTAGTTGGGGCCGACCGGCACCTCGGTCTTGGCCTCCAGCACCAGGGTGATGGCGCCGCGCCCCGGGCGCTTCACACCCTCCACCACGGTCATGTTGACCATGGCCGAGCGGTGCACGCGCCGGATTAGCTCGGGGCTGAACATCGCCTCCAGCTCGGTCAGCGTGGCGCGGATCATGTGGCTGCGGTGGGCGGTGTGAACGATCACATAGTCGCCCGCGGCCTCGATCCAGATGATCGCCGCCGCCGCCACCCGCACCTCGCCGCCCTTGGCGGGCGCCCAGATGGCGTTGGGTCGTCCGTCGTCGGCGCCGAGCTCGCGACGGCGGTTCAGCTCCTCCACCTCGGCCGTCAGGCTGGCGAGGCTGGATTGCGCCGCGCGCATCCCGATCCGCCGGCGGGTCCGCTCGATCGCCTGGCGCAGGCGGTCGATCCGCACCGGCTTCAACACGTAGTCGGCGGCCTCCACGTCGAAGGCGTCGGGGGCGAAGTGCTCGAAGGCCGTCACGAAGATCACCTCGGGACGGTCGTCGGCGGGCAGCGAGGCCGCCAGGCTGAGCCCGGTGCGCCCTGGCATCTGGATGTCCAGGATCACCACGTCGGGGGCCTTCTCGGCGATCAGCTTCTCGGCCGCCAGGCCGTCGCCGGCCGAGCCGACCACCTCGACGCCCGCCACGTCCTGCAGCGCCAGCGCCAAGCGGCGCAGGGCGATGGGCTCGTCGTCGACCAGGACCACGCGCAACGTCATGCCACAACTCCCACCGGCACGGTCTTCTGGGCGGAAGCGCCTGCCGGCAGCCGCACCTCGGCCACGAAGCCGTTGGCCTGCCGTCCTGCCGAGACCTCGCCCCGCGCGCCGTACAGGCTGGCCACGCGAGCCCGGGTGTTCGCCAGTCCGACCCCGGCGCCCGTGATCGCCCGGCCGGGGTCCACCGGATCGCCGTCGTCGACGACCCGCAGCACTAGGTCGTCACCCCGCAGCGAAGCCGAGACCACCACCTGCACCGGCCGCAGGGCCGGGGCGACCGCGTACTTCACCGCATTCTCCACCAGCGGCTGCAGCAGGAATCCCGGCACGAACTGCATCCGCAGCGCCTCAGGACATTCGATCGTCACGCGCAGGCGGCCCTCGAAGCGCACCTCCTCGATCTCCAGATAGGCCTGCACCGCGTCCAGCTCCTCGCCCAGCCGGATCAGGGCCGTGGGGTCCATCGACAGCGACGCGCGCAGGAAGTCGGACAGCCGGTCCAGCATCTGGTCGGCGCGATCGCAGTCGCGCTCCATCACCAGGGTCGAGATGGCGTTGAGGGTGTTGAACAGGAAGTGCGGATTGAGCTGCAGGCGCAGGGCCGCCAGCTGCGCCCGCTGGGCGGCGAACTCGGCCCGCTCGGTGGCCGCCTCTGCCTCGGCCGCGCGCCGCCCCTGCTCCCGCGCCTGCTCGCTGAGGCCGATGGCCCAGTAGACGATGAGGTTGAGGATGAAGGTCCAGGTGTAGAGGATCACCGCGCCGCCCACGCGTCCGGTGGACAGCGTCGCCCACGCCGACCACTCCGGCAGGATGGTCTGGCCCAGCCAGTAGTAGGTGTTGAGGTCGATCGTCGTCTGCAGGGCGGCGGCGGCGAGGCAGGCGCCGACTGCCACGGGCCACCGCACGACCGCTGGCCGACGCTGCAGCCGGCCCCATAGCAGATAGATCAGCCCGCTCTGCGCCATGGCCAGGACCCAGAGGGGCATGTTGACCAGGACGTCCGGGACCGTCGTCCGCTCGGTGAGGAACCCGCCCGCGCCGATCACCATCGCGTAGCCCAGCGCCCAGACGATCGCCGAGGCGCGCAGCGCGATGGAGGCGCTCTCCGACAGTTTCGCTGGGCCGATCCGCATACGCCTCCCCGATGTGCTGGCGGCCGAACCATAGCGCGTCCGCGGCGCGCCGCGATGAGTCTCCACCGCATGCTGAGCGCCCTTCACCGCGCCCGGCGCGGCGCGGCGCGCGCTCCATCGCAGGTCGGACGCGCTTTGCCGCATTACGCCTGACCCGGCGGGAATTCGCCGCGATAGCTCGGCCTTCCAAGGGCCCGCGACGTGATCGCAACCGCAATGGCCCGCCACTTCGGGAGAATACAATGCAGCTCGCCAGAGTTCTGGCGGCGTCACTGATGCTTGTCGCCGCCGCGCCGCTGCCCGCCCTCGCCAAGGACAAGGCCAAGCCGAAGCCCGTCGAACTGGTCCAGGCCGGCGACAACGAGATGTCGTGCGACGCCCTGTCGGCCGAGATGAACACCCTCTCCACCCAGCAGGCCAAGGCCGCGAAACGTGCGGAATCGGGCCGCAAGTTCCTCGGCTTCGCCGCGACGGCGCTGCAGGCGGCCAGCCCGCTGCTCAGCGGCGGCGGAGGCGGCGGCCAGAGCGGCTACATCGCCCAGCAGGCCCTCGGCGCCGTCCAGGCCCAGGCCATGCAGCAGCAGATGCAGCAACAGATGATGGGCCAGATGAGCCAGATGGGTCAGCTGTACGGCGGCGGTCTCGCCGACCAGGCCGCGCCCGCCAAGACCGACTCGAGCGTCGAGGCCCAGCGCCTCGCCCGGCTCACAGACATGCACGCCCAGAAGGGCTGCTGACCCGCGCCACCCGGCGCAACTCCTCCAGACAACCGTAACCAGACAGACCAGGAGTACCCATGTTCCGTTCGATCGCCATCATGGCGGCTTGCGCCGCCGTGTCCGTCGCCATGCCCGCCGCGGCCGCGACCTACGTCGGCTCCGGGGCCGCCATCCCCGACAACAGCTTCACGCTCTCGACCATCACCATCAGCGACGTCTTCGAGATCGCGGACCTGAACGTCCGCATCGACAACCTCGCCCACAACTTCGCCGGCGACGTGCAGTTCACCCTGACCAACGGCGCGATCAGCGTGCTGCTGTTCAAGAACCATGGCCACAACAACTACCTGCGCGGCGCGCTGACGTTCGACGACGAGGCCGCCCAGTCGATCACCGGCTACGCGCAGAACCAGGCTGCCACCTATCGGCCGTTCGCCGCCCTCTCCGCCTTCGACGGCCTCGGCGCCGCCGGGATCTGGACGCTCAAGGCCGCCGACACCTCGGGCGGCATCTCGGGCAGCTACGGCGGCTGGGCCCTGGAGTTCACCGAGAAGCCGACGGGCGCCGCCGTCCCCGAACCGGCGACCTGGGCGATGATGATCATGGGCTTCGGCGCCGCGGGCTCGCTCCTGCGCCGCCGCCGCGCCGTGGCCTTCGCCTGATCGCCCGCGCCTGGCCGGGCCCCTCCCCGAGGTCCGGCTGGGCGCCTCTAGGCCTGGTCCAGCGCCCGCTTGAACAGCTCCAGGCACGCGGCCGCGAAGGCGCGCATGTTGGCGCTGCGGTCGTCGGACCCGGTCTCGACGGTCAGCACCGCCTCGATGGGCCCCGACACAGCCACGCAGGTGTGGCCGGCCGCGTCCCCATAGGGGTTGCCGGTCGGCCCGGCCGCGCCGGTCTCCGAGATGCCCCAGGTCGCGCCGTAGCGCTCGGCGGCGTTGCGGGCCAGCAGCATGGCGTAGGGCTCGCTGGACGAGCGCATCCCGGCCAGCGCTTCCTTCGGGATGTCGGTCAGCAGCACGCGCGCCTTCGGCGTGTAGACCACCGCCCCGCCGAGATAGTACGCGCTGGCGCCCGGCACGCTCAGCAGGGCCGCCGAGACCAGGCCGCCGGCCGAGCTCTCGTTCACGGCCACCTTGTCGCCTCGCGCCTTCAGCGCCGCGCCGATCTCGGCCGCCAGGGCCTCCAGCTCGTCCATACCGTTCCTTCCATCCGACGCCCCCCTTGGCGCCATCCGCGTTCGGCGCGCATCATGCCGCCATTCGAACGAAGAACCATACTGCGGGAGGATTTGAATGGACGCCCAGTCCCAGTGGACCGGCCTCGACGCCGGGCGCCTGGAGCGCATTACCGAACACCTGGAGCGCCAGTACATCGCGCCGGGCAAGATCACCGGCTGCCAGGTCAGCGTCGCCCGCCACGGGCACCTGGCCTACTTCAAGTCCTTCGGCCTGATGGACCGCGAGCGCAACAAGCCGACCCGCGACGACACCATCTACCGCATCTACTCCATGACCAAGCCGATCGCCTCGGTCGCGCTGATGACCCTGTTCGAGCAGGGCCATTTTCAGCTGAACGACCCCGTGCATCGCTACGTGCCGTCCTGGCGCAACCACCGGGTCTGGCTCTCGGGCGAGGGCGAGGCCATGCAGACCGAGGCGCCGCAGCGCCCGATCACCTTCCGCGACGTGCTCAGCCACACCGCCGGCTTCACCTACGGCGGCGGCCTGCCGGGCGTCGGGATCCAGCACCCGATCGACAAGGTCTACCGCGAGCTGAAGGTCCGCTCGGTCGGCGGGACCGACACCATGATGCAGTTCATGGACAAGATGGGTCAGGTGCCGCTGCGCTATCAGCCCGGCCAGGCCTGGATGTACTCGCTGGCCACCGACGTGGTGGGCGCGCTCGTCGAGATCATCTCGGGCAAGCCGCTGGCCCAGTACCTCTCCGAGACGATCTTCGAGCCCCTGGGCATGAAGGACACCGCCTTCTGGGTCGCGCCCGAGAAGAAGGACCGGCTGGCCGCCAACTACCAGCGCGGCGCCGACAAGCAGCTGAAGCTGATCGATGATCCCGAGACGTCCGACTTCACCCGCGAGCCGGGCTTCAAGTCGGGCGGCGGCGGCCTGACCGGGACCAGCGCCGACTACCTGCGCTTCTGCGAGATGCTGCGCCGGGGCGGCGAGCTGGACGGCCATCGCGTGCTGGGCCCGCGCACCGTCGAGCTGATGCACATGAACCACCTGCCCGGCGGCCAGACCCTGACCGACCTCGCCATCGGCGCCTTCTCCGAGACCGCCTACGACGGCGTGGGCTTCGGTCTGGGCTTCGCATCCACCCTCGGCCAGGTGGAGTCCGGCGGCTATGGCGAGGGCGACTACTACTGGGGCGGCGCCGCCTCGACGATCTTCTGGGTCGATCCGAAGGAGGACCTCTCGGTCGTCTTCATGACCCAGCTGATGCCATCGGCCACCTTCAACTTCCGCGGCCAGCTGAAGAACATCATCTACTCGGCGATCCTCGACTGACGCCCCGCCCGGCCGTGGAGCCCTTCCCCGGCCGGGCCATCGCCTCTCCGGATATCGGAGATCGGTCGCAACGCGCCCGAAATTGCCGCGCCGTTGCCCTTCCATGACGAAGTATTGCCCCGGTAGCCCGACAGGCTCCGGGCGATTGACGGCCGCCGGAGCCGCCCCATTAGCCGCCTCCTGAATTTGCAACTTAGTCGCATTATCTGGGGGCTACCTGATGTCCGACCACCTGACGCGGCGCTCGCGCCGACTGCTGCTCTGCGCGGGGCTCTCGACCCTGGCGCTCGCGTCCCCGGCCCTGGCGCAGGTCACGGGCGGCAGCCTGGCCGCCGCCGCCGCCGCCGACCTCGACGAACTGGTCGTCACCGCCGCCGGTCGTGAGCAGAAGATCGTCGAGGCGCCCGCCAGCATCAGCGTCATCGGCCGCGAGGAATTGCAGGAGCGCCGGTTCGGCAGCCTCGCCGAGGCCCTTTCCAACGTCGAGGGCATCGACGTCGGCCAGACGGCGGGCAAGACCGGCGGCCTCAACATCTCCATCCGCGGCATGCCCAGCGACTACACGCTGACGCTGGTCGACGGCCGCCGCCAGAACGCGCCGGGCAACGTCACCCCCAATGGCTTCGGCGAGACCTCCACCAGCTTCCTGCCCCCGTTCGCCGCCATCGAGCGGATCGAGGTGGTGCGCGGCCCGATGTCGACGCTCTACGGCTCCGACGCCATGGGCGGGGTCATCAATCTGATCACCCGCAAGGTCGGCGAGCGCTGGCTGGGCACGGTCACCGGCGAAGGCACGTTCCAGTCCGACGGCGACTACGGCGGCGTCTATTCGGCCAGCGGATACGCCCAGGGCCCGCTCGTGAAGGACCTGGTCGGCCTGTCCCTGCGCGGCAGCTACTTCTATCGCGAGGCCTCGGACCTCACCTACGACAACGTCGCCGGTCAGCCGGTCGAGGTCAGCAAGCGCGGCCCCGCCCCCGTCGAATCCGAGATCTACACCGTCGGCGGCCGGCTGACCTTCACCCCGCACCCCGACCACGACCTCTGGGCCGAGGTCGACGTGAACCGCCAGTGGTATGACAACGCCGACTCCCAGCTCGGCACCGGCACCGTCCAGGGCGGCTACGGCCCCGAGATGAAGTTCAACCGGGACAACTACGTCCTGGCCCACACCTGGCGCGCGCCGCTGGGCGTCATCGACACCACGATCACCCGCAACATCACCGAGACCTTCGGCCGGACCATCCCGCCGGGCACGCCGGGCAAGGTCGCGGGCGACCCGCGCACCCTGAAGGCCACCAACACCATCGCCGACACCCGCGCGGTGCTGCCGCTGGGCGCGTTCATGGCCACCGTCGGCGGCCAGTACTGGAAGGCCGAGATGGTCGATGGCGTCGCCGTCGACAAGTACGAGTTCGTGCAGTGGGCCGTGTTCGCCGAGACCGAGTGGCGGATCACCGACACCCTCGCCCTCACCGGCGGCGCCCGCTACGACGACCATGAGACCTTCGGCGGCAAGCTCTCGCCCCGCGCCTATCTGGTCTGGAACGCCACCGACGCCCTGACCCTCAAGGGCGGCGTCAGCCGCGGCTTCAAGACCCCGCGCCTGGACCAGATCGCGCCGGGCATCGTCGGCTTCGGCGGCCAGGGCACCATCCCGCAGATCGGCACTCCCGGCCTGAAGCCCGAGACCAGCACCTCCATGGAGGTGGGCCTCTACTTCGACGACGGCGGCATGTTCTCGGGCAATCTCACCGTCTTCAACAACGAGTTCGAGGACAAGATCGCCGCCGGCACGCCCATCCCCAACTGCACCTGGTCGGTCCAGCGCGACCGCCCGGGCTGCCTGAACCTCGGCGAGTTCCCGCGCGCCGAGAACTTCGGCCAGACGGTCAACGTCGACGAGGCGGTGACCCGTGGCGTCGAGGCCGCCGGCCGCGTGCGCTTCACCGACGCGCTCTCGCTCAACCTCAACTACACCTACACCGACAGCGAGCAGAAGAGCGGCCCCGAGAAGGGCGAGCCGCTGGTCAACACGCCCAAGCACATGATCAACGGCAACCTGCGCTGGACGATCAACGACCGCTTCGGCGCCTGGCTGCGGGCCGAGATCCGCTCCTCGCGCTATCGTGGGGCCGGCGCGGCGCAGGACGCCCTGGGCAGCTTCAAGAGCTATGAGCTGTTCCACCTCGGCGGCAGCTACCAGGTCAACGAGAAGCTCCGCTTGAACGCGGCCATCTACAACCTGTTCGACAAGGACTTCGGCGGCTTCCTGCCCTACACGAACGCCGGCGCCGTCACCTACACCCAGGCCTACGCCAACCTGCAGGAGCCGCGCCGGCTCTGGGTCTCGGCCACCTTCGACTTCTGACGACATGCTGCTGCCAAACAGGTGGCAGCAGGGGGGCCGTATTCCTCTCTCCCAGACGAGAGGGATACGGCCATGGCCTATGACGCGACCCAGGACGACGGACGGCGCGACTTCCACTTCCTGTATGGCCGCTGGGCCGTCCAGCACCGCCGGCTGAAGGCCCGCGGCTCAGGCGCCGACGCCTGGGAGACCTTCACGGGGACCAGTTTCACCCAGGGCCTGATGGGCGGCCTGGTGAACGTCGAGGACAACGACTTCCCCGAACTCGGCGCGCAGGGCGTCGCCTTCCGCACCTTCGACGTGAAAAATCAGTCTTGGTCGATCTACTGGGTGAGCAGCGCCTCCGGTCTGCTACAGGCGCCTGTGCACGGCCGCTTCCAGGACGGGATTGGCCTGTTCCACGGCGAGGATGTGGACGGCGACCGGCCGGTGAAGGTGACCTACCGCTGGGACGGGATCACCAGCTCGACGGCGCGCTGGAGCCAGGCCTTCTCGTACGACGACGGCGAGACCTGGGAGACCAACTGGATCATGGACTTCACGCGGACCGCATGACCGAACAGATCCTTTCCCTCGCATCGCTGTTCGTCCTGAGCCTCGCCACCTCGATCATCCCGGGGCCCAGCAACTTCCTGACCATGCGGACCGCGATGCGGCACGGACGCGGCCCGGCGGTGGCCACCGCGATCGGCACGGCGTTGGGGTGCCTGATCTGGTGCGTCGCGGCCTTGGTGGGCCTAGGCGCCCTGCTGGCGGCGGCGCCCTGGCTCTACAAGACGATGCGCATCGCCGGCGGCCTCTACCTCATCTGGTTCGCCATCGGTCTTTGGCGCGCCAAGGCCGAGCCCGCGGCCGACGAGCCGCCCCCCGGCGCGGCGCGCGCCGCCTTCTGGCAGGGGCTGGCCATCTGCCTGACCAACCCGAAGTCGGTGCTCTTCTTCGCCTCGGTGTTCTCGGCCTACGTGGGGCCCGACACCCCGGATTGGGTCCACTACGCCGCCGTGGCCCTGGTCACCGTCACCTGCCTCGTCTGGCAGGCGGGCCTGGCCCTGGCGCTCTCGGCCGCGCGCGCGGCCCAGGCCTACGCCCGCGCCCAGAAGCCGCTCGACCGGGGCGCGGCCGGCCTCATGGGCCTCTTCGGCCTCAGCCTGCTCTGGACCTCGGCCTGAGGCGGTCGTAAGTCGGCGTCATGCCGATGACCCAGCCCGACCTGGAAGCCGCCCTCCGTGAGGGTTTCCCCGACGCCGAGATCGTGGTCGAGGACCTCGCCGGCGACGGCGACCACTACAAGGCCAGGATCGTCTCCACGGCGTTCAAGGGCCTGCCGCGCGTGCGCCAGCACCAGCTCGTCTACGCCGCGCTGAAGGGCAAGATGGGCGGCGAACTGCACGCCCTGGCCCTCGAGACCTCCGCGCCAGCCTGACGCGCTTGACCCCGGGGGCCCTCGTCCCTAGCTCTTGCCGTGAAATCCTTCGCCGAAAGGGCGACAAGCCATGTCCGAAGCCGCCGCCGCCAATCCCGTCCACGACTGGATCGCCAAGTCCGTCAGCGAGAACCCCGTCATCCTCTTCATGAAGGGCGAGCCGGAACAGCCGCGCTGCGGCTTCTCGGCCGTCACGGTGCAGATCCTCGACCACCTCGGCGTGAACTTCGTCGGCGTGGACGTGCTGCAGAGCGACGCGCTGCGCGAGGGCATCAAGAGCTTCTCCGACTGGCCGACCATCCCGCAGCTCTACGTGCAGGGTGAGTTCGTCGGCGGCTGCGACATCGTCCGCGAGATGTTCCAGTCGGGCGAGCTGAAGACCCTCCTGGCCGAGAAGGGCCTCATCGAGGCGTGACGAAGCTGCTCGAGCCGCCGGAAGGCCGGCAGGTCTTCCGACTGGCCCTCGAGCCCGTCGCTTCCGACATCGACGAGAACGGCCACGTCAACAACGTGGTCTATCTGCGCTGGGCCCAGGACATGGGCGTTGCGCACTGGAAGAGCCGCGCCCCGGCCGACGCCCAGGCCACCTGGGCCTGGATCGCCCTGCGCCACGAGATCGACTACCGCCGCGAGCTGAAGCTGGGCGAGGTCGCCCAGGGCCGCACCTGGGTCGCCGAGGCGCCGCAGGGCCCGCGCTTCGACCGTTTCATCCGCATCGACGGCCCCGATGGCGCCATGTGCGCCCAGGTCCACACCACCTGGGTGCTGATCGAACAGGCGACGGGCCGCCCGCGCCGCGTCCCCGACTGGATTCCCCAGCTCTTCACCTGATCCCGGCGCTCGGCGGCGAACCTTCCCGCGCCTGGTCGGTTTTGACAGCGGGGCTCCACTTCACCGACAAGGCCATATGGATTTCGACGCACTCGTCCGCTCGACCGGCGCTTACTTCCACTGGGCGCCGCCCTGGGTCTTCAGCCTCGTCCTGATCGCCGTGGCGCTGGGCGCCGCCCTGCTGCTCTACAGCGGCGTCGTCTCAGGGCTGCGCAAGCGCCTGTCGTCCGCCGAGGGGGCCTTCTGGCGCCCCCTGCTGCTGCGCACGCGCCGGCCCGTGCGGCTGGCCCTGTGCATCGGGGCGATCGGCTGGGCGGTGGAGGTCGCCCCCCTGCCCGCCCGCGAGTCGTCGATGGTGCAGCATGCGCTCCTGATCGCCTTCATCGTGCTGGTGGGCATGGCGGCCATGTCGGCCATCGACATCGGCTCGGCGCTCTACATGCGCCGCTTCCGCACCGACGTTCCCGACAATCTCCACGCCCGCAAGCTGCTGACCCAGACCCGCATCCTGCGCCGCTCGGCCAATGTGGTGGTGATCCTGCTGACCGCCGGCATCGCCCTGATGACCATTCCGGGCGTCAAGCAGGTCGGCGTCAGCCTGCTGGCGGCCGGCGGCGCCGCCGGCATCATCGTCGGCCTGGCGCTGCAGCCGGTGCTGTCCAACATCTTCGCGGGCGTGCAGATCGCCTTCACCCAGCCGATCCGCATCGACGACCAGGTGATGATCAACGGCGAGTTCGGCAACGTCGAGGAGATCAAGGCGACCTACGTCGTCGTCCGCCTCTGGGACCTGCGCCGACTGATCGTGCCGCTGAAGTTCTTCCTGGAGCAGCCGTTCCAGAACTGGACCCGCGAGAACACCACCCTGCTGACCGGCGCGATCTTCTACGTGGACCCGCGCGCCCCGATCCAGCCGATCCGCGAGAAGCTGGAGGAGATCGTCCGCGCCTCGCCCCTCTGGGACGGCGGCCTGGTGAAGACCCAGATCAACGAAGTCCGCGAGACGGCGCTCGAGATCCGCTGCCTGGTCAGCGCCCGCAACTCCGGCGACGCCGGCGACCTCAAGGCCGAGATCCGCGAGAAGATCCTGGAGTGGCTGCGCGAGACGCACCCCGACTGCCTGCCCCACAACCGGCTCGAAATGCTGGGCCAGCCCGCGCCCGCAGCCCCGGCCCCGGCCAAGCGCCGCGCGTCCGCGACCTCCCGCAAACCCGGCAAGGCCTGAGCGGGCTCAGTTCCGGGCCGACGCCTTGGCGGGCTCCTGTGGCGCTGCGGGTTCTTCCTCCTCGGCGGGCTTTTGAGCGGCCGTCACGTCGACCTGCCCAAGCTTGCCGTCGTCCAGCAACTTGCGCAGTTCAGCGGCCGCCGGGCCTGAGTGGGGGTTGTTGAGCACGACGGCCAGGACGCGTTCTGCCTCATCGCGCCGCCCCTTACGAGCCAGGGCGACGCCGGCGCGCACCGACGTTTCCGAGACCGAGGGCGCGAGGCCGCGGGCCTCCAGCAGGACGTTCACATCGTTCTCTGACGGATACGCCGGCTCCGTCGTCCGGCTCAGTGCGTAGGCGGTCAACGCGCGGAAGTCGCTCTTGTCGAGTTGAAAGGCCTTGCCCAGCATCGGCCGGGCCGCGCGATATCGCATCTCCCGCTCGGCCGGCGTCCGCGCACCGGCCCAGATCTGGCCGACCCCGGCCAGCAGCAGGTCTTCCCTGTCGTCGGGGCTCGCGGCCAGGCGGCGTTTCATGATCGCCTCGCCCGCGGCGACGTCCCCCAGGACGAACTCCGCCCGGGCCAGCGTCCGCTCCGCCAGCCAGTCGCCAGGGTGCCTCGCCGCCTTGCGTCGCACGTCCTCCAGGAAGCCTCGATCGTTGTCTCCCAAAGCCGCCATCACCAGGCGTTGGTTCGCCAGCAGCAGGTCGTCAGCGCTGGGCGGTAACTGGGAGACGCGGATCTCAGACGCCGGCGCCTCCTTGAGGGTGATCTCGACGGTCTGCAGGCGACGGTAGGCCCGCAGCTTGGCGGTGAGATCCTTCAGCGATGCGCCCGTGGCGCCTTCCATCGCAGCTATCGGCGCGGCGCCCCGGCTGATGTCTTTGATCGCCTTGTCGAGTTGCTTGGCCCGCGCCGCGTCGCTCAGCATGTAGTGCGCCAGCAGCCAGGATTGGGCGTAGAAGACGTTGCGCCGCTCGGGCGCGATCTCGAAGGTCGTCTTCGAAAGCACCTGCTCCAGCGGCAGCCAGTTCTCGCTCAGGATGCCGTAGGCCCTGGCCGGGTTGTAGCCGCCGACGGTCATCGTCGCGCCTTTGATCTCGGCCGTCATGAAGTACTCGGCCCAGCCCTCGACGAACCAAGCCGGATAGGCGGTCGGAAAGTTCTCCAGCATGAAGTGGTGGGCGTATTCGTGGAACAGGACGTCGTCCTGGCCCATGTCGCCATTGTCGACCGCGAAGGCGAAGATGCCCTCGTTCGTCGCGGCATAGAAACCCTGAGTGTACTTCGGCAGGTTCGCGCGCACGCGCTTGAGGTCGCTGACGCCGCTGAGCAGGAAGACCTGGACCTTGGTCGGCGAGGCCGGCTTTGCCGCTGGATTGTAGACCCTGAGCAAAGTGTCGAAGGCCGTCAGCTTGCTGGCGAAGGCGCGCACCGCCTTCTCGCTGCCGTCGCCATAGACCACGAAGCGGTCGGTCTCGGCCTTCAGCCACCGGGCCTCGGCGGAAGAAGCCATCGCGGCACAGGCCAACACCCCGGCCAGAAGGCGGCGCACCGCCGCCCGGCGAATCCCACCACCGATCATGAAAATCCCCCGTCGATCGGCGGAAGCTAAGTGCGCAACCTCAAGGTGTCGACCGCTAGTTCCCCGACCCCGTCCACGCGGTCATCGGGTTCAGCAGGAACACCGGCGCGCGGGCCGGCACGCCGAGTTCGTCCCAGGTGAAGGTCAGGTCCGTGCGCCCCATGGCGAAGGACTGACAGCGGTCGATCCGCTTGCGTGCGAACGCCAGCGTCACCGTCTCGCCCTCGCGCTCCAGGTGGAAGGCGAAGTCGGCCTTCGCCGTGCAGCCGTTGGAGGCGACGCTGATCGTCAGGGCGTCGCGACCGGCCTCGGCCCGGTACAGCGGCTCCAGTTCGGCCAGTGGCGCGCCGGCCGGCGCCACCACGCGCGCGCCGCCCGCGCAGCCGCAGAGCGCCAGGGCGGCCAACAGGAAGAGGCGGCGATCCATCGCCCCACTCCGCCACAGGCCCCGCGAAAGCAAAAGACCCCGCAAAGCAAAAGGCCCCGGATCTCTCCGGGGCCTTCGCAACTCTCTTCGATGTCCGGCGTCGGATTAGGACGCGTAGAACTCGATGACGAGGTTCGGTTCCATCTTCACCGGGTACGGCACTTCCGACAGTTCCGGAGCGCGCACGAAGGTGGCCGACATGCTCTTGGCTTCGACCGTGATGTATTCCGGGGTGTCACGCTCGGACGAACCCAGGGCTTCAAGCACCAGGGCCATGTTGCGCGAACGCTCGCGCACCGAGACCACGTCGCCCGGCTTCACGCGGTACGACGCGATGTTCACGCGCTTGCCGTTCACCAGCACGTGGCCGTGGTTGACGAACTGGCGGGCGGCGAACGGGGTCGGCACGAACTTGGCGCGATAGACGACGGCGTCCAGACGCGACTCGAGCAGGGCGATCAGGTTCTCCGAGGTGTTGCCCTTGCGGCGGGCGGCTTCCTCGTAGATCCGGACGAATTGCTTCTCGGTGATGTTGCCGTAGTAGCCCTTCAGCTTCTGCTTGGCGCGGAGCTGCAGGCCGAAGTCCGACACCTTGGACTTACGGCGCTGGCCGTGCTGGCCGGGGCCGTAGGCGCGGGTGTTGATCGGGGACTTCGGGCGACCCCAGATGTTTTCGCCCATCCGGCGGTCGAGCTTGTACTTGGCGCTATGGCGCTTGGACATATTCCACTCTCTATACGACGCGTGCCGGCGACCTCTCGGATCGGAGATCGCGGTTGCAACGGCGGCTGCGCATCAACCCGTCATAGGTTTCCGGCCACACGGGCGAACCCGGCGGCTGGAAGGCGCGGTGTATGACCTCGCCGGCCAGCGGAGTCAAGGATCGCCCCTCAGAGGTCGCCGAACCAGCCGACGATCTCACGCGGACGCGGAACGCGGGCCTCCATCACGCACTCCAGCCCCTCGGGGGCATAGGTGACCACCGCCCGGCCGCGCAGCTCTCCGCGCAGGCCCCGCTCGATCAACCGCGAGCCGAAGCCCTTGCGGCTGGGCTGGCTGACCGCCGGGCCGCCGCGCTCGATCCAGGACAGGCGAAGCGCCCCGTTGGCCGGCTGGTGGGTCCACGCGATGACGACGTGTCCCGCGTCCGCCGAGAGCGAACCGTACTTCACCGCATTGGTCGCCAGCTCGTGGAAGACCAGCGCCATCGTCAGCGACGCGCCCGGCGGCAGCCACACCTCGGGCCCGTCCAGGTGGATGCGCGGTAGTCCCTCGCCGCAGAAGGGCCGCAGCGCCCGCTCGGCCACCTCGCGCAGGATCGCCCCGTGCCAGCGCTCCCGCGTCAGCACGTCATGCGCCGCCGACAGCCCCATCAGCCGCGACTCGAACGCCTCGTACGACTGCTCCCGGTCGTAGGCGCGCCGCATGGTCTGGGCCGCCATCGACTGCACCGTGGCCAGGGTGTTCTTCACCCGGTGGTTCAGCTCGTTGACCAGCAGGCGCAGCTGCGACTGATAGCGCTGCTGCTCGACCTCGGCCTGTTTCCGCTCGGTGATATCCTCGGCGATGGTGACGAAATAGTCCGGCTCGCCCTCCGCCGTGTGCACCAGCGAGACCGTCAGGTTGATCCAGACCGCCCCGCCCGCCTTCGTTCGATAGCGCTTCTCGGTCGTGTAGGTGTCGATGCTGCCGGCCAGCAGGGCGTCGGCGTGGGCGACGTCGTTGGCCAGGGTGTCCGGCAGGGTGATGTCGAGGAAGGTCAGGCCCAGCAGTTCGTCGCACGAATAGCCGGTGATGGCGCTGTAGCGCTCGTTCACCTCCAGGAAGCGCCCGTCGGTCCCGACCCGGGCCACGCCCATGGGCGCGTGGTCGAACACCGCGCGATACCGCGCCTCGGCGGCCTGGACCTGGAGCCGGGCCTCGACCTGCGCCGTGACCACGTCGGTGTACAGCACCAGCCCGCCGATCTCGCCGTCGTCGGTCCGCCACGGCGCCATCGACCAGCGGATCCACTCCACCACGCCGGAGTCCCGCTCGAACCGCTCGCCCTCGTGACTGAGCTCGATGCCTTCGGCCAGCACCCGCGCGTGCAGGTCGCGCCAGCGCCGCGGGATGTCGGTGAAGACCTCATAGTGCAGGCGTCCGACCAGCGGGGTGTCGGCCGGCATGGCCTGGTCGGTCAGGAAGCGGTGCGACGCGGCCAGGTAGCGCATGTCGCGGTCGAAGATCGCGATGCCGATCGGCGCCTGGGTGAGCGCGGTCAGCGCGCCGGACGGCGCCGGCGTCCCCGCCCCTCCAGAACTCTCCTTGCCCGCGTTCATCCACCCGTCCCTGACAGCCGGTGGAAAGAACGGCGGTCGGGCCGCCGGGTCAACCCGGGGAGAGGGGCGGCAAACGGTAGCGGCCGTCGCGCAGCTCTTCCTTCGGCAGATAGGCGCGCAGGCTGAGGCTGAAGGGGCCGGAGGCGGGGGCCGGCAGCCAGTTTGCGCTCTTTTCGCCGCCCGGGTCGGCCCGCGCGATCCAGATGGTCAGCGAGCCGTCGGCATTGGTCCTGAGCCCCGGCGTGCGGTCCCCGATCGAGTAGCGCTGGATCGGATTGTCCACGAGGAAGAACTGCCCGTCGGGCGTCGCCTCGTACATGGTCAGCGACCAGAAGCCGTCCACCGCCGGCAGCCTGCCCGCCGGGAAATGCAGCTTCCAGGGGCCCGCGCCGTCGATCATCCGGCCCTTGCCGGTCGCCGGCTGCAGGTACATCGCCTCGGCGGGCGGCAGCGCGGCCAGGCCCGCCAGCGCCACGGCGGCCCGGAACCTGTAGTCCTGATTGTAGAAGCCGAGGGTCGAGCGCGGATAGCTCCAGCCGTCAACGGCCCCGCCCGGCCGCACGCCCATCAGCGCCATCTTCGCCTCGCCCACGCCGGCGGTGATCTCGGCGACGGCCGCCGCGTCGAAACGTTTCGCGTCGAAGGCGCCGGCCGCGGTCAGGCCCAGGGGTGCGACCTTGGCGAACAGCGCGCCGTCGGTGGCGGGCGGCGGATCGCTCTTCAGCAACTCGGCCACCGAGGTGAAGTATTCCAACGGCGGCGACTGTCGGGTGGCGTATGCCGGCGGCGGCGTGAGGCCGCCGGGTCCGCTCAGCGTCACGCCGTCCTGCACCTTGCGCACCGCCGGCAGGTCGTCGGGACCGTCCACCAGCACCCGCGCCAGCAGCCAGCCGTGCGGCGTCGCCAGACGCAGCACGTTCGGCCCCGAGCCGGTCTGGCCCGGGCCGACGATCGTATAGACGCCACCCGCCCCGCCCGCCGTCCGCGTGCCCAGGACGAAGTCGTTGTCGGTGTACATGTTCATGCCGGCCACCGAGATGTAGCGGTCGCCGGTCGGCGGCACGGTCAGGGTGACCGGCCCCTTGGTCAGGTCCAGCCAGGCGCTGGAATAGAGCGTGTCGTTGTTGGGCGCCGTCACCGCTCGGCTCTTCGGGCCGGCCAGCACCCGCGTGTGGCCGAAGCGGTTGGCCCCCAGCAGCGGGATCGACCGGGCGCGGGTCGTGGCCATCTCGATCAACGGCAGGCCGTAGAGCCAGGCCTCCCGCGCCGCCGACTTCAGGTCGCCGGCGGCGGCAAACGCCCGCGCGGCCGGAACCATCCCGATCACGGCCATCGCCGCGAAGAGCTCACGCCTGTTCACTCGTCACACCCTCCCGATTTTCACGCGATCCTGGCGGCCGCCCCACCCTCAGGCAAGCCGGACGGGCGGCAGGCGGTAATAGCCCCGCAGCAGCTCCGGTCGCGGCAGGTAGGCGCGCATGAACAGGGCGAACGGACCGGCCGGCGCCGGCAGCCAGTTGCCCTCGTGCCCGGGCCCCGGGCTCTCGTGCCCGATCCAGATGTCGAGCGAGCCGTCGGCGTTGCGGCTCAGCCCCGGCGTGCGGTCGCCGATCGCGTAGCGGTTCAGCGGGTTGTCGCAGAAGAAGAACTGCCCGTCCGGCATCGCCTCGTAGAGGCTCAGCGACCAGAACGAATCCACCGGCAGGTGGCCGTCGGCGGGGAAGTGCAGCCTCCAGGCCTGGGTTCCGTCGAACAGGCTGCGCGGGCCCGGCCCCTCGGCCTGCATGTACATGGCCTCGGCCGGCGGCAGGGCGGCCAGCCCGCCCAGCGCCACGGTCGCGCGCAGGTCGTAGTCCTGGTCGAAGTCGCCCAGGCGCGGGTCCGGATAGGTCCAACCGCCCTCGAAGCGCGTACCGCCCAGGCCGCCGCTGCCCCGGATCGCCTCGCGGGCCTCGGCGACCCCGGCTTCGATCTCGGCGATCTCCGCCGCCGAGAACCGCGCGGGATCGAACCCCTCCAGCAGTCCCAGCGGCGCCATCCGGCGCAGGATGGCCACATCGGTGGCCGGCGGCGGATTGGCGACCATCAGCGCCGCGGCGCTGGCGAAGTAGTCGCGCCAGTCCGCGTCGCGCCCGGCGTAGGGGCCTGGCATGTCGCCCGCAGGCCCCTGGATCAGCACGCCGGCCTGCGCCTCCCGCGCCGCCTCCAGGTCGTGCGGCCCCTCCACCAGCACCCGGGCCAGGGCCCAGACGTGGTCGGTGGGCGAGCGCAGGACGTTCCACCCCTCGGCCGCCTCGCGCGGCCCCACCAGGCGGAAGGTCCCGCCGTCCGGTCCGGTCGTCCGCGTCCCCAGCACCGCGAAGTTGTTGGAATAGGCGTCCATCAGCGCCAGCGACAGGTAGCGGTCGCCCGACGCCGGCAGGGTCAGCGTCACCGGCCCCGCCGACAGGTCGATCTGCACCGTCGAATACAGCGTGTCGGTGTTGGGCGTGGTCACCGCCCGGTGCTTGTGGTTCGCCAGGTTCCGCACGTGGGCGAAGGCGCCCATCCGGTGCCCGACCGCCTGGCCCCTCTGCCGGGTCGTCGCGATTTCGATCAGCGGCAGGACATAACCGTACGCTTCACGCGCCGCGTTCTTCAGATCGCTCACTCATCCTCCCCGGGCCGTCCGCGCCGAAACGGCGTCCGCGGCCTCTCGTGCTTCCGCCCACCAGCGGCGGATCATGTCTCCGGCTCCGCCCGTCCGGGCCAGCGACACGCCCTGCCCCGCCCACAGCGACAGCATCTGCGGATCGTCGGCCCCCGCAGCGGCGGCGCGCATCGGCTGGGTCAGCCGGTTCTGGACCGGATAGGCGGGAACCTCGCCTTCCACCTCGCGCATCGTGCGCATGAAGCGGTTCTCGACGCCCCGGGCATGGCGGCCGGTGAACGCGCGGGTCAGGCGCGTGGCGTCGTCCCCCGCCGCCTCGGCGGCGCGCCGCCAGGGCTTGGAGGTCACCGCCTCGTCCGCCAGCAGGAACGCGGTGCCCATCTGGACCGCCGCCGCCCCCAGCGCCAGCGCCGCGGCCACGCCGCGTCCGTCCATGATCCCGCCCGCCGCGATCACCGGCAGGTCCACCGCCGCCCGGATCGTGGCCACCAGCGGCAGCGTGCCGACCAGGCTCGCCTCGGGTTCGCCCAGGAAGTGGCCCCGATGCCCGCCGGCCTCGAAGCCCTGGGCGCAGATTCCGTCGGCCCCGACCTCGGCCCAGGCCCGCGCCTCCGCCACGGTGGTCGCCGTTCCGACCACCAGGGTCCCGGCGGCCTGCAACGCCTTCACCTGCTCACGGGTCAGGATGTCGAAGGTGAACGACGCCACTGGCGGCGCCGCCCGGATCAGGGCCGCGAGCTGAACGTCGAAGTCGGGCGCGAACTGGTTGGGAATGGCCGGCGGGGGCAGGCCCAGTTCGGCGTACCACGGCGCCAGCCGGTCGATGGCCGCGTCCAACGTCGCGGCGTCCGGCTCCACCTTGGGCGCCATCAGCAGATTGACCCCGAACGGGGCGTCGGCAGCGGCCCGCACGGCGTCGACCGCCGGCCCGATGTCCTGCGGCGCCAGCGCGCCGGCCGCCAGCGATCCCATCCCGCCGGCGCGGCTGACGGCGATGGCGAGCGCCCCGTCCGAGGCTCCGACCATCGGCGCCTGGAGGATCGGGAACTCCAGGCCGTCCAGCAGCGCCGAAAGGCTCATCCCTCGCCCGCGTCCTTCTTCCTGGCGATCTTCTCCAACACCTTGCCGCGTCCCCGGCTCAGCGCCGTGACGACCCCACGCAGGGTGCGGACCTCCTGGTCGGTGAACCGCGCCTTGCCCAGGGCCGAGCGCAGGTTCTGGATCATGTTCGGCGTCTTCTCGGGCGGGTGGAAGAAGCCGGCGGTGTCCAGTTCCCGTTCCAGGTGTTCGTAGAAGCCCATCAGCGCCTCGCCGCTGGCCGGTCCCGGCCCCGGCCGGAAGTTCGGCGGAGCGGCGTCCAGCAGGGTGGCGCGCCACTCATAGGCGTTGATCGCCACGGCCTGGCCCAGGTTCAGCGAGCGGAACCTCGGATCGATCGGAATGGTCACGATACCGTGGCAAAGCGCGATGTCGGAGGTTTCCAACCCCGCGCGCTCGCCACCGAACAGCAGGCCTGTGCGTTCCAGGCGCTGTGAAGCCTCCAGCAGCTCCCTCGCCGCCGTGCGCGGCGTCAGCACCGGCAGCGACAGCTCCCTCGGTCGGGCCGTCGTGGCGAACACCAGTTGCAGGTCGGCCACCGCCTCGGCCACGCTGTCGAAGACGCGCGCGGCGTTCAGCGGCCACTCGGCCCCCGACGCCAGCGCCCAGGCGCGCTCCTGGGGCCAGCCGTCGCGGGGGTTCACCAGCCGGAGGTCGGCCAGTCCGAAGTTCGCCATCACCCGGGCCACGGCCCCGATGTTCTCGGCCAGCTGCGGCGCGTTCAGGATGATGACAGGCGTGGGAGGAGAGGCTTCGGCCATGGCGCGTTTAGAGAAGGCCGTCGGGCCAAAGGCAACCCTCTCCCGTCGCGGCGTGCTCGCCGCCGCGCCCGCGGCGTTGCTGGCGGCGTGCGAGCCGGGCATGCCCACGACCCTGTCCAGGACCCCGCCGATCGACCTGAAGGGGCTGGGCGCCGCCGTCGCCAGGATCGCTGAACGCGCCCGCCCCGGCGCCCTCGGCGTCGGCCTCGCCAACCTGGAGAGCGGCCAGGTCTTCCTCTTCAACGGCGAGCGCCGCTTTCCCATGCAGAGCGTCTTCAAGCTGCCGCTGGCCGTCGCCGCCCTGGCCGAGGTCGACGCGGGCCGCGCCGTGCTGACGGAGCGCATCCAGATCCTGGAAGAACAGCTGTCCGCGCCGTTCTCGCCCATCGGCGCGGCCTGGCCTGCGCGGCGCGACTTCACCTTCCAGGCGTTGCTCGAAGCGGTGTTGGTCGACAGCGACAACACCGCCGCCGACGTGCTGATGAAGCGGATCGGCGGCCCAGGCGCGGTGACGGCCTGGCTCGACGCCCGTCGCGTGCCCGAGGTCCGCGTCGACCGCTACGAGCGCGAGCTGCAGTGCGAATCCTACGGGATGCCCTCGTTTCGCCCCGCCTGGCGGACGCCCGAGGCGTTCTCGGCGGCGTTGCGGGCGACGCCCCCCGCCGAACGGGCCGCCGCCCAGCAGCGCTATCTCGTCGATCCGCGCGACACCGCCACGCCGCGCGGGATGATCGAGTTCCTCCGCATGCTCGACAAGGACGAGCTGGCCACGCCCGAGTCCACGCGGCTGGCGGTCGACCTGATGGCCCGCACGCCGCGCGCGCCGAACCGCATCCGCGCCGGCCTGCCGCGCGACGCCTTCCTCGCCCACCGCCCGGGAACGTCGGGCGTCGACCAGGGCCGCTCCACCGCCCACAACGACGTCGGGATCTTCCGCCTCGCCGACAAGCGCGCCTATGCCCTGGCGGTCTTCCTCAGCGGCGCCACCCTGGACGAGTCCGGACGCGACGCGGTGATCGCCGACGTGACCCGCGCTGCCGTGACGGCGGTCGGCCAGACGCCCTGAAGCAGGGCTTTCGGGGCGCCTTTCGCCCTCTCGGAGGGAGCAGAGGCAAATTCTCCGCCCCCTGACGCCGCGGCCAGCCTTTGCGTCGGCGCTCGCGGCGGCTATACGGCCCCCAAACAATAATCCGCTCCGGAGCGTCCGCCCCTCATGGCCAAGATCAAAGTCGCGAATCCCGTTGTCGACCTCGACGGGGACGAGATGACCCGCATCATCTGGAAGCTGATCAAGGACAAGCTGATCTTCCCGTTCCTTGATCTCCAGATCGACTACTACGACCTCGGGATGGAGCATCGCGACGCCACCGACGACAAGGTGACCGTCGAGGCCGCCGAGGCCATCAAGAAGCACGGCGTCGGCATCAAGTGCGCCACCATCACGCCGGACGAAGCCCGCGTGAAGGAATTCAACCTCAAGAAGATGTGGAAGTCGCCGAACGGCACGATCCGCAACATCCTGGGCGGCGTCGTCTTCCGCGAGCCGATCATCTGCAAGAACGTGCCGCGTCTGATCCCGGGCTGGACCCAGCCGATCATCGTCGGCCGCCACGCCTTCGGCGACCAGTACAAGGCCACCGACTTCAAGGTGCCCGGCAAGGGCAAGCTGTCGATCAAGTGGGAAGGCGAGAACGGCGAGAAGATCGAGCACGAGGTGTTCGACTTCCCGAGCAGCGGCGTCGCCATGGGCATGTACAACCTCGACGACTCGATCCGCGAGTTCGCCCGCGCCTCGCTGTCGTACGGCCTGAACCGCAACTACCCGGTCTATCTCTCGACCAAGAACACGATCCTCAAGGCCTATGACGGCCGCTTCAAGGACATCTTCGCCGAGGTCTACGAGGCCGAGTTCGAGGGCAAGTTCAAGGAAGCCGGCCTCGTCTACGAGCACCGCCTGATCGACGACATGGTCGCCTCGGCCCTGAAGTGGAACGGCGCCTTCATCTGGGCCTGCAAGAACTACGACGGCGACGTGCAGTCGGACCAGGTCGCCCAGGGCTTCGGCTCGCTGGGCCTGATGACCTCGGTGCTGATCACGCCGGACGGCAAGATCATGGAGGCCGAGGCCGCCCACGGCACCGTGACCCGCCACTTCCGCCAGCATCAGAAGGGCGAGTCGACCTCCACCAACTCGATCGCCTCGATCTTCGCCTGGACCCAGGGCCTGAAGCACCGCGCCAAGCTCGACGGCAACGCCGAGCTGGCCCACTTCTGCGAGACCCTGGAAAAGGTCTGCGTGGCCACCGTCGAAAGCGGCTCGATGACCAAGGACCTGGCGCTGCTGGTCGGCGACACCCAGGGCTGGCTGACGACCGAAGGCTTCATCGACAAGGTCGCGGTCAACCTCGAGAAGGCGCTGGCCGCCTAAGGCCGACCGCCCGCTCCGAAACGACGAAGGCCCCGCCCGCGAGATCCGCCGGCGGGGCCTTTTCGTTTCAGCGCCCCTCGACCCAGAGGTCCAGCGGCTGCTTCTCCTCGTGCCGGATCAGCAGCATGTAGCCCGCCACGAAACAGACCAACGCCACCAGGGTCGCGCCCAGGAAGCCCGCCGGCGAGGCGAACCAGAGGGTCAGCCACAGGATGCTGTCCCCCAGCACCAGCATGGCCCATCGGGTCAGCAGGCTGAACGCGTGGTAGGTCTTCTCGTGGGTCAGGACGTCCGGCGTCTGTGCGCCGAAGTGTTCGCGAGTGTCCATCCGGGGTCTCCGCAAACCAGTGTGTGACGAGCAAACGCCCGGACACGGATTTGGTCAATGATGTTCTTGTTTCGTTCGGCCCGATGGCATAGCGTCGATCCCGGATAGGAGACCTGCGATGAGCATTGGATATGTCACCCTGGGCGCCCACGACGTGGAGGCCGCCCTGCCCTTCTATGACGCCACCCTGGGCGCGCTGGGCTGGGAGCGCAGCGAGCCGTTCCCCGGCTGGGCCTTCTATGGCCCCAAGGGCGGCGAACCCTGCGTGGGGATCTGCAAGCCCTATGACGGCGCCGAGCCGCGCGCCGGCAACGGCATCATGGTGGCGTTCAAGGCCGACGATCAGGCCCAGGTGAAGGCCGCCTACGACGCGGCCCTGGCCGCCGGCGGCTCCGACGAGGGCGGCCCCGGCTTCCGGCCGCCCGAGGCGACCAGCGGCTTCTACGCCGCCTACTTCCGCGACCCGGTCGGCAACAAGTTCTGCGTCTTCCTCGCGACCTGACCATCCTGCCCACGGCATCCGTCGCCGCTTCACCTCCCGCCCAGCCGCGAGAGGTGAAGGCGGGGTTCGATCCTCGGCGCCCCCTTGCCTTCGCCGCGCAGCGGGAAGCTTGATCGCGCGGTGTCGAGGAACCGTTCTGGAATGCCGCCAATCACCCGTTGCGGACCTTTACGGCGCCACGGACCAAAGCCTAGCCTGGGACTCCGGTTTGGCGCAGAGGGCCGATGACCAACCCCATCCCCGCTCAGCGGTCCGCGCAAGCTTTTCGGGCTCAGGCACGCGCCATCCTCAAACTCAACTTGGTGCTGTTGCTCGCGTTCGCGGCGTCCGCGCCGCTTATCAGTGGCGACGTGTGGCTCAAGCCGCTCGCTGGCCTGTCGATTGTCGGTCTAGCCGCCTTAGCTTGGCGGGGGCTTACGGCACGACGAGGGTAAGGCCGCCCCCAGGGCCGCCTCTGTCCCGAGGGCCCTTCGCCAACGAAAATGGCCGAGGCTTTCGCCCCGGCCATCTTCATGTCCGCGATGTGCGAAGGGCTTTAGCCGATCGCCAGGCTGCGGCGGCGGCGCAGGGTGGCGCCGGCCATGCCGAAGCCGCCGATCATCAGGGCCCAGGTCGCCGGCTCCGGCGCGGCCGACGGGGCGGCGACCGGGTTGCGGTCCCAGTCGAACGTCGCCTTGACCACATAGCCGAAGTGCGAGTTGTCGATCCACTCGACGCCCGGGATCAGGTTCAGGCCGCCGATGCCGCCGCTGAACGTGCCGCCGCTCAGCGAGATCGTCATCAGGCCGCTGTTCTGATAGCCCCAGGTGAACGAGGTCGGGGCGTCCCACGAGACCACGCCGTTCTGGAACAGGCCGCCCAGCTTGCTCTGGCCCTTGGTCTCACCGGTGACCGGGTCGACCATGTTCGGGAAGGGGTCGGTGAAGTTGAAGCTGACCGAGATGTCCTTCGGCGCCTTGTCGTCGGCGTTCACCCAGGTGTCGTCGGTCCACAGGAGGAACAGGTCGACGGTGTAGGGATCCACGCCCGGCGCCGACAGGTCGAACGTCAGCGGCGAGTTCACCAGCTTGGCGACTTCGATCTTCAGGCCGTTGGCGTCGGTCGAGTGCGCGGTGACCGTGAAATTGTCGAGCGTGAAGACCGTCGCGCTCGCGTGCGAGGCGGCAAAGATCATGCCGCCGGCGACCGCCGCGGCGGCCAGGAAATTCATACGCATTGAAATAACCCCCACTAACCCCGAACGCGGGAAATGCTGAATCAGGTGTTAAGGCGGAAACCGGCACGGTTCGAGCCAAAACAACCCCAGGGGGAATATTAACCTAGGTTATACAGCGGGTTGCCCGGCAGTCTTGCGGACCGCCGGGATCTCTCCGCCGGCCGATCAGCCGCCCAGCGCCGCCTTCACGGCCGCCAGGCCTTCCTCGGCCTTGGAGGCGTCGGGGGCGCCGCCCTGGGCGAAGTCGGGACGCCCGCCCGCGCCCTGCCCGCCCATGGCCAGCACCGCCGCCTTGGCCAGGTCCACGGCGCTGAACTTGCCCTGCGCCGAGCCGGTGACCGCCACGGTCGCCGCCGCCTTGCCGTCGGCGGTGCCGATCAGGGCGATGACGCCGTCCGGAAGCTGCTTCTTGAACTCCTCGGCGATGGGACGCAGGTCCTTGCCGCCGACGCCGTCCATGATCCGCGCCATCACCTGGACGCCGCCGATCTCCTCGGGGCCCGCCGCCGCCCCGCCGCCGCCGCCCATGGCGAGCTGCCGCTTGGCCTCGGCCAGTTCCTTCTCCAGCTTGCGGGCGTGGGCCTGCAGCGCCTCGATCCGGCCGCCGACCTCGGCCACCGGCGCCTTGAACTGCTCGGCCAGCGCCTTGGCCACCGCCGCCTGCTCCAGCAGCCAGCGGCGCGCCGCGTCGCCGGTCAGCGCCTCGATCCGGCGCACGCCCGCCGCGACGCCCTGCTCGGACACCACCTTGAACAGGGCGATGTCGCCCGTGCGCGCCACGTGGGTGCCGCCGCACAGTTCGACCGAATAGTTCCCCTCGCCGCCCAGGGCCTGGCCCAGGGTCAGCACGCGGACGCTGTCGCCGTACTTCTCGCCGAACAGGGCCATGGCGCCGGCCTCGATGGCCTCCTGCGGCTGCATGACCTTGGTCTCGGCGGCGATGTTCTGGCGCACCACCGCGTTCACCTCGGCCTCGATCCGGTCGATCTCGTCCGCCGTCAGCGGCTGGCCGTGGCTGAAGTCGAAGCGGATCCGCTCGCCGTCCACCATCTGGCCCTTCTGGGTCACGTGACGGCCCAGCACGTTGCGCAGCGCCGCGTGCAGCAGGTGGGTCGCCGAGTGGTTCGCGCGCGTCGTGGCGCGGTTCGGCGCATCGACCATCAGGTGGACGCGCGCCCCGGCGGTCAGGGTCCCCTCGATGATCTCCAGGTCGTGGACGTTCAGGTCGCCCGCCTGCTTCTGGACGTCGGTGACCTTGGCGCGCCCGGACTGCCCGTCGGCGCCCTGCCACTCGATCTCACCCTTGTCGCCCGCCTGGCCGCCGCTCTCGGCGTAGAAGGGCGTGCGGTCGAACAGCGCCTGGACCTTCGCCCCCGCGCCGGCCGCCTCGATCTCGGCGCCGTCCTCGACCAGCACCAGCAGCTCGCCCGTGCCGTCGACGTCGTCGTAGCCGGTGAACACCGTCGGTCCCAGCCGGTCGCGGATGCCGAACCACTCGGCCGCCGCCGCGGCCTGGCCCGAGCCCTTCCACGCACCGCGCGCCATCTCGCGCTGGCGGCCCATGGCGGCGTCGTATTCCTCGAGGTTCACGGTCAGGCCCTTGGCCCGCACCGCGTCCTGCGTCAGGTCCAGCGGGAAGCCGTAGGTGTCATAGAGCTTGAACGCCGTCTCGCCCGACATGACGTCGCCGTCCTTCAGGCCGGCGGTGGCCTCGTCCAGCAGTGAGAGGCCACGGCCCAGCGTCACCCGGAAGCGTTCCTCCTCCTGGCGCAGGGTGTCGACGATGGCGTCCTCGGCGCGCTTCAGCTCGGGATAGGCCTGGCCCATCTCGGTCACCAGCGTCGGGGCGACGCGGTGCATCAACGGCTCTTCCGCCCCCAGCAGGTGGGCGTGGCGCATGGCCCGGCGCATGATGCGGCGCAGGACATAGCCACGGCCCTCGTTCGACGGCATCACGCCGTCGGCGATCAGGAAGCTGGACGAACGCAGGTGGTCGGCGATCACCCGGTGCGACGGCGTGGTCTCCGCACCCTCCGCGCGCAGCTCGCGCTTGGACGCGGCGATCAGGGTCTTGAAGAGGTCGACGTCGTAGTTGTCGTGCACGCCCTGCAGGACGGCGGCGATGCGCTCCAGGCCCATGCCGGTGTCGATCGACGGCTTCGGCAGCGCCGTGCGCGTGCCGTCGGCGAACTGCTCGAACTGCATGAAGACGAGGTTCCAGACCTCGACGAAGCGGTCGCCGTCCTCGTCCGGGCTGCCGGGCGGGCCGCCGAAGATGTGGTCGCCGTGGTCGTAGAAGATCTCGGAGCACGGGCCGCACGGGCCGGTGTCGCCCATCGACCAGAAATTGTCGTTGGTGGCGATGCGGATGATCTTGTGGTCCGGCAGGCCGGCGATCTTCTTCCAGAGGCCGAACGCCTCGTCGTCGGTGTGGTAGACGGTGACCGTCAGCTTGTCGGCCGGCAGGCCGAACTCCTTGGTCAGCAGCTCCCACGCGTGGGTGATCGCGCGTTCCTTGAAGTAGTCGCCGAACGAGAAGTTACCCAGCATCTCGAAGAACGTGTGGTGGCGCGCGGTGTAGCCGACGTTGTCCAGGTCGTTGTGCTTGCCGCCGGCGCGGACCGACTTCTGCGAGCTGGCGGCGCGCGGCCACGGCGAGCTCTCGGCGCCCGTGAAGTAGTTCTTGAACGGCACCATGCCGGCGTTGACGAACAGCAGCGTCGGGTCGTTCTGCGGGACCAGCGGGGCCGAGGCCACGACGGCGTGATCCTGCTTCCGGAAGTACTCGAGGAAGTGGGTGCGGATCTCGTTCAGGCTCGGCATCGGGCTTCAATCACAAGGCGTTGGAACGTTGGGCTCCCAGATGGGAACCGGCGACCTCTTACGAAACCTCGCGGAACCCGCCAAAGGAAAACCACGCGCGCCCGGCCCCGCCCGCGCGAAAGTCCGACCCCGCCGGCGCGAAAGTCGTGCCCGAAAGGTCGTGCGGGCAGGCGCGACGCCGGCCCTGAACACCGCCCCCAAACGAAAGTCGCCCGGGACTGGCCCGGGCGCCGTGTCTCTCGCGATCCCGACCCGACACCGCGCCGTCCGGCCGTCTGGGCGGACCGGAAGGGCGGGCCGGACACACGGTTCAGGCACACGGTGCAGACCTACGGGTCAGGCACACGATGCAGACGTGCGGGTCAGGCGCGCGGACCCGAGGGCGGAGCCGCGCGGCGGCCCGTGAGCCGCGCCGGATCTCAGAGAGAGCCGTCCTCGTCGTCGGCGCCTTCCGGCGGGCCGACCAGCAGCTGTTCCTCGACGGTGTCCTTGGCGCCGCGGACCTGCTTTTCGATCTGCTCGGCGATGTCCTTGTTCTGCTTCAGGAACTCGCGGACGTTGTCCCGGCCCTGGCCGATGCGCTGGCTGTTCCAGGAGAACCAGGAACCCGACTTCTCGATCACCCCGGCCTTCACGCCGAGGTCGATGATCTCGCCCAGCTTGGAGATCCCCTCGCCGTACATGATGTCGAACTCGACCTCGCGGAACGGCGGGGCGACCTTGTTCTTCACCACCTTCACGCGGACGTTGTTGCCGACGATCTCGTCCCGCTGCTTGACCGAGCCGGTGCGGCGGATGTCCAGGCGGACCGAGGCGTAGAACTTCAGCGCGTTGCCGCCCGTGGTGGTCTCGGGGCTGCCGTACATCACCCCGATCTTCATGCGGATCTGGTTGATGAAGATGACCAGGGTCTTGGCCTTGGAGATCGAGGCGGTGAGCTTGCGCAGCGCCTGGCTCATCAGGCGGGCCTGCAGCCCCGGCAGGCTGTCGCCCATCTCGCCTTCGATTTCGGCGCGCGGCGTCAGCGCCGCCACCGAGTCGACGACGATGATGTCCACCGCGTTGGACCGCACCAGGGTGTCGGTGATCTCCAGCGCCTGTTCGCCGGTGTCGGGCTGGGCGACCAGCAGGTCGTCCAGGTTGACGCCCAGCTTGTGCGCATAGCCCGGATCGAGGGCGTGCTCGGCGTCGACGAAGGCGGCGGTGCCGCCGGCCTTCTGAACCTCGGCCACCACGTGCAGCGCCAGGGTGGTCTTGCCCGACGATTCCGGACCGTAGACCTCGACGATCCGCCCCTTGGGCAGGCCGCCGATGCCCAGCGCCAGGTCCAGGCCCAGCGAGCCGGTCGAGTAGGACTCGATCTCGATCTTGCCCTTCTCGCCCAGGCGCATGACCGAGCCTTTGCCGAACGCCCGGTCGATCTGCGACAGCGCCGCCTCCAGCGCGCGCTGCTTATCCGAATCTTCTTTTCCCACGAGCCTCAACGCCGACTGCGACATATCCCAGCCCTCTCTATCCCACGATTCCGCCAACCGAGTGGCCCGACCGCGGGCGCCGCGGCGTGACTCAGACGTACCGCCTTTGTTCCGAGTTCGCAAGATGTTCTCTTTTTGCGGAACGCGGGCATGGTGGCGAAATGTCGCGGGGTAGAAGCGCCCTTCAGGACAGAACAGCGCCCCTCAGGTTTCCGCGGTTTACCAATAATCAAACCCGGCTGGTCAAGTTCGCGGCAAGGGCGAGCCAGGGGGGCGTCGCCACACATCCATTGTTTTCATTGGCGGCACGCGAACCTGGACTCATGACGTTCCTCAACAACCTGAACATCTCGAAGAAGCTCGCCGTCGGCTTTGCCGTCGTCGTCACCGTGGTCGTCGTCATGTGCGCGACCATTTTCGGCAGCCTGCTGAGCATCCAGCAGGCCGTGAAACTGAACAACGCCAGCGTCGCCCAGCTGGACGCCGCCAATGAAACCCTGCTCGCCCGGGTCGACCGTTCTTCGGGCGTCCGCGGCCTGGTCGCCAGCGGCGACCCCTCGTTCCTGAAGCAGATCAACGCCAACGAGAAGAAGGCCGCCGAGGCTCTCGAGCTTCTCACCAAGATCGCGCCGGAAGACGCCGCGCTGATCGGCAAGATCAAGGCCGAGATGGCCAAGGTCGACGGCGAGGAGAAGGAACTGATCGACGCCGCCACGGACCCGCTGCGCCAGGCCGAGGCCATGGCGCAACTGGGCACGAAGGGCCGCACGGCGGACCTCAAGGCCCTGCTGAACCAGTTCATCGACGAAGAGACCAAGGTCCTGGACGACCGCGCCGAGGGTCAGGAAACCGCCCAGGCCTTCGCCTTCACCCTGATGGGCGTCGGCGCCCTGGCCGCGGTGGCCCTGTCGGTCCTGATGGGCGCCATCCTGTCGGCCGCCATCGCCAAGCCGGTCCGCACCATGACCGACGCCATGGCCAAGCTGGCCGCCGGCGACCTGGACGTCACGATCCCGGCCCAAGGCCGCAAGGACGAGGTCGGCAAGATGGCCGCCGCCGTCCAGCACTTCAAGGACGCCGGCATTGAGAAGCTGCGCCTGGAAGGTGAGACCGTCGAGAGCCGCAAGGCCGCCGACGAGGCGCGCCGCCAGAACGAGGCCGAACGCGCCGCCGCCGCCGCCGAGCAGCAGCAGGTCGTCGAGGGCCTGGCCCAGGGCCTGGACCGCCTCGCCTCGGGCGTCATGACCTTCCGCCTGAACGAAGCCTTCGCGCCGCACTACGAGAAGCTGCGCGCCGACTTCAACCGCGCCATGGACACCCTGCAGGACACCCTGAAGGAAGTGGCCACCAACGCCACGGCCGTCCGTTCGGGCGCCGGCGAGATCACCCAGGCCTCCGACGACCTGTCGCGCCGCACCGAGCAGCAGGCGGCCAGCCTGGAAGAGACCGCCGCGGCGCTCGACCAGATCACCGCCACCGTCCGCAAGACCGCCGAGGGCGCCGCCCAGAGCCGCGAGGCCGTGGGCTCCGCCAAGTCGGACGCCGAACGCTCGGGCGTCGTGGTCCGTGACGCCGTCGCCGCCATGAGCGAGATCGAGAACTCCTCGACCCAGATCAGCCAGATCATCGGCGTGATCGACGAGATCGCCTTCCAGACCAACCTGCTGGCCCTGAACGCCGGCGTTGAAGCCGCCCGCGCCGGCGATGCGGGCAAGGGCTTCGCGGTCGTCGCCTCGGAAGTGCGGGCCCTGGCCCAGCGCTCGGCCGAAGCGGCCAAGGAAATCAAGACCCTGATCTCGGCCTCGTCGGCCCAGGTCGACCGCGGCGTGGGCCTGGTGGGCGAGACGGGCAAGGTGCTGGAACGCATCCTGGCCCAGGTCACCCAGATCAACGAAGCCGTCACCGACATCGCCGCCTCGGCTCAGGAACAGGCCACCGGCCTGCAGCAGGTGAACACCGCCATCAACCAGATGGACCAGGTGACCCAGCAGAACGCCGCCATGGTCGAGGAAGCCACCGCCGCCAGCCACTCGCTGTCGGGTGAGGCCGAGGCCCTGAACCGCCTGATCTCGCGCTTCGAGCTGGGCGCCGGCTACAGCGCTTCGGCCGCGGCTCCCGCCTCGGCCGCGGCTCCCGCCGCGCCGCGCGCCGCCGCCCCGGCCCATCGCCCTGCCCCGACCACCGCCGTCGCCATGAAGACGACCGGCCGTGGCGGCGCGGCGCCGAAGCCCTCCGCCGCTGTCGAAGAAGACGCCTGGGACGAATTCTGAGCATGAGCAACACCATCCAACTGGCGGACAGCCTGGACATGACGGCGGCCGGTCCGCTCGTGCAGTCCCTCAAGGACCAGCGCGGCAAGCCGCTCTCGCTGAACGCCTCTCAGGTCCGCCGGCTCGGCGGGCAGTGCCTCCAGGTGCTGCTCTCCGCCCAGGCGACCTGGTCGGCCGACGGCCAGACCTTCGAGATCATTGAAGCCACTCCCGAGTTCACCGACGCGCTGGCCCTGATGGGCGCCACCCAGCTCGCCGTTCATTCCACCGTTCAGGACCTCAACTCATGAGCATGACTGTCCTCACCGTCGACGATTCCCGCACAATGCGGGAAATGCTGCGCCTCGCGCTGGCTGATGCGGGCTTCCGCGTCGTCCAGGCCGAGGACGGCATCCACGGCCTCGAAGTGCTGCAGGCGGAACGGCCTCAGGTCATCGTGACCGACATCAACATGCCGCGCATGGACGGCTTCGGCTTCATCGAGGAAGTCCGCGGCGATCCGCAGCATCGGGCCATCCCGATCCTGGTCCTGACCACCGAAAGCGATGCGGAAAAGAAGAACCGCGCGCGGATGGCCGGCGCCACGGGCTGGATCGTGAAGCCCTTCAATCCGGACAAGCTCGTCGACGCCATCCGCCGCGTCGCCGCCTAAGCCGACCGACTACGCCAGACCAACTTCGCCCGACCCGTACGAGAGAACGCGCCCGTGGATCCTTTTGCCGCCATCAAGGATACCTTCTTCCAGGAATGCGAGGAGCAGCTCGCTGAACTGGAGTCCGGCCTCCTCGCCATGGAAGGCGGGGACCAGGACCCGGAGACCATCAACGCCGTCTTCCGGGCGGTGCACTCGATCAAGGGCGGGGCCGGCGCGTTCCAGCTCGAGGCGCTGATCCGCTTCGCCCACGTCTTCGAGACGGCGCTGGACGAGATGCGCTCGGGCCGCCTGGCGGCGTCGCCCGAGGTCCTGAAGACCATGCTGCGCGCCGCGGACATCCTGGCCGACCTGGTCACCTCCGCCCGCGCCGGTCAGGAAGGCGAGCATGCCCAGCAGCAGCAGCTGTCGGACGAGCTGAAGGCCATGAGCGGCGCCGCGGGCGCCGACGAAGAGGAAGACTGGGGCGACTTCGAGTTCCAGCCGATGTCGGTGGCTGTCGACGTGCCGGAAGAGGCCCCCTCGGCCCGCGCCTTCAAGGTTCGCTTCAAGCCGCGCGCCGATCTCTACGCCAAGGCCAACGAAGCGGCGTTGCTGCTCCGCGAACTGGTCCGCCTGGGCGACAGCCAGGTCGAGCTGGACACCTCCGAGGTGCCGCTCCTGGACGCCATCGACCCCGAGGCGGCCTACCTCATCTGGAACGTCACCGTGTCGGGCGACACCGACGAGCTGGCCATCCGTGAGGTCTTCGAATTCGTCGACGGCGACTGCGAGCTGGACGTCGAGGCCCAGGGTGGGTCCGGCGCCGGCGGCGGCGGCCTCGACATCGGCGCCCTCCTGGCGCGCGCCCAGGCCGAAGCCGGGCCGCTGATCGAGACCGCGCCCGACGACTTCGACCTGACGGCCCTGCTGCAAGCGGCGGGCCTGCCGGAAGCCGAACCCGCGCCGACCCCGGCGCCCGCGCTGGCGGTCGTGCCGCCCGCTCCCGCGGCTCCCCCGGCTCCGGCCGCCCCGGCCACCCCGGCCGCCGACGCGTCCGAGGGCCTCGCGGCCAACCAGTCGCGCAAGACCGAGGCCGGCGCCACGATCCGCGTGGACCTGGACCGCGTCGATCGCCTGATCGACCTGGTCGGCGAGCTCGTCATCAACCAGGCCGTGCTGGCGCAGCGCGTGATGGAAGCCGGCCTCGCCCGCGCCTCCGCCGTCGCCATGGGCCTGGACGAACTGGAACAGCTGACCCGGGAGATCCAGGACAGCGTGATGGCCATCCGCGCCCAGCCGGTGAAGTCGGTGTTCCAGCGGATGCCGCGCCTGGTGCGTGAAGTGGCCGCCATGACCGGCAAGCCGGTCCGCCTCGTCACCGAGGGCGAAGGCACCGAGGTCGACAAGACCGTGATCGAGCGCCTGGCCGACCCGCTGACGCACATGATCCGCAACGCGATCGACCACGGCCTGGAAAGCCCCGAGAAGCGCGCCGCCGCCGGCAAGCCGGCCGAGGGCGTCGTGAAGCTGGCCGCCATGCACCGCTCGGGCCGCATCGTGATCGAGGTTTCCGACGACGGCGGCGGCATCAACCGCGAGCGCGTCAAGGGCATCGCCATCGAGAAGGGCCTGATCGCCGCCGACGCCACCCTGTCGGACGAGGAGATCGACAACCTGATCTTCATGCCGGGCTTCTCCACGGCCGCCGAGGTGTCGGACATCTCGGGCCGCGGCGTCGGCATGGACGTGGTCCGCCGCTCGATCCAGGCCCTGGGCGGCCGGATCAACATCACCTCGAAGCCCGGCAAGGGCTCGACCTTCACCATGAGCCTGCCGCTGACGCTGGCGGTCCTCGACGGCATGGTGGTCTCGGTGGAAGGCCAGACCCTGGTCGCCCCGATCACCGCCATCATCGAGACGCTGCAGCCCAAGGCCGAGGACGTCCACAGCCTGGGCGGCCACGCCCGGGTGATCTCGATCCGCGGCGGCTTCGTGCCCCTGATCGACGTCGGCATGGCCCTCGGCTACCGCCGCGAGCCGCTGCCCTCCTCGGACGGCGTCGCGCTGCTGATCGAAGGTGAAGGCGGCGCCCGCGCGGCCCTCTTCGTCGACGCGATCCAAGGCCAGCGCCAAGTGGTCATCAAGTCTCTGGAGGCCAACTACCGGCAGGTGCCGGGCGTGGCCGCCGCCACCATCCTGGGCGACGGCCGCGTCGCCCTCATCCTCGACATCGACACCATCGTCGCCGTGTCCCGCGGCGAGATGCGCAAGGCAGGTTGAACATGAACCAGGTCGACACCCAGAACGGGCAAGGCAATCCGGGCGGCATGAAGGAGCTCATCTCCTTCCGCATCGGCGCGCAGGAATTCTGCGTGGACATCATGGCCATCCGCGAGATCCGCGGTTGGACCGCCGCCACGGCCCTGCCCCAGTCCCCTTCCTTCGTGAAGGGCGTCATCAACCTCCGCGGCGCCGTGCTGCCGATCGTTGACCTGGCCTCGCGCCTGGGCTTCGAGAGCACCGAGGCCAGCGATCGCAACGTCATCATCGTCGCCGACATCGGCGGCCAGGTGGTGGGCCTGCTGGTGGATGCGGTCTCCGACATCCTCACGGTCACCGACGACGTGATCCAGCCGACGCCCGACGTCGCTTCGGACACCGCCAAGACTTTCGTGCGTGGCCTGATCGCCATGGACGGGCGTATGATCAGCCTGATCGGTCTCGAGCGCGTTCTGCCCGACATGGAGCTGGAAGCCGCCTGATGAGCGTCAATGCGCCAACTTCCGCGCGTCAGGGCGCCAATATGGTCGAAGGCGAGTTCGCCTTCACCGAAGCCGATTTCCGCAAGATCTCGGCGATGGTGCACGGCGACGCCGGCATTCACCTGCCCGACGCCAAGGCGACGCTGGTCTACTCGCGTCTCGCCAAGCGCCTGCGCGCCCTGGGGCTGACCAGTTTCAAGGACTATTGCGCCCTGGTCGCCGACGGCAACGGCCTCGACGAGCGCCAGAAGATGCTCGCGGCGTTGACCACCAACGTCACGCGCTTCTTCCGCGAGCCGCACCACTTCGACCACCTGCGCGACAAGGTGCTGCCGCCCCTGCTGGACGCGGCCCGCCGCGGCGGCAAGGTGCGGATCTGGTCGGCGGCGTGCTCGAGCGGCCAGGAGCCCTTCTCGATCGCCATGACGATCCTGTCGCTGATGCCGGAAGCCCCGGACCGCGACATCAAGATCCTGGCGACCGACATCGACCCGAACATGGTCGCCGACGGCCGCTCGGGCGAGTACGCCCAGCACCTGCTGGAAGGCGTGCCGGCCGACTATCGCAAGCGCTACACCCAGAACGGCCCCGGCGGGACCGTCCGGATGTCCGACGACGTGCGCGCCCTTGTGACGTTCAACGAGCTGAACCTGATCGGCGACTGGCCGATGAAGGGCAAGTTCGACGCCATCTTCTGCCGCAACGTGGCGATCTACTTCGAGGACGACACCCAGTCGCGCCTGTGGAGCCGCTTCGCCCCGCTCGTGAACATGAACGGCGCCCTCTACATCGGTCACTCCGAGCGCATCCAGGGCCCCGCCTCGTCCGCGTTCCGTCCCGACGGCGTCACCACCTATCGCAAGATCGCGGAGTGCCGCGCATGACCCGAGTTCTCGTCGTCGACGACTCCACCGTGATGCGCCAGCTCATTGGCGCCGCGCTCTCCGCCGACCCCGAACTGGAGGTCGTGGGCGAGGCCTGCGACCCGCTCCAGGCCCGGGAGGCGATCAAGGCCCTCAATCCCGACGTCATCACCCTCGACGTCGAGATGCCCAACATGAACGGCCTCGAGTTCCTCGAGCGCCTGATGCGCCTGCGTCCGATGCCCGTGGTCATGGTCTCGACCCTGACCGCCCGCGGCACCGAGGCCACGCTTCAGGCCCTGGAGCTGGGCGCCGTGGACTGCATCGAGAAGCCCCGCGGCTCCGACCGCGACGGCTTCCGCGAGATCGCCGCCAAGGTGAAGGCCGCGGCCCGCGCCCGGGTGCGCGAGCGCGTCCGCCGCGAGGAGCCGGCCTGCACCGGCGACTTCGTCCCGGCCGACAAGGTCGTGGCGATCGGCTCGTCCACGGGCGGCGTCGAGGCCCTGCTCAACGTGGTCCAGCGTCTGCCCGCCAACTGCGCGCCGACCGTGATCACCCAACACATGCCGGCCAGCTTCACCAAGAGCTTCGCCGAACGCCTGAACCGCGTCAGCGCCGCCACGGTGAGCGAAGCGCGCGACGGCGACCCCCTCCTCCCCGGCCGCGTCTATGTGGCGCCGGGCGGAGACTTTCACCTGGAGATCGAGGGCACCAAGCAGTTCCGCTGCCGGGTGACCCGCGGCGCCCCGGTCAGCGGCCACTGTCCGTCGGTGGATGTCCTCTTTTCGTCTGTGGCGCGTACCGCCAAGGACCGGGCCGTCGGCGCGATCCTGACCGGCATGGGCCGCGACGGCGCCCAAGGTCTGCTCGCCATGCGGCAGGCCGGCGCCCGCACCCTGGGCCAGGACGAGGCGACCTGCGTCGTCTACGGCATGCCCCGGGCGGCCTTCGAACTCGGCGCGGTCGAACGCCAGCTTCCGCTGGAGAAGCTCGGCCCCGCCATCCGCAACCTCACGAACAAAGAAACGGAACGCTGATGCCGGCGCCCTCCTCCCTCACCTGCCTGGTTGTCGACGACCAACAGACGATGCGGTCGCTGGTGCGCAGCGGCCTGCAGCAGCTCGGTTTCCGGACCATCTATGAGGCCCCCGACGGTGAAGAAGGCCTGCGCCACATGCTGGCCCGGCCGATCCACCTCGTGATCTCGGACTACAACATGCCGAAGCTGGACGGCCTGGGCCTGCTGCGCGCCATCCGCTCGCACCCGCCGATCCAGAAGACCGCCTTCATCATGCTCACCGGCCGCGCCGACAAGGAGCTGGTGCAGCGCGCGGTGCAGTTCGGCGTCAACAACTACCTGGTGAAGCCGTTCACCGTCGGGACCCTGAAGGAGAAGATCGAAGCGATCTTCGGCGTCCTCGCGTGAGCCACTTCTCCGCCGGATTTGACGACGCGTTCGCGCCGGAACCCCGCAAGATCCACGTGATCCAGGGGGAGTTCCACGTGACGGACGAGGACGTCGTGCTGACGACCATCCTCGGGTCGTGCGTGGCCGCGTGCATCCGCGATCCGGTGTTGGGCGTGGGTGGCATGAACCACTTCCTGCTTCCCGGCGAGACCGGCGACGCGGGCCTGCGCTACGGCGTGCAGTCCATGGAACTGCTGGTCAACGCCCTGCTCCGCAAGGGCGCACGGCGCGAACGACTGGAAGTGAAGCTGTTCGGCGGCGCCCACCTGTTCGACGGCCTGTCGGACGTGGGCGGCCAGAACTCGGCCTTCGCCGAGCGCTTCGTGCGGGACGAGGGTCTGCAGTACGTGGGCGGCTCGCTGCGCGGCGACCGCGCCCGCCGGATCCAGTACTGGCCGATCAGCGGCCGCGCCCGCCAGATCCTGCTGGCCCCGACGGAATCCAAGGTCTTCGCCACCGAGCGCAAGGCCCCCGCTCCCCGGCCCACCGAGGATACCGGCGCGCTGGAGCTGTTCTGATGGCCGCCCCGGCGACCGCCACGCAGTCCAGCCCGCTCGCCGCCTCACTCGACCTCGTCGCCGAGGAGATCGGCGAACTCGTCGAGCTCGGCGAGCGGATGCAGTCGGTCATCTCGCGCCTCGCCGCCACGGCGCCGCGCGATGCCGACTCGCTGGTCGACGCCCAGGTCTCCGACCTGCTCAGCCAGCGCCTCTCTGGCCTGACCGCCTTCGTGCGCGCCCTGGCCGAGGCCGAGCGCAGCTCGGACTATGCCGCCGTAGAGACGGCGGTCAGCGCCCTGACGCTGGCCGAACAGGCCCGTCGCCTGGCCGGCGTGGCCCCGGCTAGGCCGCCCGAGCCCGTCGAGCCGGTGACCTTCTGGGACTGAGCCGTTGAGCCTGCCCTTCAGCAAGACCGAACGCGTCAACCTCTCCACGGCCGAGGTGTTGCTGGCGTGCGGGGACCCTGAGGGCCTCAACATCATGGCCGAGATGTTCGCCGGCTTCGGCGTGCACACCCCGCGGCGCTGTCTGACCATGGGCGAGGCCCAGAGCTCGGTGCAGTCCAAGGTCCTGAACCTGCTCGTCGTGGACAGCGCCCTGGCCGACGGCGAGGGCTACGACTTCATCCACTGGCTGCGTCGCTGCGAGATCGAGCCGAACTGTTTCGCGCCCGTGATCCTGGTGACCGGCCACACCCGCCCCTCGCAGATCTTCAAGGGTCGCGACGCCGGGGCCAGCTTCGTGGTGCGCAAGCCGGTGCCGCCACTGATCATGATGCAGCGGATCATCTGGCTGCTGAACGATCAGCGCAAATTCGTTTGCGCCCCCGGCTACTACGGGCCCGACCGCCGCGTGAAGGCGCTGGGGCCACCGGTCGGCATGAAGGGGCGTCGCCACGACGACCTCTCGGCCGAAGTCGGCGCCGCCAGCACACCCAACCTCGAGCAGGACGAGATCGACGCCCTGTTCAAACCGAAAGCCGTCATGTGATGAGCCGTCCCCGCGTATTCGCCGTCGAGAACACCCTCGCCAAGATGGCCCGCGAACCCGGCGGCCGCACGGCCGAGGCCGCCGTGAAGGCCGCCGAGACCCGCGTGGAGGCCCAGCGCGGCGTCTCGCTCGTCTCGCTCATCGAGAAGTCCGAGGCGCTCGGCAACCTCGCCGCCGCCGCCCGCCAGGGCGCGCCCGACGGCCTGGGCCCGGTCTACGACCTCTCCAACGCCATCTTCGGCCTCGCCAGCGCCTTCGGGCTGAAGGCGCTGTCCGACGCGGCGATCAGCCTGTGCGACCTCTCCGACCACTTCCGCTCGGCCGACGAGGTCAACTGGCCGGCGATCGACGTCCACGTGGACGGCATCCGCCTGCTGGCGTCCATGGGCGAGAAGGCCGCCGTCTCGGGCGGCGACGCCATCCTCGAGGGCCTGCGCAAGGTGCGCGCCCACGCGATGCCGCCGAACTGACCCACCGGCGCCTTGCGGCGCAGCCCCTCGCCGGGCAGGTTCCCCACGCGGGGAGCGTGTTCGTGACGGGCCTACAAGTCGAAGCAGATTTTACCCGGTTCCTGGGGCAGTCCCTGGGGTGCTCGGCCGAAACCGCCGAGGCGATCTCCCGTCGCGCCACCATGCGCGCCTATCCCTCGCGCGGCGTCGTCATCCGCCAGGGCGATCCGGTCCACGAGGCCTTCATGATGTGGGTGGGCCGCGCCCGGGCCATCACCTACTCGCGCGAAGGCCACCTGGTCCTGCTGCAGGAGTTCCTGCCCGGCGACCTGTTCGGCGCCCTGACCGCGGCCGAGGATCCCGCCAGCGTCGCCGACATCGTGGCGGTCGAGGACACCCGCACCGCCGTCTTCCTGGCGCTCGACTTCCTCACCCTGGCCGAACAGCACAGCAGCCTGGGCCTCGCCCTCGCCCGCACTCTCACCCGCCAGCTCCGCGCCGCCACCGAGCGGATGGTCGCCCGCACCACCCTCACCGCCGCCGGCCGCATCCACGCCGAACTGCTGCGCCTGGCCGACCTCGCCGACGGCCGCAGCATCAGTCCGCCCCCCGTGCTGGCCGTGCTCGCCCAGCGTGTCCAGACCACGCGCGAGACCGCCTCGCGCACCGTCAACGCCCTGGAACGCCGCGGCATCGTCCGCCGGGAAGGCGACGCCCTCGTGATCGTCGACCGCACCCGCCTGGAGGATCTGGTCGTCTAGGCCGCCCGGACGACGCGGACGCCCCGCACACGCCGGTTCACCAAGGCTCGAAAGGCGACATTAGCGTTGCCCGGCGATGCTGCGCGGATCGACGAGGGCGCCCATGACCCGAGCTCTGCAGGATCTGGCCAGCGGCGCCAGGCGTCCCTCTCCGCGCCATCGCGGCGACCTCCGCGAGGGCCTGATGGCCTGTGCCGCCCTGCTGGCGGTCGCCGTCGTCTATGGCGCCTGGCACGAGCGCCACGAAGGACCGCGCCACGCCCGCAACGCCAGCGCCGCCCTCCGGCAGGCGGGCTTCCCCGACGCCGCCCTGCAACGCGTCTGGCCCGGCGGCTGCGGTCGCGGCAGCAAGGCCTACAGATGGCGCAGCCCGTCCGCCTCGGGAACCGCCTGCTCCTACGCCGACGGCCCCCGGGCCGGCATCCACGTCGACCGCTCGTGACGCGCCATCCCGCCCCCCGCGACCTCCGCCCCGGCCGGTGAACGCGCCCCACCTCCGCTGGTCACAGGCGAGGCAAAGGTCGGGGACGGGTGGGTTGCGGACGTTGGCGCCTTCACCTCCTCTCCCCCGCGCAGCGAGAGGGAGAGGGTAGGGAGAGGGCTGGCCCGGGTATGGACCGGGTAGATACCAGCTCTCGCCCCCTCCCCAGCGCCTTCCCCGGAAGCCCCGCGCCTAGAACGCCAGGATCGGCGTCCCCGCCAGTTCGCCCACGGGGATCGGGCGGTCGCCGGCGCGGGCGGCGGCGAGGCCGGCGGCGAAGATCTCGCTCACGTGCCAGGCGCCGGGCGGCACGCCGTCCAGGATGGCGCGCGGCAGGTCGACGGCCAGGCCGGCCAGCACCGGGCCGCCCAGGCTGGCCGTCTCGGTCACGTTCGCCACGCCATAGTGCGCCGCCAGCCGCACCGAGGCGCCCAGGGCCGTCCGCAGCGCCCGGGCCGAGCGCTCCGCCGCCTCGGGCGTCGCGAAGATCAGCAGCAGGCTGCCCACCGCCCAGGCGGCCGGCGCGGCGAGGCCCGCGTCCGGCGACAGGGCCGCGCCGACCCGGTCCACGATCTCGGGCGCCACGCCCACGGCCAGGCTCGCGACGAGGCGCCGCCCGTCCGCGCCGGGCGGGACCACGGGCGAGGACGCCCCGGCCGCGGCCGGAACCACCAGCTGTCGGCGGCCGCTGCCGGCCCACCGCCGCCGGGCCCAGCCGGCGTCTCCTGCGGTCCCCGCGCGGTCGGCGGCGCCGTCGGCCTGGATCACCAGTTGCAGGGCCTCGGTCTGCAGCGCCCCGGCGCGAAGTTCAGCCAGGCCCATGGCCACCTCGGCCGCCAGTTGCGCCCCGGCGGCGGTGACCGGCGCGGCCGGCTCCCCCACCACCCGCACCTCGACGCCCGCCGCCAGCAGGGCGTCGTAGCGCGCCGCCCAGGCCTCGCCCAGCAGGCCCACGCCGGCGGCGCGGAACACCTCGGGATCGGCGGGCAGCACCAGGTCCAGCTCGGCCCCGCCGGCCAGCAGTTCCTCGGCCACGACGAGGTCGGCCGGCGTCGCCAGGCCGCCGAAGCCGAAGCCGATCTTCTCTTCCGCCAGGCGCGTGCGGACCGCCGCGCGGAGCGCCGCGTCGTCGGCCGTCACCGCAGCGTCCCCGGTGAAGTGCAGGCTGCGCGGCGGCGCGAACGCCGCCAGCCACCCCGCGTCGCGCCCCAGCGCCTCGGTCAGCAGCCGGAACTGCCGCAGGGTCGGGGCATGGTCCTCATAGGCGCGCGGCGCGGTGGCCACGGCCTCGGCCAGGGTCTTCTGCGCCTCGTCGAACCGGCCCAGCAGCAGCAGCGCCTCGGCGCGCGTGGCCACGTTCCAGTACGGCGTCTCGGGCTCGTTCGGGTCGGCGTCCAGCGACGCCATGACCCGCCGCGCCATCGCCTCCGACGCAGGCGCGTCGCCCGCCAGCCGCCAGAGGCTGGCCGCGTTGATCAGGTGGAAGGTCGCCCCCGACAGCGCCCCGGCGGCGGCATAGGCCTCGGCCGCCTTGGCGAACAGGGCCGGCCGCGCCGCCGGCTCGGCG
>JBFMGV010000022.1:0-82648 GCA_040752615.1 Pseudomonadota bacterium | reverse complement strand
TCCACCATGCTGCGCATGGTTCCCCTCCCCCTACGGGTGAGGAGGGCCGGTGTGTCCCCACATAGGCGTTCGCGGATCGCCCCCTACCGCCCCTTGCCGTCCAGCTCCGCCACCGTCGCGTTCGAGGGCGGGGTCGTCGCCTGCAGCTTCTTCGCCACCGCCTCGGCCTGCTTCAGGGCGCGCAGGACGTTGCCGCCGGCCAGGCCCGCGATCTCGGCGTCGCTCCAGCCGCGGCGGGCCATCTCGGCGAGCAGGGCGGGGTACTTGTCGACCCCTTCCAGGCCCTCGGGCGTCTCGGGGATGCCGTCGAAGTCCGAGCCCAGGCCCACGCACTGGCGGCCGCAGACCTTGCCGACATAGTCGATGTGGTCGGCCACCATCGCCAGGGTGACCGGCGGCTTCGGATGGGTCTTTTCCCACTCGGCCAGCGCGGCCTTCGCCTTGTCGGGCTGGCCGATATAGAGGCCGCCGTAGGGCGGGGCGTTGTAGCGGGCCTGCTCGGCCGAACGGTCGGCCGACCAGACGGCCCGGGCGCGCGAGACGTAGTTGGTGGCGAAATTGATCATCACCACGCCGCCGTTGGTCTTCATCAGCGCCAGCACGTCGTCGGGGACGTTCCGCGCATGCTCGGCCACGCCGACCGCGCCCGAGTGCGAGAAGATCACCGGCGCCTGGCTCACCTCCAGGGCGTCGCGCATGGTCGCGGCCGAGACGTGGCTGAGGTCGACCAGCATCCCCAGGCGGTTCATCTCGGCCACCACCTGCTTGCCGAACGGCGTCAGGCCGTCGTGCTCGGGATTGGCCGTCGCGCTGTCGGCCCATCGCGTGTTCAGCGAATGGGTCAGGGTCATGTAGCGCGCGCCGGCGTCGTACATCTGGCGCAGCACCGCCAGGCTCTCGTTGATCTGGTGGCCGCCCTCGATGCCGACCAGGGAGGCGATCTTGCCCGCCTTGTGGATGCGCCAGACGTCGTCGGCGGTGTAGGCCATCTCGAAGACGTCGGGATACCGGGTCGAGAGGCCCTTCACGATGTCGATCTGTTCCAGGGTCGCCTGCACGGCGATCGGACCGTTGAAGCTGACCGGCAGGTAGACCGACCAGAACTGTCCGCCCAGGCCGCCCGCGCGCAGGCGGGGGATGTCGGTCATCAGGCCCGGCTCGCCCGGCGCGGTGATGCCGGTGGTGTCCTTGGTCAGGTCCAGCCGCTCAGGGTGATCGCCGAACCGTTGGCGCGCCGACCAGGGAATGTCGTTGTGGCCGTCGATCATCGGCGTCTTGGCCAGGATCTTGTCGATCCGCGCGGCCAGCTTGGGATCGACCGGCTGGGCGCTCGCCGTCCCCGCCAACAGCACCGCCGCCAAACCCACGACCAAAGACACCCGCATCACACGCTCCCCACAAAACCGGAGGCGGGATGCGGCCCGGTGCGGGCCTCACTGTCAAGCCGCGAGGGCTCAGCCGGCGACGGGGCGCACCTTGCCGGCGGCTTCGCGGGCGCGTTCGCGCGCCTGATCGACGTCGGCGCCCCGGGCGAGGGCGACGCCCATGCGTCGGCGCTCGAAGCTCTCGGGCTTGCCGAACAGGCGCAGGTCCGCGCCCTCGACAGACAGCGCCTCGGCGACGCCCTCGAAGGCGATGCCCCGGGCCTCCATGCCGCCGTAGATCACCGCGCTGGCGCCGGGGTCGCGTTGGGCCACGTCGACCGGCAGGCCGAGGATGGCGCGGGCGTGCAGGGCGAACTCGCTCTGGAGCTGGGTGACCAGGGTCACCAGGCCCGTGTCGTGCGGGCGCGGCGAGACTTCCGAGAACCAGACCTCGTCGCCCTTCACGAACAGCTCGACGCCGAAGATACCCAGCCCGCCCAGGGCGTCGGTGACCTTGGCCGAGATGTCACGCGCCGTGGCCAGGGCGGCCGGCGTCATCGCCTGCGGCTGCCAGCTCTCCACATAGTCGCCCTTGACCTGCCGGTGGCCGATGGGGGCGCAGAAGCTGGTCTCCACCTTCCCGTCCCGCATCGAGCGGACCGTCAGCTGGGTGATCTCGAAGTCGAAGTCCACGCGGCCCTCGACGATCACGCGCGGCTGCTCGACCCGGCCGCCCTCGAGGGCATAGCGCCAGGCCGCGGCGATCTGGTCGGCGCTCTCGACGTAGGACTGGCCCTTGCCCGAGCTGCTCATCACCGGCTTCACGAAGCAGGGGAAGCCGGTGACCTTCGCGGCCCCCTCGGCCAGCTCCGCTTCCGACGACGCGAAGGCATAGGCGCTGGTCGGCAGGCCCAGCTCCTCGGCCGCCAGCCGGCGGATGCCCTCGCGGTTCATGGTGAGCTGGGCGGCGCGGGCGGTGGGGATCACCGTCGCCAGGCCATCCGCCTCGATCCGCGCCAGCTCGTCGGTGGCGATGGCCTCGATCTCGGGCACGATCAGGTGCGGCCTCTCGGCCTCGACCAGCGCGCGCAGGGCGGCCGCGTCGGTCATGGCGATCACGTGGCTGCGGTGCGCCACCTGCTGGGCCGGCGCGCCTTCGTAGCGGTCGACCGCGATCACCTCGCAGCCCAGCCGCTGCAGCTCGATCACCACCTCCTTGCCGAGCTCTCCCGAGCCCAGCAGCATCACGCGGACGGCGGTAGGCGAGTTCGGCGTGCCGAGGCGCATGACCTACAGCTTCGCCTTCGCGGCGGCCGCCACGCCCTCGGCGGTGATGCCGAAGTGCTGGTACAGCGCCTTGTCGGTGCCGCTGGCGCCGAAGCCGGTCATGCCCACGAACGCGCCGTCGGAGCCGATGAAGCGGTCCCAGCCCTGACGCACGCCCGCCTCGACGGCCACGCGCACGGCGGTCTCGCCGATCACCGCCGCCTGATAGTCGGCCGGCTGGGCCTCGAACAGCTCGAAGCAGGGAACCGAGACGACGCGGGCGCCGATGCCCTCGGCCTCCAGCAGGTCGCGGGCGGCCAGGGCGACGGGAACCTCCGTGCCGGTGGCGAAGATCGTCACCTGGGCGGGCTTCTCGGCGCCGACCAGCTGATAGGCGCCGCGGGCCGAGCGGTTCTCCCCCGCATCGGTGCGCACGGCGGCGGTCTTCTGGCGGCTGAGGGCCATGACCGTCGGCGCGGTCTTGCTCTCCAGGGCGGCCTTCCAGCACTCGGCGGTCTCGATGGCGTCGGCCGGGCGGAAGACCAGCAGGTTCGGCATGGCGCGCAGGCTGGCCAGATGCTCCACCGGCTGGTGGGTCGGGCCGTCCTCGCCGAGGCCGATGGAGTCGTGGGTGCCCACGTGGATCACGCGGATGCCCATCAGCGCGGCCAGGCGGATCGCCGGGCGGCTGTAGTCGGTGAACACCAGGAACGTCCCGCCGTAGGGAATGGTCCCGCCGTGCAGGGCCATGCCGTTCATGGCGGCGCCCATGCCGAACTCGCGCACGCCGTAGTTCACATACCGGCCGGCGTAGTCGGGGCCGTCGAACACCTGGGTGTTCTTGACGTAGGTGTTGTTCGAGCCGGTGAGGTCCGCCGAGCCGCCGACCATCTCCGGGATCGAGCCGAAGATCTGTTCCAGCACCGAGCCGGAATGCTGACGGGTCGCGGCGGCGGGCTTCTCCGCGGCGGCCTTGGCGATGAAGGCGTCCAGGGCCTCGAAGGCGCCCTTCGGCAGTTCGCCGGCGACGGCGCGCTCGAACTCGGCCTTGAGCGGCGAGGCGTCCAGACGGGCCTGCCAGGCCTTGCGGTCCTTGGCTCCGCGCTTGCCGGCCTTGCGCCAGGGCTTCAGCGCCTCGTCGGGCAGGGTGAACGGCTCGGCGGTCCAGCCCAGGTTCTCGCGGGTCTTGGCGATCTCGTCCTTGCCCAGCGCCTTGCCGTGGACGTCGTGAGTGCCCTGGAAGGTGGGCGAACCCTTGCCGATGATGGTCTTGCAGGCGATCAGCGACGGCTTGTCCTGCTTGAGCGCCCAGGCCAGGGCCTTCTTGATGTCCTTCTCGTCGTGGCCGTCGATGCGCTTGGTGGCCCAGCCGGCGGCCTTGAACCGCGCCAGCTGATCGGTGGCGTCCGAGATGCCCACGTGGCCATCGATCGTGATGTCGTTGTCGTCCCAGAGCACGGTCAGCTTGGCGAGCTTCAGGCGGCCGGCCAGGCTGATCGCCTCATGGCTGATGCCTTCCATCAGGCAGCCGTCGCCGGCGATCACCCACGTGCGGTGGTCGACCAGGTCGGCGCCGAAGCGGGCGGCCAGCTTGCGCTCGGCCATCGCCATGCCGACGGCGGTGGCCAGACCCTGGCCCAGCGGGCCGGTCGTGGTCTCGACGCCGGGCGTGTGGCCGTACTCGGGGTGGCCGGGGGTGTTCGAGCCCAGCTTGCGGAAGTCGCGCAGGCTCTGCATCGGCACGGCCTTCACGCCGGTCAGGTGCAGCAGGCTGTAGAGCAGCATCGAGCCGTGGCCGGCCGACAGCACGAACCGGTCGCGGTCGGCCCAGTCGGTGGCGGCCGCGTCGTACTTCATGACCTTGGACCAGAGCACCGTGGCCACGTCGGCCATGCCCATCGGCATTCCGGGGTGCCCGGAGTTGGCCGCCTCGACGGCGTCCATCGACAGGACACGGATGGCGTCGGCCATGAGCTTCGTGGGAGCGGACATCTGGGCTTTGAGTCTCTTCTGGCGAGGAATTGCGCGGCGGCCTCGCACGCGAGGGCGGGCGGGTCAAGAAACCGCCCGGATTTCACCAGACTCACCGCACCGGGTTATAGAGAGCCCGACGGCCATCGGAGGATCGGATGAACCCCGGCGAGAGCGCCCTGGATGCGGCGGCCAAACGGCTGGAGAACGCGCTCCACGTGCTGGAGCAGCGTCTTGCCCAGCGCGTGAAGCAGGCCGGGGCCGAGGTCGGCGGCCTGTTCGACCACGATCGCGCCAACCTGGCCGCCGAGCTGGACGCCTCGCGCGCCCGCGAGCGCGAGCTGGAAGAGGCAGGCGCCCAGGCGTCTGCGGCGCTGGGTCGCGCCATCCAGGAAATCCGGGCCGCCCTCAACGGCCAGGCGCAGGAGGTCTGACATGGCCCAGGTGAACGTCGAGGTGAACGGCCGGCCCTATGCGGTCGGTTGCGAGGACGGGCAGGAGGCGCATCTGCAGGAGATCGCCAAGCTGTTCGATCATCAGGTCCGGCAGGTCTCGCAGGACATGGGGCAGTTGGGCGACACGCGCCTGTTCCTCATGGGCGCGCTGCTGCTGGCGGACGAGCTCTACGACATCCGCAACCGGCTGGCGGCGTTGCAGGTCGAGGTGGGCCGGCTCCAGGCCGACCGCTCGCGGATCGAGACCAAGGCGGTCAACGCCCTGGAGAACGCCGCCGCGAAGATCGAACAGCTGGCGGTCTAGCGCTTCGAGAGCAGTTTCATCCGTCCGACCAGCCGGCTCAGCGCCGGGAACAGCTCGGGCTGTTCCACGGAACGATAGACGTGGTCCTGCGGCAGCGCCTCGGCCAGCCGCCGGTGCGCCTCGCCGAGGTTGTGATAGGGCATCCGCGGGATCAGGTGGTGCAGCGCGTGATAGCGCAGGCCGACCGGAGCCCACAGGAACGGCAGCAGGGCAGGCGGCGGCACGTTCACGCTGTCGCGGAACTGGTCCAGCGGGGCCATCTGGGCGCCGTCGTTCTCCCAGTAGTGCGCGACGGCCGTGCGGACCTGGTTGATGAAGGTCATCACGCCGAAGATCGCCCCCGCGATCAGCAGGACCCGCAGCGGCATGACGCCGGCGACCACGAGGCCGATCAGGGTCCAGCTCCACAGCCAGGCACCGATCTCCTGGGCCAGCCAGGGCGCGCTGCGGGCGCGGTCGAAGTCCTCGCGGGAGAAGTGGGTGTTGATGACCATGCCCGAGGTCTTGGCCACCACGAACCGGCGAAGCGGTGGGATCAGGAAGCTGAGCGGCGCCAGCACGCCGAAGCGCAGCAGCACGCCGATGGGCGCCAGCAGGGCGATGCCCAGGAATACCAGCAACTCGTGCGGCGGCCGGCGGGCGAGAGGATGGTACTCGGGATCGCGCGCGGTGCCGTAGCGGTCCTTGGCGTGGTGCAGGATGTGCACGCCCTCGTACAGCAGCGACGGCGTCAGCCACGGCACGCCGATGAGCACATTCCAGGCGAAGTGGAACCCCGGCACGTCGTCCCGGCGCAGGTGCGTCAGCTCATGGATGAAGCTGATGCCGCGATAGAGGGCGAAGACGCAGACGACAGCCGCGGTCAGCGCCCAGGCGGGCGTCGCGGTCACGGCGATCCAGAGGCTGAGCCAGGTGACGGCGGCGGTCACCGCCAGGTCCAGCCAGTAGATGCGCGGATTGGCGCGCGTCAGGTCGCGCGCCAGCTCGTTGGCCTGGCGGGCGAGGCTCATCTCGGTGGTGGCGGTCTCGACGGTCACGGTGGCGATGTAGGACGGGAACGCCCCGCTCCCAAGCCCCATTCGCCTGCCTGCGACCTCAGGCAGCGTAGGCGGCGCGCTCGAACGCGTCGAAGGTCTCCAGGAGCTGCGGATCGGCGAAGGGCAGCACCTGGGCGAAAATCGCCCCTGCGACGCCGCTCGCGGGGTCGGCCCAGTAGTAGCAGTTGGCCAGGCCGGCCCAGGCCAGGCTACCGGCGCGGCGGGCCCCGGGCAGGTCGGCCAGGTTCTGCAGGAAGCCCAGCGTCCAACCCTTCTCCACGCCGGGCATGTTGCGCAGCGAATGGCTCATCTGCGGCATGGCGCTGTCGATGTCGCCGATGGTGGGGCCGGTCAGGTGCGGCGTGCTGAGGTGCGCCATGGTCGAGGCGGAGAACACCCCGCCGCCGCCCGCGAGGATCGCGCGCAGGAAGCGCAGGTAGTCCGAGGGCGTCGAGGCCAGACCGCCGCCGCCGCGCAGGCCCGGCGGCATCGGCGGGATGGGATCCAGCGGCAGGAACGCGCCATCGGGCAGCTTGGCGTGGAGGCCCGCGCGACGGCCGTTCTGCTCGGGCGTCGGGTCGAAGGTGGTGTCGGCCATCCCCAGGGGCTCGAAGACGGTGGCGCGCAGATGATCGGCGAGGGAGACACCGGCGGCGGCCTCCACGAGCTGGCCGGCCGCGTCGATGCCGACGCCATAGCGCCACTGCTCGCCGGGTTCGAACACGAGCGGAAAGCCGTGGGCGCCGGCGGTGACGAGCGACAGCCCCTTGGCCCCCAGGTACTGCAATGTCTCGGCGCTGTTGAAGTCGTAGGCGAGGCCGGAGGTGTGGCTGAGCAGCCGGCGCAGCGTCACCGCCTCCCGTGGCGCCCTCAGGCGCGGCTGCCCTGCGTCATCGAAGCCCTCCAGAATCTGAAGTCCCGCGAAGTGCGGCAGCAGGCTGCCGATCGGCGCGTCGAGGTCCAGCTTGCCCTGATCGACCAGTTCCAGGGCCGCGGCCGAGACGATCGCCTTGGTGCAGGACGCGACCCAGAAGACAGTGTCGTCGGCCACCGGCGCGGGGTCGGCGACGCCACGCGCGCCGGCTGCGAAGGTGTGCGTGCCGCCGTCCGCCAGGCATACCGCGGCCGACAATCCGGGCGCCGCGCCCGTGGCCACGGCACGATCCAGCACGGCCTGAATGTCCGCTGCGCCCATCCGTCTCTCCCCTCGCGGACGCGCGCGGCTTGAGCTCGGCGCGTCTCGTTATTACCTTAGCCCCCGGCGGGTCCTGCTGCGGCTCTCGTCGAAGGCGACAATATTCCAGCGACCTTAATTCACTCATAGGGAGCTGTCCCTGCCCGCGACCGTGGTTTCGGGTAAATGGCGCCCACCTGGTCTATCCAGGTCGAGGGAATTGAACTGACCTTCACGGCTCTACGCGGCGCCGCCACCCTTTTGCCCTACCGGGCGCCCAATTCCGCTATAGGGCGCGGGTGACCTCCAAGATCCTCCTCCGCACCAAGATGCGCGCCGTCCGCCGCCGGCTGGCCGCGGAACAGCCCGACGCCGCGTCGCGACTGGCCCCGCACCTCGCCGAGGCCGATGTGCCGCCCGGCCCGATCTACAGCCTCTATCACCCGATGGGCTCCGAACTGGATCCGGGCGGGATCAGCCTGGCGGGCGAGGCGGCGTTGCCCGTGGCGCTGGCCAAGGACGCACCCTTGGTCTTCCGGCTGCGCCGGCCGGGGGAGCTGATGATCACCGACGCGTTCGGCATCCCGGGGCCCTCCGCGAAGGCGCCGGCCGTGGAGCCCGACGTGATCTTCACGCCCGTGCTGGCGTTCGACCGCAAGGGCGGTCGGCTGGGGCAGGGCGCGGGCTGCTACGACCGCACCATCGAGAACCTTCGCCGCATCAAACCCGTGCTGGTGATCGGCGTCGCCTATGCCGGACAGGAGCTGCCCGAGGTTCCGATGGAGCCGCACGACCAGCGGCTCGACGCGATTCTCACCGAGACGGGCTTCATCGTCGTGGGTAAGGAAGTCGGATGAGGTTCGCCTTTTTCGGAGACGTGGTCGGCCGCGCGGGCCGTGAGGGCCTGGCCGAGCACTTGCCGCGGCTGCGCCGCCAGCTGCAGCTCGAGTTCGTGATCATCAATGCCGAGAACGCCGCCGCCGGCTTCGGGATCACCGAGAGCACGGCCAACGAGCTGTTCGACGCCGGCGCCGACTGCCTGACGCTCGGCAACCACTCGTGGGACCAGAAGGAAGCGCTGACCTACATCGTCCGCGAGCCGCGCCTGATCCGGCCGCTGAACTATCCGCCGATGGCCGCCGCCCCGGGGCGTGGCGCCCAGCTGTTCGACACCCCGGACGGCAAGCGCATCTTGGTGGTGAACCTGCTGGGCCGCGTGTTCATGGACGCGCTGGACGACCCCTTCGCCGCCGTCGACAAGGAGCTGGAGGCTTGCCCGCTGGGGGCCGTGGCCGACGCCATCATCGTCGACATGCATGCCGAGGCCACCTCCGAGAAGATGGCCATGGGCCACTTCTGCGACGGCCGGGCCACCCTGGTGGTCGGCACCCACAGTCACGTTCCCACGGCCGACGCCCAGGTGCTGCCCGCGGGCACCGCCTACCAGACCGACGCTGGGGCCTGCGCCGACTACGACAGCGTGATCGGCAATCAGAAGGAAGAGCCGCTGCGCCGGTTCACCACCCGCATCTCGGGTGGCCGCTACAAGCCGGCCGAGGGGCCCGCCACCGTCTGCGGGGTGTTCGTGGAGACAGACCCCGCCACGGGCCTGGCCCGGCGGATCGAGCCGATCCGGATCGGCGGCCGGCTGAAGCAGACGGTGCCGTCGCTGGACGTCGAGGCCGTCGGCTGACGCCTTAGGCGGCGGCGGAGTTGTTCTTTTCGCTTTCGCGGCGGTCTGCGGCCGCCGTGGCGCGCGCGGTGATCGCGTCGCAGATCGCCTCGATCAGGGCGGCCGGCTGGACCGGCTTGTGCTGCAGGGCGTCGAAGCCCAGGGCCCGAAGGCGAGCCTCTTCACCGGGCATGGCGTCGGCGGTCAGGGCGATCACCGGGATGTCGTCGCGCGCGGCCTGACCGTCGCGGATCCGGCCCACCGCCTCGATGCCGTCCATCACCGGCATGTGCACGTCCATCAGCACCACGTCGAAGATCTCGGTGCGCAGGCGCTCCAGCGCCACCTCGCCGTCGCCGGCCGTCTCGACCACCGCGCCCGCGGCTTCCAGGATCGCACGGGCCACGGCCTGGTTGATGGGGTTGTCATCGGCGACCAGGATCCGCAGCGCCGGCAGGTTCTCGGGTTCCTGGGCGGCCTCGGGCGTGGATTCGCCGGCCGGCAGCGGCAGCCAGACGCGGAACGTGGAGCCGGCGCCCGGCGTGCTCTCCACGTCGATCCGGCCGCCCATGCGGGTGGCGAGGTCGCGGCAGATGGCCAGACCCAGGCCGGTTCCACCATACTTGCGCGCCGTCGAGCTCTCGGCCTGGACGAACGGGCGGAACAGGCTGGCGACCTGCTCGTCGGTGATGCCGATGCCGGTGTCGATCACCCGGATCTCGATCCCGCCGTCGCCGTCGGCGCTGGGCGCGGTCGAGACCTCCAGGCGCACCGCGCCGGCCTCGGTGAACTTCAGGGCGTTCGACACCAGGTTCATCACGATCTGGCGCACGCGCGTCTCGTCGCCCAGCACGCGTTCGGGCAGGTCGGTGTCGATCTCGCAGGTGAGGCTGAGGCCCTTGGCCCTGGCGCCCTCGAGCCACAGCTCGATCACATGGTGGCTGAGTTCGCGAAGGTCGAACGAGACGACCTCCAGGTCCATCCGGCCGGCCTCGATCTTGGTGAGGTCCAGCACGTCGTTGAGCATCACCAGCAGGGTGTCGCCGGACCGCAGCATGGTGTCGACATAGCGCTGTTGGCGCGGGTCCAGCTGGGTGCGTTGCAGCGCCCGCGCCATGCCCAGGACGCCGTTGAGCGGCGTGCGCAGCTCGTGCGTGATCATCGCCAGGAACGCCGACTTGGCCTCGTTGGCGCCCACGGCGGAGCGCTCGGCCACGGCCAGGCTGTTGGCGGAGCGAATGTTGGCCCGCGCGCTGGCGACCACATAGGTCAGCAGCAGCGCCAGCCCGACCGTCAGGGCGGCGAGGGCGATGCCGGAGAAGCCGCCGAAGAACACTGGCAGGGTGAACCACAGGATGGCCGGCGCCGTCGCCATGGCCGCCAACGCGGCCGGCGAGCGGAAGGAGAAGCCCTGGGCATGAATCAGCAGGCCGGCCATCACGGCCATGGCCGCCATCCGGTAGGCCTCCTCGCCGGTGAACCACAGCGTCACGCCCAGCGCGCACCACGTCAGGCTGGAGAGGAACATGCAGGCCACGTACAGCGCCCGATGCCGGAGGCTCATGGTGCCGCCGCGGCGGACCGGGCGCGTCAGGACGCGCACGCCGACCTCGGCCAGCATGAAGGCGCCATACCAGGCGGCGGCGAACACCGGATCGACCACGAAGCCCGCAAGGACGGCGACGCCCACGCCCATGAGCATGCGCACGACGAAGACCTCGACGGCGGTGACCGCCACGACCTCCAGTCGTTCGTCCAGCAGGCTCGAGCGCTTGTCGGTCACCTTTGTCCGACTCCGAGACGACCCAGGCCGCGAGATACGCTCTACATGCGGCGCCATGACGCAGACCATGCCCGGCAAAGGTGAACGGACCCTTGTTCGCGAACCTTGTTTTTCCAGCGATTTGGGTGATTCCGCGCCTGCTCGGCGAAAGCTAGGCTAAAGATCGGTTCGACGCCGCAGGAGGTCAGATGGTGAAGTTTCTCGTCCGGGCGGTGTTCGCCGCCCTCGGCCTCTGGGTGGCGTCGGAGATCGTCCCTGGCGTGCATGTGAACACCGCCGGCACGCTGATCGTCGCGGCGATCCTGCTGGGTGTCGTCAACGCCATCGTACGGCCGGTGGTCTTCATCCTGACCCTGCCGGTCACCATCCTGACGCTCGGACTGTTCCTGCTGGTGGTGAACGCCGCGATGATCGGCCTGGTGGCCATGCTGCTGGGCGGTTTCCGCGTCGACGGCCTCGGCCCGGGCATCCTGGCGGCGATCGTCACCGGGATCGCCAGCTGGATCGGCGGCATGGTCCTGCGGGACGACCGCCGATAGGTCTTCAGCAGGGGACCTTCACCTTCGACAGGTTGGCCAGTTGCTCGGCGTAGGTGAAGGGCATACCCATCTCCTTGCGCCATGCCTCGACGCGGGCCGGATCCTCCAGCGGGTAGGGGACCAGCTTCCCGCCCTCGCAGCGCAGTTGCGAGCCGAAGCGTTGCGGACGTTTGTCGGTGATGGCGACGCGGTCGTACATCAGGGCGTAGCTCTCGCCGCTCGCCTCGCCCTTGGCCACGAACCGCTCGATCACGGGCAGGAAGCGGCGCCAGTTCTCGATGCTGCTGTGCTGGATGATCAGGAACGCCGCCCGCTCGCCGTCCTCGCCATACCTGCTGCGCGCGAACCAGCCCTCGGGTGGGACCATCCTCATGACCTCGGCCTCGGTGAGGGCGTCGACCTCCTTGAGGGCGGCGGTCAGCGCGGCCTTGGCGGCGGGGACCTCGGCTGCGGGCGCCTTGGAGAAATCCACGTGGCGCAGGGCCATGCGCGGCGCCTGGTCCAGCTTGCTCAGCCGGATCAGCTTCTCACGGTCGTCCTTCGGCGGGGGCAGTTTCGCCTGAGCGGCCCTTTCCTGGGCGATGGCCTCGACGACGGGCGCGATGGCGCTGAACGCCTCGGGCGAGAGGCTCGGCGTCGCGCCCGCGAGCGCCGCGGCGAAGATCAGGCTGGCCAGCATGACGATCCCTCCCGTTGCCACGCTTCCCCGAGGTTGCGGCCGGATTGCGGCGCTACCGTCCTTTGAAGTCGGGCGCGCGCTTCTCGGTGAACGCCTTCACGGCCTCGCCGAAGTCCTCGGTGCGGATCAGCGGCATAAGCTGCAGGAAGACGTGGTGGACGTGGTCGTTGAAGTTTTCGGACAGGCCCATCCGCATCATCCGTTTGGCGGCCTGCACCGCCAGTGGCGCGTTGGCGGCGACCTCGGCGGCCAGCTTGCGGGCTTCGGCCTGCAGGTCGGCCTCGGGGATTTCGCGGGCGGCGAGGCCCAGCTCGACCGCCTCGGCCGAGCTCAGGGTGCGGCCGGTGAAGATCAGCTCGGCGGCCTTGGACCAGCCCACCAGCCGGGGTAGCAGCCAGGTGCCCCCAGACTCCGGCACGATCCCGCGCTTGGTGAAGGCCACCGCCAGCTTGGCGCCCTGGGCGATCACCCGCATGTCGCAGCCCAGCGCCGTGTCGAGGCCATAGCCCGCAGCCGAGCCGTTGAGGGCGCAGATCGTCGGGGTGTCGAGGTTGAACAGCACGGTCGGCGGCGTGGCGCGCAGGTCGAGGTTGGTGGAGGTGGACGATCCCTCCAGCCCCAGCTTGCCCTGGCTGGCCCCCCGCAGGTCGAGGCCGGCGCAGAACGCGCGTCCCTTGCCGGTCAGGATGATGCAGCGCACGTCGGGGTCGCGGTCGGCCTTGAGCAGCAGCTCGGTCAGCTGGGCCAGCATCGTGCCCGAGATGGTGTTCATCCGGTCGGGACGGTTGAAGGTCAGCGTCGCGATGTGCTCGCTCACCTCGTACAGCACCTCGTCGTCGAGCACGGCGGCGGAGTCGGCGGGCATGGCAGGTCCTCCCAAACGTTCTTTGGGATCAGCCTAGCAGCGGCGGGGCCGAGGGAAAGGCCGCCGCCACGTAAGGCTCAGCGCCGGGGGTGGACCTTGGCCCAGGCTTCGTACCGGGCCAGCGCTCTTGCCGGGTTGGGCGAGTACCAGTTGTAGCCGTTGCGGCGCTCGACGCTGATCTCCTCCACGTCGTCGTGGATGGTCCGGTCACGGTCGCCGAAGATGGGGCGGCCCGTGGCCAGATCGTAGTAGCGCGACCAGAGCGGCGGTGCGCCGGGTTGGTCGATCAGCCTGCGGGCCTCCCCGGGCGCCTGCCGGGGCCAGGCCTTGTCCTTCACAGGCGTCGCGGCCAGCCAGGCCGCGCCCGCGTGCACGGCCCGAACGACCTCGGGCGAGGGGGCGGGCAGGGCCATCAGGAACAGCAGGATGTCGGCGGTCTCGGCGCTGGTGAGCGCGGCGGGTTCGAAGTTGCGGGCTCCGGCGGGGGCCAGCGTCAGGGTGTCGACCTGCTGCGGCCAGCCGCCGGCCGGGGTCTGGGCGGCCAGGAGCGCGGCCAGACCCCGGCGCCAGGCGCCGTCGGCTTCGCGGCGCAGGGACGGCTCGACGAAGGCGTAGTCTCCCTGTCCGGCCGCCACGTCGCGCAGCAGGCCCAATGTGGCCGCCATGGCGTTGTCGTTGAAGGTGACCGCGTCGTGGTAGCCGCCGGCCAGAGGCCAGACCTGGGGCCAGCCACCGTTGGGGTACTGGGCGGCGAGCAGCCATCGGACGCCGCGTCCGAAGCTGGCGCGATAGCCGTCGCCGGGCGTGTTGGCGATCACCCGGGCGAGGAAGCGCAGCTCGGTGATGGTGGCGTCGTTGTCGATGGTCCCGACGTAGGTCTCCTCGCCGCTCCACGCCTGGCCGGCCAGCCGGACGGGGCCGTTGCGGGGCGAGTTCTTGCCCCAGCCGCCGGCGGGAGACTGGAAACTGACGATCACCTCGGCGATGTGGCGGGCCTCGCTCCCGCCATACCAGGCGGCGGGCCGGTCCAGGGGCATCGAGGCGGCCGCGTCGCCGGCGGCCGGCTTCGGCCCCCCGGGAGCGGCCTGGCGTTCGTCCGCCAGGGTCGCATCGTTCAGCCGGCGGGCCGCGTCCGAGCGGTCGAGATAGGCGGCCCAGGCGGCGCGCTGGGCGGCCGGCGCCTCGGCGAGGCGCTCGCGGGTCAGCGGAGGGGCGGGCGTCATCTGGCCGATGACGGCGGACCGCGCGGGAGCGGACAGGGCCAGCGCCATGCCGGCGGCGGCGAACAGCAGGTTTCCTCTCATTGCCGCCGACGATGAACCCGCCGCCGGCCGCTGCCCAGGAGAGAGCGGACAAAGAAAAAGGGCGGAGCCTCGCGGCCCCGCCCTTCTGTCTCAGTGGCTGTGCGCCTGGACTAGAAGTCCATGTCGCCCATGCCGCCCATGCCGCCGGGCATGCCGCCCGGGGCCGCGCCGCCCTTCTTGGGGGCTTCGACGATGGCGGCTTCCGTGGTGATCAGCAGGGCGGCCACCGAGGCGGCGTCCTGCAGAGCGGTCCGGACCACCTTGGCGGGGTCGATGACGCCGGCCTGCACCAGGTCGACGTACTCTTCGGTCTGGGCGTTGAAGCCGAAGGTGGCCGAGCCGTTCTCGAGCACCTTGCCGACCACGATCGAGCCTTCGACGCCGGCGTTTTCGGCGATCTGGCGGATCGGAGCCTGCAGGGCGCGACGGACGATGGCCACGCCAGCTTCCTGGTCGTCGTTGTCACCCTTGAAGCCGTCGAGAACCTTCGAGGCCTTCAGCAGGGCTACGCCGCCGCCGGGGACGATGCCTTCTTCCACCGCGGCGCGGGTGGCGTTCAGGGCGTCGTCGACGCGGTCCTTCTTTTCCTTCACTTCGACTTCGGTGGCGCCGCCGACGCGGATCACCGCGACGCCGCCGGCCAGCTTCGCCAGGCGCTCTTGCAGCTTCTCACGATCGTAGTCCGAGGTGGTGTCCTCGATCTGCTTCTTGATCTGCGAGATGCGGCCTTCGATGCCGTCCTTGTCGCCCGTGCCGTCGACGATCGTGGTGTTGTCCTTGTCGATCGTGACCTTCTTGGCGCGGCCCAGCATCTCGAGCGTGACGCTCTCGAGCTTGATGCCCAGGTCTTCCGAGATCAGCTGACCGCCGGTCAGGATCGCGATGTCTTCCAGCATGGCCTTGCGGCGGTCGCCGAAGCCCGGAGCCTTGACGGCCGCGACGCGCAGGCCGCCGCGCAGCTTGTTCACCACCAGGGTGGCCAGCGCTTCGCCTTCGACGTCCTCAGCGATGATCAGGAGCGGGCGGCCCGACTGGACCACCGCTTCCAGCACCGGCAGCAGGGGCTGCAGCGAGGAGAGCTTCTTTTCGAAGAGCAGGATCAGCGGCTCTTCGAGCTCGGCCTGCATCTTATCGGGGTTGGTGATGAAGTAGGGCGACAGGTAGCCGCGGTCGAACTGCATGCCTTCCACGACGTCGAGCTCGGTCTCGGCGGTCTTGGCTTCCTCGACGGTGATGACACCCTCGTTGCCGACCTTTTCCATGGCGCGGGCGATCATCTCGCCGACTTCCAGGTCGCCGTTGGCCGAGATGGTGCCGACCTGAGCGATCTCGCTGTTGGCCGAGACCTTCTTGGCGTTGGCCTTGATCTCTTCGATGACCTTGGCGACCGCCTTGTCGACGCCGCGCTTCAGGTCCATCGGGTTCATGCCGGCCGCGACCGACTTCAGGCCTTCGACGACGATGGCCTGGGCCAGGACCGTGGCGGTCGTGGTGCCGTCACCGGCCTTGTCGTTGGTCTTCGAGGCGACTTCGCGGATGAGCTGGGCGCCGAGGTTCTCGAAGCGGTCCGACAGCTCGATTTCCTTGGCGACGGACACGCCGTCCTTGGTCGAGCGCGGCGCGCCGAAGGACTTTTCGATGACGACGTTGCGGCCCTTCGGGCCGAGGGTCACCTTCACCGCGTTGGCGAGGATGTTGACGCCGCGCAGCATGCGGTCGCGCGCGTCAGACGAGAAATAGACGTCTTTGGCAGCCATGGCTGGATCTCTTTCCTAGAATTTTTGGGGGAGAGCGGGGCCTTTGCGGCCCTCCGGGGTGGGTCGCCTTACGAGACGACGCCCAGGATGTCGCTTTCCTTCATGATCAGCAGGTCCTTGCCGTCGAGCTTGACCTCGGTGCCGGACCACTTGCCGAACAGGATGCGGTCGCCCGGCTTCACGTCCAGGGCCTGGACCTTGCCGGAGTCGTCGCGGGCGCCGGGGCCGACGGCGATCACTTCGCCTTCCTGCGGCTTTTCCTTAGCGGTGTCGGGGATGATGATCCCGCCCTTGGTCTTCTCTTCTTCCTCGACGCGCTTGACGAGGACGCGATCCCCAAGAGGACGAAACGCCATGATGTTCTCTGCTCCGTGCGAGACGGTTGAAATGTCGATGACGCCGGCGCCCGGGGTGAGCTGTTAGCAGTCTCACGCCATGAGTGCCAACGACGGGCGGGAGGTAGGGAAAGGCCCCTGGTGAGTCAAGGGCGGGCCCTCGGGGGTTGGCTTTTCGGCCAGCCTTCCTAGTCTCGGCCTCTCAACTGGGAGGCCCCTCATGTCGTTGCAAGCCGTCCTTCAGAAGATCGTCCGCTCGGGCGACCTGACGGTGAAACTCCCAGGGGGCGGATCGGTCCGCCTCGGCGACGGCACGGGCCCGGCCCTGATCTGCCGTGTCACCTCGGCCGCCTGGGCCGCGCGCATCGCCGCCAAGCCGGGCCTGGGCGTCGGCGAGGCCTACATGGATGGCGGCCTTGTGTTGGAGCAGGGCACGATCGACGAGTTCATCGACCTCGTCGGCGAGAACGCCAAGTACAAGGTCAGCAAGAAGGGCGGCCTGAAGAAGTGGCTGCGCCGGACCCTGCGCGAGGCCAACGACCGGGTGGCGGCCCGCAAGAACGTCGCCCACCACTACGACCTCTCGTACGACCTCTATCGGCGCTTCCTTGACGAGGACATGCAGTACTCGTGCGCCTACTTCGCCCGTCCCGACATGACGCTGGAGGAAGCCCAGGTCGCCAAGAAGCGCCACATCGCGGCCAAGCTGTGCATGGAGCCCGGCCAGAGCGTGGTGGAGATCGGCTGCGGCTGGGGCGGCCTGGCCCTGACCCTGGTGGAGGAGGCGGGGGTCGAGGTCGACGCCATCACCCTGTCGGTCGAGCAGCTCAAAGTCGCCAAAGCGCGGGCCGAGGCCAAGGGGCTGGCGCACAAGGCGCGCTTTTCGCTGACCGACTACCGCGACCTGCAGGGAACCTATGACCGGGTGCTGTCGGTGGCGATGTTCGAGGCCGTGGGGCGTCCCAACTACCAGGAGTACTTCGACGGCGTCGCCCGGCTGATGAAGGACGACGGCGTGGGGCTGGTCCACTCGATCGGCCGTCCGGAAGGCGGGGCCGTGACCAACGCCTGGATCGACAAGTACATCTTCCCGGGCGGCTACAGCCCGGCGCTCAGCGAGGTGATGCCGGCGATCGAGAAGGCGGGCCTGATCGTCACCGACGTCGAGATCCTGCGCATCCACTACGCCGAGACCATCAAGCACTGGCGCGAGCGGTTCGCCGCCGTCCGTTCCGAGATCGCAGAGCTGTACGACGAGCGCTTCTGCCGGATGTGGGAGTTCTATCTCGGCATCTCGGAGCAGAGCTTCCGCCACCGCCGGCAGTTCATCTTCCAGATCCAGCTCGCCAAGCGCGTCGACGCCGTGCCGATCACCCGCGACTACATCGGCGACACCGAGCGGGCCTACGGCAGCCCCAAGCGGAAGGTGGCCTGACGGTCGCCCGGGCGGCGGGGTTGCTCCGGTGAAATGTGTGGAGGCCGCCCGGCGGCCTCGCTAGGGTCCGCGCCGGAAACGTCCCGTCTGGAGAGAGACCCTATGCGCCGCGTCCTCGCGCTCGCCGCCACCTTCGCCTTCGTCGCCGGCGCCGCCTCGGCCGAGCCCTGGACCAAGTACTCCGACGGCGATGGCGGAACCGAGTGGTCCTACGACAGCGCCTACACCTACAAGGACAAGGAGAGCGGCCGTCTGGTGGTCATGAAGTCGATCTCCAAGCCGTCCGCCAACATCGGCCCCGGTGGCCCGGACAAGGGCGTCGGGTTCGTCGAAGCCATCGACTGCAAGGGCAAGAACGCCATCCGCATGGGCGCGTACAAGCCGTCCACGGGCCTGCAGCTGAACGACGCCTGGCGCAGCGACAAGTCCAAGCCGGTCGACCCGCCGCTGGCCGCCGCCGTTTGCCCGCACATCGACCACGTGCCGGTGAAGTAGGCCTACCTCCGAGGTAATCGACCCGCGCCAGCGGACGGGGGAGCTTCAGGGCGTCAACTCGCTCAAGGAGCTTCCCATGACCGCCGTCCGCTCGACCTTCCTGCGCACCGTCATCGCCCTGGACGCCGCCGCGTGCGGCCTGATGGGCGGAGCCTTCGCCGTCGCCGCGCCAGCGCTGGAGGCGCCGCTGGGCCTGTCTCCGGCCTTGATGCGGCCGGTGGGCCTGTTCCTGGTCGCCTATGCCGCCTTCCTGGCCTGGCTGGCCAGCCGGCCCGAACTGCCTCGCGGGGGCGTCTGGGGTCTGGTCGCCTTCAACCTGCTCTGGGCGGCGGAGAGCATCGGGCTTATCGCCCTGGGCTGGGCGCAGCCGACCCCGCTGGGCCTGGGCTTCGTGATCGCCCAGGCGCTCGCCGCGGTGGTGGTGGCGGACCTCCAGTACCTGTCGCTGCGCCGCAGCCGCACGGCCGCGCTGGCCTAACGCGCCGCGCGCCAGACCCCCGTGTCGTCGAGCCGGTAGGTCCGCGTGTCCTGCCGGCCCGGCAGGCCGGGCAGTGAGAACACCAGGCGCTCCCCGCCCGCGCCCCGCACCCGCTTCGGTGCGGAGACGTCATGCGCGCCCGGCGAGGCCAGTCCCGCCGCGTTGGTGATCATGAAGTCGAGCTGCAGCAGTCCCGGATCGTCGGGATCGTGCGTGAACAGCACCGGGGCGGCGAAGGCGATGTCCTGGCCGTTCCAGCGGTAGGCGATCGCATAGAGAGCGTGGATCCGCCGCCTGCCCCCGATCTCGCCCAGAGGCCGCCATTCGAGCACCCGGCAGTCTGGCGTCACGTTCGGCGCGTTCAGCGGCACGAACCGCAGGCAGGCCTTGGGGCCGTCGCCGACCGGGATGAAGTCCACCCGGCGCCGGTCGTCGAGGTTCAAGGCGTCCAGGTACTCGCCCAGCAGATGCGCCCGGTCCTGATAGGCCGCCTCGATGCAGGTCGCGTCACGGCACTGATCGCGACGGGTCAGCCAGTCGCGCTGCATCACCCGCACGGTCTCGCTGTCCTGGCTCTCCTCCAGCGCCCGCCCGTAAAGCCGGCCCAGCCGCGCATCGAGCGCCAGCAGATCCGGCTTGGCGCAGATCGTCTTCTCGACGGTCGAACGGGCACGCGCGCAGTCCAAGGCCGCTGCCGGCGTCGCCGCCGTGGCGAGCGCGAGGACGATCCAGGGGAAGGCGCGCTTTGACATCGGACAAAGCCAAGCAAACCCGGCCTTCGATGAAAAGGGGGGGCTCGCACGGTCAAGCCGACATGGAATCTTCATTTCAAACGATCGTTTGAATGTGCTATGTCGCTGAGCGACGAACAGTTGTTTGATTTTCCAGCCGTCTGCGCCCATGGTCGGGCCGGACAGATTTTCGGCCTCAGCGCTCTGGGAGGAGTGACCATGAACAACATCGCGGCGGAACGCGCGAATTCGAGCTTCGGGCTGAGCCCGCAGGACGATCTCAACGACCTGCGCATGTCGGACAAGGCGCTGCCGCTCTACAACGCGGTGAAGGCCTTCATCAAAGACGTGTGCGAGCCCGCGTCCGAGGAATGGCACCGCCTGGGCGAAGGCCGCCCCGATGTCTGGCAATACGCCCCCGGCCAGCTGGAAGTCCTGGAAGCCGCGAAGGAAAAGGCCAAGGCGGCCGGCCTCTGGAACTTCTTCCTGCCGAACGCCGAGACCGGCGAGGGCCTGTCGAACCTCGACTACGCCTACATCGCGGTTGAGCTGGGCAAGGTCCGCCTCGCCTCGGAGATCATGAACTGCGCCGCGCCCGACACCGGCAACATGGAAGTGCTGGAGCGCGTCGGCACGCCCGAGCAGAAGAAGCAGTGGCTGGAGCCCCTGCTGGAAGGCAAGATCCGCTCGGCCTACTGCATGACCGAGCTGAACACCGCCAGCTCGGACGCCAAGAACATCGACACCCGCGCGGTCCGCGTCGGCGACGAGTACATCATCAACGGCGAGAAGCACTACATCTCGGGCGCCGGCAGCCCGCGCTGCAAGGTCATGATCTGCATGGTCAAGACCGGCGAGGAGAACGCCCCGCCGCACCTGCAACAGTCGCAGATCCTGGTGCCGCTGCCCTGTGAAGGCGTCGAGATCGTCGGCGGCCAGCACGTGTTCGGCGACCCCGACGCGCCGCACGGCCACATGCACATCCGCTTCACCAACGCCCGCGTGCCGGCCTCGAACATGCTGCTCGGCGAAGGCCGCGGCTTCGAGATCAGCCAGCTGCGCCTGGGCCCGGGCCGTATCCACCACTGCATGCGCGCCATCGGCTCGGCTGAGAAGGCCCTGGACCTGATGGTCACCCGCGGCATGACCCGCGTGGCCTTCGGCAAGCCGATCATCCAACTGGGCGGCAACATCGAGATCGTCAGCCGCGCGCGGATCGAGATCGAAGCCATGCGCCTGATGGTGCTGAAGGCCGCCAAGGCCATGGACGTCCTGGGCAACCGCGAAGCCCGCATCTGGATCCACATGGTCAAGGCCATGGTGCCGGAGCGGGTCTGCAAGATCATCGACCAGGCGATCCAGATGTACGGCGCCCTGGGCGTGTCCCAGCACACCCCGCTGGCCCGCATGTACGCCAACACCCGCACGCTCCGCATCGCGGATGGTCCGGACGAGGTCCACCACATGGTGGTCGGCCGCAACGAACTGCAGCAGTTCCGCGAAGGTCCGCACGACAGCTCGATGTCGGCGGTGTTCCGGAACTAGGCTCACGCCGAGTTCGAACGACGGGGCCCTCGCGAAAGCGGGGGCCTTTTCGTTTCTGGAACCGCGGAATACGCTGAAGGACGCGGAAGCGTATCGGCGGGCTCGGCCCCTTCCGCGCAGTTCCGCGCATTCCGCGGTTTGCCGCCTGCGGCGCTTGAGCTGGCGTTGATCAGGCCGATCGACCGTGGCCCGCTTCACGGCTTCAGTGTAAGCAGAACGGTGATCCGCATGGACACCGCATTCGATCTTCTCCGCCCGGCCGAGGCCGAGGCGCACCCCGGAGCGCTCGCCGGACGGCTCGCAGCCCTCACCAAGTCCCGCGCGCGACGCGCAGCAGGCTGGCGACCGGAGGCGGCCTGTGCCCGCCTTCCGGGGCCGGCCGCATCTCCGGAGGACTTCCATGACCCTGCTCTCCGCGGCCTTCGTGGTCGCCATGGCCTTCGTCACGGCCACGCTCTCGGGCGTGTTCGGGATGGCCGGCGGCCTGGTGCTGATGGGGGCGCTGGCCTTCGTCCTGCCGGTGCAGGCGGCCTTCGTGACCCACGGCATACTCCAGCTGGTGGCCAACGGCTGGCGCGCGGTCCTGCATCGTAAGCACGTCCGCTGGGACATCGTCGGCTGGTACGCCCTGGCGTCGGCGATCGCCGGCGTCGCCGTCTGGCTTCTGACCTTCACGCCGTCCAAGCCTCTGCTCTTCCTGTTGCTGGGCCTCGTGCCCTTCCTGACCTGGTTGCCGCAGCGATGGATCAATCTGGACGCCGCGCGCCCGGCCCAGGCCTTCGTGTCGGGGCTGTCCGTGACCGGCCTCAATCTCACGGCCGGTGTCGCCGGGCCGCTGCTGGACATCTTCTTCGTGCGGACGGAGCTGACCCGGCACGCCATCGTCGCCACCAAGGCCGCGACCCAGGTCTTCGCGCACCTGGCCAAGATCCTGGTCTACGGCGCGCCGCTGTTCGCGGCGGGCGGGGCCGGCGCGCCGCCGGCCTGGGTGTTCGTCCTGGCGATCCCGCTGTCGATGCTGGGCACGGCGACGGGCGGGCTGATCCTGGACCGCATCACCGATGTGGACTTCAAGCGCTGGACGCGCTGGATCGTCACCGGGGTGGGGGTGACCTACCTGGTCCGCGCCGCCCAACTGCTCCTCGGCCCTTAAGAAAAAAGGCCGGGTCACGAGGACCCGGCCGGAAAGTTCTTAGGGAGGAAACGCCCAGGAATGGGCAAGGGCTCACGTATGTCGCCGATCCGGGCATGCAAGAGGCGAGACCGTGTTTTTTGAACGGCGCGGTGAAAAAGCGTGGCCGCAATCACGTAGTGGACTGGTCTGATGTGGCCGATTGGCCGTTCCTGGCGGTCCACTGTCGGCCTAAAGCCTCGCGGGCAAACCGGGAGGGGCGACGATGAAACTGGTTCAAGAGGTGCTGGAGAACGCGTTCGTGCGGCTGGAGCCGATGAGCGAGGCCCACCGCGAGGGTTTGCGGGCCGCGGTGAACGCCGACCAGCGCATCTGGCTCGAGCTCTACCCCTTCTCCTGGGCCAACGAGCACTTCGACCCCACCTGGGCCAAGCTGATGGCGGACATGGCCGCGGGCAGCACCCAACCCTATGCCGTGGTGGCCGGCGGCGAGGTGGTCGGGCTCACGACCTTTTACGCTATCGACGACGCCAACTCGGTGGTGGAGGTGGGCGGCACCTACTACCGGCCTGACCAGCGGGGCGGGACGACCAATCCGGCAGCCAAGCACCTGATGATGATGCAGGCCTTCGCCTGCGGCGCGCGGCGGGTGGTCTATCGGGTCGACGCCATCAACGCCCGTTCGCGCGCGGCGGTGACCAAGCTGGGCGCGACGCTGGAGGGCATCCTGCGCCAGGACCGGCTGACGTGGACGGGCCGCATCCGCGACTCGGCGATCTTCTCGATCCTCGACAGCGAATGGCCGGGGGTGCGCGAGCGCCTGGAGGCGCGGCTCAAGGCGCCGGTCGCGGCGACCTGATCCGGCGATAGCGCCACTCGTCGCGCTTAAGCTCGCCCTTCACCATTCCCTCGGTGGCGGCGCAGAGATCCTCGCCGCAGCGGCGGTAGATGACCCGCTGGGGATAGTCGTGGGCCAGGTTCTCGAAGACGGCCTCCCCCTCGGGACCGGCCTTGAGCACGAACGGGGTCGGCGGCTGGCCGGGCAGGATGGCGGTGAAGGTCGCGCCCGCCGGCTCGGCGGTGATCCGCACGTGCTCGACAAAGGGTTTGCGCCCCGGCCGGTTGGTCTGACCCGCGCCGGCCATCGTGCCGTCCAGCGGCGGCAACCAGGTCTCGCGGACGGTGACGCCGCCCTTCTCCGAGATCCAGCTTCCGGCCATCCAGGTCAGCTTGCCGACATCGGCCGCCGCGTCGGCCAGGATCGCGCTCGCCAGCAGCGCCGCCAGGGTCATGACTTGGCCTTTCGCCTCGCCTTGAAGAAGGCCTTCAGCATAGCCGAGCTCTCCTCCGCCAGCACGCCGCCCTCGACCTTGGGTCGCCAGTGGCAGGTGGGCTGCTCGAAGAAACGGGGGCCGTGCTCGACCGCGCCGCCCTTCGGGTCGTCGGCGCCGTACACCACGCGGCCGATCCGCGCATGGCTGATCGCCCCGGCGCACATGGCGCAGGGTTCCAGCGTCACATAGAGGTGCAGGTCGGTGAGGCGGTAGTTGCCCAGCTTCGCCGCCGCCGCGCGCAGGGCGACGATCTCGGCGTGGGCGGTCGGATCATGGCTGCCGATGGGCTGGTTGGCGCCTACCGCGACGACCTCGCCGGTCGCCGGATCGACGATGACGGCGCCCACGGGAATCTCGCCGGCTTCCGCGGCGGCTTGCGCAGCTTCGAGCGCGATGCGCATTGTCCGGCGATCATGGTCCACGATCCCCTACGAAGCGACGCCGCGGGCGAAGGTCAACCCCAGGACGGCGAAGGCGACCGCATCGCCAAGGTTCTGGCGCGCTCGGGCGTCGGCTCGCGCCGCGACGTCGAGCGCCTGATCGCCGAGGGGCGCGTCGCCATCAACGGCCGTACGCTGGACACCCCGGCGGTGAAGGTCGAGGCCGGCGACATCATCACCGTCGACGGCGAGGTGGTGGGCGAGCCCGAGGCCACGCGGCTGTTCCGCTATCACAAGCCCGTCGGTCTGGTGACGACGCACAAGGACCCCAATGGCCGGCCCACGGTGTTCAAGGCGCTGCCGGAAGGGCTTCCGCGGCTGATCTCGGTCGGGCGTCTCGACGTCAACTCCGAGGGGCTGCTGCTGCTGACCAACGACGGCGAACTGGCCCGGGCGTTGGAGATGCCGTCGACCGGCGTCGTCCGCCGCTATCGCGCCCGCGCGCATGGCCGCACGACGCAGGAGAAGCTCGACACCCTCAAGAACGGCATCACCGTGGACGGCATCCGCTACGGGCCGGTCGAGGCCAAGCTGGACAAGGCCAAGGAGGGGCCGCAGGGCGCCAACCTCTGGCTCACGGTCACCCTGCATGAGGGCAAGAACCGCGAGGTCCGGCGGATCCTGGAGGCCCTGGGTCTGCAGGTGAACCGGCTGATCCGCCTGGCCTATGGCCCGCTGGCCCTCGGCACGCTGGATGTCGGCGAGTTGGAAGAGGTTGGCCCGCGCGTGATCCGCGAGCAGTTCGCCGAGCACATCGACCCGGCCAACCTGCCCAAGGGCGAGCGCCCGCAGTACCGCTCGCCGGCCCGCAAGCGCCGCCGCAGCCAGCAGGAGGCCGAGGCAGAGTCCCTGGTCCCGGTCGCGCCGCGCGAGCCCAAGGGCAAGACCGAGTACAAGGCCGGCTGGGCCAAGCCGAAGAAGAAGGCCCGCCCGCACCCCGCGCCGAAGAAGCCGGCCGCCAAGGCGGAGCCCACCAACGTCATCGGGCCGCACCCCGTCGGCGCCAGGCCTGGCCCGCGACCCACCGGCGGCAAGCCGGGCGGCGCCAAGCCCGGGGTCGGCAAGGCGTTCGGTCCCCGATCGACCGGCCCCCGCCCCTCGCGGCCCAGGCCCGCCGAGGGCAAGGCCGAGGGGGCGAAGTCCGGAGGGGCGAAGTTCGGCGGTACGAGGTTCGGGACCGCGAAGGTCGAAGGGGCCGCCTCGAACGCGCCGAGGCCGGAACGGGCCAGGGCCGAAGGCGGTCGGCCCGGCGCCAAGCCTAGACCTTCTGGATCTCGGCCGGCTGGCGGCCCCGTCGAAGGCCCTCGCGGGCCGAGGCCGTCCGCATCACCTCGGCAAACCCCTGGCGCTCGTCCGCCAGGCCGTCCGAAACCGGGCGGTCGAGGGCCGCGCGGGTAAGACGCTTGGCATAGGCGATCCCCTCGGCCCCGCGGCTCTCCCACTCGGCCGCGATCTCGAGGGCGCGAGCCAGGGGATCGTCTGCCAGTTCGTGCACCATGCCGATCCGGTGCGCCTCGACGCCGTCGAACGTCAGGCCTCGCAGGATGATCTCCAGCGCCTTCGCCTCGCCCACCACGCGCGGCAGCCGCTGGGTGCCGCCCCCGCCGGGAAAGATGCCGATGCGCGTCTCGGGCAGGCCGATGGCGGCCGCCTTCGGCGCGGCGATCCGCAGGTCACAGGCCAGCGACAACTCGAACCCGCCACCCATGCAGAGGCCGTTGATCGCCGCCACAACCGGCTTCGGCGCCTCGGCGATCTCGTCGACCAGGGCCAGGAACCCCTGACGCGGCCGCTTGCCGGGCTCGGGCGGCGGCGGCGGCGGCGCGCCCTCGGTCGCGTCGCTGGCCATGGAGAGTTCGCCCACGTCGTAGTGGCGGATGAAGATGTCGGGCAGGCCGCCGGTGATGATCACCACGCGCACGGCGGGATCGGCGGCCAGCGGACGGAAGGCCTCCAGCATCTCCTGCGCGCCGGCGGCGGTCATCGTCCCGAACGGCGGGTTGGCATAGGTCATCACCGCGCAGCCGCCCCTGCGGCTCACCGTCACCAGGCTCATGGGCCGTCCTCCCTTGATTGTTGGGCCAAAGCTTGGAACGGGGAGGGGGAAATAGGAAGCATGCCCCACGGGCAGGGAGCGGCGGTTTGCGGATCGTATCCGGAGAGTTTCGCGGCAAGGCGCTGGCGACGCCCAAGGGCGACACCACGCGTCCGACGTCGGATCGCGCCCGCCAGGCGATCTTCAACATCCTGGAGCACGCCGCGTGGTCGCCGGGCGTGCGCGATCGGCGGGTCATCGACCTGTTCGCGGGCTCGGGCGCCCTGGGCTTCGAGGCCGTTTCCCGCGGGGCCGCGTTCTGCCTGTTCGTCGAGACGGACGAGGCGGCGCGCGGGGCGATCCGCGAGAACGTCGACAACATGGGCCTGTTCGGCCGCACGCGGGTTCATCGCCGCAGCGCGACCGACCTGGGCGTGCGCCCCGGCGCCGACGGGCCGGCTTTCGATCTCGCGTTCCTGGACCCACCCTATGCCAAGGGCCTGGGAGAACAGGCGCTGGAGCGATTGGCCGCCGGCGGGTGGCTGGCGCCGGACGCTGTCGTGGTGTTCGAGCGCGGCTCGGACGAGGCTTCGTTCTCTGTCGAGAACTTCGAAGTCCTGGATGAGCGTGATTACGGGGCGGCCCGCGTGTTCTTCATGAGATTTACTTCGATCTGAAAGATTGTCACAAATACGTCGCAAAAACTTCTCGGATAAACGTGGCGGGAATAACTGGTCGTTAGTCACGTATGACGCATCCCTCACGCCGCGTGCGGGGGAGTATCGGATGACGCGGCTGATCGACATTGCGCCCGGGATTCCGCCGGTGTCGCCAGCCACCCTGGGCGCCGACGTCTACCAGCGCTTCCAGGACGAGCCGGACACCCTGGCCATCGCCGTGGCAGACGCGGACGGCGTGCCGGTGGGCCTGGTCGAGCGCAACGCCTTCCTCGTGTTGATGGCGGCCCAGTACGGCCACGCGCTGTGGTCCAAGCGGCCGATCTCGCATGTGATGAAGCGCGATCCGGTGATGGCCGACGGCGAGACCTCCGTGGCCGAGTTCTGCGGCCGCGTGCTGAAGGAGGATTCCTCCGAACTGCTGCATGGCTTCATCGTCACCGAGGCAGGCCGCTATGCCGGTGTCGGCACGACACTGGCGCTGCTGCAGGCCTCCGCCGCCTCGGCCGCCAGCCACGCCGAGACCATGAGCGGCCTGGCCTGGGAGGCCAGCGAGGCCCTGGCCACCAAGGGACGCTTCCTGGCCGTGATGAGCCACGAGATCCGCACGCCGTTGAACGGCGTCCTGGCCGTCGCCGAGATCCTCAAGCGCAAGTCGACCCAGCGCGACCTGTCGCCGTTCATCGATACGATCCTGGAGTCGGGCGGGGCGCTGCTGCGCCTGCTGAACGACGCCCTCGATCTGTCGCGCGCCGAGGCGGCGCACCTGACGCTGCATGAGGACGCCCACCTCGCCGCCCGCCTGCTGGACGACGTCGCCGGTCTCTGGACCGCCCAGGCGGAGCTGAAGGGACTGAGGGTCGAGGCCAGGTACGACGGCCCGCAGGACCTCTGGATCCGGCTGGACGTGGTGCGCCTGCGCCAGGTGCTGAACAACCTGGTTGGCAACGCGCTGAAGTTCACGGCGCAGGGTGAGGTCCGCATCCGGCTCTCAGCGCAAGTGGACGGCGATCGGGTGCGGCTGTGCGGCGAGATCGAGGATACCGGGCCAGGCATTCCGCCCGATCGCTTGTCCGATGTCTTCACGCCCTTCCACCAGACGGACGAGGGCCACCGCCACGGTGGCGCCGGGCTGGGCCTGGCCGTCTGCCGGCAGATCGTGGAGCGGATGAACGGGACCATCTCGGCGGGGGCCGCGGCGGGCGGGGGCGCCCGCTTCGCCTTCGACCTGCCGCTGGAGCGCGCGGAGCCGGTGGCGGCGGAACAGCAGCACGCCTCACCGATCGAGGCCGAGCCAGGCGCCGTCCGCGTGCTGATCGTCGACGACAACGCCACCAACCGCATGGTCGCCCAGACGCTCTGCGAGATGTTCGGTTGCGCCTGCGAGACGGTGGACAACGGCGCCGACGCCGTCAGGGTCGCCGCGGCGGGCGGGTTCGACCTGATCCTGATGGATATCAAGATGCCTGGCGTCGACGGCGTGGAGGCCACGCGCCGCATCCGCTCCGGTGGTGGTCCCGCCTCCCAGTCGCCGATCCTGGCGCTGACCGCCAATGCCGATCCCGCGGACGCGGCCTTCTATCGCCTGTGCGGCATGAACGGCGTCGTCGAGAAGCCCATCCAGCCCGAGCGCCTGCTGGCGGCCATGAACGCGGTGCTGGTGGTCGATGCCGAGGCAGTGGCCGCCTAGACCGCTTCGTCCTCGGCGATCATCACCTTGAGCCGGTCGCTGGCCGGCACGCGGATGGCGCAGACGAGGCCGGTCGGGGCGAAGTCGAGGCTGACCTTGCCACCCAGTTCGCGCGCCACCCCGCGTTCCAGCAGGCGCGAGCCGAAGCCGCGCCGGGTCGGCGGAACGACGGCGGCGCCGCCGGTTTCCCGCCAGGTGACCGAGATGTCGCCGCCCTCGACGACCTGGACCTCGACGTCCACGCGGCCCGCGCCGCGCCATGCGCCGTGCTTGAGGGCGTTGGTGGCCAGTTCGTGCAGCGCCATGCCCAGGCTGACGGCGAAGTTGGGGTCGAGCTGAAGGTCGTGGCCCACGACGCTGTAGGGCCGGCCGTAGGGACGCAGGGTGGTCTCGGCCAGTTCGTGCAGGCAGGCGCTGTCCCAGGCCCGGCGGACCAGCAGGTTGTGGGTGGACGACAGCGCCAGCAGGCGCTCGATGAACAGGTCGCGGGCGCCGGTCAGGTCGCCTTCATCACGCAAGGTCTGCACCGCCACCGACTGCACCGCCGCCAGGGTGTTCTTCACCCGGTGGTTCAGCTCGTCCAGCAACAGCTTCTGGCGCGACTCGTGCTCGCGCATCTGGGACATGGTGGCGTGGGTGCGCAGCTCATCGCGCTTGCGCTCGGTGATGTCCTTCAGCGCGCCGATCAAGCGGCGGGGCTCGCCCGCCTCGTCGCGGATCGTCTCGGCCACCGCATAGGCCCAGACCTCGCGGCCGTCCGCGCGGTTGACCCGGAATTCGCTCTGGAACGGGGCGTCCAGGGCCTTGGCCGTGTCCCACTCGGCGGCCACGCGATCACGGTCCGCGACGGCCACGATGTTCTCGAGGTCGGGCCACAGGTCGCCGAAGGCCGGCGTGGCGTCGAAGACGGAGTCGTCCGAGCCGTGGTGGGTGAGCCGCTGCTGTTCGAAGTCCAGCTCGTAGACGTGCATCCCGGCCATCTGCAGCGCCAGGATCAGCCGCTGCTCGGCGCGCCGGATCGTCTCCTCGGCGGCCTTCTCCTCGGAGATGTCCATGCAGGCGCCGCGAAGGCCGACGCACTCGCCGTTCTCGTAGTGGGCCTCGCCGAAGACCCGGATCCAGGCGCGACAGCCGTCGTAACGGGTGATGCGCGCCTCGAAGATGATCCGTTCCCCGTTCTTGCGCGCCCGGCGCAGGAGTTCGGCGATGCGCGGACGGTCGTCGGCGTCGTAGATCAGCGCGGCGGCTTCCAGCGGCAGGTCCGCGGGCCCGCCACCCAGGGTGCGCACCGCCTGCTCGGACCGATGCACCCGTCCGGTGCGGAAGTTGCTCTCCCAGCCGCCCAGCTTGGCGAGCTCGCCCGCCGAACGCAGCACGGCGGCCTGGTGCTCGGCCCGGCGCTCGCGCTCCTCGGCCTTGCGACGCGCGGCTTCCAGTTCTGTGACGTCCCGCGAGGTGACCAGGAGGGCCACCGGCTCTCCGTCGTCGTCCAGCAGGGGGGCGATGACATTGTCGAAGTAGCGGACGGCGCCCTTGAAGGTCAGGGCCGGGCCCATGATCCGCTGGGTCTCTCCGCGACCCGCGCGTCCCAGCGCCACGGCGACGGCGGGCTGCTGGCCGTCACCCCAGAGGTGCAGCCATTCGCGGCCCAGCAGGTCGGCGGCGTCGGCGGCCTCCATCAGGATCACGCCATTGCGGTTCACGAACTGGATCTGCCCGGAGAGGTCCAGAATCTTGACGCAGTCGGGGCTGCTCTCCAGCGCACTGCGGAAGAGGCTGTCGCTGGCGAAGCGACCCGATGCGAAATGACTGCGGGGAGCGTTCATGCGTCCCGGAGGTCCCTCAAGCGCGCGCGAAACACTAGACCCCGGGTGTGGGCCGACAACGGTCGTTAATGTCGCAGGCTTGGCTTTAGCGGCGCCCGAAGAGGCGCTCGATGTCGGCCAGCTTCAGCTCCACATAGGTGGGGCGGCCGTGATTACACTGGCCCGAGTGCGGCGTAGCTTCCATCTGGCGCAGCAGGGCGTTCATCTCGGGCGCGCTCAGCCGCCGGCCGGCGCGGACGGAGCCATGGCAGGCCATGGTCCCGCAGACCTCCTCCAGCCGCTCCTTCAGCGCCAGGGCCGAGCCGTTCTCGGCCAGGTCGTCGGCGATGTCCCGCACCAGGCCCGCCACGTCGGTCTCGCCCAGCAGGGCCGGGGTCTCGCGGACCAGCACCGCGCCGGGGCCGAACGCCTCGACCACCAGGCCCAGCGCCGCCAGTTCCTCGGCGCGCCCGGCGACGCGCTCGGCCTCGGCGGGGTCCAGTTCCACCACCTCGGGCAGCAGCAGGGCCTGGCGCGCGACGCCGCCCTCGGCCATCTCCACCTTCATCCGCTCATAGACCAGGCGCTCGTGGGCGGCGTGCTGGTCGACGATGACCACCCCGTCCCGCGTCTGGGCGACAATGTAGGTCTCATGGACCTGGGCGCGCGCGGCGCCGAGCGGGAAGTCGACGGGATCGAAGGCGGGCGCCGGCGCGGAGGCCTCGGCCATGCCTTGCGAGACATAGGGCTCGGGGTCGACCTCGGCGCGGGCCGAAATCTCGCTGAGGCCGGGGATCGCCTGGGTGATCGCGGCCGTGGCCTGGGGCGTCCAGCCGCCCTGGGCCCAGGCCGAGAAGCCCCCGCCAGAGGGACGCGGCGGCGGCATCGGCACGCCGGTCTGGGGGCGGAACCCGCCGAGGGCCGCCATCGAAACGGTGGTCGAGGCCCGGTGACCGGCCGCCGCCAGGGCATGGCGCAGGCCGCCGACGATCAGGCCACGGACGAGGGCCGGGTCACGGAAGCGCACCTCTGCCTTGGCGGGGTGCACGTTCACGTCGACCAGAGAGGGATCCAGTTCGATGTAGAGCGCGGTCACGGGGTGGCGGTCGCGCGCCAGGAAGTCGGCGTAGGCCCCGCGCAGCGCGCCTTGCAGCAGGCGATCCCGCACGGGGCGACCGTTCACGAACAGGTACTGGTGGGCCGCGTTACCCCGGTTGTAGGTGGGCAGACCGGCATAGCCCGAGAGCCGCACGCCTTCGCGCTCGTGATCGATCAGCAGGGCGTTGTCCGAGAACTCGCGGCCCAGGATCGTCGCCAGTCGCGCGAGCCGCCCCTCGTCCCCCGCGGCCTCGGCGGGCAGGCGCAGGGTGCGGCGGCCGTCCACGTCCAGGGCGAATCCGACGGCCTCGTGGGCCATGGCCTGGCGCTTGAGCTCCTCGGTGATCGCCTGGGCTTCCGAGCGCTCGGACTTCATGAACTTCAGGCGCGCGGGCGTGGCGTAGAACAGATCGCGCACCTCGACCCGCGCCCCATGCGGGCCGGGGAAACCGGCCGGGGCCACCTGGCCCACCGCGCCGCCGTCGACGAAGATCGCGTGGGCGTCGGCCTGGCCGCGCGCGCGGCTGGTGATCGAGAGACGCGCCACCGAGCCGATCGAGGGCAAGGCTTCACCGCGGAAGCCCAGGGTGGCGATGCGCAGCAGGTCGTAGTCGCCGGCGTCGTCCGGAGCGAGCTTCGAGGTCGCGTGCCGTTCGACCGCCAGGGGCAGTTCATCCGCCGTCAAACCGCCGCCGTCGTCGGCCACCAAGATGCGAGTGAGCCCGCCGCCGTCCGCCTGTACCTGGATTTCGGTCGATCCCGCGTCGAGCGCGTTCTCGACGAGTTCCTTGACCGCGCTCGCGGGCCGCTCCACCACCTCGCCAGCGGCGATGCGGTTTATGAGTTCGGTCGGGAGGCGGCGGATCGGCATGATGGTCAGACCTTCCTACATAGTACGATTCCGAGGAGCCGCCCGCCCGTGCTGAATCGTCTCGCCTCTCTTGCCGCCGTCGTCACCCTGGCGGCGCTGCCGTCCCGGGCTCAGGTCCCGCTGACGCCCGTCGATCCCGACGAGACGTTGGTGGAGGAACTGGTGGTGCGCGGCCGCCTGCCCGGCCCGGCCTGGTGGCGCGTGTCCGACGCGGACACCACGGTCTATGTGCTGGGCGTCCCCTCGCTGGCGCCCAAGCGCATGGAGTGGGACCGGGCCATATTCGAGCGCCGGTTGCAGGGCGCGAATGTCGTCGTCCTGCCGTTCGTCAATGTGCGCGCCAAGGCGGCGGGCTCGATCGGCACGGCTTTCAACCTGATGCGGCTCAAGTCAGGCGGTCCGTACGAAGACCGGCTGGACCCGGCGACCCGCGCCCGCTTCGTGGCCGTGCGCACCCGCCTGGGACAGGACGCCAAGCACTACGGCACCAGCAATCCGCTGGCGGCCGGCGTGCAGCTCGCCATCGACTACCGGGACAAGTCCCAGCTCACCAACATGGATCCGGCCAAGCTGGTCCGCTACCTCGCCCAGCAGAAGCGCGTGAAGGTGGTGGAGAAGAGCTACGACCTCGGCCCGCAACTGGGTGGGATCATCCGCACCCCCGCGAACGTGGGCAGGCTGTGCTTCGACGAGGTGCTGTCCCAGGCGGAGGCCGGGCCGGGCGTGACGCTGGCGGCCGCCCGCGCGTGGGCCGCCGGTGACGTGGAAGGCGCCCTGCAGAATGAGCGCACCTACGAGCGGTGCCTGGCGGCCATCACCGGCGGCCGCACCTATGACGAGCGCACCAAGGCCGACACCGTGGCGGCGATCGCCGGGGCGCTGAAGCAACCCGGCCACGCGATCGTCCTGGTGCAACTCCGCCCTCTGCTGGCGCAGAACGGCGTCCTGGAACGCCTGCGCGCGCAAGGTTTCGACGTGAAGACGCCGGGCGAGGAGTAATTCTCGGATTTCCCTCCCCTCATGGGGAGGGTCGACGCGCCAAAGGCGCGCGGGGTGGGAAGCAAGGCAGGCTCGGAGCCCTGTTGCTACATCCCCACCCGTCTCGCTGCGCTCGCCACCCTCCCCATGAAGGGGAGGGAAGGGCTCAGAGTCCCGGAAGCTTGATGCGGCTCTTGGCGTCGCGCTGGATGGTGATCGCCTTGCCGCCCGTCAGCTTGGCGACGCGTTCCTTCTCCGACTCGGCGTCCACCGGAGCGTTGGAGTTGTCGAGGCCGGCGCCCTCGGCGGGCTTGGCCGCGGCGTCGTCCTTCTTCCAGAACATCACCCGGTCGGCGAAGCTCTTTTCCTTGTGGGCCAGGTCGCCGAACTCGTCGTCGACCACATAGCGGACCAGCGGGTCGGCCTTTTCGGCGCCGGCCTTGGCCACGAGCAGCTTCTCACCGTCGGTGCGCTGTTCGGCTTCGCGTTGGCCCAGCAGGGCGTTGCGGGCGGCGCTCTCGGGCTGCAGCTCCTGCGGACGCGGCTCGCCGGGCGCCGGCGGGCGCAGGGCGTAGTCCGGCGGCACCACCAGCGGCGCCTTGGTCACGATGCGGAACTCGTCCGGCGTCACCTTGGACATGCCGAGGGCCTTCTGGGTCGACTGGCAGCCGGCGAGGCCCGCGGCCGCGACCAGAGCGGTCGCCACGATCACGCGATGGTAGCTCATGAACCTAGAAGACTCCTCCGGCGCAAATGTGCGCCCTACGTCCCAGAATGCCCCGTGTCCGTGGCCGGAAAACGGCGGGCGGACGTCGTTACCGACTCCGAATAGCGCAAGCGGCCGCCCGCGCCAACGGCGTCACGCGGGGCGTTCTCGCCGCAGGCTGTCCAGCAGCAGCAGGATCACACCGACGGTGATGCCCGAGTCGGCGATGTTGAAGATCCACGGGAAGAACCCGATGCGCTGAACGTCGATGAAATCGACCACCGCGCCGAAGCGGGCCCGGTCGATGGCGTTGCCGATGGCGCCGCCGATCAGCAGCCCCAGGCCCACGGCCGGCAGCAGCCGGATCTGGTTGCGCGCCCAGAACGCCAGCAGCACGCCGACGCCCAGGTTGAACACCACCATCCCCCAGCGGACCAGGTCGTGCTGGGCCTGCAGCAGGCCAAAGCTGACGCCTTCGTTCCAGATGCGGGTGAACTGCAGCGGCCAGGCCACCTCCATCGGCACGCCTTCCGGAAGGCGGAGGATGGCCAGCACCCAGTGCTTGCTCAGCTGGTCCAGGACCAGCACGACGGCGGCGATGGCGTAGGCGCGCCAGGCCCAGGCGGTGAGCTTGCCCGTCTGCGACTTCGGAACGGCCTCGGTCATGCGCGGGCGGCGTCCCAGGCAGCGACGGCGTCGGCGTCCCGCAGCGACAGGTCGGGATAGCGCGCATCGGAGCCGACTTCCGGCAGGATCCGCCATGAGCGCGCGCACTTGCGGCCTTCGGCCTTCAGCGGCTCCACGGCGACACCCTTCACCTCGGGCAGGCTGAAGGTCCCGGCCGGGCCTTCGCCCGCCAGCAGGGTCCCCTGGCTGGTACGGAACACCTCGGCGGCGTCCAGCCCTTCGAAGGCGGCCAGCAGATCGGCGTCGGCCACGTGCACCCTGGGGGCGGCTTCCAGCGCCGCGCCCATCCGCTTCTCGCGGCGCTCGACCTCGAGGGCGCCGGTGACCACGGAGGTCACCTGCTGCACCTTGGCCCAGCGAGCCGCCTCGGCGTCGTTGCGCCATTCGGCCGGCGTGGTCGGGATCACCCGCAGGCTGTTGGAATGGCCCTCGGGGAAGCGGGTCGCCCAGGCTTCTTCCATCGTGAACGGGATCAGCGGGGCCAGCCAGGCGGTTAGGCGCTCGAAGCAGGCGTCCATCACCGTACGCGCGGCCCGGCGGCGAAGCTCGTCCGGCCGATCGCAGTAGAGGCTGTCGCGGCGGATATCGAAGAAGAGCGAGCTGAGCTCGTTCTGGCAGAAGTCGAGCACCGGCCGGATCACGTCCTGGAAGACGTAGCCGTCATAGGCGGCGCGGACCTGACCATCCAGTTCCCACAGGCGGTGCAGGATGAAGCGCTCCAGCGGCGGCATCTCCTCCAGCTCGACCGCCTCGTCGGGCGAGAAGTCGGCGAGGGCGCCCAGCATGTAGCGGATGGTGTTGCGCAGCTTGCGATAGGCGTCCGAGGTCGTCTGCAGGATCGTCTTCCCGATCCGGCTGTCGTCGGCGTAGTCGATCATCGCCGCCCACATGCGGATGATCTCGGCGCCGCTCTCACGGATCACCATCTCGGGGTCGACGGTGTTGCCCTTGGACTTGGACATCTTCTCGCCGTTCTCATCCATGGTGAAACCGTGGGTGAGGATGGCGTCGTAGGGTGCGCGGCCCCGCGTGCCCGAGCTTTCCAGCAGCGACGACTGGAACCAGCCGCGATGCTGGTCCGAGCCCTCCAGGTAGAGGTCGGCCGGCCACTTGGTATGGGCGCGGTTCTCCAGGGTGAAGGCGTGCGTCGAGCCCGAGTCGAACCAGACGTCGAGGATGTCCTCGACCTTCTCGTAGCGCTCGGCGTCGTGCTGGCCCAGGAAGTCCGACGACGGCCGGTTGAACCAGGCGTCGGCGCCCTCGGCCTTGATCGCCTCGACGATGCGGGCGTCCACGGCGGGGTCGTGCAGCGGTTGGCCGGTATCCTTGTCGACGAACATGGCCAGCGGCGCGCCCCAGGCGCGTTGCCGGCTGATCAGCCAGTCGGGGCGGCTTTCCACCATCGAGCGGATGCGGTTCTTGCCCTGGGCCGGATAGAAGGTGGTGGCCTCGATGGCCTCCAGCGCGGTTTCTCGCAGGGTGCGGCCGCCCAGTTCCTTTGTGTCCACCGGCTCGTCCATGCGGATGAACCACTGGGGCGTGTTGCGGAAGATCACCGGCGCCTTGGAGCGCCAGGAGTGCGGATAGCTGTGCTCCATCCGGCCCCGCGCCAAGAGGCGTCCGGCCTCGATCAGCTTCTCCATCACCGCGCCGTTGGCGGGGCCGAACTTGCCGACCTTCTTACCCTCGGTCTCCAGCACCTTCAGGCCCGCGAACAGGGCGACGTGCGGATAGTAGGCGCCGTCCGGATCGACGGTGTCGGGGATCTCGCGATGACCGTGCGCGAGCCAGACCATGTAGTCGTCGGCGCCGTGGCCCGGCGCCGTGTGGACGAAGCCCGTGCCGGCGTCATCGGTGACGTGGTCGCCGGCCAGCAGCGGCACGCTGAACTGGTAGTGCGGGTCCAGGTTGGCCAGCGGGTGCTCGCAGACCATGCCTTGGCAGTCCACGGGCTCGACGCGGCGGGCCTCGGCGATCTTGGCGGCCTTGAAGACATCCGGCGCCAGCTTGTCGGCCACGATCAGGCGGTCACCCGGCTTGGCCCAGGGCTCGAACTCCAGCCCGGTCTCCATGGCTTCGACCTGGTAGACCGAGTAGGCGATGGCCTCATTGTAGCTGATCGCCCGGTTGGCCGGGATGGTCCACGGCGTGGTGGTCCAGATGACGACGTGGGCGCCGCGCGCCGCGTCGCTTCCCTCGGTGACCGCGAACTTCACCCAGATCGTCGGGCTGACGTGGTCGTGATACTCGACCTCGGCGTCGGCCAGGGCGGTGCGCTCGACCGGGCTCCACATCACCGGCTTCGAGCCGCGATAGAGCTGGCCTGACGCGGCGAACTTGTGGAACTCGGCCACGATCGCCGCCTCGGACGAATAGTCCATGGTGGCGTAGCGGTTCTCCCAGTCGCCCAGGATGCCCAGCCGCTTGAAGCCGTCACGCTGCACGTCGATCCACTTGGTGGCGTAGTCGCGGCACAGGGTGCGGAACTCGGCCTTGGAGACCTCGTCCTTGCGGCGGCCCTTCTCCTTCAGCTCCTTCTCGATCTGCCACTCGATGGGCAGGCCGTGGCAGTCCCAGCCGGGCACGTAGTCCACGTCGAAGCCCATCAGGAACTTCGAGCGGACCACGAAGTCCTTCAGCGTCTTCTGCAGGGCGTGGCCGATGTGGATGGCGCCGTTGGCGTAGGGCGGGCCGTCATGCAGCACGAACAGCGGCGCGCCGGCGCGCTGCCGGTCGGCGCGGATCGAGTGATAGAGGTCCTGCTCGGCCCATTTCGCCAGCCGGAGCGGCTCCTGCTGCGGCAGGCCCGCGCGCATGGGGAAGGGCGTCTCGGGAAGGAAGACGGTCTCGCGGTAGTCGCGGGTGGTAGGGGCGTCGTCGGCCATCACTCTGTCCAGGCTGGTCCGGAAGGTTCGAGATTGCGGGGTGCTACCCGGCGCGCGCTGGAGATACGTCCGGCGGCGTCACGCCGGGCGCGTAATTCGCGGGCTCGTCCGAACCGAAAACATGGCGGTGGCTCTAACAGACCGAGGGAGAGGCGTCATCCCCGCAGCGCGCGCGTCGCCAACTGACGATCGGCGGCGCCCGGCGCGATCCGAGCTGCTCGGGCCCGATCATCTGGCCGCTAGGTCGCCAGGAGCGCCTTGGCTCGCTCGGCGTCCTTCATCACCTGCCGCGTCATGATCTCGAGATCCGGGAACTTCTCCTCGGGGCGCAGGAAGGCGATCAGGTCGGTCTCGATGATGCGGTCGTAGATGTCCTCGTCGAAGTCGAACAGCCAGACTTCGAGCAGCGGCTTGGTGACGCCGGTCACCGTCGGATTGACGCCGATGTTCGCCACGCCGGTGAACTCGCGCCCGTCCGACAGGCGCGTGCGGGTGGCGTAGACGCCGAAACGGGGCGTGACGTAGTCGGCGAGGTCGACGTTGGCGGTCGGGAAGCCGAGCTGGCGCCCCAACTGACGACCACGTTGCACCGATCCCTCGATGGCGAAGGGGCGCCCCAGGATCTCGGCCGCGATATCGGGGCGACCGTCGCGCAGGGCGTCGCGCACCGCCGTCGAGGAGAACTTGTCGCCCGACCCGTCGCCCACCGGCGCGGCCACCGAGACGCCGAAGCCCAGTTCCTCGCCGTACTGGCGCATGCTCTCCGGCGTACCCGACCGACCCTTGCCGAACGAGTTGTCGAAGCCCACCGCCACGTGGCGCGCGCCCAGGCCCTCGTGCAGCACGCGGGCGGCGAACTCGCGATCCGTCATGTTGGCGAGCTCGGGCTCCAGCGGCAGAACGTAGAGGATGTCGACGTTCAGCTTCTCCAGCGCCCGGGCCTGCTGGTCGGTCTTCATCAGCCGGAACGCCGGCTCGTCGGGCCGGAAGTAGACCCGCGGGTGCGGGTCGAAGGTGATCACGCCGAGCGGCGCGCCCAGGTCCTGGGCGGCCCGGTGCGCCAGTTCGATGACCTGCTGGTGGCCCAGATGGACCCCGTCGAAACTGCCCATGGCCAGCGCCGCCCCGCGATCGCCCGCGGGGAGGTCCTTCCAGCCTCGGATCACCCGGATACGCTTCATCTCGGCCTTCTCTTACTTCGGCCTTCTGGGGGCGATGATCAGCGCCTCCCCGTCGATGACCGTCTTGCCGCTCACTTCGCAGACGGTGTCCAGGACCACATGGCTGCGGGCCTCGTCCAGCGTCTTGACGGTGGCGCGCGCCACGACCACGTCGCCGATCTTCACCGGCCGGCGGAAGCGCAGCGACTGCGACAGGTAGATCGCACCCGGCCCCGGCAGCTTCCCGGCGATCACCGCCGAGATGAACGAGGCCGAGAGCATCCCGTGGGCGATGCGTTGCCCGAATGTGGTGGTCTTCGCGTAGTCCTCGTCCAGGTGGACCGGATTGTGGTCGCCTGACACCTCGGCGAAGGCCTCGATGTCGGCCTCGCCGACCACGCGGCTGGTCTCCGCGGTCTGTCCGACCGTCAGCTCGTCAAAATAGAATCCCTGCACCCGGCTCCCCTCCGGCAGTTGGCGGCCGATTTATCGCGGCCTTGCAACAATGCCTACCAGACCAGATCGGCTATGGCCCAGTTTGCTTTCAGGCCTTCCTGTCGCAGGAGGTCGGCGACGATCGCCTCCTTGAGGCCATCGGGCCCCACGGCTTCGGCGCCGTGGATGCCGTTGGCGACGAACAGCACATCCAAGCCCCGCGCATTGGCGCCGCGGATGTCGGTGGGCAGGCCGTCGCCGACGCACAGGACGCGCGCGCGGTCCACCGGTCGGCCCAACTCGGCCTCGGCGGCGGCGAGCGCCATGTCATAGATCGGCTGATACGGCTTGCCGGCCATGATGCTGCGCCCGCCCAGGCTCTCGTAGAGCTGCGCGAGTGCGCCGCCGCAGTAGATCAGCTTGTCCCCCCGCTGCACCACGATGTCGGGGTTGGCGCAGATCAGGTCCAGCTTGCGCTCGGCGCAGATCATCAGCCGGTCGCGATAGTCGGCGGGCTCTTCCGTCTCGTCGTCGTAGGGGCCGGTGACGCAGACGAAGTCCGCGTCCTCGGGGCCGCCGAAGGTCAGGTCGAGGTCGTGGTACAGCACGTCCACGCGCTCCGGGCCCACGGCCCAGACGCGCGCCGGCGCGCGGGCGGCCAGCAGTGGCCGGGTGGCGTCTCCCGAGGTGATGAGCCGGGTCCAGGCCTCACGCGGGACACCCAGGGAATCCATCTGGTCCACGACGGGCGGATGTGGGCGCGGCGCGTTCGAGATCAGGATCACGGGCCCCACCTCGGCGCGGAACCGCGCCAGGGCGGCGCAGGCCTGCGCGAAGTGTTCGCGGCCGTTGTGGATCACGCCCCACACGTCGCAGAGCAGCACGTCGTAGCGGGGAGCCAGCTCGGACAGGCCGGCGATCTTGGTCGGGGAAGTCATGGCCCGGGGCGGTATCGACCGCCCGGGGCCACGTCAACGTGTCAGCCCACCGCCGCGCGGCGCTGCGGCATCTGCACCACGGTGGAAGGCGCCGCGCCGCCTTCGGCCAGCACGGCCTCCTTGATGGCCCGGGGCTCGCCGAACAGGTGGCCCTGGCCCAGCTGGACGTCGAGGTCGAGGATGTCGACGACCTGGCGCTCGTTCTCGACCTTCTCGGCGATCAGGTCGACGCCGTAGCGGCGCAGCAGCATGGCGAAGTCCTCGGCCGCCAGGTCGGGCAGCGAGCGCAGCACCAGCCGGCCTTCGACGTCGGTCAGCTCGTCCAGCAGGGTCTGGGCGCCGACCTTCACGAACTTCACGTCGGAGCGCGACAGGTCCTGCAGGTCGAGGTCGAGGTTTGTCACCTTGTCGAGGCTGAAGCGGAAGCCGAGGTCGGCGAGGCGCGCCATGTTGCGGGCGGCGACGCCGTTGCGGTTCTCGAAAGCGGCCTGGCCGACCTCGAAGATCAGGGCCGGGGCGAGGTCGCGATTGGCCTTCAGCAGGTCCAGGAACTGCGGGAAGAAGTCTTCGTCCGACAGGCTGGCCATCGAGATGTTGCAGAAGATGCCGACCCGGCGGTCCTGACGGGCCAGACGGCGGACGATCTGCACGCAGCGGAACAGCAGCAGGTTGTCGATGGCGGTGACGAGGCCGTTCGGCTCGACGACGCTGAGGTACTCGGCCGGCATGATCACCTGGCCGGTGGCGTCGCGCAGCCGCGAATAGCTCTCGTAGAAGACGGTCTTGCGCTGCGGCAGCGCCATGACCGGCTGCAGGTAGAGGTCGACGCGGTTCTGGGTCAGAGCCTCGCGGACGATCTCCAGCAGGCTCTGCGGGCGGCGCGCCTCCTGGCCGCCGCTACGGGCGGCGAGGTAGGGCGCAGCGGCCTGGGCCGGCTGCTCGTCGACGCGGCGGGTCAGCTTCTGGACCAGCTTCTCCAGCATGTGGACCTCGTCGCCGAGCTCGGCCGAGCGGTCGGCGCCGGACACCACGACGCGGGCGACCTCGGTGACGCGACCGTCGATGCGCTCGACCTGGTCCAGCAGGATCTTGTGGGCGTCGCGGACCGCCTCGACCTCACCGCGCAGTTCGCGCATCTCGAGGACGCGCATCACCATGCCGTGGCAGGCCAGGCAGACGCCGAGGCCGCCCAGGAAGGCCGACATGGCCACGCCGGCGCCGAAACCGTTGCGCCAGAGGGTCAGCGCCACGATCAGCGAAAGACACAGGTAGGTCGCGCAGAGCAGCGCGAAGGTAAGCCGCCGCATGGTCCCGTTCCGAATCACCCCGAGTATCCATCGCGGATTCCGGGGAAGCGAATTCATTAACCATGTGCCCGATTGGGGATTGGTTAACGCCGAATCGGATCGGTGATGCGGGCGCGAGAGGTCCGCGCCCGCAACCTCCGAGACAAAAGCCGCCAGCGAGGGAGGCCGAGTCGGGCGGCGGCTTGGTTAACCTCCGCAGCGTGGCCTTGTGCCGCAGGCGTTAACGGACGGCGTCGTCAACCCGGCTGGTTCATCGACCACATGACCCCGAACGGGTCGACACACTGGCCGTAGGTGTCGCCCCAGAACATCTTCTGCGGGGGCATCACGGTGGTGAAGCCGGCGTCGATGGCCCGCTTCCACCAGGCCTCGATGTCGTCCACCTGGATGTTCAGGTTGAACGCCTGGGGCTTCTCGAAGCCATGGCCGTGCTCGGGGTAGAAGTCGGCCAGCATCACCGAGCTGCCGTTGATGTAGAGGTGGATGTGCATGGTCTTGCCGGACTCGTCCGGCGGGTACATGGCGGCGACCTGGGCGCCGAGCGCCCTGCCGTAGAGTTCCGCCGCCTTCGCCGCGCCGTCGACCGACAGGTAGGGGACGACCCCGCCCTTGACCTCGACCTTGGGCATCTCCGCTGCGACAGCTTCCGACATCGTCATGTCTCCAGGTGGTTCCTGATCCGAGGACGAACCACCGTCGGCGTTTCCGACACTCAGGTGGCGCGATGGGCCGATTTCGGCGTGGGCGGCGCGTGTTCGGCCTGCAGGCGGTCCAGATGCTGCCGGATGTGCGCGGCCTCCGCGGCGGTGTTGGCCAGGGAGATGGCGCGGTCGAAGGCGGTTCGCGCCGCCTCGTGACGCCCGAGCTCCAGGTTCAGCGCTCCGGTCATGCCGTGAAAGTGGAAGTAGCCGCCCAGCTTGTCGGCCAACGGCGCGATCATCTCCAGCGCCGCGGCGGCGCCAAAGGTCTTGGACACGGCGACCGCGCGGTTCAGCGTGATGACGGGCGACGGAGTCAGTCGCTCCAGCGTGGCGTACAGCCGCTCGATCTGGGGCCAGTCCGTGTCGGCCGGCGTGGCGGCCCGGGCATGGAGGGCCGCGATCGCCGCCTGGACCTGATAGGCGCCGGGACGGCGGTGACGCATGGCCTTGTCGATCAGCGCCAGGCCCTCGGCGATCATCCGGCGGTCCCACAGCCCGCGGTCCTGATCGTCCAGCAGCACGATCTGGCCCTCGGCGTCGAAGCGGGCCGGCGTCCGCGAGTGCTGCACCAGCATCAGCGCCAGCAGGCCCATCACTTCGGGCTCGGTCTGATACAGGCGCAGCAGGAGGCGGGTCAGGCGGATGGCCTCGCCGCACAGCTCGGTGCGGGCCGGGTTGTCGCCGGCCGAATAGCCTTCGTTGAAGACCAGGTAGAGCATGGCCAGCACCGCGGCGACGCGTTCGGCGCGCTCGGCCGGCCCCGGGGTCTGGAAGGTGGCCTCACCGGCTGCGACCACGCGCTTGGCCCGGGTGATCCGCTGCTCCATGGCCGCTTCCGAGACGAGGAAGGCGCGGGCGATCTGCTTCACCGAGAGGCCTGAAACGATGCGCAGGGCCAGGGCGATCTGCTGGGTGGGCGGCAGGTCGGGGTGGCAGCAGATGAACAGCAGGCGCAGGACGTCGTCGCGGTAGTCGCCTTCATCGATGCGGTCGACGACCCGGCTCTCGGCGTCGTCGAGGTCGGACAACGCTTCCTCGGGCGGCAGTTCGGTGTTGCGGGAGCGCTTGCGCACACCGTCCAGGGCGGCGTTGCGGCCGACCATGATCAGCCACGCGGCGGGGTCGCGCGGCGGGCCGTTCTTCGGCCAGTTGTTCAGGGCGCGCAGGCAGGCGTCCTGAAACGCCTCCTCGGCGGTGTCGAGATCTCGAAAGTAGCGCAGCAGGGCGCCGACCGCCTGGGGCCGCGCGGCCGTGATCGCCGCGTTGATCCAGGCCGGGTCGGTCACCTCAGGACGCCTCCGCCGTCAGGCGCGCGAAGTCGGCAGCGCCGCTGTTGAACAAGGCCAGGGGGCGGATCTCATAGGCGCCGCCCGGGTTGGCTTCGCCCAGGTCTCGGGCGACCTGCAGAGCTTCCTCCAGCCCCGCGACGTCGAGGAGGTAGAAGCCCAGCAGTTGCTCCTTGGTCTCGGCGAACGGGCCGTCGATCACCAGCGGCGGGTCGGCCTTGCGGAAGGTGGTGGCGGCGGTGGTTGGCAGGAGGCGCAGGGAGGGCCCCAGCTTGCCACTCTTCTCGAGCTTCTCGCGCACCACGGCAAGGCGGCCCATCACCTCGTCCTCCTGCGCCTTGTCCCAGGCCCAGACGACGTCCTCGTCGTTGTAGCAGAGCAGGGCGTACAGCATCGGCGGCTCCTTCTTCGGTCCTAGGACGCGCGAGGATGCCAGAGGCCGACAGGCGGCGTGAAGTTTATCGCGCGGGCCGTTCGCGCCCGGCCCAGTGCGAGACCTTGGTCATCAGGGTGTGGGTGGCGATCGGCTTGGGGATGTGGTCGTCCATGCCGGCTTCCAGGCAGGCGTGGACGTGCATCGGCAGCACATTGGCGCTGACGGCCACGATCGGAGTGCGCGCGTTCGGGCCAGCGCCGCCCCGGATCGCCCGGGTCGCCGACGGCCCGTCCATCACCGGCATCTGCATGTCCATCAGGATCAGGTCGAACGGCCCGGTCCCCGCAGCGTCCACGGCCTGGGCGCCGTCATAGGCGAAGGCGACGTCGTAGCCGGCGGCCTCCAGCATCGCGCCCACCAGTTCGCAGTTCACCGGCGCGTCGTCGACGATCAGCACATGCGGCCGCTCGGCGCGCGCGGGCGTACGGTCGGGCGCGGCTTCGGGTTCGGCCGACGCGGCCGGGGCGGCGACCGAGAACCAGAAGGTTGAGCCGCCGCCCATCTGGCTGGAATAGCCGATCTGGCCGCCCATGCGCTCGACGAGGCTGCGCGAGATCGCCAGGCCCAGGCCGGCGCCGCCATGGCGTCGCGTGACGGACCCGTCCACCTGCGAGAACCGCTCGAACAGCGCCTCGCGCCGCTCGGGCGGGATGCCGATGCCGGTGTCGGACACCGCGAACCTCAGCATGCCGCCGCCTTCGTCGTCATGGCTGGCGGAAATGGTCACGCCGCCACGTTCGGTGAACTTGAGGGCGTTGTCGGCGAGGTTCAGCAGCACCTGCCTCACGCGGCCGGCGTCGGCGACGACGGCGGCCGGCAGGTGGTCCAGCGCGCCGAGGTCCAGCGTCAGGCGTTTCTCGCGCGCCACGTCCGAAAGCATGTCGACGACGGTCGCGGTCAGGTCGGCGGGTGAGAAGGCCTGCGGGTCCAGGTCGATCCGGCCAGCGTCGACGTTCGAGAAGTCGAGGATCTGGTCGACCATCGTCTGCAGGGACTGGGCCGCCACCGCGATGCGGTTGGCGTGGCCGCGTTCGAGCGTCGGCAGGACCGCCGACTCCCGCAGAAGATCAGCGAAGCCGACGATGGCGGTCAGGGGGGTGCGGATCTCGTGGCTCATGTTCGCCAGGAACTCGGATTTGGCGCGCACGCCGGCCTCGGCCTCGCCCTGGCGGCGGCGCAGTTCGCGCTCCATGGCCTGGCGGTCGGTAATGTCGCGCAACGACACGACGATCTCGGGCGGCGCGCCGGGGACGTCGTGGATGAGCTGCGGACTGCCCTCGAACCAGAGCCAACGGCCGTCGGCATGGCGGATGCGGACAGTGAGCGGGTCGTGGGGCGGCTCGAGGGCGCCGTCCAGGGACACCACCCGCAGCGTCGCCGAGGCCTGGTCGTCGGGGTGGATCAGCGAAAGGGACGAGCGGCCGATGAAGCTTTCGGGCGCGTAGCCCAGCCGCGCAACCGAAGGCGAGACGTAGATGAGGCGGTCGGTCTCCTCCTCGAGCGCGAACCGGACGATCAGGTCGTTGGAGTGGTCGGCCAGCAGCTTGTAGTCGCGGGCGGTGGCGGCGAGGCGGGCGCGGTCGTCGCTCACCGACATCGCGAAGGCCAGTTGGTCGGCGAGTTCCCCGAACAGCGCCAGCTCGGGCTCGGCGAAGACGTCGGGCTGGCCGGCATAGACCAGCAGCACGCCGCGCAGTTCGCCCTCCAGCTTGAAGGGCACCGTCACGCTGGAGCGCAGGCCGAACGCGACGCCGCGTTCCCGCCACGGCGCGAACAGCGGATCGGCCAGGCAGTCCGAGATGATGTAGGGCTCTCCAGAGCGTAGCGAGCAACCCGTCGGACCCATGCCCATGGGATTGTCGGGCGCGGCGCTCAGCTCCAGCCCGTCGAAGTAGGACGCCGCCGCGCCGGCGATCGCCGCGATGCGCACCGGCCGGTGGTCTTCCGGCCTGACGAGGCCGACGGCGGCCAGCAGGTAGCGGCCGTCCTGCACGATGGCCTCGCACACGTGGGCGACCAGCTCATCGAAGCCGTCGAAATGGATCAGCGCACGCGTGGATCGGACATAGGCCTCCAGGGCCCACTGCAGCCGCGCCTCCCTTGAGGGCGCCGAGATGGGGGATGTGGGGCTTTGTCCGATGAGCGCCTCATGGCCGTCTCCGCCAGCGTCCCGCAACGCCGCCCGGCTCTTCTTCGCTCGCATATGATTGACTTTGCAGCTCCTTTTGCGGCGACGACGCCCGAACGTCGTTCACCACATTGGTAGCCGCTTGCCGCGAATAGGAAAGCGCCAAGGTTGAGCTGACGTAGCGGCGCCCGACGCTGAGTTACCCGCAATGGGGCGCTCGACGCCGATCGCGGCCCCGGGAAAGCGCCGCGGCGCGATACCCGGCGATACCGGCGCGGGCTAGCGGGTCGGGACGGGCTTGTCGCCGCGGTAGTCGTAGAAGCCGCGACCGGTCTTGCGACCCAGCCAACCAGCCTCGACGTACTTCACCAGCAGCGGGCAGGGCCGGTACTTGGAGTCGGCCAGCCCCTCATACAGCACGTTCATGATCGACAGCACGGTGTCGAGGCCGATGAAGTCGCCCAGTTCGAGCGGGCCCATCGGATGATTGGCGCCCAGCCGCAGCGCGGTATCGATCGCGTCGACCGTGCCGACGCCTTCGTACAGCGTGTAGATCGCCTCGTTGATCATCGGCACCAGCACGCGGTTGACGATGAAGGCCGGGAAATCCTCGGCGTTCGAGGTGGTCTTGCCCAGCGACTGGGCGAAGTTGACGGCGATCTCGTAGGTATCGGCGTCCGTGGCGATGCCGCGGATGATCTCCACCAGCTTCATGACCGGCGCGGGGTTCATGAAGTGCAGGCCGATGAACTTGCCGGGGCGGTCGGTCGCCGACGCCAGGCGCGTGATCGAGATCGACGAGGTGTTGGAAGCCAGCAGCGTGGTGGGCTTCAGGTGCGGCTGAAGCGCCTTGAAGATGGTCTTCTTGGTCTCTTCGTTCTCGGTCGCCGCCTCGATGGCGAGATCAGTCGAGCCGATGGTCTGCAGCTCGGGCGCGGCCTTGATCCGACTTACCGCCGCTTCCATGGCGTCGTGCTCGATGACGCCGCGCGACACCTGGCGGGCCATGTTCTTCGCGATCTGGGAGATGCCCTGATCGATGCGGTCGGCGCTGACATCGTGCAGGAGGACGTCGTAGCCGCCCAGCGCACAGACGTGGGCGATGCCCGAACCCATTTGGCCGGCGCCGATCACGCCAACCGTCTTGATGTCAACCATTCGGACCAGGCCTCGAAACGTCGGAGCGGCTTCCGCTCAAATTCGTGGCAGCTTTCTAACACGTGTATGGCGCGGCGCCGCAAGAGCTTTGCTGCGGCGCAACAGCCCATTGCTGGTCAGGCCGGCTCGGGCTCCTGCGCTCCTGAGTAGAGTGCGGCTTCGGCGACAAGCCAGTCGCGAAGTGTGGCGATCCGGCCGAGCTTGCGACTGTCGCTGCGCCAGACGATGAAGAAGCCCAGCTCCGAAGCCACGCCGCCCTCGAAAGGGCGCACCAGCCGGCCGCTGCGCAGGTCCTGTTCGACGAGGCCGCTGCGCCCCAGGGCCACGCCGATGCCCTGGGCGGCGGCCTCCAGCAGCATCACCGAGTCCTCGAACACCAGCCCCTGTTGCGGTGGCGGCTGCAGGCCGAAGGCGCTGAACCAAAGGCTCCACGGGCGGTGGGTGTGGTGCAGCAGGGGCGCGCCGAGCAGATCGGTCGGACCGTGCAGGTCCGCGAGGCCGGGCAGGTTCGGACTGCAGACGGGAAACAGCGTCTCGCTGAAAAGGCGCTGGCTCTCGACGCCGTCCCAGACCCCCGCGCCGTAGCGGACCGCCATGTCCACGCCGTCGGTGACGAAGTTCGCGCGGCGCTCCTCGACCCTGAGCTCGAGGTTCGCGCCCGCGGGATCGGCCAGCAGCCGTTGCAGGCGGGGCGTGAGCCAGCGGCTGGCGAACTGTGGGTCGATGCTGATCGCCAAAGGGTCGTGCACCGCGGCGGCATGGAAATCGGCCACGGCGTTCTTCAGCACGTCGATGCCGCGCGCCACCTCGCCGGCCAGGCGCTGGGCGTCAGGTGTCGGGATCATGGCGTTGCCGCGCCGCTCGAACAGGCGCGCGCCGAGCTCGGCCTCCAGACGGCGGATCTGCTGGCTCACGGCGCCATGGGTGACCGACAGTTCCTCGGCCGCCCGGCTGTAGCTGCGGTGGCGAGCGGCGGCCTCGAGGGCGCGCAGGGCGAAGAATGGCGGCAGGCGAGCCATGGCCGAGGCTGTTAGCTCAAGTAACAACCCCTGGCAAAATCTATCGTTCGCGGAACGACGGGCGACTTCCTACATCCAACCTATCGGCGGCGCTGCTGAATTGGTGTGTGAAAACAAAGGATTATTGGCAATGAAGTCGCTCCCCCTGCTACTTGCCGCCAGCGCCGCCCTCTCGCTGGGCGGCATCGCTCAAGCCACGCCGCGAGAAGTGGCCCGTTATCTCGACCAGGCCAGCACGAGCGCCACGGCCGAACTGACCGCCGCGGGCGTCACCGCCGCCGAGGGCCTTCGCTTCAAGGCCCGCGTCGCAAGTGACGGCAGGCTGACTGCGCCGCGCGTGGTCGCGTCGACCGGCTCGCTGGAGACCGACCAGAAGGCGCTCCGGGCGCTCAGGCGCTTCAGGGTGTCCAATCCGCCCACCATCCTGATCGGCGCCGACGTGATCATCACCGTCGACCGGCAGCCGGTCGAGACGGCGAAGGCCAACTGATCCGCCGCCGGACCCCACAACAGGGCGGACGGATCGAGGGCGGCGCCCGCCATGGCGCCGCCCGACTTCGTCTTCGGCTCAGCGGACGCCGAACACCTCCAGCGCGCCTCGCACATGCAGGGGCGCGAAGTGCGCGCGGTACTCGGCCGGCGTCATGCCCGTGGCGCGCTTGAACAGTCGCCGGAAGAACGCGACGTCGTCATAGCCGACCTCCATGCTGACCTGCTGGACCGGCGAGGCGTCACGCTCCAGCAACCCCTTGGCCGCCTCGATGCGCAAGGCCTGGAGGTAGCCGGCCGGCTGACGCCCGGTGGCGGCCTTGAACCGGCGCACCAGTGTGCGGGCGCCCATGCCGATCTGGTCGGCGAGGGTCGAGGTCGAGATGTCCTTCTGGAAGTTCTCCTGCAGGAACGCCTCGGCGGCCCGGACACGGGAATCGTCGTGCGGCTGGGAGATCGGGGCCATGGCGTACCCCGACTGGTAGATGCGTGGCATCGGCAGCAGCAGCGCCTTGGCGCACTGGACTGCGGTTTCGTGGCCGCACAGCTTCTCGACCAGGTACAGCGACAGGTCCGCCGATCCGACCACCCCGCCGCTGCACAGCATCCGGGAATCCTCGGTGACGAACACCTCGGGCCGCCAGCTCACCTTCGGATAGCGGGCGGCGAGGCTATCGGCGACCGACCAGTGGGTGGTGGCGATCCGGCCGTCCAGCAGGCCGGCCTCGGCGAGATAGGCGGCGCCCATGCAGACCCCGGCGACATAGGCGCCCTGGTCGTACTGGCGGCGGAGCCACGGGAAGATCGCTCGGTTCTCGGCAAACTTGCCGTCCAGCTCGAGCCCGGAGCTGGGCACCACCACGATGTCGGTGCGATCGATGTCCGCCAGGCCCGAATGGGGGGCCAGGCCCAGTCCGTACGGATTGAGGATGGGCTGGCCGTCGATCGAGGCGGTGCGCACGCGGAAGGCGGGGGCGGGTGGCTGATCGTGGAGCTCGTTCCACAGCGCGCCTGCGCAGTGAAAGATCTCCACGGGCATGATGGCCATGGACGACAGGCCGTCGTCCAACAGCACCACGGTGACATCAAGCATAGGGCGAACTCCGTTCGCCCAAACATCCCACAGCCTCGCCGCGTGCGAAACGACCTCAGGCCGCCGTGGCCGGATCGATGATCCGGAAGACCTGACTGATCGTATTGGCCGGGAAGCCCGACAGGCGGGCGTGTTCCTGAACCGCGGCTTCGTCCTCCGCGAGGTAGACGCAGAACGTCTTGCCCCTGGTGACGAACGACTCGAGCCACTGGACCCGGGGCGCGAGCTGGGCCAGTGCCGCGTTGGACCGGTTGGCCGCGCCCCGGAGTTCGGCCGCGTTCATGCGGTCGACGTCGGGAATCTCGCGTTCGATGATGTATCGCTTCACTTCAGTCTCCTTGTCTGGAGGCGGGAAAATGAAGCGCGGAACGACGTTACATAAGATGGCGATCGGGACAACCAGCGGGGGCGATCCTGCCACTCCGGCGCGAAGTCCCGGTCAGCGCCGCGTCTGAAAGGCTTCGACCAGCCTCACCAGGGTGTCCTCCAGGCGCGGGTCACGCAGGTGCGGCGACCCCTCCAGCACCGCGGCGCGGATCACGCCGTTCACCGCCTGGGTCAGCACGAAGGCGTCGAGGCGGTCGTCGGCCGGGGGCAGCAGGCGGCCCGTCTCGCGGGTCTCGCGCCGGATGCCCGCGGCGCCCTCCTCGGCCATGATCGCGCGCAGCGCCGCCCGGCGGGTGGCGGGGTGGTCCCGCAGGATGGCGATCTGGGCGCGGATGGCGAGGCGCGCGGGCGAGATGTGCCCGGCCGGTATCTCCGCCGCCAACTCGGCTCTCACGCGGGCGTTCTCGCAACGCGCCATCTCGGCCAGGATCGCCTGTTTGGTGGCGAAGTACTGGTACAGGGTGCCGACGCTGACGCCGGCCCGCTCGGCGATGCGGTTGGTGTTGAAGTGGGCGTCGTCCTCGCCGTGCGCCTCCAGAATCTGAGCCGCCGCCTCGAAGATCGCGTCGCGGGTGGCCTGGGAACGGGCCTGCCGTGGTCGGCGTCGCAGGGCATTGGGCATCGGATCGGTCTCCATCTGCGAACGCGAGTCCTCGCGGCCGAGCTTAGGCGGGATTCTCAGGCGAGGCAGAGGAGACACGCCGCATGACCTGGGCGACGGAACGGCTGGACGTCATCAAGCAGCCCGGCGCGAAGGCGCCGGCGGTGGTGGAACGGCTGGGGCTGGGCCTGATCGACGACTGGGGGCCGGGCTGGGTGCGCAAGAGCTGGACGCCGGACCGCGCCGACCTGAAGAACGCCGACGGCTCGCTGTTCGGCGGCTACATCGCGGCGCTGGCCGACCAGGTGCTGGCGTTCGCCGCCATGACCGTGGTGCCGGACGACTGCTACTACCGGACGGTCAATCTGCAGGTGCAGTTCGTGAAGGTGGGCCGCGAGCACCCGTTGACGATCGAGGGCAGGGTGGTCGCGGCCTCGCGCCGCCTGATCACGGTGGAGGCGACGTTCCGGCGGTCGGGAGACGGCGAACTGATCGCCACCGCCTCGGCCCAGCAGATCACGCTGCCGAAGGCCGACGCCGCCTGAGCCCGAAATGAAAAAGGGCGGCTCGTCGCCGAGCCGCCCCTTCCGATTTCCGGTGTCGCGGGGACTTAGCCCAGCGCGCCCATCAGTTCCGGCACCGCCGCCTTGTAGTCGGCGACCAGGCCGAAGTCGGCGACCTGGAAGATCGGCGCGTCAGGGTCCTTGTTGATCGCGACGATCACCTTGGAGTCCTTCATGCCGGCCAGGTGCTGGATGGCGCCCGAGATGCCGATGGCGATGTAGAGCTGCGGCGCCACGACCTTGCCGGTCTGGCCCACCTGGTAGTCGTTCGGCGCGTAGCCGGCGTCCACCGCGGCGCGCGAGGCGCCCACGGCCGCGCCCAGCTTGTCGGCGAGCGGTTCGATGACCTTCTGGAATTCCTCGGCCGAGCCCATGGCGCGACCGCCCGAGACCACGATCTTGGCGGCGCCCAGGTCCGGACGGGCCGACTTCACGATCTGCTGATCGATGAAGTGGGTCTTGGCCGGAGCGGCCGGAGCCGCGACGCTTTCCACCGAGGCCGAACCGCCTTCCGCGGCCGCCTTGAAAGCGGTCGGGCGGACGGTCAGGACCTTCTTGGCTTCCGACGACTGGACGGTCTCCAGCGCGTTGCCGGCGTAGATCGGGCGCACGAAGGTGTCGGCCGACACGACTTCGATGACGTCCGAGATCTGCGAGACATCGAGCTTGGCCGCGACGCGCGGGCTGAAGTTCTTACCGGCGGTGGTGGCCGGGGTCAGGATCGCGTCGTAGCCGCCGGCCAGGCCGACGATGAGGTCGGTGACGGCCTCGGCCAGGCCTTGGCCCAGCTCGGCGCTCTCGGCGGTCAGCACCTTGCGCACGCCGGCGATCTTGGCGGCTTCCGCCGCGATCGCCGCCGTGTTCGTGCCGGCGACCAGGATGTCGACGTCGCCGCCGATGGCCTGGGCGGCGGTGACCACCTTGTGGGTGTTGTCCTTCAGGGACGCGTTGTCGTGGTCCGCGATGACGAGAACGGCCATGTTAGAGGACCCCCGCGGTCTTGAGGTTGGAGACGAGGTCGGCGGCGGTTTCCACCTTGATGCCGGCCGAACGCTTCGGCGGCTCGGTGACCTTCACGACCTTGAGGCGCGGGGCGGTGTCGACGCCGAGCGAGCCCAGCTCCTTCACGTCCAGCGGCTTCTTCTTCGCCTTCATGATGTTCGGCAGCGAGGCGTAGCGCGGCTCGTTGAGGCGCAGGTCGGCGGTCACGACCGCCGGCAGGCTCACGTCGATGGTCTGCAGACCGCCGTCGACCTCACGGGTCACCTTGGCCTTGCCGCCCTCGATCACGACTTCCGAGGCGAAGGTCGCCTGCGGCCAGTCGAGCAGGGCCGCCAGCATCTGGCCGGTGGCGTTGTTGTCGCCGTCGATGGCCTGCTTGCCCATCAGCACCACTTCGGGGCTTTCCTCGGCGACGATCGCCTTCAGCACCTTGGCGATGGCCAGCGGCTCCAAGTCCTGGTCGGTCTGGACCAGGATGGCGCGGTCGGCGCCCATGGCGAGCGCGGTGCGCAGGGTTTCCTGCGCCTGGGTCGGCCCGACGGACACGGCGACGATTTCGGTCGCGGCGCCCTTTTCCTTCAGGCGGACGGCCTCTTCGACCGCGATCTCGCAGAAGGGATTCATCGACATCTTGACGTTGGCGAGGTCGACACCCGTCTGATCGGCCTTAACACGGGCCTTGACGTTGTAGTCGATCACCCGCTTCACCGGGACCAACACCTTCATGGGTTGCTAGCGCCTCAAATAGTTGCGGAAAGAAAATGCGGGGTCGGCATAGCGGTTTGGTCGCGGTTTGCAAGCACGCACGCCCGCCGAATGCCGCGGCGCACACTGCTGGCGGTCGACCCTCTCCTTACGTTAGAAGCGCCGCATGAACGCGAATATCGAGCGCCTGAAGCTCATCTTCATCGCCCTCTTCGTCGTCGGCGTGGTCGGCGTGGCCGTCTGGCAGATCGGCTGGGCCATCCCGGGCAAGAAGTGCACGGACGCCAAGAAGTGGTGGGACGCGGGCGAGCGCGTCTGCGCCACGCCGATCCTGGTTTCCGACGTCACCGGCCGGGTCATCACCGACAAGAAGGCGCTGGAAGACGCCAAGCGCGCCCTGGGGCGTCCGACTGCTCCGTTCCCCAAGGCGGCCCCGCCGGCCGAGAAGGCCCCGCAGCCCTAGCGGGTCGAGGCGGGAACCCAGAACACCTCGTCCGCGCCCTGGCCGTTGGCCCAGCGGGCGGCGACGAACAGCAGGTCCGACAGGCGGTTCAGGTAGCGGAGCGCCGGTGCGCTGACCGGCTCGCCCGCCTCCACCAGCCGGACGGCCTCGCGCTCGGCGCGGCGACAGACGGTCCGCGCCAGGTGCAGGGCCGCCGCCGCGGGCGCGCCCGCAGGCAGGATGAACGACTTCAGGTCGGGCAGGTCGCCGTTCAGCGTGTCGATCTCCTGCTCCAGGCGCGTGACCTGGCTGTCCACGATGCGCAGGGCCGAGCCCGGCGCCTCGTCGGCCTTCGGCGGAGTCGACAGGTCGGCGCCCAGGTCGAACAACTCGTTCTGGATGCGCGCCAGCAGGGCGTCGAACCCGGGATCGCCGCCCAGGTGGGTGCGGGCCAGGCCGATGCAGGCGTTGGTCTCGTCCACCGCGCCATAGGCCTCGACGCGCGGGTCGCTCTTGCTGACCGGCTGGCCGGTGGCGAGGCGCGTCGAGCCGGCGTCGCCCGTTCGGGTGTAGATGCGGTTGAGCGTGACCATTTGGCTCAGTGCTGCCCGCGCCACCACACGGCGGCCATCAGCACGGCCACGGCGACGGCCTGCATCACCACCCGCAGGCGCATCAGCTTGTTGGAGTACGAGCGCCCGAAGTCGCCGCCGCGGAACAGGGCGTAGATCCCCACCGCCAGCACCGTCGCGACGGCGGCCAGCGCCGCATAAATGGCATAGTCGAACACGTCCATGCCGCGATCTTAGGCGTCCGCTTTCTCACGAGCCATCAGAAAGCATCGGTATATTTTAAACTTGACTGGATGGTTCGCGATCATGTTCAACGAGCAGTGACCAGTTCCACGGAGCGATTCACGTTCTCGGAGTTGACCTGACCGCGTCAGGGGTTATGCAGAGCCACGGCCGCCCTCGACGGTGGCTGCGCGCGGATGGCGACACTCCGTTAATCATCCCGTGTAACTAGTTAGTTGAACGCGTTCATCGCCGGTGTTAGCCTTGGCTGTACCGGTTCCTCCCCCACCCCCACATGGTTTGTCGGGCTCCCCCTCCCGGCGAGGCCAACAGAGAAGAATGAAGCACATCTCCCCAAACATGGTCGCGGCCGACACGCCGGCGCGCGCCCCCACCCGTCGCGCCCTTGCCAAGCAACAGACCCGCCTGAAGGTCCTGGCCGCCGCCCGTCGTCTCTTCAGTGAGCAGGGCTACGAAGGCGCTACGATCCGTGACATCGCTGCCGCCGCCGGAATGTCGACCGGCGCCGTGTTCGCGAACTTCACCGACAAGTCCGACCTGTTCCGCGAGATCATGGTCGACGACATGGAAGCACTGCACGTCGCCATGCGCGACGCGGCCGCCCGTGGCCGGGGCATCGAGGACGCCCTGCTGAAGGTCGTGATGGCCGGCTACACCTTCTACAAGTCGCGCCTGCAGCTGGCCCGCGCCGCGTTCAGCGTGTCGTGGGACAAGGACGGCGGCCCCTCGCTGCGTGGCCTCCCGGCCTCGCTGGCGCTGGAAGAGCTGTTCACCGAGCTGCTGTCGGACGCCGTGACCCGCGGTGAGCTGTCGCAGGAATCGGAAGTGAAGCTGCGCAGCAAGATGCTGTTCGACACCTACCTGTCGAACTTCCCGCAGGCGATCTTCGAGGGCTGGAGCCTCGACGCCCTGCAGGCTCGCGCTCGCGACCAGATCCGCATCCTGCTGGCCGGCGCTCGTCGGGGCTGACGCGGACAGGGCATGAAGGCCGACGTCGGATCTGTTCCCGGGGCATCGGCCTCCCGCCAGTCGCAGAAAGAAGCGACACGACAGCGGGTGCTCGCGGCCGCGCGCGAACTGTTCGACACCCATGGCTACCAAGGCACCACGATCCGCGAGATCGCCAGGCATGCCGGGGTGGCCGTGGGCAGCGTCTTCACGACCTTCGCCTCCAAGGGCGAGATCCTCTCCGAGGTGATGCAGGCCCGGCTCGACCCGCTCTATGCGGAGCTCGACCGGGTCATGCCTCATCTGCGCGGTTCTACCGCGGACCGCCTGCGGACGATGTTCGCCATCCACTTCGAGTTCGAGGCCCGGCACGTGCGACTGTTCCTGTCGCACATCGCCGCCGCCTATGACTGGACCCTGCCGCCCGGCGCCAGGCCCTATGGCCGCACGCCGCGGCTCCAGGAGATGATCCGCGAGACGCTGCTCAAGGGCATGGCCCAGGGCGACGTGCGCGAGGACATCGACCTGCAGGAGGTGATCGACCTCCTGATGGCCGCCTATGGCTGGACCTATCGCCTCGTGGTCACCCGCGAGGCCGAGACCCAGGCGCTGATCGGTGTCATGGACCGCCAGATCGGCCTGATCGCCGAAGGCTTCGCGCCCCGCAACTGAGGCGCCTTCAGCCGCCCGCGGGCGGCCGCTCGTAGTAGATGTCCCACGTCTCGCGATGCGTCTCGCGGAAGCCGTGCCGCACGTAGAAGCGGTTGGCGTCGCTCTCTTTCAACACCCCGAGGCGCAGGGTCGCGCGCTCCCGATGCGCCTGGTGGATGATCTCGCCGAGGATCAGGCCGCCCAGTCCACGGCCCTGATGCGCCGGTTCGACGTAGAGGTGCTCGACCCACAGCTCGGATGGCCCGCCCGGCCGCACTGTGACGCAGCCCACCCGCGTCTCGCCGATGCGCACGATACGCATGTGAGCCGGATCGAAGCCCTCCTCGAAGCGGGTCCGCGCCCGCGCCGGATCGAACCGCCCGATCCGCTCCAGGCTCTCGCGCATCGCGCGCAGCCGGAGCTGGAACAGACCCTCGAAATCCTCCGCGGTAGCCGGTTCGAAGATGATGACCGGGCGGCTCAGTTCGCGCCTTCCAGCAGCCGGCGCGCGATGACCTGCGCCTGGATCTCGCCGGCCCCCTCGAAGATGTTGAGGATCCGCGCGTCGGCCAGCACCCGGCTGACCGGGGTCTCGAGGGCGAAGCCCGTGCCGCCGTGGATCTGCACGGCGTTGTCGGCGGCCGACCAGGCGATGCGCGCGGCGGTGAGCTTGGCCATCCCGGCCTCCAGGTCGCAGCGCCGGCCCTCGTCCTTCGCCCGGGCCGCGAACCACGCCAGCCGCCGCGCGCCCAGGATCTCGGCCGCCATCATCGCCAGCTTGTTGGCCACGCGGGGAAAACGGGAGATCGGCTCGCCGAACTGCCGGCGGGTGATGGCGTAGTCCAGGGCCAGGTCCAGGGCGTTCTGCGCAACGCCGATGGCGCGGGCGGCGGTCTGGATGCGGGCGCTCTCGAACGTGGCCATGAGCTGGACGAAGCCCTGGCCCGGCTGACCCCCCAGCAGGTTGGCGTCGGCGACCTCGAAGCCGTCGAACCCGATCTCGTACTCCTTCATGCCCCGATAGCCGATCACCTTGATCTCGCCGCCGGTCATGCCGGGGGCGGGGAATGGCGCGGCCTCGGTCCCGCGCGGCTTCTCGGCCAGGAACATCGAGAGGCCGCGGTGGTCCTTCTTGTCGGGGTCGGTGCGGACCAGCAGGGTCATCAGATCGGCGCGGGCGGCGTGAGTGATCCAGGTCTTGGCGCCGTGGACCTTCCAGACGTCGCCCTCCCGGGCCGCCCGCGTGCGCAGCGAGCCGAGGTCGGATCCCGCCTCCGGCTCTGTGAAGACCGCCGTGGGAATGATCTCGCCCGAGGTGATGCCGGGCAGGAACCGCGCCTTCTGCTCGTCGGTGCCGTGGGCCATGATCAGCTCGCCGGCGATCTCGGAACGGGTGCCCAACGAACCCGTGCCGATCCAGCCGCGCGACAGCGCCTCGGACACCACGCACATCGCCACCTTGCCGAGTCCGGACCCACCCCACGCCTCGGGCGCGGTCAGGCCGAAGACGCCGAGGTCGCCCAGTTCCTTCAGCAACTCGATCGGGATCAGTTCGTCTCGCAGGTGCCAGCCGTGCGCGAAGGGGGTGATCTTCTCGGCCGTGAACGCGCAGAACTGGTCGCGGACCGCCTCGAGGGTCTCGTCCAACCCGCTGGCTTCCAGCGAGGGCCGGCCGCGCGCCTCCTCCAGCAGTTCGACGATGCGCGACTTCACCGCCTGCGACGCGCCGGGACGCAGGCGGCCCAGGATGTGGCTCAGGCGCTCGGCGGGGGCGAAGACGTCGGCGGGCCGGAAGAACTCGCCCTGGTTCATCGGGATGCCGCCGGCGAGCTGGCTCAGATACTCGTGCGCCAGGAGCTGGGCGGGGAGCGCCTCGGCCTCCCCGAAGCGGCCGTCCGCTTCCAGCGCGCGGGCCCAGGCGGCGGTCTGGCGCAGCGTCTCGGCATAGGCGGCGGTCCAGGCCAGGCCGTGGCCGGCGTGCTGTTCGTCGTCCAGCAGCTTGCGGTCCAGCCGCCCGTCCCGCTGCACCCGACCGCCGACCGCGGCCGCGATGGCGGCGGACAGCGCGGCGGCCTCGTCGGCGGCCTGATCGAGAAGGTCGGTGAGGTTCGGCAGGATCAGGGTCATCGGGCGCTTATGGCAGGCTTGCGTTACGTCAGGTCAGAGCCTTTGCTGATCGCACAACAGAACCTGAGGAAGCGCCATGCTCGTCGTGCATCACCTGAATGACTCCCGCTCGCAGCGCATCCTGTGGCTGCTGGAGGAACTGGGCGTTCCGTATGAGATCAAGCGCTACGACCGCGACGCCACCACCCGCCTCGCGCCGCCCGAACTGATCGCCGTGCATCCGCTGGGCAAGTCGCCCGTGATCACCGATGAGGGCCGGACGGTCCACGAGAGCGGCGCGATCGTCGACTACATCATCCGCCGGCACGGTGGCGGCCGGATGGCCCCGGCGCTGGGCAGCGAGGCGTACGAAACGTACAACCAGTGGCTCCACTACGCCGAGGGTTCAGCCATGCTGCCGCTGATGCTGCAGCTCTACACCGGCCGTCTGGGCGAAGCCGCTGCGCCGCTGAAGCCCCGCATCGAAAGCGAGATCGCCAACCATCTCGGCTACATTGAGCGGTCGTTGGCCGGGAAGACCTGGCTGCTGGGCGACGAACTGACCGGCGCTGACATCAACCTGAGCTTCGTGGGCGAGGTCGCCGGCGTCTTCGGCCGCTTCCCGCAGTACCCGAACATCCAGGCCTGGGTGGAGCGCGCGCAGGCGCGCCCGGCCTACAAGGCGGCGGTGGAGAAGGGCGGCGCCTACTCGTACGCGCGCTGACTACTCGAACGGCGGGAAGTCGTCGTCGAGCAGCCCGTCGAGGAAGTCGAACACCGTGGCCTTCAGAGAGGCGTGCGGGATCGCCGAGAAGTGGTCGCAACCCGGCAGGCTGACGCCTTTTCCATGAGGGAACAGGCGGGCCAGTTCCTCGGGATCGCCGGCCAGGTCGTCGCGCGAACCGGCGACCACCAGGACCGGCATCGTCAGGCGTGAGAGGGCAGCCTGGTCCCAGGCCGGGCTCTGGGCCGCAGACATGGCGGCGAGGGCCGCGCGGTCCTCGCCCTGTTCGTCGGCGAACTGACGGAAGCTCTTCAGGAAGGGCTCGGAGATCGTCTCGGGGTCGGCGGCGGCCATGGCCTGCTGCATCGCCTCGGCGGCGCCCGGCCGGGGCGGATCGAACAGCTTGCCGCCGATGCCGCCCAACATCAGGTGACCGATGCGGTCGGGCGCATCCAGCGCCATCTGGAGCGCCGTGCGGGTGCCCATCGAGTAGCCGAACACCTCGCAGCGTCCGACGCCCAGGTGATCCAGCAGGGCGAGGGCGTCGGCGGCGAGGTTCAGGCGGCCGTAATCGGTCGGGTCGTGCGACTTGACGCTTTCGCCGTGGCCGCGCTGGTCCAGGGCGATGGTGCGGATGCCGCGTCGCTCGAAGGCGCCGTACCAGCCCGTTCGTCGCCAGCCCTCGTTCCGGTTCGAGGCGAAGCCGTGCAGCAGCAGGATGGTCCGCTGGACGGGGCCGGCGGGCGGGATGTCGTCGTAGGCGAGCGAGACGCCGTTCAGGGTCGCGGTGGGCATGGCGCGGACCGTAAGGGCGGTATGGCCGCGCCGTCCACTGTCCGCAGGGGAATCGTCAGGGCGGCTCGCCCGTCCACTCCCAATGCCAGGGCTCGAACGGATAGTTCACGAACCCGAACCGCCCCGCGTTGGCCAGCAGCCAGCGGTAGGTCGCGGTGTGGGTCATCACCAGCCGGTTCGGGTCGGCCGTCGAGTCGGGCCCATAGCCCTCGGCCTGACCCACGTAGATGTCCATGGCCAGGCCCGTGCGGTGGGCCGAGCAGCGGGCACGGACGATCCCGTCGCAGTTGCCTTCCGTCTTGCAGCGCGCCGCGTCGGCGGCGGGGCTTCGGTAGCCGGAGAATATGGTGAGGTTGCGGGCGTCGGCGGCGATCTCGGGAACCTCGGCGCGCGCCGAGGCGACCATCCGGCGGTAGGCCTCCATCGCCTTCGGCCGCAGCCAGACCTGCTTGCCGCCATAGCCTTCGTCGATGCGCGCGGCCGTGATCAGGTCGGGCGTGTCGGGACACTGGCCGAACGAGGTGAAGCGCACGAACTCGCGGCGCCCCTGCACCTCGCCCTTGAGGGCCAGGAAGAGGATTTCGGTCAGCACCCCGTCGCCACCCTGGGCGTGGGCCTTCTGCCAGTTGGACAGCGCCGCGGCGAAGCCTTCGCTGCTGGCGGGGCAGGCGGTTCGGATCTCTTGCTGGATCAGAGGGACATAGATCTCCCAGCCGGTCTCCGGACGGCCGAACGGCGCCCAGGCCAGGGTGCGCAACGAGGCGGCGTTGGCGGCGGCGGCGTCGGTCCATCCTGGCTGGCGGCAGTCGGCGCTGATCTCGACCGCCTGGGCGGCCGGCATCCCGGGCGCTGGCGCGCCTGGCGCCGGCCGGGTCGGCGAGCAGCTGGTCACGCGCAGGAACAGCAGCAGCAGAAGGCCCACCGCCGCCGACGACGCACCCAGGAACCGCAGGACCTCTCGAAGCTTCATGATCATCGCCGCAAGCAACACGCGGCCAAACGCAGAGGTCCAGCATGAAGTTCGTCCCGGTCGCGCTTGTCGGTGTTTCAATGCTGGCGCTCGCCGCCTGCGACGGCTTCAGCCCGCGTCCCAGGGAGGTCCCCAAGGCGCCGGTCCCGACATCTCCAGCCGAGACGGCGACGCCGGTTGCGGAGGCCCCGCCGAAGCCGTCCGCCTCCGCGGTGGCGCAGGGCGTCGACCGGGCCGCCTGGACCGACCAGCCGATGACCGCGCCGCAGCTTCGGGACGTGATGCTGCGCGCACAGGTGCTGCTGGACCGTGCGCACTTCTCGCCGGGCGTCATCGATGGCCAGGACGGCGAGAATGTCCGCAACGCGGTCATGGCGTACGAACGCGCCAATGACCTGCCTGTCGACGGAAAGCTGGACGCCGAGGTCTGGGCTCGGCTGTCCTCTGACGCCGGCCCGATCCTCACCGACCATGTCATCACCGCCGAGGACGTGGCTGGCCCGTATGTGCCCGTGATTCCGAAGGACTATGCGGAGATGGCGAAGCTGGAGCGGCTCGGTTTCACGGGGCCGCTGGAAGCCATGGCCGAGCGGTTTCACATGGACCCGCCCCTGCTGCAGGCGCTGAACCCCGGCGTGGACTTCGCCAAGGCCGGGACCTCGATCGTGGTGGCCGTCGCAGCACGTGGCCCGCTGCCGGCCAAGGTGGCGACCATCGAGGTGGACAAGACCCTCAAGCAGGTCCGCGCGTACGACGCCTCGGGCAAGATGCTGGCGGCCTATCCGGCGACGGTCGGCTCGTCGGACCTGCCGACCCCTTCCGGCGAATGGGCGGTGCGCACGATCGCCCCGGCGCCGACCTGGACCTATGACCCCAGCAGGCTGAACTTCGGTGATCGCAAGGCTGGGAAACTGACCATCGCGGCGGGACCGAACAACCCGGTCGGCTCGGTGTGGATCGACCTGACGAAGGACACCTACGGCATCCACGGCGCGCCCGAGCCGCGCCTGGTGGGTAAAACCGCGAGCCACGGCTGCGTGCGCCTGACGAACTGGGACGCCGAGCAGCTGTCCAAGGCCGTGGAGAAGGGGACGAAGGTGGTCTTCGTGGGTGAGGCGGCGCCCGCACGCGCTTGATCGCCCAGGTTCCACAGGACTCTTGTCATTGAAATTCCGGCGTAAAGCTTTCGCTTACGAACGCTGGTTACCCATTTTGGGGAGCGACAAAAAGACGCTCCGGCCAGAACGGCCGAACCAGGAGGAAACATGACCGCCAAGCCCCCGGTGACGGTCATCCCAGCCTTGAGCCGCGTCGACAGGGCGGCCGGAAGGCTCGTGCGAGACAGCGATCGCAAGCGACGTGACACGTCGCGCCGCCGGCCCTCGCGGGCCGACGTCGAGGCCCACGAGACGCTGATCCTTCGCCTGACCGAGATTCACAAGATCCCCCCCAGGCGGATCGACTGGGCGCGGATCGAAGCCGAAGGCCCGGTGGCGCCGGCCATCGCCCGTGACGCGACCTCGGCGGCCGCCCGCCGGAAGCTGACGGACTATCGCCCCTCACTCGTCGACAGCCTGATGGGCCTGGAACGCGACAAGCGCCGGGAACTGACCGAGAAGGTGGTCGAAGCCGCCAAGGTCGACGCCGCGCTCTGGGCCAAGGCGAAGGCCGAAGCCGATGTGCACAACCGCATGCTGGCCCTGGCTCCGGATGTGCGGGCCGGCAAGCTGGAGGCGATCGCGGGGGCCCTGAAGATCCAGGGGCTGGCGACGGTCCTGAAGGATCTGGTCGAAGGTTTGACGCTGCATGAGCCCTCGCCCGGCCGGATCGTGGCGCGGCTGGACCTGCCTGAATACGACGCCCTCCCGGACGAGAGCTGCCTGGCCGGAGCGACAAGCGCGACCTGGGTCGGGCTCTCCGACACGGAACGCGCCCAACTGCAGCTCACCAACGCCTGCGCCCTGGCGCTCAGGGTCGCGGCCGAGATCCTGCAGATCGCGTCGCTGGACGCCGTCGAGGTCGTCGCCCGCCTGTGCCGCGCCGGCGGCCTGGCCGAGACCGACCTGCACCCTGTCCTGTACGTGAAGGTTCCCCTGGCGGCGTTCGCGAAACTGCAGCTCCGCAAGCTGGACGCCGCGCCGACAGTGGCCGCCTTTGGCGCGCGGGTCGCCTGGACGCCGGTTCAGGGGCTCGCGCCGATCGACCTCGGCGCTCTGGGGCTCGGCGCCCTGCAGCCCAGGCCGGCCCAGGCCGCATGATGTCGTCCCGCGTGGCGTGACGCGGCGGAAACGGCGCTAGCCTCCCGGAAAACACCGGGAGGACGCTCATGAAGGATTTCGCCGGCAAGTTCGCCGTGGTCACCGGCGGCGGGACGGGCATGGGGCGCGAACTGGCGCGCCAGCTCATCGCCGAGGGATGCAGCGTCGCCATGTGCGACGTCTCGGACCGCAACATGGCCGAGACCATCGCGCTGTGCGATGCCGACCGGATTCCACAGGGCGCCCGTATCACCGCGCATGTGGCCGACGTGTCGGACGAGGGGGCGTTGCAGCGCTTTCGCGACGAAGCCGCCAAAGCGCACGATACTGAGCGGCTGAACCTGCTCTTCAACAACGCAGGCATCGGCGGTGGGGGTTCGATCCTCGAGGACCGCGCCGAGTGGGAGCGGACGTTCAACGTCTGCTGGGGCGGCGTCTACTACGGCGTGCGGACGTTCCTGCCGATGCTGCTGGCCGCCGACGAGGCCCACATCGTCAACACCTCGTCGGTGAACGGCTTCTGGGCCAGCCTGGGCCCGCACGTCTCGCATACCGCCTATGCGGCGGCGAAGTTCGCGGTGAAGGGCTTCACCGAGGCGCTTGTCACCGACCTTCGCCTCAACGCGCCTCACGTGAAGTGTTCGGTGGTCATGCCGGGCCACATCGGCACCTCGATCGCCGCCAACTCGCGCAAGGTCATCCGCGGCGTCGAGGACGACGCCCTCACGGTCGAGGAGCTGGAGCGCGCGCGACTGCGCATCTCGCGGATGGGCATGGACCCGGCCGGCGTCCCCGACGCGCAGATCCAGGCGATGGTGAGCGAGCAGGCCCGCCGGTTCCTGGAGGACGCGCCGATGACGGCGGCGGCCGCCGCGACGGTGATCCTGGACGGCGTGCGCGAAGAGCGCTGGCGCATCCTGGTGGGCGATGACGCCCACGCCATCGACCGCATGGTCCGCGCAGAGCCGGAACAGGCCTACGAGCCCGAATTCTTCGGCCGTCTTTCGGAAGCGGCGGGCTGGCAGCTCCAGAACATCGTCACCAATCGCGCCGAGTGATCTGGACGCCATACCGGATGTTCGGCCAGGGTGCTCTGGAGTGGAGCGGGGAAATCTCGATGGGAAGGCGCGGACGGCGAGGATGAACCCGCGCATCTATGTCCTGACCCTCAGCACCTTCGCGTTCGGTTCGGCGGCCTTCATCTTCGCCGGCCTGCTGGAGTCGATGGCCGTCGATCTCGGCGTCTCCACGGCGGTGGCCGGGCAACTGCAGACCGCGTATGTCCTCACCTCGGCGGCGCTTGGGCCGGTGGTGGCATGGCGGCTGGGACGGCTGGACCGCCGCTGGATGGTGATCGGCGGCCTGTCGCTGGGCGTGATCCTGCATCTGGCCTGCGCCATGACTCCGAACTTCGAGGCCCTGCTGGTGTTGCGAGGGCTCGCGGGCCTGGCGGGGGCCATGTCGGGACCGGCCGCCAGCGTGGCCGCCGCCGCCCTGGCCCCGCCCGAGCGCCGGGGATCGGCCATTGCCCTGGTGTCGGGCGGCATGACGGTAGCTTTCGTGGTCGGAATCCCGCTGGGCAGCGTGGTCGGCTCGATGTTCGGGTGGCGGGCGACATTCCTGTTCGCGGCGCTGATCTCCAGTGTCGCCCTGACGGCGGCCATCCTCTTCCTGCCGCGCATTCCCGCGCCGCCGAAGCGCGAGGGCGGCAGCGCGCCGATCGGGGCGATCTGGCCCCTCTATCTGACCACCTTCCTCGTCTTCGCCGCCAACATGACCCTCAACCTCTACATCGCGCCGATCGTGCGGGTGGGGGCGGGCGTCACCGGCGCGAGCGTCGGCGTCTTCCAGTCGATGATCGGCTGGGGCTCGATCGCCGGACTCTGGCTGGGCGCGCGGGCGGCCGACCGGAACGCGGGCAAGGCCTGGATCCTGACCGGTTTCGTCATCCAGGCGACGGCGATGACCCTGCACTTCTCGGCCACGCACCAGGCGCTGCCGCCCGGCCTGCCCAGCCAGATCCTGGTCGCCTCGGCGATCTTCGTGGCCGCCACGGCGCTGTTCTCGATCACGCCCGTGATCCAGTCCCGGCTCATCCAGGCGACGGAGGGCGCGCCGGTGGCCCTGGCGCTGAACGGTTCGGTGGTGGCGCTGGGCCAGGCCCTGGGCTCGGCGGCCGGCGGCGCATCGCTCGCGGCCTGGGGCGTGCCGGCGATCCCCGCGACGGCGCTGGCGCTCTCGCTGACCGCCTTGGTGATCCTGCTGGTCGCTTTTCCGAAGGCTAGAGCAGGTTCGTGAGCCCGGCCCGCGCGGCCTTCAGGAACACGCTGGGCAGGGCGTCCAGGTCGCGGCGCGGGCTCCAGATCACGCCGTCCGCGTCACCCTCGGCGCGCATCAGGCGCAGCGTCAGGCTGAAGTGGGTGAAGACGTGCTCGACCTCGCCGACGCCGCGCCAGGCCAGGTCCGCCGGCGCGGCCGCCGCCGCCTCCGCGTCGCTCCACGGCGCGTCGCGCCACTCGCCGGTCGGCAGGGCCAGCATCCCGCCCAACAGCCCCTTGGGTGGTCGCCGCACCAAGGCCACCTGATCGCCGCGCGTCAGGACATAGGCCACGCCGTGGCGATGCGGCCGCTCGGCCTTCGGTGACTTGCGCGGATAGCTCTCGGGCGTTCCCGTGGCGCGACCCGCGCAGCCCTCGGCGATCGGGCAGCGGTCGCATAGCGGCGACTTCGGCCGGCAGACGGTCGCGCCCAGGTCCATCAACGCCTGCGCCCAGTCGCCCGGCCGCTCCGCCCGCACCAGGTCGCCGGCCTGCCGCTTCAGCTCGGGCTTGCCCTCGGGCAGGGGCGTTTCGAGCGCGTGGAGCCGGGCCATCACCCGCTCGACGTTGCCGTCCACCACATTGGTGGGCAGGTCGAAAGCGATCGCCCCCACCGCCGCCGCCGTGTAGGGCCCGAGGCCCGGCAGGGCGCGGAGGCCGTCCTCTGTGTCCGGGAAGACCCCGCCATGATCCGCCGCTACCGCTCGTGCGCACGCCAGCAGGTTGCGGGCGCGGGCGTAGTAGCCGAGCCCCGCCCAGGCGGCCATGACGTCGGCGTCGGCTGCCGCCGCCAGATCCGAGACGGTCGGCCAGAGCGCGGTGAACTTCAGGAAGTAGGGCGTGGCGTGCGGCACGGTCGTCTGCTGCAGCATCACCTCGGACAGCCAGACCCGGTAGGGATCGGCCCGCACCCCAGCGGCGTGATCGGCCGGCCCCACGCGCCAGGGCAGGTCACGGGCGTTGGCGTCGTACCAGTCGAGGAGATTGGCGCGGAGGGTTTCGGGTGTCACCTCGTCCGCCTACCACCCGGGGCCGCGGCGCGGTAGGGTGGGGGATGCCTCGCCAACTCCCCAGCCTGGAGGACGCCGCCCGCATCCTCACGGAGAAGCGGACACGTCCCGCGATCCGTCCGACGCCGCCGGCGGGGCGCGGTCTGTCGCGCTATCTGAAGGATCTGGACGGGCGGTTCGGCCAGGGCTCGGGCGCGCTGTCCGCCCGATGGCGCGAAGTGGTGGGCCCCGAGGTCGCCCGGCGAACCGAGCCGGTGAAGCTGGTGAAGGGCCGCGCCGGCGGGCCCTCGACGCTGGAGATCCGGGTGGCCGGGCCCTCGGCGGCGATCATCCAGCACCAGGCACATGACATCCTCGCCCGGGTGAACCTGTTCCTCGGTCCCGAGGCGGTGCAGAAGCTGCGCATCGTCCAGGGGCCGCTCCAGCGCACCGAGGCCGCGCCGAAGCAGCGCCAGCGCAAGGTCCCGCTCGACGCCGCCCAGGAGGCGAAGCTGGCCGAAGGCCTCGCCGAGGCGCCCGACGGCGGCCTCAAGGACGCGTTGATGGCCCTCGGCCGCGGGGTCCTGCGCAAGCGCGACAACGGTTGACACACATCCGCCGCCGTCCCATCGGCAGGTTGCGGCCGAGCTCCCCCGCAGGTCCCCTCGGGCGTGGCTTTTGGGGGCGGGCGGGAATCGCGCCTTAATCCTTTGTTCAGAACTGCCGGAAGGTCCTGATGTCCAACCTTACCCGTCGTCTCGTGATGGTCGTCGCCGCTGCAGGCGCGGCGCTGGCGCTGGCCGGCTGCAGCAAGGGCGGGGGCGCCGCCGCCTCGGCCGACGCCATGTCGCTGGGCGATCCCAACGCCAAGGTGAAGATGGAGGAGTTCGCCTCCACGACCTGCAGCCACTGCGGCCGCTTCAACAACGACGTCTTCCCCGGCTTCAAGGCGAAGTACATCGACACCGGCAAGGTGCACTACACGTTCCACGAATTCCTGACCCCGCCCGAGGCGGTGGCCGTGGCCGGTTTCCTCACCGCCCGATGCGCCGGCAAGGACAAGTACTTCAACGTGATCGACGCCCTCTTCCGCAGCCAGGAAGAGATGTACGCGACGGGCGACGCGCGCGGCACGTTGCTGAAGGTCGCCCAGTCGGCCGGCATGACCGAGGATCAGTTCAACAAGTGCGTCTCGGACGAGGCCGCGAACAAGGCCCTGGCCGACCGCGTGACCAAGGCCCAGCGCGACCGGAACATCAGCTCGACCCCGACCTTCTTCTTCAACGGCAAGAAGGTGAAGGAAGGCGAGATGACCATGGAAGAGCTGGACGTCGCCGTGGCCGAGGCCTCGAAGTAACATGTCGATGCTGACCCGCCGGGCCGCCCTGATCACCGCCGCCGCTGCCGGCGCGGTGAGCGCGGCTGTCCCGGCCGGGGCGGCGGTGAAGGCCGCCCCCGGCGACATGAACCTCGGCAACCCGGCGGCGCCGGTCCATGTGGTCGAGTACCTGTCGCTGAGCTGCCCGCACTGCGCGGACTTCCACGCCGAGGTCTTCCCGGCCTTCCGCAAGAAGTACATCGACACCGGTCGGGTCTACTTCACGGTGCGCGAACTGCTGACCGCCCCGGCGCAGGTGGCCGCCGCCGGCTTCCTCATGGCCCGCTGCAAGGGCGATGCGGCGACCTATTTCAAGGTCGTGGGCGAGGTGTTCGAGAGCCAGCGCCGCTGGCAGCAGGGCAACATCAAGCCGCTCTTCGTCGAGATCGCCAAGAAGAACGGTCTCACCGAGCCGCAGTTCGAGGCCTGCATCACCGATGAGAAGGCGCAGGTCGCCCTCGAAGGCCGGCTGCAGTACGCGACCCAGACCGACAAGGTCACCGGTACGCCGACGTTCTTCGTGAACGGCAAGCTGGTCGAGAACGACCATGTGCCCACCCTGGCCGAACTGGACGCGGCCATCGCCGCGGCCCTCAAGCCGACCGGGAGGCGCTGACAGCGGTGCACTTCCAGCGGCTCAGGCTCGCGGGCTTCAAGTCCTTCGTCGATCCGACCGAGTTTCGGATCGAACCGGGACTCACGGGCATCGTCGGGCCGAATGGCTGCGGAAAGTCCAACCTGCTGGAAGCCCTGCGCTGGGTGATGGGCGCCAATTCCGCCAAGGCCATGCGGGCCGGCGGGATGGACGACGTGATCTTCGCCGGGGCGTCGAACCGGCCTTCGCGCAACCACGCCGAAGTCGCGCTGACCATCGACAATTCCTCGCGCCGCGCGCCGCCGGCCTTCAACGACCATCCGGTGCTGGAAGTCGTGCGCCGGATCGATCGAGGCGCGGGCTCGACCTATCGGATCAACGGGCGCGAGGTCCGGGCCCGCGACGTGCAGTTGCTGTTCGCCGACGCCTCGACCGGCGCCAGCTCGCCGGCGCTGGTCCGTCAGGGGCAGATCTCGGAGCTGATCGCGGCCAAGCCGCAGAACCGCCGCCTGATCCTGGAAGAGGCCGCGGGCGTCTCGGGTCTGCATTCGCGCCGGCACGAGGCCGAGCTGCGGCTGCGGGCCGCCGAGACGAACCTCACGCGCCTGGACGACGTCGCCCGCGAACTGGAAGCGAGCCTCAACCGGCTGCGGCGCGAGGCGCGCCAGGCCGAACGCTACAAGAAGCTGTCGGCCGAGATCCGCGCCCTGCAGGGCGCCGTCCTCGTCGCCAAGTGGAACGAAGCCAAGGCGGCCGCCGAGCGCATCACCTCGGAAGCTCACGCCGCCGTCCGCGCGGTAGAGGAGACCTCACGCGCCGCGGGCGCCGCGACCACGCGCGCCGCCGACGCCGAAGCGGCGTTGAAGCCGCTGCGCGAGGCCGAGACCATCGCCGCCGCCATCCTGCACAAGCTGGCCATCGACAGGGATCGGCTGGAACGGGAGGAAGAGGCGCACGCCGCCGAACTGGCCCGCCTGTCCGGCGACCTGGAGCGGATCGACGCCGACCGCGCCCGCGAGGCGCACATCACCGAGGACGCCGAAGTCGCCCTGAAGCGGCTGGTCGAGGATCTCGCGGCCCTGCAGTCGCAGATCGCCGCCGCGCCCGAGCGTGGGCCTGAGCTGGAGGCCGCGGCCCGCGCCGCCGAGGTGGCCCGCGCGGCGGCCGACGCCGAGGTCGAGCGGTTGGCCGGGGAACTCGCGGCGGAAGAGGCTCAGCGCCGCGCCGCCCGCACGCGCGTCGAGGAGGCCCAGGGCCGCGTGGCCCGCACCCGCCGCGCCCTGGACCAGGCGAAGCAGGAACGCGCCGCCCTGGGGCCGATCGACAATCCGCAGGCCGCAGCGGCTAAGGTCGCCCTGGCCGAAGCCGAGGCCGCCCTCGCCGCCGCCCGCGCCGCGCTCGACACTGCCGAGGACGAGCGCGCCAAGGCCAACGAGGCCGAAGCCGTCGCCCGGGACGCCGCCCGCAAGCTGGAAGAACAACTCGGTCGTCTGACCGCCGAGGCCCGCGCGCTTGCCGCGCTGGTCGCACAGGCCAAGCGCGGCGGCTTCGCGCCGGCCCTGGATTCCGTCGCGCCCGAGCGGGGCTATGAGAAGGCCTTGGCCGCGGCGCTCGGCGACGATCTGGATGCGGCGCTCGACCCGGCCGCCCCGGCCTATTGGGGCGGGCGTGACGCGCCGGCGCCGACCTGGCCCGAAGGCGCGATCCCGCTGGCGCCTCTCGTTCAGGCCCCCAAGCTGCTGGCGGCGCGCCTGGCCTATGTCGCGCTGGTGGAGCGCGCGGACGGCGACCGCTTGCAGAAGGGCCTGCCGCCTGGCGGTCGCTTGGTCTCGCGCGAGGGCGACCTCTGGCGGTGGGACGGCTTCGTCTCCCGCGCCGATGCGCCCAAGCCGGCGGCCGTGCGGCTGGAACAGAAGACCCGCCTCGCCGAGGTGGAGAGTGAGATCGAGAAGCTCGAGCCGCGCGCCAAGACGGCGCGCGAGGCGGCGACGGCGGCGATGAACCGCGTGCGGGCGGCGGACGAGGCCCTCCGTGCCGCGCGGCGCGAGCCGCCGATGCTGGAGCAACGGGCGTCCCAGGCCCGCTCGGCGCTGGAGCGCTTCGAGCGCGAATCGGCGCTGAAGGAAGCGCGTGCCGTGTCGCTCGACGATCTCATCGGCCGCTTCGAAGCCGAGTTCGCCGAGCACGAGGCCGCGCTGGCCGCCGTGCAGGCCGAGGCCGAAGGGGGCGCGGCCGCCAGCGACCTCGCCGAACGCCTCTCCGCCGCGCGGTCGGCGGCGGGGCCCGCGCGCGACGCCGCCGCCCAGGCGCGAGCCACCTACGAGATGGAGATTCGCGAGCGTGACGGCAGGGCGCGCCGCCTGGAGACCCTGACCCGCGAGAACGACGACTGGACCCGCCGCGCCGCCGCCGCCGGCAAGCGCGTCAGCCAGCTCGACGATGCGCGCGCCAAGGCTCACGCGGCCCTGGCCGCGGCGCAGGACGCGCCGTCCACCCTCGAGAACCGCAAGGCCGTGCTGCTGGACGAACTGGCCAGCGCGGAGGCCCGCCGCGCCAAGACGTCCGACGCCCTCGCCGCGGCCGAGAAGGAGCGCGCCGACGCCGACCGTGGGCTGCGCGCGGCGGAGGCCGCCGCATCCGAGGCCCGGGAAGTGCGCGCCAGCCTTGCGGCCCATGCCGAGGCCGCGGTCCAGCGTCTGCAGGAAGTCTCCGCCAACATCCGCGAGGCGGCGCGGGTGGAGCCCGCTGAACTCGCCAAGCGGCTGGCCGATGAGGCGGTGGCGATTCCCGCCGACGCCGAAGGCATGGAAGCTCACCTCTTCAACCTGGAGCGCCAGCGCGAGCAGATCGGTCCGGTGAACCTGCGCGCCGAGGAGGAGGCGGGTGAACTGGCCACGCGCCTCGAGACCATGAACGTCGAGCGCACCGACCTGACCGGCGCCATCGCCCGGCTGCGCCAGGGAATCGATGAACTGAACCACGAGGGGCGCGAGCGACTCACCGCCGCTTTCGGTGTGATCAACGCCCACTTCAAGACGCTGTTCGAGGCGCTGTTCCAAGGCGGTCAGGCCGAGCTGCGTCTCGTCGAATCGGACGATCCGCTGGAGGCGGGCCTCGAGATCTACGCCTGCCCGCCCGGAAAGCGCCTGGCGACCATGAGCCTCATGAGCGGCGGCGAGCAGGCGCTGACCGCCTCGGCCCTGATCTTCGCGGTGTTCCTGGCCCAGCCTGCTCCGATCTGTGTGCTGGACGAAGTGGACGCGCCGCTCGACGACGCCAACGTCGACCGCTTCTGCAACATGGTCGACGAGATGTGCCGCCGCACCGAGACGCGCTTCATCGTCATCACCCACAACCCGGTGACCATGGCCCGCACCGATCGGCTGTTCGGCGTGACCATGGCCGAGCGCGGCGTCTCGCAGCTCGTGAGCGTGGATCTGCGGCAGGCCGAGGCGATGGCCGCGCAGTGACGTCGGGTCAGGACGGGCAGACTGTCGCGCGGCCAATAAATAGAAGTTAAATCAATAACTTAAAACGAGCTGAACGCTCCTTGACGCACGAGGCTCGCGTCTATAGGTTCCGCCGCGATCAAGCCGGGGGGGCTTACGCTCTCCCGTAACTCGTATTGCACGTTCATGGCTCCTGCTGACAACGCGCGCGAAGAGGCGCTGAAGCGTCTCGACGAACGGGCGGCTGCCTTGGGAGCCCGGACCCAGCGTCCGGTGACGTCGCACGCCGGTGAGCAGGCCATCAGCAAGGCCTACCGCATCATTGCCGAGCTGCTCGGCGGGGTGCTGGTGGGGCTGGCGGCAGGCTTCATCGTCGATCGGGTATTCAACACCACGCCGTGGGGGTTGATTGGGGGAGTCCTGATTGGATTTGCCCTGTCGATCTGGATGGCGCGGCGAACGGCCAATCGTCTGATGGCGATGGCGAGGCAAGAATCGGAGCCGCTTCCCTCGGTTCCGTTTGACGACGACGAGGAGTCTTAGGGCCGATGGCCGCGAACGACCCGATCCACCAGTTCCAGATCGAAAAGCTCGTCGACTTCGGCGCCGTGAACCTGCCGGTCTTCGGGCATTCCGAGATCGCCTTCACGAACTCGCATCTGGCCATGACCATCGCGTTCGTCGCCGTGGTCGGCTTCCTGTCGATGGCGACCGCCAAGATGCAGGTCGTCCCGGGCCGCCTGCAGGCGGCGGGCGAGGGCATCTTCGGCCTGATCGACAATCTGGCCGAGTCCATCATCGGCCACGAAGGGCGCAAGTTCTTCCCGTTCGTGTTCACGATCTTCATGTTCATCCTCGGGATGAACGTCCTGGGCCTGCTGCTGACCTTCACGGTCACCTCGCAGCTGGCGATCACCGCCACCTTCGGCCTGATGACCATCCTCGTGGTGCTCATCGTCGGCTTCGCCCGTAACGGCCTCGGCTTCTTCAAGCTGTTCGTCCCGTCGGGCGTCCCGATCGTGCTTCTGCCGGTGATCGTGGTGATCGAGTTCGTCTCGTTCCTGCTGCGCCCGGTCACCCTGGCCCTTCGTCTCTTCGGCAACATGCTCGGCGGCCACGTGGCCCTGAAGGTGTTCGCCGGCTTCGTGGTTTCGCTGGGCGCCCTGGCGGCCGGCGGCGGCCTGGGCTTCCTGGGCATTCCCGGCGCGGCGCTCTCGCTGAGCATGGTCGTCGCCCTGACGGCGCTGGAGGTCCTGGTGGCCTTCCTGCAGGCGTTCGTCTTCGCCGTGCTGACCTGCATCTACCTCAACGACGTGGTCAATCTCGGCCACGGTCACTGAAGCTATCCACCTACACAACCATCACTTCTTAGGACGAGAACATCCCATGGAACTCGAAGCTGCTAAGCAAATCGGCGCCGGTCTCGCGACGCTGGGCATGATCGGCGCCGGTATCGGCGTCGGCAACATCTTCGGCAACTTCCTGTCGGCCGCCGTGCGCAATCCGTCGGCCGCCGCCAGCCAGATCGGCAACCTGTTCGTCGGCGCGGCTCTGGCCGAAGCCCTCGGCATTCTGGCCTTCGTGCTGGGCATCCTGCTGAAGTTCGGCTGATCGCTTAAGACCAAGGCGCGGGGGATCCATCCGGAGCCCCGCGCAATCTGCCGATCCCGGAGCTTCCCAGAATGGCCGTAGAGACCGACCACGCGACGACCCATGCGGTCGCTGCCGAGAATCCGCCGGCGACGGCGGACGCGACCGAGCACAACGCCACCACGGCGGCTGAGCACGGCAGCGCGGGTCTGCCGCAGTTCCAGACCGAGCATTGGGCGGGCCAGATCGCCTATCTGCTCGTCCTGTTCGCGGTCCTGTATGTCCTGATCTCGAAGGTCTTCGCGCCGCGCATGCGCCGCGTGCTGGACGAGCGGACGACCACCATCCAGGAAGCCCTGGCCAGCGCCCGCGCGGTCCAGGCCGAGGCCGACAATCAGGCCGAAGCCGCCAAGCGCGCGCTCGCCGAAGCCCGGGCGTCCGCTCAGCGGACCGCCGCCGAAGCCAGCGCCAAGGCGGTTGCCGAGACGGCGGCCCGCAAGGCCGAACTGGACGCCGACCTGGCGGCCAAGCAGGCCGAGGCCGAGACCCGCATCCGTGCGGCGCGTGACTCGGCGATGCAACAACTGTCCGTCGTGGCGGTCGATGCCGCGGAAGCGATGCTTCAGAAACTCACCGGCGCTGCCACGCCCCGCGATGCGGTCGCCGCCGCCGTGAAGAACCAGGGATAATCCATGCCCGCATTTCTCCACGCCGAGTTCTGGAACCTCGCCAACCCCGAACTGTGGGTCGGCGCCGGCTTCCTGCTGTTCCTGGCCGTCCTCTGGAAGGCCGGGGCGTTCGGTCTCGCTGCCGCCGGCCTCGACGCCAAGGCCGCGAAGATCAAGGCTGACCTGGACGAGGCCGCGCGCATCCGCGCCGAGGCCGAAGCCCTGCTCGCCGACATCAACAAGCAACGGGCCGACGCCGAGGCTCAGGCCAAGGCGATGATCGAGACGGCTGCGGTCCAGGCTCAGCAACTCGCCGCCGACGCCAAGGCGCGGCTCGAGGACGAACTGTCCCGCCGCACCCGCATCGCGGAAAACAAGATCGAGGCCGCGCAGGCCGAGGCCGAGGCGCAGGTCCGCGCCGCCGCCATCGACCTGGCCGCCCGCGCGACGGAGAGCGTGCTCTTCGATCGCCTCGCCGCCACCAAGACCGATCCGCTCATCGACAAGGCGATCGGCGAACTGGCGAGCAAGCTGCAATAGGTTGACGAGATCGGGCTCGCGCGCGCCTCAGCACCCCTGAGGGCGCGGCCCGTGGTCGGACGGCTGCGTTGGGGAACGACGCCGTCCGCGACCTGTCCACGAACCCCACAACGCACGACATTGTCCACCGCGCCCTTTCTGGGGAGGGCGTCGGCTCAAGGACCATCCATCGACGTTGTGGGGTTCGTGGACGCCTCCTTCGAGGCGCGCTTTCATTCCGCACAAATCAAGAAGGCCGCCGCCCGCTGGGCGACGGCCTTTGATGTTGTCTGCGTCAGCTAGACTTCAGATCGCCGGCTGGCGGCGACGGAAGCGGCGCCGAAGCGGCTTCATGAAGCGCACGCGCCGGGGAAGCAGGATCCGCTCGACCCGCAGTGACTGATGATAGAACAGCGCCACGAACTCGGGGTCCCGGCGCAGAAGACGCCGCAGCGGCGAGATCACCCGGGGATGGGCGCGCTGGAGCTTCACGAACTGCCGGCGGGCCTTGAACGAGTTCTTCAGGACGATCATCAGGCCGACCACGATCACGGGGATCCCGCCGGGACCCGGCAGGGGCGCGATGAGGATGCCCGCGATGATGATCAGGAAGCCAAGCATCACCAGCCCGGTCCGCTTGATGCGGCCGGCAATCTCGCGCGCGAGATCGTCCGTGGCGCGGTACACGCGCAAAGAGGGCATGGCGAATGACACTTGGGTAGTCCTGGGGAGCGCGCGGCAGGTGGGGAGACCCGCCGTCACGCCTTTCATATGCGTACGTACCGGAGACTCGTAAAGACGAGGTGCCTGTTAAATTTTGCTCACCCGCGGCTATTCGCCCACGGATGGCGCCAAAGCCACACCCCGATGCGTGGTCGCCACGGTTTCGCCGCGGAACCTTCATCGGACGTGCAAATCAGGCCTCGGCGCGCCAGGTGAGCTTCGGCTTGCGGGCCGCCAGGGTCTCGTCGAGTCGCCGCAACGGCGCGAGATGGGGCGCGCCCTTGAAGCGGTCCTTGTCGTTGCCCTTGGCCGCCGCCGCGAGGCCGCGCAGCGCGTCGCAGAACCGGTCCAGCTCCGCCTTGGATTCGGTCTCCGTGGGCTCGATCAGCATCGCGCCATGGACCACCAGCGGGAAGTACATGGTCATGGGGTGGAAGCCCTCGTCGATCATGGCCTTGGCGAAGTCGAGGGTGGTCACGCCGCTGCCGTCCAACCAGGCGTCGTCGAACAGCGCCTCGTGCATGCACGGGCCGTCCGGGAACGCCGGCGTCATGACGTCACACAGCCGGGCCTTGATGTAGTTGGCGTTGAGCACGGCGTCCTCGGCGACCTGACGAAGGCCGTCCGAGCCGTGGCTCAGCATGTAGGCGTAGGCGCGGACGAACATGCCCATCTGGCCGTGGAAGGCCGACATTCGGCCGAAGGCCTGGGCGGCGTCGCCGACGGCCTCCTCGACGAGCTGGAGGCCCTCGGGACCGGAGACCACCCACGGGGCCGGGGCGAAGGCCGCCAGCGCCTCGGACAGAACAACGGGGCCAGCGCCTGGACCGCCGCCCCCGTGGGGGGTGGAGAAGGTTTTGTGCAGGTTGATGTGCATGGCGTCGACGCCGAGATCGCCGGGGCGAACACGGCCGACGATGGCGTTGAAGTTAGCTCCGTCGCAGTAGAAATAGGCGCCGGCGGCGTGGGTCAGGCGCGAAATTTCGATGATATCGCGCTCGAAAAGGCCGCAGGTGTTGGGATTCGTGACCATGATCGCGGCGACGTCGGGGCCCAGCTTGGCCTCGAGGTCGGCGAGGTCGACGCGGCCGTCGGCGGTCTGGGCGATCTCCTGGACGGCATAGCCGACGAAGGCGGCGGTGGCCGGGTTCGTGCCGTGGGCCGAGGTCGGCACCAGCACGGTGCGGCGGTGCGCCTGGCCGGCGGCCTCGTGGGCGGCCTTGATGCAGAGCAGGCCGCAGAGCTCGCCATGGGCGCCGGCCTTGGGCGAGAGCGCGACGGCGGGCATGCCGGTCAGGGTCTTCAGCCAGTGCGCCAGCCGGTCCATCAGCGCCAGGGCGCCCTGGGTCGTCGCCACCGGCGCCAGCGGATGGAGATCCGCGAAGCCGGCCATGCGCGCGGCCTTCTCGTTGAGGCGCGGGTTGTGCTTCATCGTGCACGAGCCCAGCGGATAGAGCGCCAGGTCGATGGCGTGGTTCTTCTGGCTGAGGCGCACGTAGTGGCGCATGGCCTCGGGCTCGGAGAGGCCGGGCAGCGCCAGGCCGTCACGGGTGAGGCCGTCGAGGTCCGAGGCGTCCGAAGACGCTTCTGGAAGGTCGACGCCGGTCTTCTGCCAGCCGCCCAGCTCGAAGATCAGCGGCTCGTCCTGCAGGAGCCCGCGGCCCCCGGAGAGGGAGGTGAAGCCCTGGGCGGAAACCTCGCCCTCGGGCCGGGTGGGGCGGCCAACGTTCTGCATGGTCATATCAGCCGGCCTTCCGGGCGAGGGCGGCCTTGAGCGCCGCGATGTCGTCTGAGGTGGTGGTCTCGGTGGCGGCCAGAAGCAGGACGTCGTCCAGGCCGGCCTCGGGCGCGAGGCGCGAGTAGGGCACGCCGGCGACGATGCCGTCGGCCAGCAGGGCGTCCACCAGGGCGGCGGCCGAGCCCTTCACGCGCACGGCGATCTCGTTGAAGAACCGCGGGGTCAGCACCTCCAGCCCGGCGCCCTCCACGGCCGCCTTCAGCTCGCGCGCCTTGGCGTGGTTGATGCGGGCGAGCTGCGAGAGACCCGCCCCGCCCAGCAACGACATGTGGATGGTGAAGGCCAGGGCGCAGAGGCCCGAGTTGGTGCAGATGTTCGAGGTCGCCTTCTCGCGGCGGATATGCTGCTCGCGGGTGGACAGGGTCAGCACGTAGCCCCGGCGGCCGTCGGCGTCGACGGTCTCGCCACAGAGGCGGCCGGGCATCTGGCGCACGAACTTCTCACGGCAGGCGAAGAGCCCGACGTAGGGGCCGCCGTAGTTGAGGGCGTTGCCGATCGACTGGCCCTCGGCCACGGCGATGTCGGCGCCCATCTCGCCGGGCGACTTCAGGAGGCCGAAGGACACGGCCTCGGTCGTCACCACGATCAGCAGGGCGCCCTTGGCGTGGGCCGCCTCGGCGATCTTCGAGACGTCGGTGACCACGCCGAAGACGTTGGGGGTCTGGACCACGACGCAGGCGGTGTGCTCGTCGATGGCGTCGATCACGGCCGCCTCGGCGTCGACCGCCGCGGCCTGGCGGACGATCTCCATGCCCTCGGCGTGGGCGATGGTCTGGGTGGTGGCCGCGTAGTGCGGGTGCAGGCCGCCCGAGAGGATCGCCTTCTCGCGGCGGGTGACGCGCTGCGCCATCATCACCGCCTCGGCGGTGGCCGTGGAGCCGTCGTACATCGAGGCGTTGGCCACATCGAGGCCGGTCAGGGCCGCGACCTGGGTCTGGAACTCGAACAGCACCTGCAGCGTGCCCTGGGCGATCTCGGGCTGGTAGGGCGTGTAGCTGGTCAGGAACTCCGACCGCTGGATGATGTGATCCACGGTGGCCGGGACGTGATGCTTGTAGGCGCCCGCCCCGCAGAAGAACGGCCCCGCGCCGGCCGGCCGGTTCATGGCCGAGAGGGCGGCCAGCTCACGCTCCACCTCCAGCTCGCCGGCATGGGCCGGCAGGTCCACCGGCCCGGCCAGCCGCGCGGCCGAGGGCACGTCGGCGAACAGCGCGTCCACATGCGGCGCGCCGATGACGGAGAGCATCTCCGCGCGGTCGTCGGGGGTGAGGGGCAGGTATCGCATGGGCGTGGTCCGGTCGTTGTTGCGCGCTGCAAGCGCGCTATTTCTGAAACCACGGATGAACACAGATGGACACGGAAGGCAGCCTCTGGGCGAACGCCAGATCAGCGCTATCTGTGTTTATCCGTGTCCATCCGTGGTTCGAATTCCTTGCGCTGCGCGCGGGCTATTGCGTCGCCAGGAAGGCTTCGTAGGCGGCGCGGTCCATGAGGGCTTCGTACTGGGCGGGGTCGGCGACCTTGATCTTCGCGAACCAGCCGCCGTTCTCGGGGTCGGCGTTCACGGTCTCCGGGGCGTCGCCCAGGACGGCGTTGCCCTCGACCACCTCGCCCGAGATCGGGGCATAGACGTCGGAGGCGGCCTTGACGCTCTCGACCACGGCGAAGGCGTCGCCGGCCTTCACCTGCTTGCCGGCCTCGGGCGTCTCGACGAACACCACGTCGCCCAGCTGCTCGGCGGCGTGGGCGGTGATGCCGATGGTGGCCACGTCGCCCTCGAGGACGACCCATTCGTGATCCTTGGTGAAGCGCATTGTGAGGTCTCCTAGGCGAGGCTGTGGGCGGCGGAGCCGCTGTCATTTGGAACCACGGATGGACACGGATGAACACGGATGTCGCCCTGAGGGCGGCTTAGCGATGATCCGTGTCGATCTGTGTTCATCCGTGGTTCGATTTTTCGGCGCTTCGCGCCTGTGAGGACTATCCGCCCTTGCGCACGTAGCGGTGGGGGACGAAGGGGCTGGCGACGACTTCGGCGGACTGGGGCTTGCCGCGCACGATGACCTTCAGCTTCGTGCCGACGGCCTTGAAGGCGGGGGGCACGAAGGCCAGGGCGATGCCGCACTTCAGCACCGGGGAATGGCCGCCCGACGTGACCACGCCGATCACGCTTCCGGCCTCGTCCGCCACCTCGGCGCCCTCGCGGGCCGGGGCGCCTTCCAGCACCTTCAGGCAGACCTTGGTGCGGCTCACGCCCTCGGCCAGTTCCTTGACGATCCGGGACGCGCCCGGGAAGTCGCGCTGCTCGCGGCGGTTCTTGTTGATGGCGAAGGTCAGCCCCGCCTCGACCGGGCTGACGGTCTCGTCCAGGTCGTGGCCGTAGAGCGGCAGGCCGGCCTCCAGGCGCAGGCTGTCGCGGGCGCCCAGGCCGATCGGCTTCACGCGGGCGTCTTCCAGCAGCAGGTTCCAGACCCGCACGGCCTCGGAGGCCGGGACCGAGATCTCGTAGCCGTCCTCGCCGGTGTAGCCCGAGCGCGAGATGATCAGGTCGGTCCCGAAGCCGGGCATGGCGCGGATGTCCATGAACACCATGTCGGCGGCGGCCGGCACATGGGCCTGGACCACGGCGGCGGCCTCCGGGCCCTGGATCGCCATCAGCGCCCGGTCCTCCAGGCGCTCGATCTCGACCTGGCCGGCCAGCTCGTCGTCGATGACCTTGAAGTCGTTGTCCTTGCAGGCGCCGTTGACCACCACGAACAGGCCGTCGGTCACGCTGCCGTCGGGGGCGGTCGGGCGGCCGGCCATCAGGTCGTCGACGATGCCGCCCTTGTGGTTCAGCAGCACCGAATACTTCTGCTTGCCGGGCTTCAGGCCGATGTAGTCGCCGGGGACCACCTCCTCGAAGGCCGACAGCGGCGAGACGCCCTTCAGCCGGGCCTGGCCCATGTGGGAGACGTCGAAGAGCCCCGCGTGCTCGCGGGTCCACAGGTGCTCCTTCAGCACGCCCTCGGCGTACTGCACCGGCATGGAGTAGCCCGCGAAAGGCACCATGCGGGCGCCCAGCGCGATGTGTGTGTCGGTGAGCGGGGTGGTCTTGAGGTCTTCGATCGAGGTTTCGGCCACGGGGAGCTCCGGCTGACGATGCGGCGCGCGGCGAGGCCTGCCCGGAGGGCGGAGTCTCGACGTCGCACGCCCCCGCTGTCCTTTTGGCCTGAGAGATTTCGGGCGCGCCGGTAGGCGGCGGCCCTCTGCTCCTTCGGCGCCCCGTTACGCCCGAGGGCGCAGCAGGAACTTTCCAGCGTTCATCAGCCCGTCGCGGTCCTTTTGCCTGAGCGTTTCCGGGGCGGTTGCGCCTTCGGCTCCCCTCCGACGCCGTGGGGCGATGGAGGAGTCTCTCCCGCGAGAGTTAGGGCGGTTGTGGCGGCGGGGGCGGGGGGAGTCAACGGGGAGGGGGAACTGACTCGGTGGCGACATTGGGAAAGTCCGCTTCCGCGCGAGGCCCGAGTAGCTGGGAGCAGGCAGCTCTACAGCCCGACCTGCTTACTCCAGTCCGATACATAAATTTCTATTCTCTCGAATTCGTTATCTAATAGAAATCTGTTGTGAGCGATGAAGTTGCGCGCTTTCTCGAGTTCTTCGAATCGTTGTTTTATCCAGTGTTGAGACGGTATGAGATCTTCAAAATTCGACCAATTCTGGACTATAATGTCCGCAAGATTGCCGAAATCGACAAAATACAACAGAGAAGCTGGCGCCCCTTCTAACCACGAGTTCTTCTCGGCGGTTTGCTTTCTTGTTTCGGCATACTTCTTCACGGAATTGGGCACGCAGGTGGACCACCAATCAGCGCCGTGATTGTCAAGCAAACGAGAGATTATAAGTTCTCGAACGCTATTCTCAAATCCATACATCAGCGCATAGAGGCGAGCCATTCGTAGCGCTGGAACGCGAACAGCAACGCCAAATGGCGAAAGCGTCTCGCGCAGTAGGTCCCGCTCTGCTTCTTCTGCCGGAATTCCGACAGAGATGCCCGCCTGCCGAAATCGCTCACATTCAGCATCAAAGAGGAGGCCTTTAAAAACAAAATCTCTGATGTGCGATTCTGGGCTAGCCATTTATGAGTTCTTCGCGAAGTGCCTTAAATATCGCACGAAACACTTCAACGTCCTTGGTTGCTGGGAGCTGTATTTCAAACCGATAATTCAGCGGAAGCGAGCGCAACCCAACGCCTGTAGCCTCCTTGTCGCCGGAAGCTTTTGAGTCGGTCACGATTTCTTCCAGCGCCTTATTTGTCGCAGCTCCATTCGCTGGGGCACTGAGGTCCGCCAGCTCCAGTAGGGCGTAAAAGGTCTTGGTTTGCGCTTCGGCGACTGATTCTGATGAGTCGTGAAGGGATTTGAAGCGCCCCTTCACAGCCTCTCGATCGCTCTTGGAAAGTTTCTCGTTAATAACGAAGAGGTCTGGATATGCTTCCCTGAGAGCCTGCGCCATCACAGCTCTTGAGCGTGCCGGATCGCGATAGTCGCGATATCTTTGCGTCGGAGTTCCGTCGCCGGTGAGGAAGCCCAGATCTTTCATCAGCGGAACGACGGCGCGGTCGTTGCTTGATGCGAAGCCAATGGCCTTCAAATGATCATTGTTGAACTTCTCCGGCGGAACGCCGTGCTGGGCCTTGTTGAAAATATCCTTCAGGTTTTTGGCGGACGTCAGATAACGGTTGGTGGTGGGCATCGCGCTCCTCCTGAATGCTTCAGGTTGCACGGGGCGAAAGACGCTGTCCAACAACTATGGGGCGAAGCAGCGCCGCCGCCAAGGGCCGCAAGGCCCGCGTCCTGCGTCGATCACAACGTCAGTTCGTGGCGCATTGCGGCGGGCGCCAAGAGATGGAGTCGCACAACCCCTGGAAGTCGCGATAGAGTAGCGGTCGGGGGAAGAGCTTGAGCCAGATTGCAATCACGGCGGGCCAGGCCGCTGCTGTTTGGGCCGTCGTTAGCGTGCCAATCGGCGCGGCACTGCCATGGGCCACGAAGCGCGTGTGGGTCGCCGCGACTCGCAAGCCGAATGTGGAGGCAGTCTTCGGCTTCCAGGCCGGAGAGCAGAAGCTATTCGTAGCGCCCACGATGCCGTCAGAGTCCTTGCAGCGCCGGGAATTCGAGCGGATGACGACAGCGTTCGAGGGCATCTATGCCTATGAGGAGCTGCGTAGTGCGTTCGCTGGCATCCGAAATCAGCACGACGTATGTCGCATACTCTTATCGGAGGGCGTACGGCCCGATGACTTGGAGACCAACCTCGTCCTGATCGGCGGGCCCAACTTCAACGCGCTCTCCCGCGATCTCCTCTCTACGGTCGCGAGTGAGTGCGGTTTCATAGGGCACAAGGCGGTCTTCCCATCGGCGGGGCTAGAGTTCGAGACAGCTACTCAGGATGACAAGTCCATCCGCGACTACGCGATCCTGATCTGTAAGGAGAGTCCATGGCCGGGAGGGAAGCGAGTATTCGCCGTCATGGGGTGTCGGACATTCGCCACCATGGGGGTGTCTCGAGCCATCGCCACGCGTGAGTTTCAGCGAAAGCTGGGCGGTTCGATCAGGGAACGAAAGCTGGGCTCCTGGGTGGCTTGCGTCAGCATCGTCGCGCGGCGGGTTCAAGCCCAAACCATAGTCTACTCGGCTCCTCACATAGAGCATCTCGCGCCACTCGAAGGGACGCCCATCAAGCGCGGAGCGTGATAGCGAGGCTTCCGACTCAGCACCGTGCATCCGCAGGTTAGAACGCTTCTCCTGCGTCACGCCCGCTGCCTATTCGCGGAGGTCCGGTTCCCAGCCCGATCCCAATGTCAGCTCCTGGCCGATTGTGTTGAAAAAGGCCGGTTGAAGCAGCGCCTTGTGGCTGATTCACTCTCCTGACGGCAGGAGGGTGCGGCGATGATGGGTGATCGGCGGGTCGACCAGGGGGCGCTGTTCTACGAGTTTTC
>JBFMGV010000021.1:0-10372 GCA_040752615.1 Pseudomonadota bacterium | reverse complement strand
CTGACCTTCAAGGTCACCCTGGACCCGGGCACGCTGGTCACGGCGGGCGCGGGCGCGGCCTATTCGCCGTCGGCCGTGGAGTTCACCGAGACCTGGACGTTCACGCCGACCCTGTCGGTCTCGCCGGGCGCCTACACGCCGCCGGGGCCGCTGACCTATCGCTGGCGCGGTGAGGACGCGGCGGGCGGCCTGACCGACCCGCTGGCCGATGCTCAGGCGGTCTCGGGCCTGGGCGACGATGGGTTCGACTATTCGCGCGGCACGTTCAAGAACGCGCGCAACTTCGACGCCGACGGGAACCGCATCTCGGCCAACTCGGAGTTCAGCCTGGACCAGGGCCGCTCGGCGTTCTCGGCGACCGACGAGGGCGGCTACCACTCCCAGGGCTACAACCGCTATCTGTTCGGAGCGCAGGGGAACTACCTGGCCAGTTCGCTGTACGACGCGGCCATGATCGAGTTCCTCACCGGTCGGACGCTGAGCTACCGGGTGACCGGGTATGACACGATCTACGGTCCTGACTTCAGTCTGGTGACCGCCGACAGCTACGAGATCATGGGCAGTGCGGTGCTGATCGCCTACTCGGGCGTACAGGCCGATCCGGCCGGGCCGAACGGGCGCGAGACCTTTGGCGCGCCGGCCGCCGTGCCCGAGCCCGCGACCTGGGCGCTCATGATCGGCGGCTTCGGGCTGGCGGGGGCCACCCTGCGCCGGCGGCGGAGCGTGGCGGCGGCCTGACCCGAACCCCGGCCTTGCGGTCGGAGCCGGTTTCCTGTTGAGCCTGCACGCGCCGGGGCGGACCCGGCGCGTGGCCGACGTGCGGCCGATGAGGAGTTCCAGCATGGCCGGCCTGCGTCCCAACATCGACCCCGATGGCCTGCTGGAGTTCTCGGTGGTCTTCACCGACCGCTCGCTGAACCACATGAGCGGCGCGTTCCAGACGGTGATGCGCGACATCCACGGGGTGCTCTGCGAGGTCCACAAGGTCGATCGCGCGGTGATCGTGCCGGGAGGCGGGACCTACGCCATGGAGGCGGTGGCGCGGCAGTTCGCGACCGGCCGCAAGGTGCTGGTCGTGCGCAACGGCTTCTTCTCGTATCGCTGGACCCAGATCTTCGAGGGGGGCGCGATCCCGGCCGAGGAGATCGTGCTGAAGGCGCGCCGCGTGGGTGAGGGTGCGACCGCGCCGTTCGCCCCGCCGCCGGTCGAGGAGGTCGTGGCGACCATCCGTCAGCAGCGGCCGCAGGTGGTGTTCGCCCCCCACGTGGAGACGGCCTCGGGGATCATCCTGCCCGACGACTATGTGAAGGCGGTGGCCGACGCGGCGCACGAGGTGGGCGGCCTGTTCGTGCTGGACGGCGTGGCCTCGGGCTGCGTCTGGGTCGACATGGCGGCGCTGGGCGTCGACGTGCTGGTCTCCGCGCCGCAGAAGGGCTGGTCGGCGCCGCCGTCCGCGGGGCTGGTGATGATGCGCGAGGCGGCGTTGGAGGCCTGCCGCGCGGCCCGGTCGACCAGCTTCGCGGTCGACCTCGGCAAGTGGCTGACCATCATGGAAGCCTATCTGAACGGCGGCCACGCCTATCACGCCACCATGCCGACCGACGCCCTGCGCACGCTGCGTGACGCGATGCTGGAAGCGAGGACGGTGGGCTTCGAGACGCTGCGCGAGGCCCAGTGGGCGCAGGGCCGGGCGGTGCGCGAGCTGCTGGCCGAGCGCGGCTTCGTCTCGGTGGCGACCGAGGGCTTCGGCGCCCCGGGCGTGGTGGTGTCGTACACCGACGATCCCGAGATCCAGGCGGGTCGGAAGTTCGCGGCCGAGGGCCTGCAGATCGCCGCCGGCGTGCCGCTCATGGTCGACGAGGGCGCGGACTACCGCAGCTTCCGCCTGGGCCTTTTCGGCCTGGACAAGCTGGCCGATGTGCCGGCGAGCGTGGCGCGGCTCGAGGCTGCGCTGGACCGCGTCGCTCCAAGGTGACGCACGCGTCAGGTCCGTTGTCTTCCGCAAGGGCGCCCCGCTAAACCCGATCCGAAGCGCCTCGGAAGGCGCAGAGAGATTGGGAGCTTTGTGAGATGGCCGAGGCCTATATCGTCGCCGCAACCCGCACCGCCGGTGGCCGCAAGGGCGGCCGCGTCCGTGGCTGGCATCCGTCGGACCTGGCCGGCACGGTCCTGAACGACCTCGTCGACCGCACGGGCATCGACCCGGCCGTGATCGAGGACGTGGTCATGGGCTGCGTCATGCAGGTGGGCGAGCAGTCGACCAACATCGCGCGCAACGCGGTGCTGAGCTCCAAGCTGCCGGAAAGCGTGCCGGCGACCTCGGTTGACCGTCAGTGCGGCTCCTCGCAGCAGGCGCTGCAGTTCGCTGCGCAGGCGATCATGAGCGGCACCATGGACGTGGTGATCGCCTCGGGCGTCGAGAGCATGACCCGCGTGCCGATGGGCCTGTCGGTCTCGCTGCCGGCCAAGGAAGGCTTCGGCGTTCCGAAGAGCCCGCGCCAGGAAGAGCGCTACCCCAACATCCAGTTCAGCCAGTTCATGGGCGCCGAAATGGTCGCCGAGAAGTACGGCCTGACCAAGGACCAGCTCGACGAGTACGGCTACCTCTCGCACCAGCGCGCCATCGCTGCGACCCAGGGCGGGGCCTTCAAGGAAGAGATCCTGGCCATCGACGGCCTGGACGCCGAGGGCAACACGGTGCGCCACGACAGCGACGAGGGCATCCGCTTCGACGTCAGCCTCGACGGCATGCGCGCGGTGAAGCTGCTGCGTGAAGGCGGCCGAATCACCGCGGCGACCTCCAGCCAGATCTGCGACGGCTCGTCGGGCGTGATGGTGGTGTCCGAGAAGGCGCTGAAGGAGCACAACCTGACGCCGCTGGCCCGCATCCACCACCTGTCGGTGATGGGCCACGACCCGGTGATCATGCTGGAAGCGCCGATCCCGGCGACCGAGCGCGCGCTGAAGAAGGCCGGCATGTCGATCGACGACATCGACCTCTTCGAGGTGAACGAGGCCTTCGCCTCGGTGCCGGTGGCGTTCCTGCAGAAGACGGGCGCCGATCCGGACCGCCTGAACGTCAACGGCGGCGCCATCGCGCTGGGTCACCCGCTGGGCGCCTCGGGCACCAAGCTGATGACCACGCTGCTGTACGCCCTGAAGAACCGCGGCAAGCGCTTTGGCCTGCAGACCATGTGCGAGGGCGGCGGCCTGGCCAACGTGACGATCGTCGAGCGCCTCTAGCCTTTCGACGGGAAATCAGGTTTCGAGAATGGCCGGGGGCGACCCCGGCCATTTTTCGTATCGGGAGTGAGGCTGATGGCGGCGCGGGTGATCGTGATCACGGGGGCGTTCGGCGTCCTGGGCTCGGCGGTGGCGAAGGCCGCCGCGGCGCAGGGGGCGGAGTTGGCCCTGATCGACTTCGCCAAGGCCCCGGCCGGTGTCGAGGCCGGCCTCGTGCTGGGCGAAGTGGACCTGGCCGATCAGGTGAAGGCCGCCGCCGCCATGGCCGCCGTGGGCGAGCGCTACGGCCGCATCGACGCGCTGCTGAACATCGCCGGAGGCTTCACCTGGGAGAAGATCGAAGGTCAGGACCCCGCCACCTGGGCCAACATGTTCAAGCTGAACGTGGTGACGGCGGCCAACGCCAGCCGCGCGGCGATCCCGCACCTGCGGGCCAGCGGCTCGGGGCGGATTGTCAACGTCGGCTCGGCGGCGGCGCTGAAGGCCGGCGCGGGCATGGGCGCCTACGCGGCCGCCAAGGCGGGCGTGCACGCCCTGACCCAGGCCCTGGCGGAGGAGCTGAAGGGCGACGGGATCACCGTCAACGCCGTGCTGCCCTCGATCATCGACACGCCCACGAACCGCGCCGACATGCCCGATGCCGACTTCGACGCCTGGGTCGCCCCGGCGGACCTGGCGGCGGTGATGCTGTTCCTGGCCAGCGACGAAGCGCGCGCGGTGACCGGAACCCTGGCACCGGTGACCGGAAGGGTGTGATCGGGGGCCGATCCGGCGCGATTTACGGAACTTAACTGGCTCGTCCGCGCGTGACGCGAGACCCTGCCTGGACCGCCCACGGGGTGTGCGCGGCCGGACAAGGAGCCCGAAGACCATGACCAGTTCGCCGAACGGCAAGACGAGCATCCTGCCGACGGGCGGCGGCGCCGCGCTGATGGATCCCGCCGACACGGTGATCCTGCTGCTGGACCACCAGTCCGGCCTGTTCCAGACGGTCAAGGACATCCCGGTGGCGGACCTGCGCCGCAATGTGGAGATGATCGCCCGGCTGGCCAGCCTGCTCGGCATCCCGGTCATCACCACGGCGTCGGAACCGGCGGGCTCGAACGGCCCGCTGATGCCGGAGATCCATCAGCTCGCTCCGCACGCCGTCTACGTGCCGCGCAAGGGCGAGGTGAACGCCTGGGACAACGAGGCCTTCGTCGCGCAGGTGCGGTCTACGGGCCGCAAGACCCTGGTCATGGCCGGCGTCTGGACCAGCGTCTGCGTGATGTTCCCCGCGCTCGATGCGGTGATGGCCGGGTTCGAGGTCTATGCGGTGATCGACGCCTCCGGCGATCCCAGCGAGATGGCGTCGCGCACCAGCCTCGCGCGGTTCGTCCAGGGCGGTGTGAAGCCCACCACCACCAATGCCCTGCTGAGCGAGCTGCACCGCACCTGGGCGCGCCCCGAGGCCGCGGAGATCGCCAAGCTCTATGCGCTGGTCGCGCCGAACTACGCGGCGGTGATGGAAAGCTATCAGCGGGCGCAGGAAGCGGCGCTGGCCAAGGGCTAGGCGCGTCACGCGCGACCGGGCGTCGGTTGCACGGATCATCCGCAGTTTTTCTAATCGCGCCTGAAGATCGGATCGTCCGCTTCGGGACGATAGCATCCGCGTACATACCTCGGACCGAGTGGAAGATCCGGAAAGCCGGGGGCGGTTGGGGCGCGCATGCCATCATATAATTTTCTCTGATAGGTCGCTTGATGACTTCGCGATTGTGCCGCGGCGTCGCAGGCGGTTCACAAGCCTCGCAACGTCCACGTCGAGCGAGGCGCGATGTCGGGGTCCGACGAGCCCATCCGACCGTTCTGGCGCCCCCCTCCGCGGGGGCTGCACCGGCGCGCGCTGCTGGGCGTGGGGGTGGGCGCGGCGCTGAGCGGGTGCGCGAAGGGCTCCGGTCAGCCGGTGCTCAAGGTCGGCAGCCAGCGGGGCGGGGCCAAGGCGCTGACCCTGGCGTCGGGTGTCCTGGACGGCGCGCCCTATCGGATCGAGTGGAGCGAGTTCGCGGCAGCCCAGCCGCTGCTGGAGGCGATCGGCGCCGGCGCCGTGGACCTGGGGGCGGTGGGTGACGCGCCGTTCCTGTTCGCCTACGCGGGCGGGGCGGGCATCCGAGCGGTGCACGCAGCGCGATCGGCCGCTGGCGGGGCTTCGACCGCCCTGCTGACGCCGGCGGGAAGCCGGATCGCCAGCCTTCCGGACCTGCGCGGGGCGCGCATCGCCACGGGGCGAGGCTCGATCGGCCATTACCTGGTGCTGGGTCTGCTGGACCGTGCCGGACTGAAGACGAGCGACGTGAGGCTGAGCTTCCTGTCGCCGGGTGACAGCAAGGCCGCGTTCGCCACGGGCGCCGTGGATGCCTGGGCGACCTGGGGGTCGTATGTCTCGCTGGCGCTGCGTGACGATGGGGCCAAGGTGCTGGCGGACGGGCGCGGCATCCTCTCGGGCTACGGCTTCAACGTCTCGGGGCTGCGCAGCATCGAGGCCAAGCACGCCGAGCTGGCCGACTTCCTGGCCCGTTACAGCCGGGCCCAGCGGTGGGTCGGCGATCATCGGGACGAATACGCGGCCGTGCTCTCGAAGGAGACGGGCCTCGATCTCGACATCGCCCTGCAGACCGTCGCCAGCGTGCGCGGCGAGCCCGTGCCCATCGACGAGGCCGTGATCGCCGAGGAGACGCGCGTGCTGCGCCGGTTCCAGGCGGCCGGCGCGATCACCACGGCGCCCGACCTGCGCGCCGGCTTCGACACCCGGTTCAACGACGCGGTCCGCGCCTGATGCGCCGCCGCCCTTCCCAAGGAGCCTGACCATGGCCGAGACGAGCCTTCGCGACCTGCTGGCCGCGCTGCATGCCGAGCGCGAGCGGACGTGGGAGCCTGCCGCCCTGCAGCTCAACATCGATCAACGCCGCGAGCTGGTGGAGGCCGCCGATCCGTCGACCTGGCCGCAGGTGGGCGCGCCGCTGCCCGACTTCGAACTGGAGGAGGTGGACGGCGAGCGGCTGACGCTGGCCGGGCTGACCGCGGCGGGACCGGCGGTGCTGATCTTCTTCCGCTTCGCGGGCTGCCCGGCGTGCAACATCGCCCTGCCGTTCTATGAGCGGACGCTGGCGACCGGTCTGCGCGACCTTGGCGCCCGGCTGGTGGCGGTGAGTCCGCAGGTTCCCGAGCGTCTGGTGGAGATCAAGCGTCGCCACACGCTCAGTTTCGAGGTGGCGAGCGACCGCGACAACGTGCTGGGGCGCAAGCTGGGGGTGCTCTACACCGCGAACGCCGCGACCCAGGCGGCCAGTCGGGCGAAGGGCGCCTTCATCGGCGACATCACCGGCACGGGGACCTGGGAACTGCCTCAGCCGGCGGTGGTGGTGATCGGCCAGGACCGACGGGCGCGGTTCGTGGACGTCAGTCCGGACTGGCTGGTGCGAACCGAGGCCGGGCCGATCCTGACCGCCGTGCGCGCCCTGACCCTGGTGGCCGCGCAATGAGCGGCGACCTGACCCGCCGCGGCATGCTGGGCGCCACAGCCGGCCTGGCCGCGACCTCGGCCCTGGCCGCCGACGATGTGGCCGTGAAGGCCAAGGCCCTGGCCATCCACCGGCGGGTGCTGGTGCTGGACAGCCATGCCGACGTGCCGGACGACTTCGGAACCGGCGCTCACGAGGCCGCGGTGGACGGCGACACCCAGGTGGATCTGCCGAAGCTGAAGCGCGGCGGCGTGGGGGCGGTGGTGCTGGCGGCCTTCGCGCCGCAGGGGCCGCGGACGACCGAGGGCGTGGCGCGGGCGCGCGCGCTGAGTGAGGCCAAGCTGGCCGCGATCCTGGGCGTGCCGCAGGCTCATCCGGACCAGGCGACGCTGGCGCTCAGCCCGGCGGCGGCCGAGGCCGCGCGACGCTCTGGGAAGGTGGCGATCGTGCCGGGCTTCCTGAACGCTCACGCGCTCGGCGACGATGTGACGGCGATCGACCGGCTGCATGCCCAGGGCGTGCGGTTGTTCGGCTTCGTCCACGCCGGCAACAACGCCTTCGCCGACTCCTCCCGGCCCTCGGGCGGGCAGGGGGCCGAGCACGGCGGGCTGTCGCTTCTGGGCCGTGAGGCGGTGGGACGGCTGAACCGGCTGGGCGTGCTGGTGGACGTCTCGCAGCTGACCCGGGCCGGCGCGCTGCAGGCGATCGAACTCAGCCGCGCGCCGGTGGTCGCGACGCACTCCGGCGTGACGGGCGTGGTCGACAGTCCGCGCAACCTGTCGGACGGGGAACTGGACGCCATAGCGCGCAAGGGCGGCGTGGTGCAGATCGTGGCCTTCAAGAGCTACATCCTGCGCCCGCCGGCGGACTACGCGGCCAAGGTGAGGGCGGTGCGGACGCAGTACGGCCTGCCGGCGGAGTATGTGCGGCCCACGGACGGTTCCGGCGACCTGCCGGCCGAACGGCGGACCGACTACAGCCACGCGCTCAGCGCCCTGCTGCCCGACGCCACGGTGGCCGACCTGGTTTCGTCCATCGATTACGCAGTGAAGCGCGTCGGCGTCGATCATGTGGGCATCGGGTCCGACTTCAACCACGGCGGCGGGGTGGCCGGCTGGCGCAACGCCGGCGAGGCGCTCAGCGTGACGACGGAACTGGTTCGACGCGGCTACGACGAGGCGTCGATCGCCAAGCTCTGGGGCGGGAACTTCCTCCGGGCGTGGCGTGGCGCCGAGGCGGCGGCCGGCTGACCGGCCCGAACGACGAACAACAACAGAGGGGATGACCATGACCAATGGGGGAGGCCGCGCGCGTGCGGCCCGGATGATGAAGCTCGCCCTGATGTCGGGGGCGGCGCTGGCCGTGGCCGGGCCGGGGCTGGCGCAGACCGCCGACGTCGACGAGGTGGTGGTGACCGGTTCGCGCCTGTCCGAGGCCACGGTGGCGATCGGCACGGACGAGCCTACGGCGACCGTCTCGATCACCAGCGACGCGCTGCTGTCCGCGCCTGCCGGGATCACCGGCCTGAAGATGCTGGAGAGCCTGCCGGGCTTCAACGTCCAGGCCAATGACGCCCTGGGGATGTACGAGTTCGGCAACTCGGTCTCGGTGCGGGCCTTCAACTTCCAGCAGATCGGCTTCCTGCTCGACGACATCCCGATGGGGCGGTCGGACCAGTTTGGCGGCAGCCCGATCTATCGTTATGTCGACAACGAGAACCTGGCGCGGGTGACCGCCTCGTCTGGCGCCGGGGACGTGTCCCTGGCGAGCTACGCCTCGCTGGGGCCGATCGTCAGCTACATCGGGCGAGGACCCGCCGAGACCTTCGGCGGACGGGTCAGTTTCAGCCGCGGCAGCGACGAACTGCTGCGCGCCTTCGGGCGGATCGACACCGGCGAGCACAACGGCTTCTCGGCCTTCGTCAGCGCCTCGACCGTTTCGGGCGAGCTGTGGCGCGGTCCGGGGACGATCGACCGCGACCACTACGAGGGCCAGCTCCGCTATCGCTGGGGGCGTGGGTCGCTGACCTTCCAGACGGTGCACAACAAGTACTTCGACTACGACAGCCCCTCGATCACCAAGGCGCAGTACCTGGGCACGGCGGGCGACATCTTCGGGCGCAGCGGACGCGAGTTCGCCTACATCGGATATGTGCCGGTTCCCGGGGCGCCGGGATCGGCGGCCAGCGCCACCAGCCTGCCCATCACGACGGCGGGCGTGGCCTATTCGAACACCGCCTACAACCAGTACTACAAGTTCGCGGTGAACAGCCGCGAGGACCACCTCTACGCCCTGACGCTGAAGACGGCGCTGACCGAGGCGATCGACCTTTCGGTGACCGGCTACTACGAGGACAAGGAGGGCTATGGTGTCTCGCCCGAGGCCTACGCGACCTCGCTGGCCAGCCACAACGCCCAGCGGCTGGTCGTGCCGGGGCTGACCGCGCCGAAGGGCATCCAGTACGGCCTCTCCACCATCGACGGGACGCGCACGGGGGTGAACGGCAACCTGGTCTGGCGCTGGGGGATCCACACGGTCCAGGCCGGCGCCTGGTACGAGGACGACGACTATCACCGCACGCAACAGCGCTACAATGTGGAGAACGGGCATCCTGACGGCGCGCCGCTGCTCAACGAGCCGGTGCACCTCCAGCGCAACTTCGAGTCCACGCGCAAGACCACACAGGTGTTCCTGAAGGACACGATCAGCCTGCTGGACGACCGGCTGAAGGTGGATGTGGGCTTCAAGGGCCTGGACATCGACTACGCGATCGAGGGCTACCGAAACCCCGCCGATTTCATCGCCCGCCGCCAGCCGCGGATCACCGACACATGGAAGGACTGGTTCCTGCCGCAGATCGGCGCCGTCTGGAGCTTTGGCCGCGAGCAGGTGTTCGCCTCGTACTCCGAGAACCTGGCCCTGCCGCGCGGGGCGGACGACATCTTCGCCCTGGCCAGCCCGGCGGCGCCAGGACCGGACGCCGAGCGGGCCAAGAACTACGAGATCGGCGTGCGGACCAACCGGCCGACGTTCAACGCCTCGCTGGTCGCCTACTTCACCAAGTTCGACAACCGGCTGCAGTCGTTCGCCTCGCCCGTGTCAGGCAGCACCACCACCGAGACATTCTTCCAGAACGTGGGCGCGGTGGAGGCGCATGGGGCCGAGTTCAGCGGCCAGTGGAAGCCCGAACTGCTGGGCGGCAAGGTCTATTTCAACACGAACCTGTCGTACAACATCTCGGAATTCCAAGACAATTTCGCCACCTTCACCATCAAGGGAAACCGGGTGCCCGACTTCCCGAAGTGGGTGTTCCAGGGCGGCGTTACGTTCGAGCCCACGCCGGGAGCGCTGTTCAACCTGTCGGCGCGGACGATCTCGAAGCGCTACACCAACTTCCTCAACACCGAGACGACCGGCGGCTACACGATCCTGGCCGCCTATGTGGATCTGGGCGACGGGGTGGACTGGGGCTACCTGAAGAACGTCAAAGCGCGGATCAACGTCGATAACCTGCTGAACAAGGACTATCTCGGCACGATCAGCACGACGATCAACACGCCCGCGACCTTCCGGCCCGGCCCGCGCCGGACCGTGCAGCTGACGCTCTCGACTGAGTTCTGACGACGGGG